>CAZSKP010000032.1:0-50023 GCA_964607485.1 uncultured bacterium | reverse complement strand
GTGGCGGAGGGGTCGGGCGTGTATGAATGTGGATAACTTCGGTGCGGCGGGCGCGTGGTTGCCACACCTTGATGACATTTCTGTTACCGTCTCATTACCCGTAGTGCCAACTGGAAGAAGCGCTACAAGAGGTGGGTGTGGGCGAGCTTCGCCATTCTGATATTCAGCAGACGATGAAGACATACACGCACCTCGAAATCATCGACCGGGTCGCCGCAGCGGAAGCTCTGCCGGTTCTCGCCCAAAGAGGGGAAAGTATTCCGGATGAGACAGCGACCATTGCACCATATATGCCAAAAAAATCTGGCTTTTCGGGCCAGGAAAGGACAGCTCCTGACAACACGAAGCAGGGGAATCACTGGATAAGACATCTGCAATCCATTCCAGAAGAAGGGCTTCCGGCAGGACCAGGCAACAGGTGGCACCACCTGGCATTTCACGGAAAAAGGTGGGCGCTACTGGACTTGAACCAGTGACCTCTGCGATGTGAACGCAGCGCTCCACCAACTGAGCTAAGCGCCCCCACTGAAATAGTATATGTGTGCGACGCCTCCTTGTCAAATTCCGGCTCTTATGAAGCCGTTCTCTACCTCATTTTCTTCAGCTTTGTCTTGGCCTGATCGGCTTCGCTCGAGAGCGGATATGCATCGATGACCTGCTGGAACATGGCCCTGGCCTGGTCGTCCCTTCCCAACTGCAGCAGCGCGAAGCCCGCCTTGAGCATGGCCCTCGGCACCTTGTTGCCGGTCGGATAGCGAGTTATCACCTGTTTGAAAGCCTCCGCGGCCTCTTCATATTTCCCTTCGGCGTAGTAACACTCGCCTATCCAATACTGCGCGTTGTCGGCGAGGTCGGTGTCGGGGAACCGCCGGAGATACTCTTCGAAGCCGTTGCGCGCAAGCGAATAGCTCTGCCGCACGTAGTCCTCGTAGGCCGTATCGTACAGCTTCGTGTAATCGATCGGCTCCGGAGGCTGAGGCGGCTCGGCTCTGGGAACGGTTGCCGCAGCGCGAGGCGCGGCCGGCGTCGGTGACGCTGCTGGCGGCGTGGGCGGCGTCGGTTTCACGGGAGCCGTCGGAGCAGGAACCGACGGAGCCGACGGCAACGCGCTCGGAACCTGGGACGGCGTCGGCGCGGGCTGTAAAGGCTGTGGGCGGACAACAGCCCCTTTCTCACCCATCCTCAGTGCCTCCATTTGGTTGATCAGGTTCAGCTTGAGGTTGGTGATTTCCTGTCTCAGAGCCGCAATCTCGTATCGTGTTTCCTCGATTCTGCTCTCCGTTCGCTGCTGGCCCTCCTGCAGCTGCAGCAAAGCCTCTCCCTGCGCAGCCTGATTCCTCACGATGTCGCCAGATGCCGTGGGAGCGGACGAGCCAAGCCTCTGTTTGATCTCTTCTATGTCGCGCTTGACGCGCACCATGTCGGACCGTATGTACACGATGTCCTGCTGAGACGTCGTCTGGCAGCCGGCCTGTCCCATGGAGAAGTAAGAGAGTATGCAAATCAGAATCAGCCAGGCTTTATTCGTTGAATGTGGCATCTATCCTCCCTTCCGCCCGCGAGCCGGCGAGCCTGCCCCATGGAAAGCGCAGGCTCAGAAGGATACCTTAAACTCGTCGCGCCTGTTATATTTCCAGGCCGACTCGTCGTGACCTTCCACTGCGGGCCTTTCCTCGCCGTAACTAATCGTGAATACCCGGTCCGGATTTATGCCGAGGCTGACCAGGTAGCGTCTGGCCGCCAGCGCGCGCCTCTCGCCCAGGGCCAGATTATACTCGTTGGTGCCCCGCTCGTCGCAATGCCCTTCGATCTGGACGTTCACACTGGGATTCTGCTTCAGCCACACGGCGCCCTTTTCCAGGCTCGCCTTTGCCGCCGGCTTGAGCACGGAGCTGTCATAGTCGAAATAGATAGTCTGAAGCTCCCGGCTCGCCTGCTCGAAAAGGAGATCGCGAGCGAGCTCCGTCTGCTGAATGGGCAGTTCACCCTCTTCAAACCCTTCCATTCCTCCTTCGCCCAGCATGGGTTCGCCAGGGCGTGTGGCTTCAGGACTAACCTGCGTCGCTGCCGGCTCTGCTCCAGGAAACTTCGCAGACACGGGCTTCCCCTTACGGGCGCATCCTGTCAACATTCCAAGAGCAGAGAGAAAAATCATGCAGAACATCAACACCAACATTTGTCGGCGCATCGTTCCCTCCTCGTAGTTCTTTTGTTTCGACATGCTTGATTTCCTCACGGCTATGACAACCTCAGGACGCCCCAAAGGATTTCAGGGCGACCATGCAGGAGACATATTATCACCCCCTCCGGACGTGACGCGTTTTCTTCCCGACCCGTCGGCCCTCATGAGGTAAATATCCTGGTGACCGCCTTCCTTCGCACTGTAGGCCAGGTACCTGCCATCGGGCGACCACGACGGGTCTTCGTTTCCCCCGTTGAACGTCAGTCTCCTCATGCCCGAACCGGTGGGACTGATGGTGAATATCTCGCCCCTGCCGCCTACCATCGAGACATACGCTATCCTGTCTCCCGAAGGCGACCACGCGGGGCAGGTGTTGTACGAGCCGGAATAGGTGAGCCTGCGCAGATTGACGCCCTCGCGGTCGATGATGTAAATCTGGGGCGAGCCGGACCGGTCCGAGACAAACGCGATCTCCCGTCCGTTGGGCGACCAGGCGGGAGAGGTGTCGATCCGCGAATTGCGCGTCAGCCTCGTAAGCTCACCCGTCTTGAGGGTGAGCAGGTACAATTCCGGATTACCATCCTTGCTGAGCGTGAGGGCGAGCGTTTTGCCGTCGGGCGAGAACGCGGGTGTGGTATTCAGCCCGATATAGCCGGACACGCGGCCATACTTCTTCTCCCCCAAATCCACGATGTACACATCGGGGTTGCGGTCCCTGTAGGATGTGAAGGCGATTCTTTTGCCGTCGTGCGACCAGTCGGGCGAAAGCGCTATGGAATTATCATACGTCAACTGATACGAGTTGTAGCCGTCGTAATCCATGATATAAATTTCTTCGTGCCCCGCCTTTTCCTTCACGTAGGCGATGGAGGTATGCCCGACGCCCCGCTTTCCCGTGTAGCGGTAAACAATCTCATCGGCGAACGTATGAGCAATCGACCTGACCTCGCCCGGCGTGCCCCTGTAACGCCGTCCGACGATGCGCGTTTCGGATTCGACGTCGAACAACGCGCACTCGAAGGTTATCCTGTCGCCGACCTGCCTGTATTCGCCCTGGACAACCGATTGCACGTCGAGCGGTATCCACGCCTTCAGAGGCACGGACGATGATGCACTTCCGGCAGACCCACTCCCTATGGGAGGCGTAGTGAAGACCTGGAACAGGCCGCTAAAATCGAGGTCGTCGCGAACCACTCGGATGAACTCTTCGCCCGCATCCGGTCGTGCGAGCCCGGCCGAAGCGGGGTCCCTTGTGAGCGGTGGAACACCGATCTTTATTTTCGCTGTGCCCGGCTCATGGATATCTATGATTATATCACCCTGGCCCAGCGCCGTGGCGGCGCAAAAGAGCAGCGGGGCGACGAGCAAAGCCGATGCGACCATTCGACGAATCATGCGCTCTCTCCATATTCAAACCCGAAACGCACGCCCAGCTTGTCTCCGACGTAGCCTTCGGGAAGCGGCGGAAACGGAACCGACCTCATGACGGCGCGGTATCCGGATTGGTCGAAAAGAGAAATACTCGAAGATTCGAGAACCACCGGGGTCGAGGCGAAGTTGCCGTCCCGCCCAATCTCGAAGCGGATCACCACGCGGGCATGTGTGCCGGGCGGCAGCGCGTGCCGGGGATCTATCCAATTCTGCCACACCTTGCGTCTTATCACCTCGATGTACCACTTGAGCTCGGGTGTAATGAAATCCGCATCGAGATTCACCGTGCTCGAGGCCACCGGCTCGGGCGCAGGCTCGACCGCCTTTGCGACTTCGATTGGTTCGGGCTCCGGCGGAGGTTCTTCCCTTTTGGGGGGAGGCGGTTCCGTTTTCACCTCGGGCGGTTTTTTCTTGGGCGCCGGAGGCTTGACCACTTTCGGTACCTCCACCTTTTTTTCGGGCGGCAATGTCTCTTTCTTCACCACCGGCTTGGGCTCCGGTTTCGGCTCGGGCTTGGGCTTGGGCTTTGGTTTCGGTTCTTCAACCTTCTTGGGAACGGGCGTCGCAATCTTCTTGACGGGCGGGGGCTTTGGCCGCTCGAACTCCACAAGGTCCACGCTGTAAACGACCGCCGGAAGTCTCCTGAAGGAAAGATTGAACGCCCGGAAAAGAATCAGCGAGGTCGCGATACAGAGATGGATAATCACCGAATACATGAGCATCCGGCTCCACTGGGGGCTCGGCCACAGCCCCGCCATAAGCGTGTGGGGGTCAATATGACCCCCTATCGTTCGCACCATGAAATGCCGCATGACATATCTCTCTAATTATACACGAATTTCCACAAAATTCAAGGGCAATCTCGCCCCGATACCACCATATCTTGTTGTCAAACACGAAACTTTTACAAATTATGGGACGGACTCGGGGCGGCGCGATTCGTGAAACTGGAAACGATAAAAGGAGTTCTTGTGGGTGGACTTTTCTACTATTTATAGATTAAATTTATAATTATTCGCTCGATTGGGGCTCAATAGGTATTTATGATTTCTTCGGGCGTGCCCCCGGCTTGCCCGATCTCTCTTGCGGCGTTCCTCGAAATCACCCTGACCGCCGCAGGGCCATCGAGCGGGCACACGTATTCGCATATGCCGCATCCTATGCATTCTTCCTCCACGACTACCGGCCGCCGAATTGTCTGGGGACCATCGGGGGTGTGGACGGTGACGTCGGAAAACTGTATGGCCTTCTTCGGGGTCGGACAATGTTCCTCGCAGACGGCGCAGTTGTATTCCTTCGACCACTCGCTTTTTTCGTTCCACCTGTCGTACGCAACCCAGGGGATGCAGCGGTTCTTGTTGAAATGCGCCGTGCCCATTCGCACATTATGTTTCTGCTCGCGGCTGAGCTCGGGAATGGCGCCCGAGGGACACACCTGGCCGCAGAGGGTGCAATTGTACTCGCAATACCCCGCGCGCGGAACCAGCCTCGGCGACCACAACCCCTCCGCCCCCGCCTCCAGCAACACCGGATGGAGGGCATTCTTGAGGCACACTTTCATGCACTCGCCGCAGCGGACACACTTGGCGAGGAATGCGCGCTCGTCCTCGACGCCCGGCGGCCGAATAACCCAGGGGTACAACGATTTCCGCGCAAAGTTGAGCCTCATCGCGGGGAGTGCCGCCGCGCCCGCAATCGTCGTCGTGAAGAACGCGCGACGACTCAGCACTCCTCCCGATACGCTCTGGGGCAGCTTCGACTTGAAGGAGAAACTGATCGCCCCCTCCGGACATATGTCTTCACATGTGAAGCAATAGACGCATTCACCCCGAACGGTCTTTGTGCCTTCATCGACGATGGCGTCGGTCATGCACGCCCGCTGGCACTTGAGGCAGTGAGTGCACTCATCGCTCACCTTCCTGCGGAGGACCGGGTACCGGCCGAGCAGCGCGAGCAACCCTCCGAGCGGGCACAGGCTCCGGCACCAGAAGCGGCGGTTGAGCGCGCCCAGCGCCACGACCCCAAGGAATATAAATGCGAACAAGAGGTGAGAAGAGAAGACCAACTGCTGGAACGAGAGAATATATCTGCGCAGAAATTCCTCTACCGGATAGAGAACAGGAGCGAGTGCGGGTATCAAGTAGAGGAGGTCGAGTATCTGCTCGGCCGCAAAATTCGCGTACGGCTGCAGCGCGAGCGCGTACGACCGCGTGACCAAGCTGAGAGGATCGAACCATCCGGCAAGCTGCAATCCGAAGACGGAACCGATGAGCAAGAACGCGAGCAGCACGAATTTCCACCGGCGATGTTTGGGCTTATTGTCGGAGATGGTATTGGGCTTTCTCCTAAAAAATTTGTCGGTGATGTCCAGCGTGGTTCCCATCGGACACACCCATCCGCAAAACGCGCGTCCGAGAATCAACGTGGCGGCAACCACAAAGAGCGCCGGCCAGAAAGCAGTCGCCACGCCGCGGGATGCGACCGACGCGACGACGCCCAGCAGCGGGCTGAGCCGGGGAAACACATCGACGGGATACGCCTCGGTCAGCGGGTAGGAAGCTCTCGTGAGAAGAAACAAGAACAGCGCCAGGCACGTAAGCTGGGAAATGCGTCTGAGGTTTCTCATCAAACTGAATGCGCAGGCGGCTAGGCCAACTCTATCCTTTGCTGTTTTATCTTGCTCAGGTCCATCTCGCCCAGACCGAGCTCGAAAGCTTTTTGCACCATACCAACCTCTTGGGGTTTAAGGCCGAAGATGGTGCTGCAGAAAGCGTCCACCGCAACCGGGTCGATGCCGGCGACCAGCAGGCCCTCCTGGCGCACGTCCGCCGCGGTGCCGCTGGCCGGACCCCTGTTGGTCAATATCCGGTAGGCGTCAACGATGGTCAAATCGACCGCCGTCACGGTTGCGAAGTCGGCGAGGCGTTGATGAATCTCGGGGTGCCACTTGCCGCGATTGCCGCCCGCGATGCCCATCATGTTTTTGAAGCCCATAGTCAGCCTGGAAATGCCGTGATGCTTTGCGATCGGGACGCTTATCAGCACGTCCGCCCGCGCGGCGTCCTCATATATCGGCCACTCCTTCATCGACACGCCCCGAGGAATCGGGACCGGACGAAACTTTCGGTCGAGCACAAAACTCACCGATGCCCCCGCCTCCTCCGCCGCCTTTGCGATTCCGCTCGTGTCATAGGACCGGCGGGCGTCGTTACACGGGCGATCGAAAACCTTCACCTGCTTCGCCCCCGCTTTCAAGCACAGCGCAACGACCGCTCCGACGACCGCTGGATTAGTTGTGGCCGCCTGCTCGGGCAGTCTGTCCCACGCAATGTTCGGCTTCACGACGACGATGTCGTTTGGCCTCACCAGCTTGTCGATGCCGCCCAGCGCCTCCAGCGCGGTCTCCGCCATTTTTTTCGGGTCTTCGCCCTTAACGATTATCAGGTCGCTTGAAAGTTTGTTTTCCCTCGGTTTCTTTGGTCCGAATTGTGGCTCGCCGCCGCAGCCCGAGACGGCGCCGAGGCATGCGGCCACGCCGGTTATTCCAACGGTTTCGAGAAACCGGCGTCGTGAAACTTCTTGATGCATTTTAGCCCCTCTGATAACTGGGTTACACTTCGATTTGCCAAAAAAAACTCAATCTTAGTATACCATTTTTGTCCGAATTTGTTAAGAGAGAGCGCACAGGTACGTGAGGAAAAATGGAAGCGAACGATAGGTGCGAACCCATCCATGCGTGAGCAATTCAATGTCGAAACAGGTAACGATGCAGAAGGTGCGTTGTGATTCATCGACTGCTCGGCCGAGAACAGCGATGCGATTTATTCCAACATGCCAGTGTGACGTTTCTATGCAAGAGGCAGCGACTTCCTGAAGCGCAACATTACGAAGCGCCTATAGGCAGATACGAGAACAAAAAGTAAAACAATGATACCCAACATGAATCGTAGTCGATTAACATACTCTGGCTCGGGCATTCCTTCGATGAGGTAGTAATCTCGCCTCTCCCAGAACGAGTGGGGCGTTTCCTTTCCGACTAAGACGGCTACGATCATGTTTCCCGACCGGTCAAAAGTCAGAGCCTCGAACCTGGCTTCGACGCCATCCGACACGTTCAGCTTGGCAAAAACGCTTTCCCGGCCGGATGACGTGTGTTTCTTTATCACCTGGCCGGAACGGGAGTCTGCCTCATCCTGATCAGACTCTATGGTGTAGTAATTTCCAAGACGGTCGAAAGGAGAGCCGACAAGCTGTTCTTCCATTGAGCCAGCGTGCTCAGACCGAATTTTCGAATAACTCAGTCCCTCCTCAAACAGCACGATGGGACCCTCGTCTGGCGTGAGAGCTACGAAGAGCAAGGTGAATAGAATCATTAATCGCATCGTCAAGAACTCAGGTGGGAATCTTGGCGAGAACGTCTTTCAATTGTGACAATACGGCCTGCGGCAGTCTTGAGCGAATGGTGCACGCGTACTCCAACGTGTAGTCGGCCGCGCGCGTCAGGATGTCCATCCTCACCTCGCTCTGGCGCGCCAACCGGTTGAGTTCGTAAAGGTCGCCGCGTTCGAACAGGTAGAATTTCGTCCTCAACGTTTCCGCCGCGGCTCCCTCTCCGAAACACAAATTAAGCGCAATAGTCTGCGTGCTCATGTCGCAGTCGGCCGAGAAATCGACGATGCCTGTTTCCGCATTCCTCGCATCGTTCAGCTTCGCGACAAACATCACGTTGTCGGCCGGGTCGAGCGTGTGACAGATGTCGCTGCTCGAGAAGAAATTCACCATCCACTGAGGGAGCACATAGTTTTCGCCCCCTTCCTTGAGCATCTCCCGATATTCGTAGCCAGTCGCATCCATCGCCGGAGCAAGCGGAGCCGGTTTCACGCCCGCCTCCTCAGCTTCGTCCGACTGCGCCCAGACGCGCCTCTCCACTGCGGACGACCTCTGTTCGGCCAGTCGTTCATCCTCTCGTCTCGTCTCGATCGCCTCGGCGCGGGCCTCCATCGCGGCTATGGTGGGGGCGTCGAGTTCGACCCTCGACTCATTGAATAGGTAACAGAGCACAACAAATGTGGCGACGATAAGCATCGAAAGCACGATTACCGAACCCATCGCGGCTCCAACCTCCGTTCGCACTCCTCCCTGTTCATTTTCCGAAGACTCGCCTTTACCGCTCGCTCTCCTCGACGAGAGTTTCTATGTTCAACCCGTCCAGAGCCGAGTCCACTCCGGCCTCGACCTCCTGAAACATCTTTCTCACTCGTCTCGAAACCGGGTCGTCCACGGCTTCGGGAGCTTTCATTCTGTTGTCGGACACGGCCTCGATGACCTCGCGGACCGTTATGGTGGAAGGGTGTCTCGCGAGAACGTATTCCTTGTCCTCTGTGTAATAGACCAGTCGTTTCTCGGATAGGCGGTTGAGAATTTCTCCCAGGATTTCCGCAGGAATCCCGATATCCTTCAGCCGGTCCTCGATGTTTATCTCCTCGCGCTCGGCGTCGCCGAAATACCGCACAATCTCGGCCATCGTGCGAACCGAATAGAATTCCATGTAATGAGCCAATTCGGCGCGGCTGACAGAACTCTTACCTTGCGGATACTGAACCGCATACGCCACTTCCGACCCGAAGAGAACTATCACCCAAGTGAGGTAAACCCATAGCAAAAACACCGGTATGACCCCGAGCGAGCCATATATCTTGTCAAATGAGGTCATGTTGATTATGTACCAATTGAAACCCCCCTTCGCAAGCTCCCACAACGTGCCGCCGATTATAGCGCCCACGAACGCCGCTCGAATGCGAACGTGGGTGTATGGAATGAATTGATAGGCAAACCAGAACGCGAGCCAGTTCAGAAGATATGTCAGAAACCTGAGCGAAAAGATGTCGATCTGCTGGACGGTCAATTTTGCGGCGATGTAAAAGGAAATGAAGACGAGCACCGGAGTGGCAGTCAGGACGGTCCAGAAGGCGGTGAACTTGTTCCGGAACGGTCTCCTCTGTTTCGCGTGCCAGATTTCGTTGATTGTGTGCTCGATGGTGTTGAAAAGGAATATGGCGACTATGAACAGGGTGGTTATGCCGAAAACGCCAAGAAGCGTCACATTCCGGGTGTACTGGGTGACATACTCGCGGATGACGTCGCTGCGGGCGGGCACCAGGTTGCGGAACAGGAAATCCTCCACCGTCACCCGAATCTCGCTGAACGCCTCGAGCCTCGTCAGGAAGGAAAAGAAGATGGCGATGACGGGAACCAGCGCCAACAGGCTTGCAAACGCCAGCGCGCTCGCGCGCTGAAGACATTGGTCGTCGAAAAACTCCTCGACCGCCCGAATCGACACCCGAACGGGAAGCACGGCGATTCTCGCCAGGGGAGGAAACTGCGAAAGGTCATCCTCGCGGAAGTGACGAACTAATGCCGCAATTTTTTCCCGCCAATCAGCCGTCGCCTACCCCTCCTCCGCTGACACAAGTCCGTGCGTAACCCTCCGCAAATCAAAATATACCAGAGCACAAAGGGTTTGTCAATTTTGGGGGGAAACAACGGCTCTTCGCGCGTCCGATGGAATGGAAGCCCGAAAACGTCGGAAAGAAACAAGCAGGAGAAGTAGAATGAGTCCGAAACTCAGTTGGCTGCTCTATCCTGCGAGAGAAGACCGTTGGAATTCATCGTGCCCGCGTCTCTTGATTCATCGAGCGTTTCCTGCAAGGCATTTTGGTAGAGAGTGTTCTCCCCATCAAGGTTCGCGGCCTTTGCCAGAGCCTCTATTGCCCTCCTGTACCGCCTCTGGCCGCGATAGGCTCGACCCAGGTCAAAAAGGACTGTCGGGTTTTTGGGTTCTCTCTCGGCCAACTGTTCGAGCGCGAGCAGAGATGCGTCTCCCTCGGCCAGAAACACACGCGCGTTTGCATCATCAGGATTTATTTGGAGCGCCTTTTCATACTCCTCCCGCTGCTCGAGCGTGAGCATTCGAAACATCTTTGGTATTCCTCTCGCCTCGTCTGTGAGTTCACAGAGCCGCGCCTTGTCCACGTGAATGTCCGCGCTCTCGTAACGTGCCATCGTCTTCCTGACGATATTCGATTGGCTCTCGTCGGTTCTCGAAAAACACAGGTAGGGAACGATGCTCGACCGAAACCGCAGGAAGTCGGCGTGATTGATAACCCAGTAAGCAGTTCTCGTAGGATAGCGACCTGCTGAGAATTCGAGAATGGGATGGTCGTCACTGTTAATTGGGACAAGGGAGCAGTATCTATCGACCGAGGCCGGACTCAGCGCCAGGCTGCCCAGAAGCGCATAGGGGTCGCTTAACCGAATCTCCTCCAGGTCGGCTTTCACAGACGGGATACTCATCAACTCGACCACCCTGTCGAAGTCTATCTCGAAGGGTTTCACCGTGCCGACTATCAGCGCGTGTTTGTTCCGACAGTTGTTGGCAAGCCAAAGCGTAGTCTGCGGAAAGACTGATTGAAATGTCTTGACGATATTCTTAAAATCCCGAGATTTGATCTCGAAAGGAACCCATGAGGACATCACGCCCCCCTCATTAAGAAGGCGACGGCAAGCCAGGAAATGGTCCCGGGTATAAAGGCTGGAACTGCCCGATTTGCCGGGAAATGTCGAGTCGTTCATGATGACATCGTATGTCTTGTCCGTCAAGAGCGCATAGTTCTTGCCATCCATGATGATTGCGTGAAATGCCGGATGCTCGGTAATCCCCTGATTGAGATCTCTGAAAAATTTGTCAGACGCCCTGATGACGTTGCGGTCGATCTCCACCAAGTCAATCCGCTCGACCGGATACAGGCTCAGCACATGACACGACTCGCCGCTGCCAAAGCCGATTTGCAGCACCCTCTTCGCGTGGCCGTGCACGAGCATCGGAATGTGAGCTTGAAGCTTCTGCGTCGTCCGCAAGCTGAACTGGGTCCCCGCGACATTCGTCCCGTTCACGGAGAGAACGCGCTCATCGGGAGGGTAAAGATGAATTGTGACAGTGCCGGCTTTTCCTTCACGGTAATACACGAGACGGCTGCCGCGTTCGGGCATGTTGTAAACATCCGAAAACGCATCGGGCGAAACCCACACCAACACGGCGCAAAGGCACGTGGCAAGCACAGTGGTGTTGAAAAGCCAGCCCCTGGCGCTGGCCTTTCTTGCTCTGGCAAGAAGCACCATGGTTCCCAGAATCACGCCCACGGCGCCGACCACGACGATGCTCCTGACGATCCCCAAAAGCGGAACCATCACGAAGCCGGCGGCCAGCGAACCCAGCACCGCTCCGAGAGTGTTCAAGGCATAGACCGTCCCGATTGAACCCCCCAGTTCCTCGATGCTCCTTGTATAAATCTTGCATATCAAGGGAAATGCCATGCCCAAGAGGATCGTCGGCACAAGCATTATGGAAAATGCCTCGGAAAATTTCAGGAAGTTCGCCGTCCACCAACCTCCGTAAGAGAAATTCGATATCGCTCTGCGAAGGCCCGCATCGATCCCGACCAGATTCGAAACAATTACAATAGTCGCAAATCCGGAAAGACCAATCGACGTCTCCAAAATTCCCAGCCAGCGCAGGTGACTTCCAATCCTTCCGCCAACGCTTGAGATCAGGAATCCGCCGAACGCAATCCCGAACAGGAACGCCGTCAGCATGGTACAGAACGCGTAAACGGTCGAGTCGAGCACAAACACGAGGAGGCGCACCCAAATAACCTCATACGCCAACGCGCAAAAACCCGAACCGAAACAGACCAAAAGCAGGAGTCTCCGAATCCGCACCTTACCTTGACTGGCATGCTTGCCCAAAACGCCTGTTCTGGCACCGGAAGATGAGGAAGCCCTTTTCTCGCTCACAGAGCGGATTCCGCCGAGGAACAACGCAAATGCTGCGATAGAGAAATTGATAGTGGCCGCGGCATAGATGGTGTGTGTCACTCCCAGCCGTGCAATAAGGAAGAAGCCGGAAATGAAAGAGCCGGCCACGGCTCCCAACGTATTGACCCCGTACAACAGGCCTACCCATCGGCACAACACTCGACGCGAAAACACAAAATGTCTGCTGAGCACCGGCAAGGTCGCGCCCATCAAGCTGGTTGGTATCAGTATGACAAGAAAAGATAGGGTGAAACGGGAGAGACCCATCAGATGATAGCTATCCGGAAGATTTCTAAACAGCCATCCATAGACGAAGTAGAGAGCCTGAATGAGGGTCGGCATCAGGAGTCCGAAAATTCCTATCATGCCTTCCAAATAGGCGTACAGCTTCAACGAATTTCGAGGATGTCTGTCTGCGTAAGAACCAATCAGATAACTGCCCAGGGCCAACCCCGCCATGAACGCGGACAGCACCGTGCTCGTGGCCGCCATCGTGCTTCCGAACACTTGGGTGAACATCCGCATCCACAGCACTTCATAGATGAGACTCGACGCGCCGGAAAGAAAGAAGAGAGTGAGGACGAGGGAATTCACCGCCGCGCGAACCGCAACGGCATTCCCCCCGTAAGAGATAGAAGCCGACGATGTCGACCCTCTATTCGCCCCCACGAAACAACTCCCCCTCCCAAGGGTGTAATCCGGGGCATCATTCTCCTTGGGGTGGGAATCCTCTCCGTGGGGTGTGGGGAGGGCCGCGAGCCGACCCTCTGAATGAAAAACTGCAACCGAGGTTTCTGCAAGAAACCACAGAAACCAACGTGGCGCCATTATATCATATTTCGCAGGTTTGTCAAATATTTTCGTTCCTGCGAACGCACATGCACAGAAAGACCGGTACTTCTTGGACGACATTCAGCGATCTAGTGCGGCGGAAAACTGAGCTCGATCAGTGAGTACGGCTGGCAGCGTGCCGTGGAAGGGCTCGACCTCGGCGTCCCGAGCCGAGGCGTGTTCGGCTTTCACGCAAGAAACCAAGGGGGGGCGGTCGTCGTTTCTGCTTACTCCAGGCGCGAACCCTGATGTGAGTCGCGCCGCTCGAGCTCCGCGTCGATGGCGGCGATTATCTTGCGTTTCTGGGTGGACCACTTGGGAGCGAGCAAGATCGAGCGTGGGCCGTCGGCGGTCAGTCGTTGAATCGAAATTCGGGGGGGAATGTATTCGAGGAAATCGCAGACGAGGCCGACGTACTCATCGAACTCCAGGGGCTTGAATCGTCCCTCCGATAAGTCTTTCTCCAGCGGCGTATTCCTGAGCACGTGCATCAGGTGAATCTTCAGGCTGTCGATGTCCATCTGACCCACAGCGCGTGCCGTGGCCATCATGTCGGCGTGAGACTCGCCCGGAAGCCCCAGTATCACGTGGACGCACACCTTCAATCCCCGCCGGAGAGTTCGTTCAAGCGCATCGAGGAACGCCGCGTAGTCGTGGCCTCGGTTCACACGCCGCAGCGTCGCGTCGTGAATCGACTGAAGCCCGTATTCGATCCATACCTCGTGGGTCGTCCGATACCCCTTGATCATATCGAGAACGGGCTCGGGAACGCAGTCGGGCCGAGTGCCTATCGAGAGCCCCACGATGTCTTCAAATGCGAGAGCCGCATCGTAATAGGCGCGGAGGGTGTCGATGGGTGCATAAGTGTTCGTGTACGCCTGGAAGTACGCGATGAACTTTTCGGCCTTGTACCTCTTCCGCATGAAGGCCATGCCCCCCTCCACCTGCTCGGCAATGGGCAGAGGCGCATGCCGGGTGTTGGCGCTGAACCCCATATTGTTGCAATATGTGCAGCCTCCCCACCCCAGCTCTCCGTCGCGGTTAGGGCAGGTGAACCCGGCGTCGATCGTGACTTTGTAAACCTTACAGCCGAAACGCTCTTTCAGGTATTCGCTGAATTGGTAATAGCGCTTCGTACTCGTGAGTATCCGTTGCATTCGTACCACCTACATCAATTATAAACCATCCCCTCCCGAAATTCCAGCCAACGTCAGCCCGGAGCGTCCTTGTTTTTTCCCTTTTCTCTCATCTCTAAGCAGCGGCAGAAATGAAAAGAATGAGAAGATGAAACGATTGCAAACGATTCCACGGAATAGACGAAGCTCCGGCGCTGTGTTATATTTCTTCCTGTTGCCGAAAAACCGGAGCGCGAACCGTCATAGGCGACGTTCATACCTTGCACCATGCAATCTCCATGTTGCGGTTCCGCATACGGGTTTATGATAGTCCTTCGGGTTTCCGATGCCCGAATTCCTTTGGCGTCAAACTCTTACGAAATGCTTTGTGAAACTCCGGCAATGGCACAAAGCTTGCCTCAACTAATTCCACCGTGTGAGAGAGCACTTCGGCGTATAATTATGGAAATCCTTCCGGCGCGTTCGCCGCGCGGATGGAGTAGCGAATACTCGGCACGACGGGAGCAACCGGGGAATCGCCTTGCATTCTGAGACAAGCCGCTCGGGGATGTCCGGAGTGCGAAATTCAAGAAGAGGAGAATGTATGTTATGGATGGCGACGTTCGGATAGCTCTCGTTGGTGTCGGCAACTGTGCAAGCGCTCTCGTACAGGGGTTGTACTACTACAGAGACGTGGATTCGAACGACGATACGGTGCCGGGCCTGATGCACAACGTGCTCGGGGGTTACAAGATATCCGACATCAAGCCCGTGGCCGCATTCGACGTTGACGCGAGAAAGGTCGGCAAAGACCTCTCGGAGGCCATCTTTGCCCCGCCCAACTGTACGACGGTTTTCCACGAGGACGTTCCCCCGCTGGATGTCGAGGTTCAGATGGGACCCGTACTCGACGGCGTGGCGAAACACATGAAGGAATACCCTGCCGGCAGACGCTTCGTTCTCTCGAAACGCGCCCCCGTGGACGCCGCAGAGGTGCTCAGGGAAACGGGAGCGCACATGCTGCTCAACTATCTTCCCGTGGGTTCGCAGGAGGCGACGGAGTACTATGCCCGCGCATGCCTCGAGGCCGGCTGCGCACTAATAAACTGCATGCCCGTCTTCATAGCCTCCGACCCCGTGTGGGCGGGGAGATTCGCGGACAGAGGGCTGCCCGTCGTGGGCGACGACGTAAAATCGCAGGTAGGCGCGACCATAACGCACCGAACGCTGGCGAAGCTCTTCTCCGACAGGGGCGTGAAGATCGACCGCACATATCAGCTTAACACGGGCGGCAACACCGACTTTCTCAACCTGCTCGAGCGGTCCCGGCTGAAGAGCAAGAAGATCAGCAAGACGGAGGCCGTTCAGTCGCAGCTCCCCTCCCCGCTCGACGAGGAAAACATCCACATCGGCCCCAGCGATTACGTCCCGTGGCAGAAGGACAACAAGATTTGCTTTATAAGGATGGAGGGTCGCAAATTCGGCGATGTGCCCGTCACGCTCGAACTGAGGCTCAGCGTCGAGGATTCCCCCAATTCAGCCGGCGTCGTGATAGACGCCATACGCTGCTGCAAGCTGGCGTTGGACAGGGAGCTGTCGGGTCCGCTGCTCCACGTGTCGGCCTACCTCATGAAACACCCGCCCCAGCAGTTCCCCGACACCCTGGCAAGACAGATGCTCGAGAAGTTTATAGCGGGAGAAAAAAAAGTCAAACCCAAATCGCTCTGAGCAGAAGCGCTTTCCTTAATTCTTTTCCTCTTCGTTTTCTCTTTTCACGGAAAAAGAGAAAAACGATTTGGTTGTCTGAAGTCGTCTGGCGGCTTCACTTAACCTCACCCCTCGCCTACCCACCGCCTCCATTTCAGAATTCTCAGGCTCGCGAACAAGAATTTTATTCATTTTTCTCTAGGTTAGCTGATGAAAAAATCGGTGCTTTCTGATATACTACCGTTTCAGAGAATTCGGAATTATATCCCCGGATTTGGACTCCGCCGGATTTCTGTTGCTTCTCGGAATTGTCCAGAGTGTATTCTCACTATTGCACACGAAAGAAAGAGGAGGTAGGTATGCCACGCACAGCATTGGACAAGGAAACCAAGAGAAGAATTCTGGATGCTCGGTCCATGATCCAAGCGGCGGAAAAGGCCGACTGCAATGAGGCAGAAACCAGACGCCGTATCGAAAGGATTTTTGAGTCGCTCATGGGGTATGACGCTTTTAAACACATGTCGCGGGAACGCGCCGTACGCGGAGCAGGAGAAACGGAACACGTTGACTTCGCGATTCAATTGGACGAGGGAGATACCGCCAAACCAGAGATCATGGTTGAAATCAAACGTGTTTGTGTCGATCTTGCCCCAAAACATCTGAAGCAGGTATCATCTTACGCCATCAACGCTGGATCCGAATGGATTCTTCTGACCAATTCCAAAGAATGGAGATTATATCACGTTTCATTTGGACAACCTCCAGTTACTAAGCTCATTCACGCATGGAATATTCTTACCGATGACATCGGTGTTCTGGCAAAGCGATTTGAAATAATCTCATACAAGAATGTGAAGAAAGCCGGATTGGACGATCTCTGGCAAAAGACAAATGTCTTGCACCCTCGCAACTTGCTGCAAGCGATACTGTCAGAGCCCTCGCTTAATGCGCTCCGACGTGAACTGAGAAAGGATTCTGGGGTTCTGCTTTCTCCAGAGGAAATCGTGTCAGGGGTGCGACGTCTCTTGAATGAAACAGCTCTAACGGAACTGGAAAACGTCCGAATCTCCATACCCGAACGTAAGCAGCGGCCCAAAAAAGGCAAGAAAAAGGGCGCATCAGAACCCACGCAGAAAACCGAGTGCGAAAGTGTTGAACCGTCGGCTGAGGAGAATTCTGCAGCAACACCACTCTCCGAAGAGGCTGTCCAACCAAAGGGTCAATCCGACAATTGATTGGAATTCCGGAATTCCGGAGAAAGGATACTAATTCTCTTCTCGCCAAGATGCAAAGATGAAAATCCCTTGGCGGATTTGCGTGAGAGATTTGTTGATCTATAGATTGAGTATATTCGCACCTGTAGGGCGCGACAGAGGCACAGCCAAAAGAGAAGAAGAAAGCAGAGCTATACTCCCCTTCGGACATTCTCGCCGTCAGCGGCAAAGAGCCCGCACACTGCGTCCAATTTGCCGAGAATCTCCGAGATGATATTATCCGTTATTATGTCCGAAAGGTTCAGTCGCGAGATTATCTTGGGTGAAGTGTTGTAGTGGTTCCCGTCCATCCCCGCGCCGACTCCGCCCATCAGGCACATCGTGTCCGCGACGTGAACTAGGTCAACCACGAGCGACTCGTCCGTGAGGATTTCCGGCTGATGGTGCCACTGAGCCGCCTCAACCACGGGTGCGGGAAGATTCCAGTGCTCGAGCAGAGTCGCGCCCGTTTCGGCATGGTCGATCCCCAGCACCTGCTGTTCGGCCACTTCAAAGGTGACCTTTTCCCGATTCACTATCTCCAGGATGGAATTGATATCCACTTCCACAAACGTTCCAAGCACTATTTTGCCCACGTCGTGAAGCAACCCCGCCGTGAAAGCATGGTCCGTCGACCTGAGCCGCAATTGCGTTGCGATCTGTTCGGCTCCCACGGCGACGCCGATCGAATGCTCCCACAGTTTGCCGGCGCTGAGTCTGTAGCCGGGCACACTCTGCTGCGCCATCGAGGAGAATCCCCACGACACAATCATTTGGTAAATCTGATTTGTGCCCAGGCGCACTATGGCGTCCCTGATTGAGCCTATCGGCTCACGAAATGCGTAGTACGCGGAGTTGGCCATCCGCAGAAGATTCGATGTCAGGCCGGGGTCGTACTCGATAGCCTGCACGATGTCCGACATGTCCGATTTGGGGTCCAACAGAAGCCCCGCCGCTTCGGCGGCCACGGCCGGCATCGACTCGATGGTAAATACTTTCGGCAGGATTTCATCTCTTCGGTTCACGACACAACCTCCGGTCTCTTTTCGTCTCAGTGTTGGGTATGACGCCACGAGGGAAACATCGATTATGCAACGGTTCAGACCGCATACGCGCCCGAAGTTTGTGTAGGTATTGGCATTTTCTGTGCCAAGCTCTACGAACCGAACGAGCCTCCGCAACCCGGCGGCCATAACCAATTCATTGCGTTCGTTTTAAGGAAACGACCGCTTGATGCTCTCACCTCTGCACTGGCATTCCTGCGACACATTTTCGTACGAGACGGTCTCCAATTTGAGCGGTCCTCGACACAAAATGGCGATTGCGACATGCGCACCGTCTCGCGTTGTCCTTGATAATTTTCGACCTGTTGCTCTATACTTGGGAACATCCGAGTCGCTCTCACGATGCCGCTGTCTCCAAGCCTTGTTCCCGATCTTCTTGAAAGGACCAGCCAACCGATGTTGTCACCACAACTCTTGCTTGCGATTGGCGCCGGAGCCGGCGTGCTGGCGGTGCCCGGCATCGCCGGAATAATTATGGGCGACAGGGGTGTCGAAACAGGGGGAACGCGTGCAGAGAGCCTCTGGGCTTCCGAATCGACACCCATCCAACCCGCGCCCCGGCTCGAAGGCGAGCGCACAGCCGACCTGGCGATAATCGGCGGCGGTTACACCGGCCTCTCATGCGCCTATTACGCCAAGAAGCTTCGACCCGATTGGTCCGTGGTCGTGCTGGAATCGCATCGACTCGGTTCGGGCGCGAGCTCGCGCAATTCCGGCGCAGTCTATGCGCGCTATTGGGGACTCGATGATGAGGAGATGCCGCAGCGTGGCTTCGACCGGCTGAGTCGCTTCATTGACGAAGAGGGAATAGACTGCGACCTCAGGCCCAGCCCGACCATCGAACTTTACGTCTCCAGGCGGTCCGCAAACAGGGCACGAGCCTCGATGGAGGCAGGGTCGAAATGGATTCCAGCCGAAGAGCTGAGCGGGGGCGCTCACACCAGATACTATTCGGGGGCGGTGGAGTTGCCCGGTTATTACACGGTTCATCCAGCCAAGCTCGTTGCCGGCCACGCGAAAGCGGCGCGACGTGTAGGCGTGGAATTGTACGAGAATTCGCTCGTGTTGCAGGTGAAGAAGGGCAAGCCGGCCGAACTCGTTACGTCCGGCGGCAGAGTGCGAGCGAAGAGTGTTCTTATAGCCACGAACGCCTACACACCTCGACTTGGATTCCTCAAGACCGTAATGTTCCCGGTGCATCAATACTCATTTGCCACGCGGCAACTGACGGAGGAAGAAATCAGCGGCTTCGGCCTGGACAGGTGGCCGCTGAGATTCGAGAGGTCGATTCTGCCGGTCACAACCTTCTTGACCCCAAGCGGTCATTTCTGCGTCCGGATCGTGCTCGGATACGCAAGCTTCAATTCATGCGTGTGGAAAGATATAGACGAAGCCCGAAACCTGGCGAAGAAAATGTTCGAGCAGCGCTATCCATGGGTCGCGGATGTCGATCTTGTGCATGGCTGGCACGGCGTGACCGGCCACACACTGAGGGTGCGTGAGGTATCGGGACCCGTCATGGGCGAAAACATCCATGTGGCCGCCGCCTTCAATGGACTGGGAATAATGCCCGGTCATAACACCGGCTACCTTTCGGCGTGCGGAATAAGCGGCCATCCCGATGAAGACATGCGATACATGTGCGGCAGGACCAAACAGATCCCCTTCCCGGGCGAACTCTACAGGAGCATGATTTTCAAACCGTTCATGAAAGCCATGACGCCGGACTAAGTCTGAAACAAATGGTGGTCAGGTCGGAATATTGAGGAGGAGTCACAATGCCGTTTGAAATCAAGTGGCTGGGTACCGCATGTTTTGAGATACAGACGGTGGGCAAGAAGAGTATCGTCATCGACCCGTATGTCGATGATTCGGTCAGCGTGCCGTTCACATCGGACCGAATCGAGGGATGTGACTACATTTTCATAACGCACGGGCATTACGATCACGTCCTGGATGTGGGGAAACTGGTCAAGAGGTTCAATCCTGAAATATTCTGCACTCAAGAGGTTGCAGCCGCGGTGGCCGAACACCAGGACATCGACCCGGAGCGCTTCACCCATGTTACGGTCGGTGACGTCGTCGAAAGAGACGCCGTGCGCGCGGAAATCGTTCACGGTGTGCACGTGGATTTTGTGGCCTCGTATCAGCGAATCACGGGCGGCGACCTGTTTGAAGATGCCGACGGCGATTTCGACAAGGCGATGCAGTTGGCGCTCGAAGCGTCCCTAGGGTCCGCGGTCTCGCCGCCGGACCAATTGAAGGAATGGATGTTGAAATACCCGCAGGGCGAGCACCTGAATTTCGTGCTCGAGGTCGATGGGGGAAAGCGGATCTACATGGCGGGTTCGTATCCCGACTCGTCCCTCATTGAAGTCGCCAAGAACGCCAGAGCATATATCACGCTCCTTCAGGTGCTCGCCGGAAACACGCTCAAAGGGATGGAAGAACAGACGGTTGAATTCGGGCTGGCTTCGGGCGCTGAAATCATTGTGCCGCAGCATCATGATCCGCTGATAAGAGGCGCGCAGACGGCGGACGTGGAGAAAGTCAGAAAATTATTTGAGGAGCATAACGTGCGGTTTCAGGAGTTCGAGCCGGGCACTTGGTACAGGTTTTGAGAAACCCCAAGAGTGCATCCACCACCCATCCCCCCTCTCAATTATCCTCCCGGGCAAGTCCAGAATTCGTTATACAGTCTTCAGATTCGGAGTGCTTCCGGCTAACATGGCTATGAAAGGGTGTAGCAGCCCGATCGATTCTTGGATAGAATTAACTATATCCTGGACCGGGAAAAGGAGGGAGCCATGAAACTGCAGGAAAAACTGGACGCATTCAGGAAGAACTTCGAGAAGCAAGTACCGCCGGAAGCACTGGAAATCATGCACCGTGCAACCGATGACCTGCGGAACTCGGGGATACTGGACCTCGCCGTGAAGGTGGGAGACAAAGCGCCCGACTTCACACTGAGAAACACCACTGGCCAGGAGGTCTCACTGAGCCAATTGCTCTCGAAGGGACCAGTGGTCCTGGGTTTCTACCGGGGGCGCTGGTGACCATACTGCAACGCGGAGCTGGAAGCTCTCGCAGAGAAGGTCTCGGAGATCGAGGAACTTGGAGCGTCGCTCGTGCTCATCGCCCCTCAACTGGAAAAGCACAACCGAGCCATCAAAGAGGAGAAGGGACTGGAGATAGATATCCTCAGCGATCCCGGAAACGAGATGGCCAAGCGGTACGGAATCCGGTTCAAGCTGCCCGACGACCTTAAAGGCATATACCAGCAATTTAAGATAAACCTCGATGAGTACAACGGAGACGACTCCTGGACTCTTCCCATGCCGACGATGCTCATCATCGACAAGGATGGAGTTATTCGCTATGCGGAGATAAACCCTGACTACACAGTCCGACCCGACCCCGAGGAAACGATTGCCGCGCTGAAGGAGATTGTTTGAATCAATTTCACCCTGAAGGCCGTGGCAATGTAAAAAACATTCCGCTTTGCAGATAACTGTCGTGACTCTGCAATTGGAGAAAAGCCGCACTTTACTACTTCTGCCGGGCGTTCTTCCAGCCTCCGGACGCGTAATCGTCGAGCCCGGTCAGCATCTCGCCTGTCCTGAGGGTTGCCATGCCGTGATGATACTCGGCGGTGAGCGCGTCAGCGAGGGAAAGCGACCATTGCTCGTAAGAGGAGAGACGGTCGCTGCGCAGCGCTGCCTGCGGCCGTGAGGCGATGTCGCGCGCAAGCGCGATGGCATGCTCCAGGGCTTTGCCCTTGGGTACCAGTCGATTCGCAAGACCCATCCGGAGGGCCTCTTCGCCCGAAACGCCCCTGCCGGTCAGGATAAGATCGAGGGCGTGGCTGTGACCGATGAGGCGAGCGAGACGGATCGTGCCTCCGTCCATAAGCGGGATTCCCCACCGCCGGCAGTACACGCCGAACACCGCGTCCTCTGCGGCAACACGCAAGTCGCACCATGCGGCAAGTTCGAGCCCGCCCGCGACGGCGTGCCCTTCAACGGCGGCAATGACGGGCTTCGACAACAGCATCCGTGTGGGACCGACTGGCCCGTCACCGTCGGGTTCGACGCGGGTAACGCGTTCCCCATCGGGGTCGCGCATCGCTTTCAGGTCCGCGCCGGCACAGAACTTGCCATGCGCACCGGTCAGCACCGCCACTGCGAGCGCGTCGGCGGCGTCAAAGGCGCGGAACGCATCTGCCAGCGCTTTGGCGGTGGGTCGATCTATGGCGTTAGCGACCTCAAGACGGTCAATCGTTATGATCTCGATAGGCCCATCGGTCTCGATGTGAATGGTCATGTTCTTCCCTTTCCTTCCCCGATGATACTGCCTCCGTCGCGTTTCTCCGAATCCTTTCTCACTGAATACATGTACTCTATCAAACCCGTATCTTGAGCACAAGGAGTTGAACTGAAACAAAATTGACTCTGGCGGGATGCGTGTGATATTCTCTTGAAAAAGGGGGAAGTGGCAAAAAGCGAAAAGGGAGACCACGTTCACCCCTTCTTCTTTTGTCATTTCGAGGGAGTTTAACGACCGAAGCGAGAAACCACGGATATACACAGATAAACACGGATACAATAACTCGACGATTCTCCTTATCTGTTTTGCGTCGGTAATGGAAGCCAATGATGGATGATAATCTGGTATTTCAATATTACCTAGTAGTTTTCTTAGATCAGCTTGGCCAACGTGATGTGCTGCGTGAAATAACTGAAATCCCAACGACTGAACAAGAAAAGCAAAAATTCATTGAGGTAATGAAGAAAAGCGTGGGAAGGGTACTAAATATAGGGAAGGGATTTAAGAATTACGTTGATTCTGTATTATCGCGTGCGCCGAACGTAAACCTTGTCCCACCTGAACTACGTGAAGAGTTTCTGGCCGCCACGAAAATCCAATTGAGTTTTTACGGTCTCTCAGATGCTGTAATAATAGCTGTGCCGCTATTGAGAGACGCTGACAACTGTGGCGCTGTCAATGGGATTTTCTCAGCTTTCATTGCCACCTGCGGCATCGGCTTACTGTCACTTTCTGTAGGGGTTCCTATGCGAGCTGGTCTCGATGTCGGCGTTGCAACACGGATTGATGAAGATGAGATTTATGGTCTAGCACTTGAACGCGCATACTACCTAGAGAGCAAGTTAGCAGAATATCCTCGCTTTTCAGTCGGAAACGAATTGACCAACTACCTTTTATCTGTCGAAAACCAAAACTGTAATACACGGATTGGCCAGGCAGCAAAGGGAATGGCTAAACATTGCAGAAAGATGATCGTCAAGGACAGTGATGGACGTTTTATGCTCGACTTCTTAGGAAGAAGAATCAAAGACTTGGCGGGTGGAATTATAAATCAAGACATCATAATTTCTGCCTTCAAGTTTGCACTATCTCAACACAATAAATATTCAGAGAACAATAACGACAAAATGGCGTCGCGCTACCATCGTCTATTACAATATTTTAGTTCTAGAAAAAGCATATGGGAATAGACCAAGTAACGCTCTGACCTCCTCTTCTGTTCTCTTGCCTAGCTTGAACGTTATGCCTTTTTGTGAATTGCGCTGATGATTATTGCTATCGATGAGTCTGGGTCATTTGCAGCAAATTCAAATGAGCGGCATTTCTTCGCTGCCATTCACCTGCGTCAGCGAAGAACGTTATACAAACTCAAACAGCGCCAATTCGCAGACTGGGAAGCTACGCTACCCCTCTCCCTAAAAAACTCTAAGGGCGAAATAAAGAGTACTACACTGTCTGATGAGCAACTGACTATCTTCGCTCAAAAGATAATGTTTAAGCCTCCCCATATCATGATCACGCCCCTCGCGGTGCGACCGACAGAGAATCCCGAGATGGTCCTTGAAAAGCACCGGTCTGTGGCACTCATTGGTATCGAGGAAGGGAGAAAAGAATGCCTTGCACTTGGCCGAGATGATCAAGCGAGAATGTACCACGAATTTGGCAACTGGCTCAAGAAACTCAGCTATGCCCAATATCTGAAGATATTCGTCTTAGCGGAGTGCATCGCCACCGCTCTAGTTAACAGCGTGGGGCACGCAATCTCTGGAAGCTACGATGAAGAACTGCCACGAATGCGTTTCCTAATAGATAAGGATTTTGTGAGAGAACCAAGGCACAATGCCTTTTGGCATGAACTGCTTCGGAACCAACTGTATCATTCGAGTAAAGCAAACCCGCTTCCGATGCTCGACAAGTGGGAAAAGGAGGGCCACCCCTTCCTGGACAAGTACAGGAAAGATGGTCGCTTGGATTTTAATGAACTTTTTTGGAAGCGGCTTCAATTCGTTCACTCACGTGAGCATTTTGAGATTCGTCTGGCAGACGCCATAAACACCATACTGTCACGCTTCTTCAATCAGCGCCGGTGCATCCAGACTTATGAATTGGTTCGGCAATTCTTCTGTGCAGACAAACGAGTTCATCAGTTAATTCTTAACGACTTCGATTTACAAGCATACCATTACGACCCAAACGAAAATCCTTGGCGCGAGCTGCCTCACCAAGAAATCTTGGGTTCAGATTTGGACACTTGATACATTCAGAGCCAAGTCAACATTCCTTTTTCCAATCTTCTCCATGCTTTTGAACAAATACCTTCTCAAGAATTTGAAACGTCGCTGCCGAGTTGGCCGGCGAGTTTGCGGGGGAGGGAGTCGCGGTTGGTGGGGGTGACCTCGATAAGCTTCACGTCGGGCCGCTGCTTGACGGCGTCGGCGAACGGGTTGGATTTGAGCATGATGACGGCGAGCGTCGGGCTGGGCGAATCGAGCGCCCGCGTCACGGATTCGCGGAATTTTTGAGAGAAAAGCTCCATCTTTCCGATCTCGTCTATTATCACAGTCTTGTTGCGGGCGACCGAATCGTCTATCGCTGAAGCGGCGACCGAATCGACCGCGCCCACATCGACGCCGTATTTCCCGACGCGATATTTCCCCTTGATGTTCACGTGCGAAAGCGGGGCGCGGCGGCCGTCGAGCGTGACGATGTCGAAGCCCACGCGCCCGCGGCCTTCTCTTCTCTCTTCGGTGTAGAAGCCGCCGGCATTCTCACCGAGCAGCCGGGCGACCTCCCTCGCTACCGTCGTCTTGCCCACGCCTGGGACGCCCGTGATGAGAATTTTCGCAGGCATCGTTTCGCTCATCTTCCTCCGGCGCGGCGAGACGGCTGCCCGTTGCGCAGGTATTTCCTCAAGAATTTGCCGGTGTAGGACTTCTTCATCGTCATGATTTTTTCGGGCGGACCACAGGCCACCACCTCGCCGCCCTCATCTCCGCCCTCAGGCCCCAGGTCGATGATGTAGTCGGCGCACTTGATGACCTCCATGTTGTGCTCAATCACGATGACCGAATTGCCCATATCGACCAGCGTGTTGAAACAATCGACCAGCCTGCCTATGTCGTGGAAATGCAGGCCCGTCGTCGGCTCATCGAAGATGAACAGCGTGCGTGTGGATTGTCCTCCCGCAATGTGCGAAGCGAGCTTGAGCCGCTGCGCCTCGCCGCCGGAGAGCATGTTCACCGGCTGACCCAGCCTCAGATAGCCCAGCCCCGTGTCCACGAGCACCTTCAAGCGCTTCCGCAACGGAGAGAGAGAATCGAAAAAGGCAATGGCCTCGTCCACGGTCATGTTGAGAACGTCGTATATGTTCTTGTCCTTATAACGAACCTCCAACACGGACGGCTTGTACCTCTTGCCGTCGCATGCGTCGCACGTCACAAACACATCGGCGAAAAATTGCATCTCCACCTTAAGGGCTCCCTCGCCCTTGCATTTCTGGCAGCGGCCTCCCGGCACGTTGAACGAGAAATCGCTCGGCCTGAGCTGGCGAAGCTGGGCCGACGTCGTCGATGCGAAAAGCTCGCGTATCTCGGTGAACGCGTGCATGTAGGTGACAGAATTGGAACGAGGCGTGCGGCCGATCGGCGATTGGTCCACCATGACCGCCCCGCCGATGTTTTCAAGACCGAGGATGGCGTCGTGCTCGCCGGGCTTCTCGGTCGATTCACCCATCTCCCGGCACACGGCCCGATAGAGAACTTCCTCGAGCAGCGTGCTCTTGCCCGAGCCCGACACGCCCGTCACGCAGACGAACATCGAGAGAGGAAAATCGACGTCGACATTCTTGAGATTGTGTTCTCTCGCGCCGATTACCCGCAGAGAGCGTCGGGGCTGCCGGCGCTTGGACCGGAGGTAGCCCACCTTCTTCCGTCCGCTCAAGTACTGGCCGGTCAGCGATTTTCGGGAGCGTTTCAGACGCGCAACGGGCCCCTGGAACACCACCCTGCCGCCGTTTTCGCCTGCGCCGGGCCCGATGTCCACGACCTCGTCCGCCGCCGAAATCATGTCGGCGTCATGCTCGACCACGAGCACCGTGTTGCCCGCGCCTCGCAGCTTTTCGAGAATATCGATCAATTTCGCGTTATCCCGAGGGTGCATTCCGATGCTCGGCTCATCGAGGATGTAAAGGGTTTCCGTCAGCCCGGAACCGAGACACGATGCCAGGTTGATCCTCTGGGCCTCTCCGCCCGAGAGCGTGCGTGTGAGCCGGTCGAGCGTGAGATAGTCGAGTCCCACGTCGACGAGATAGCGCAGACGCCTCCGTATCTCCTTCAACAGCAGTTCGGCGATCTCGGCCTGCTGTGTGGACAATCGAAAGCTGTCGAAGAATTCCAAAGCGAGCGTGACGCGCTTGCGACAAACATCGGTGATCGTCTGACCCTGAATCTTGACGGCGAGCGCTTCGGGCCGCAGCCGGGCGCCTTTGCATCTGGAACAGGTGACGTACCCCCGGAACCTGCTCAGCAGAACCCGCACGTGGACCTTGTATTTCTTCTTCTCGAGCATCTTGAAGAAACGGCGTATCCCCGGGAAGTAACCCTTCCCCTCCATGAGCAGGCGCAGATGCTTTTTCGACAGACGCTCAAATGGCACGTCCAGCGGCAGCCCCTGTTTTTCCGCGATCAGTCTCAATTCCGCCATCGGCCAATCGTAGTTGGGAAAAGTCCAGGGCTTAATGGCGCCCTCGTCGAGTGTTTTCGTCTTGTCGGGAACCACGAGGTCCATGTCGATCTCGATGGTGTTGCCGAACCCGTTGCATTCGGGACACGCGCCGAGAGCACTGTTGAAGGAGAACAGTTGCGGGAATGGGTCATCATATTCCACGTCGCATTCCGAGCACACGTGGTGGCTGGTGAACTTGAGCACCGGACCATCGACAAGGCGGACTTCGAGCCTTCTCTGGCCTTCGCCGTAAGCCAGCTCGAGCGAATCGGCGAGCCGGGAGCGCGCAGACGGTTCAAGCGTCAACCGGTCCACCACCAATCCCCACTCCGCGCCAGGGGCGGGGAGACTGGTCAGGGCTTCATCCAATGTCGCCACCTTGCCGAGCATCGCCCTGACAAATCCCCTCTTCTTCAGGTCGGCCATTCTCTCGGCCGTCGATTCATCGACACAGCCCATGGGAGCAACGATGAATGCCCGCTTTCCCGAAAACGAGTCGAGGTGTTCGCATATGTCCTCGACCGAATAGCTCACCACCGGCCTGCCGCACGTGCGACAATGAACCTGTCCTATCCGCGCGAACAGGAGGCGAAGATAATCGTATATCTCGGTGGCCGTTCCGACCGTGGAGCGCGAGCTCCTTGAGGGAGGTTTCTGTTGGATGGCTATCGCGGGGGGTATGCCCTCGACGCTGTCGAGGTCGGGCTTGTCCATCTTCTCAAGAAACTGGCGCGCATAGGCGGAAAGCGACTCGATGTAACGGCGCTGGCCCTCGGCGTAGATGGTGTCAAAAGCCAGGCTGGATTTGCCGGAACCGCTCACGCCGGTGATCACAGTCAGCTTGCTGTGTGCTATGTCGAGGTCAACATTCTTGAGATTGTGGACGCGTATGCCACGAAATTTAATGACGCGCTTCATGACCGAAATTCCAGAGTGATAGGCTCATGGGAGAGAATCCGAGCGCTGCCGAATATTTCATTTTATCACCAGAGGAACCGCATGTCAAAGACGACGCAGAGACGCCTGTTCGCCGTTCTTGAAAAGACTCGGGGCATGGGAAGGCTTGAGGTCTACTTCAGACGCGGATTCTGTTAAACAGCTTCGGCCGAGCCGGTGGAGATTATGTTGGGGAACGGCTCTTCGCCTGCTTTGGCCTCGGGCGAGACCGGATGCAGGGGAATGCTGACCCTGAACGTGCAGCCGCCGTCGGGCTCCGACTCCACCCAGAGCCGTCCACCGTGGGCACGCACCGTCTTGTGCGCGGATGCCAGCCCGACGCCTATTCCCTTGTTAATCCTGTGGCCGGAAGAACTGTGGAAGAGCTTGAAGATGTCTTCCTTCTCCTTTTCGGACACGCCGGGACCGTCGTCACGAACGAAGAGCGTTACGCTTTCCCCTTCTTCTTTCAAGCCGATGTCGATCCGACTTTGAGCAAACTTGATGGCGTTGGTGACGAGGTTTTCCACAACCCTTGAGAAATATTTTTCGTCAACTTCCACCACCAACCTGTTATCCGCGGCGGGACTCTCGGACTCATCGCCGTTTACCACGATGCGTTTGCCCTTGGCCTCGGCCTCGGAACTGTAGGTGCGGGCGATGTTCCTGAGCAGACTGTAAAGGTCAACTTTTCGCCTGTCGAGGACGATGCTGCCGCGCTCGAATTTCTTATATTCCAGAAAATCTTCGACCAGGCGCACAACGCCGTTGCACGCCCTCTCGATTTTGTCGTAATACTCGGAGTACTTGTTCGTGGGTATGCTGCCGTCGCGGAGCATGTAGACGATGAACATTATCGCCGACACGGGATTCTTAATGTCGTGTGTAAGCATATAAAGAAACTCTTCGCGTTCCGACTCCAAAGCCAATTGCATCGTAATGTCCCGGGCCAGACCCTCCGTGCCGAGGAAATTGTCTATCTGATCATAAATTCCACGCGAGTTGATCTCGAAGGTCCGGAAACTTTCGTCCGCGGCCTTGAGCCTGACGCGCAGGCCCTTCGCCAGCCGACTCTCATCCTCCCTGCGCTCGAGGAGCACTCGTCCGTATATCTTGTAATCTTCCGGATGAACGATATTTGAAAAAGGATAGCCCAACAGATCATCCTTTGCGTATCCAAGCAGTTCCGTCACTTCTTCATTTACGGAAATGATCTTGCCCGTCGGGTCGAGGTAGTAGAGCAAGTCGGGAACGTTCTCAACGAGGTTTCTGAATTTCTCCTCAGACAGCTGAAGGTCCTTGATCTTTTGCTCCAGTTCGGCGGTGATCTGGTTGAAGGAGCGGACGAGCAGGCTCATCTCCGACCGCTCATTGCGTATTTCTATTCGTTTCGACAGGTCGCCGTCGGCGATTTGTTTGGCGATCTCCGACGTTTGCAGAACCGTATAAACCACTGTGCGCGAAAGCAGGTAGCCCAGAATCGAAACGGAGAGGCCGAGCAGGAGGAAGACGGTCAACTTCGCCCATACGCTCAGGTCGGGGAGCCACATGGTGGTGATCATATAGGTGGTGAGGAGCATAGGAATTATGCTCATCAACGCGAATGAAAGGATCAGCCTGTATGCGATGCGCTCGTCTAATATGCTTGAGAAGAATGTCTTTTCCTTGGCCATGATATTCCCCTTTTGGTGTTCGGCGCGTCCTGTGATAAGGTCCGCCCTGATTTACCAATAGGTTAATCTATGGACGCTTGCAATCCAGCGCTGGGGAGAAAAAGCACAAATCATGCCAGATTGTGGAACGAGAGAAGAGCAAAAAGCATTCGGAGGAGTGAACCCACTGAATTACGGCAATCTCTGCGGGCATCCGGCCAATCGCCGGTCGGAACCGCCCGTCGGGCAGCCGTCCCTTTCAACCAAGATGCGCCGGGAGCGGGCTGAGAAATCGGCCTCGTACGTCAGTTTCTGTCCCCTTGCGGACATCGAGCGCACAACATTCGCCCGGAAGGACTCCGGGGGTGCAATACATCTCGGATACTCACACGCTTTCGTAATAGACCATCTCGTCTTCCCTCTGCCCAACCACCCTTTCCTCCTCAATCAGGATTCCCACGTTGCCAGCCACCTCGCTAAGCGCAAGATAGAGGTCATCGGAGGAAATGAGCGGGAACACGGAACGACAAATCTGATAGAGGGTCCTACGTCCGCGCCGTAGAGAGCGGAGTATATGAAGCTGCCTCTTTCTGTGGCGCTCGAAGAGTTCGTTCACTATCGCCCCATATTCATCAAACGCGGCGCCATGCCCCGGCAGCACGAGCGATGCCCCGACCTCCAGCAGCCTACGCAGGCTCCTGATGTGAAACTTCAAGGGGTTGTAGTCAGGCTGCTCGTCGAGTATGTCAACTTCAATGAGGGGCGTTATGCGCGGGGTCGGAAGAAGCGTGTCGCCGGTGAAAATCAGCCTGTTCTCCACGTCATAGAGACAAACCGAGCCACAGGAATGACCCGGGGTGTGAAGCACACGCAGCCTCATGTTATCGAGCGCGACCTCGTCTCCATCGTCGAGGAACGAGGCGCGTTCGAGCCGGGGTCTCACGGCCGGGCTCTGCGAACCTCCCGCGAGCCTCCCCAGCAACTCGTCCGGCACGCCCATTGACCGAAAGAAATCCGCCGACCTGCTCCTGCTCGAAGCTTTTTCTTCCGGCGTCGTGTGAATGACCTTGCCGGCTTCCAGCCTGTGGCAGAAAACTTCCGCCCCCGACTCTTCCCTGATGCGTGGCGCCAGCGCCCTGTGGTCGGCGTGTCCGTGTGTGAGCACAATGCGCGCGATGTCGCGTATGCTCCGCCCCGCACGCGAGAGCGCCAGGACGAGCGAATCATATGCCTCATCGGTGGCGACGGCAGTGTCTATCAGCGTGGGCAAGGCGCCGTCGATGAAGTAGCAGTTGGTGGCGAACGTCGAAAAAGCTGTGGGCGCCTCTATGCGATGGATACCCAGACGGGCGAGGATGTTGTCTGCGGACCCGTTCATTCAAGATTTCCGACCCGTCGCACGAACTCGAACGTCTTCTCCTTGACGAGTTCCTTGTCATAATCCACCGTGACGACGTGATAGGACCTCTCGACCTCTATTATGGTCTTGTCGCGGGTACCGAGCAGAGAGTGTATGAGATGGACGTTCGGCGGGTGAACCGTGTTGTCGTTCTTGCTTTGAATCAGAAGGACGGGTACGGCGACATCCTGAAGGTCGTGTTTGACATGGGCGAGCAGTTCGAGGAGAGAGGAAACGCATTCGAGCGGGGTGCGGTCGTAGCTCTGCTGCTGCTCGCAGGCGACGAGATCGGCGATGTCGCTGCCGGAGGACGGCTTGAACTTCACGAATCTTTTCAAAAGCGGCACCAGGGGCAGCAGCGCGTTCTTGAGATATACGGGAGCGGCGTATGCGGCGACGCCGACAACCTTGTACTGACGCGCGTAATGAGCGGCCGCGTGCAGGCTGAGAGTTCCGCCCATAGACATGCCACAGAGGAACACCTTCTCACATTTCGCGCTCAGCTCCGCAAGGTTCGCCACGCATGCTCCATACCAGTCGTACCAGTTCGTTCGGAGCATGTCGTACGGAGTCGTGCCGTGGCCGGGAAGCGGTCTGCACAGCACGGTGATGCCCTTGTCGGCGAGATATTCGCCCAACTCGCGCATCTCGAACGGCGAGCCGGTGAAGCCATGGGTGAGCAGGCAGCCGACCGGCCCCCTATCGAATTCGAATGCGGCGACTTTCTCCGGGTCGAGTTTTTTCACAAGTCTTCCTCGCGCGCATGACCGGGTCTGAACTTCAGAGAAACTACTCCGTCATTCAGAACCTGTCATGGTGAACGAACTCTTCGACGGCGCGTCTCTTGGGAGCGCGGCTGTCGGCGGCGGGAACGCCGAGCGGCGTCATTGCGACAACGGTGAAGCCCTCGGGCACGCCCAACACCTTTTCGGCGTCTTCGGCGACAAACGCGCCTATTTGAACGGTGCCAAGTCCTATCGAGTGGGCCGCGAGCGACAGGTTCTCCATCGCGAGTCCCATATCATACATCAGCCAGTCGCCCTTTGTGGTTATCGCCTGGCCTTTATAGTATCCGGACTGCCCCTTTTTCGCGCATGCGACGATGACTATCGGGGCCTTCTTGACGGCATCGGTCGAGGGGTTGCCCGGCGAGAGCGTTCCCGCAAGCTTTTCCTTGACGGCGGGGTTTTTGACCAGAACGATTTCCCAGCACTGCACGTTGGCCCACGATGGGGCCCACTGTATGGCCTCGAGAACGGTCCTTAGCTGTTCGTCGGTGACCGGTGTGTCCTTGTACTGTCTGATGCTGCGGCGGGTCTTAATTGCTTCGATTGCGTCCATCCATACCTCCTGAATGCTTTTCTGTCGTAATCATTCGACTCGCCGGCCGACTATTCTGCAGAGCGCGATCACTTCCGCAGAAATTCCCTCACAAACGTCGCGATCGCCGGGACCGCCGTCGATGCGCTCTCGTGAATCGCGATGTCGGCCAGGTTGTATGTCAGAGGAGTGGGCTCGGGATTGATCTCGACGATTGTCGCTCCCACCGATTTGGCGGCGTACGGCAGGCTGGCCGCGGGCTCGACCTGCGCCGACGTTCCCACCACCAGCATGACATCACATTCCCGCACTTCCGCCTGAGCGGCCACAAGCGCGTGCATCGGAATCATCTCGCCGAAGAACACCACGTCGGGCTTGAGCACGTTCAGGCACGCGCACATCGGGGGGAACATCTCCGGCCGGATGTCCTCCCTGTCATATCGCCGCCTGCAGGAAGGGCAGACCAGTCTCCGGCCGTTCCCGTGAAACTCGATGACGCACGAGTTTCCGGCGGCCTGATGCAGACCGTCCACGTTCTGCGTCACGATGCTCCTGAGCTTGCCCAGCGATTCGAGCTCCGCAAGGCCAGTGTGGCCCGAGTTCGGCTTCGCCTCGTCGACGACCTCGCCAAGCTCGCGGAGCATCGTCCAGACCTTGAGCGGGTTGGACAGGAACGCGTCGATGGTGGCGTACTCGGCGGGATTGTACTTGTCCCACAGCCCCTGCGTGCCCCGGAACGCCGGTATGCCGCTATCGACCGAGAGGCCCGCGCCGGTGAGCGCGACCACCTTCTCTGCTGCGGCTATTTTCCTGGCCGCCCTCTCAATCAGGTCTTCCATTTTCCTCTTCTTTTCAATTTACTTCAGCAGATTCCGCGCGATGACCATGCGCTGAATCTGGTTTGTGCCCTCGACTATCTGAGTGACCTTTGCCGCACGCATCAGGCGCTCGACGGGGTAGTCCTGCATGTAGCCGTAGCCGCCGAAAATCTGGACGGCGTCGGTCGTCACCTTCATGGCCGTGTCGGTCGCGAACAGCTTGGCCATCGCGGCGACATGCGAGAACGGCTTGCCGTTATCCTTGAGGTACGCGGCCTCTCTGACCAGGTTGCGCGAGGCGCGAATGGAGGTCGCCATGTCGGCGAGCATGAACTGGATCGCCTGAAAATTCGCTATCGGCTGGCCGAACTGCTCGCGCTGCTTTGCGTATTTTATCGATTCGTCGAGAGCAGCCTGGGCCACGCCGACGGCGGACGCGGCGATGGTGATGCGACCGGAGTCGAGCGCCATCATGGCTATCTTGAACCCGTCGCCCTCATTGCCGACGAGGTTCTCACGGGGAACGCGGCAATCCTCGAAGATGAGCTCACGGACGGGAGACGCGCGGACGCCCATCTTTTTCTCGATCTTTCCGAACGAAAAGCCAGGCGCGCCGTCTTCGATAATGAACGAGCTGATTCCCCGTGCGCCTTTTTCGGGGTTGGTCCTCGCCATCACGAGGTAAACGTCGGCCAGGCCGCCGTGCGTGATGAACACCTTCGTCCCGTTCAGCACGTAGCTGTCGCCATCGAGCGAGGCGGTTGTCTTGAGCGATGCCGCGTCGGAGCCCGCGCTCGGTTCGGTGAGAGCGAAGGCGCCGAGCGTCTTTCCGGTGGCCAGCGGGGCGAGATACTTTTTCTTCTGCGCATCGGTGCCGAAGGTGCCTATCATGATCTGCGGCAGCCCCTGCACGGCAAGCCCGATGGCCGTAGCGAGGCAATACCTGGCTATCTCCTCGATGACGATTGCGTAGGTGAAGTAGTCGAGGCCGGCGCCGCCGTATTCCTCGGCACATGGGATTCCGAGCAGCCCGATGTCGGCCAGCTTGCCGTAGATTTCGCGGTGGAACTCTCCTTTTTCCTCGGCCTCGGCCGCGATGGGCACAAGCTCCTTTTCCGCGAATTTCTGTACCGTGCGCCGCAGGCTTTCCTGTTCCTCGGTCAGTTCAAAGCTCATCGGTCACTCCTTTGGTGCCGGAAATGGGCGCAGCATTCTGCGCCCCTACAACGGGAACTCAATAGGCGCACGGCCATGCGCCCCTACGGAAATATCCGCAAAAGCAATGGAGACAGCTTCCGTCGCAACCGTGGAACGGATTCTCAGACGGTTACTTCGCGTCTCGGCTGAAGCGTCTCGATGAAGGCCTCGATGCGAGTGAACACCGGGCCTTCGGCGTACGCGCGCTCGTCGTTCATGTCGGCCTCGATGAGGATGCCGGGCACCCCCGTCCACTCCGTCAGCATATCCTTGATGTCGTACTGGCCGAGCGAATAAGGCCTGCAACTCCGATTCGAGTGGAATATGACGCCATCAACCGAATACTGTTCCACGATCTCGCGCATCATCTTTGCCCGGTATTGGATGCTCTGGTTCACAAAGGCACAGGCATACGCGCGCGCGATTCCCTCGATGGGCTCGGTCGCGTCGAGCTCGGTGGCCGCCCATGCGTTCAGGTACGTCGAGGCAACGATGCACGCATTGAGGTCGATGAATTTTTCGGACAACTCGCGCATCTTGTACCAGATGGGGAGGTTGTCCCACAGGAGGCGATACCGCTCGCCGGGCACCGCCGCGACTCCGTTGGCGACCCGCTCGGCGAGTTCCTGTTTCAGCAGTTTGTAGAAGTCCAAGACTTCCTGCTTGCCGCGAAGCGTGACGATGGGCGCCATGAGGATGAACCCGTCAAACGCGCTCATGGGGGAAGGGATGTTCTTGCATATATCCAGAACTTCGCCCCAGAGGTCTGCGGCTTCGCCCGAAAGCGAGGCGACCTCGGTGAACCGGTCCATGTCGAACTTCTTCCCGAGTATCGACTCCATCTGAGCGATGGCTCGCTTGATCTGGTGTTTGACATAGTCGAGGCTGTTCTGTGTCAGCTCGTCGTGTATGAACGGCGCGTCCACAAAAACGAGCGGAACGTCAAACAACCGCGCCAGCACCTCGTACCACTTTGTCACCGTGCCGCAGATGTTGTTGCAACAGACCAGGAAATCCGGCTTGGGAAGTCCCATGATCGGGCTTTTCCCCGAGACCGCCGAGCCGATGTCGGTCCGCGCGTAGGAGCACACGTCGCGCGAAAAGCCCATCTCTTCCGCGACCTCGCTGAGCTCCACCCCCATCCGGGTGACGCCGCACATCGCCCCGTGGTTTTCGGGATAGATGGGAATCACATCCATCGCGATGAGGAGCTCCACCGGGCCGCCGCTGGTGATCCACGCGACTTTCTGGTTGTTGTCGGCCGCGTTTTTCGCCTCGAGATAGTACATCGACATCATCTCTTTCATGCGGCTGCCTGCGTAAATTTTTGGAGATCGTCTTTCAGCCATTTTTCTTCTCCTTCAGCATCTCCACAAAGGCCTGCAACCTTGTTCGCACCTGCTCGATCGATGTCGGCTGCATCTCAGTCTCGATCAAGAGGTGAGGAATGTTCGACTCGGTGAGACGCTTCGCGAGATCGGGATAATCAAAGGCGTGCGGGTCGCAGAATTTCAGGATAAGCATCACAACGCCGTCGGCCTCGCTCCGCTTCACCATGTCGACCAGATATCGCCGCCGGTCGAAACCGTTGGTGTGCTTCGACGGACACGGCACACGTTTAATGTATCTTCGAGCAATCCTTCGTATCGGGTCGCCGTCGGACGGCTCGGTGTGAAGGAAATAACGCGAGCCGGTGCACAGGTCGTCATCGACTACCACGGCCTCCATCTCCTCGAACAGGTCCATTATGCCGGGATGGTCGCACGCGTTGCCATAGAGCACGACGCGGACGCTCGCGTCGTTTGCCCTCGGAGCCGCCTTGAGCTCGCTCATGAGCTTCCTGAGAAGCGCCGTGTGGTCTTCCTTGAGCATGCTCATGGAAGCGCGAACGACTTCGAGGAGTTCCCTGCCGGTTATCGCGCCCGGGTTGTCGCGCCTGAGCGCATACAGCTCGATGAGCGCGGCCCGGTTCTCATCGTAGATGTCAACGGATTTTGCGAGGTCGGCGTCGGAAATCTCGCGGCCGAGGTGCGCCTCCAGCTTTCGCCTGAAGCGCGAAATCTCTTCGGCAAGGTAGTCCTCGGCCTCGGGCACATCTATCCACACGGGAAGCACGACGACCTCGGAAAACTGTTCCGGGAAATTGTGCCGCCATATGTCGGCGAGGTTCTGAATCGAATCGCACGAGTGGGGAAACACAACCCCGTCGAGGAACTCGAATTTTTTCTTCAGGGCCGCGTCGAGGCTCGTGCGAACGAGTGAGCAGATGAACGCCTGCACGTGCGCATCGGCCAACGACACATTCTCCTTGTCGCCGAGTATGCGCATGGGCAGTATGCCGGCGGCGTGGAGCAGCTCTTCGGGGAAATAGGTGCAGAAGTAGCCGAACACGCGGCCGCCCGTCCGCTCCTTCCATGCCCGCGCGTAATCATACGGCTTCGACGCAATAGCCGAGATTTCCTGAAGCGCTAATCCGGCAACGGTTTTCTCAGTTTCTTGTCTCAACGGTCACCCCTTATAGAACGAATCCAATATGTCCTTGTATTTCTGAGAGACGACTTTTCGCTTGACCTTCAGCGTCGGCGTCAGCTCGCCGTCTTCCAGCGTGAACTCTTTGTCCAGAATGGAGAACTTCTTGATTGTCTCGAAGCGAGCCAGTTGCTTGTTGACGGCGTCAACCCGCTCTTGTATCAGAGCGACGACCTTCTGATCCTTAACGAGGTCCGACATCGAGTTGTACTGTATCCCTTGTTCGGCGGCGAACTTTTCCAGCTTTTCGAAATCGGGCACGACGAGCGCCGAGAGGAACTTCCTCCTGTCGCCGTGCACCATCACGTTGCTTATGTACGGCTCCGCCTTCAGCATATTCTCGATATTCTGGGGCGCGATGTTCTTGCCGCCTGCGGTGACGATTAAGTCTTTTTTCCGGTCGGTAATCTTGAGGAAACCGTCCTCGTCCAGGACGCCGACGTCGCCGGTGTGGAAAAAGCCCTCCGCGTCGAGCGCCTCGGCTGTTTCGGCGGGCTTGTTGAAGTAACCGACCATGATATTCGGCCCTTTCGCCAGAATCTCGCCGTCGGGCGCGATCTTAATCGTCACATCGGGAACGGGTTTTCCGACCGTGCCGAACTTGAAATGTTCGGGCGTATTCGTGGTCAGGACGGGCGAGGTTTCGGTCAGGCCGTAGCCCTCGAGAATCGTGATGCCGAGGGCGTGGAAGAACTCGTTTATCTCCTGCGCCAGGGGAGCGCCGCCCGAAACGAAATACTTGAGCCGTCCGCCGACGTTTTCCTTTATCTTCTTGAAGACGAGCGCGTCGGCAATCTTGTATTTCAGCTTCAGTGAAAGAGGCGGGTTCTTTTTAGCCACCTTGTAAGCGCTCATTTCTCGGCCCACCCTGAAGCTCCAGTTGAATATCTTTTGCTTGATAGGCGGACCGGAGCTCACCTGTTCAAGCACCGCGGCGTGAAATTTTTCGTAGATGCGCGGGACGCTCGCCATAAAGGTCGGCCTGACTTCCTTGAGATTGTCCCTGACCTTATCGACGCTCTCGGCGTATGCTATCGTCGTGCCCATGAAAATGGGGGTGTAGTAGCCCGCCATGCGTTCGAATGAATGGCTCAAGGGCAGGAACGAAAGACAGCAGTCCTCCTCGGTTATCGGCAGGATCTGCTCCACGGAGCGACAATTGGACAGGAAGTTGTCGTGGATAAGCATCACGCCCTTGGGGTCGCCGGTGGTGCCCGACGTATAGATTATGCTCGCCAGCTCATCCGGCTTGACGGCCTGCAGGCGTCGTTGGAAAACATCCTCCTTGTCCGACGCTGCCCCGGTTTTGCACACTTCCGCAAAGGTGCTCACCATCGGGTAATCGGTCTTTCCTACTTCGTCAAGGACTATGATCTTTTCCATGGAGGGGCAGTTGGGCCTCGCTTCGATTGCTTTCGCGAGTTGTTTCTCGCTGGAGACGATCAGGGTGCGCGAGGCCGAATCCTTGACGATGTACTCGACCTGCTTTGGAGTGTTCGTGGCATAAATCGGGACGTTAACGGCGCCGATGGATAATATCGCGAGGTCGGCAAAAGCCCATTCCGGACGGTTCTCCGACAGGAGCGAAATCCGGTCTCCGTGCTCGATTCCGAGTTCGAGCAGCCCGAGCGCGAACTCTTTGACGGTCCGACCGGCCTCGTCCCACGTAATGTCCCTGTACTCGCCCCCGCGTTTGACTTTGAAAAGAGTACGCGGGCCATTGCGCTCGACCCTGTTGAAAAACATCCGACCTACGACAGCGTCATCCATAGAACGAACTCCTCCACGTTTGTGTACCTTTTCGCGATGAAGCTCCCCCGGGTATATATTTTCTTTCCTCTCAGCGCCTAAGCACCCGCTTGTCCACCTTGCCTGCCGGATTGCGGGGGAGCGCATCCACAAACTCGACATACTTCGGAATCTTGAAGTCGGCGAGATGGTCGTCGCAGAAATCCAGTATTTCGTCCACGGAAAGCGAATGCCCATGTTCCGGGACGATAAATGCCTTCACCTGCTCGCCGAATACCTTATCGGGTTCGCCGACGACGGCCGCCTGGAAGACGCCCGGATGCGATTCGAGCACGTTTTCTATCTCAACGCAGTAAATGTTTTCGCCACCCCGAATGATCATATCCTTCTTTCGGTCGACGATGTACAGGAACCCCTCGTCGTCGAGCCGCCCCATGTCGCCCGTGCGAAGCCATCCATCGGCAAAGATCTCACTGGTCGCGTTGGGGTCTTGCCAGTATCCGTCGACCACGCTGGGCCCCTTCAGAAGTACTTCTCCGATCTTTCCGGCAGCCACGTCGCGTCCCTCGTCGGTCACGATCCTTACCTCCACCGTCGGCACGGGCGGCCCAACGGAATCGGGTTTCTGCATCGCGTATTCATCGGGCAAGAACGTGGCGAGAGAAGTGCTTTCGGTCAATCCGTAGCCGTTTCCGAGACGTGCCGAGGGGAACGCTTCGCGAAGCCTCCGTACGAGCTCGGGCGAGGCTGGCGCGCCTCCGTAAATTACGTTTCGGAGCGAGCCGAAATCGTACCCCTTCAGCTTCATCTGAGCCAGCAGGAGCCAATATATGGTGGGAACTCCGACGATTGTCGAAATCCTGGCCTTCTTGATTAACGTAAGCGTCTCATCGGCGTTGAAGTGCCCCTGGACCACGTTCGTGCAGCCGACGTAGACACCCGTGATCAACTGGCTGTTACACCCGGTGGGATGAGACAGAGGCACGCAGATAAGCGCCCTGTCATCGGGCGTTATTCCGCTAGCCACCTCGACATTGATGGAATTTGTGGAGAAATTGCGATGCGTGCACATCGCTCCTTTGGGCTTTCCCAGGGTTCCGGCAGTATAGAAGATGCTCGCTAGTTCGTCTTCGCGCACGTCGACCCGATCCGGTTCGCCCTGCGAATTTTCCAAAAACTCCCCCAGCTCAAAACAATCGGTCACGCCCTTCAAAGAACCGGCCAGAACCATGTGCTTCACGTTCGGCGCCGACCGTTTCGCACGAAGGCATTCCTTCCAGTAATCGGGATGAACCACAACCGTGCTCGCGCCACAATTGCCAAGGATGAACGCGATCTCCATTGCGACGAAACGCGTGTTGATCGGGACCGACACAGCGCCTATCCTGGCGGCGGCAAAGAGAGTGAGAGGGAAGGCGATGTCGTTCCCCAGTAGCAACGCCACCCTGTCGCCCTTCGTGATGCCGAGGGTCTTCTGCATCGCGGCGGCGAAACTGTCCACGTCCTTGGAAAATTGTTCGTAGGTTATCGCGCCCGAATCGAACTCGAAAATAGTCTTCTGGGGGAATTTCTCTGCGGATGCTTGCAGGATGGAATGGAGGTTGCGGGGCCTGCGCTTATAGTTCAGCACCTGCACTCCCTTGTACGTTTCTTTGGCAAGTTCGTCGGTAAGCTTTTTCATACCCTATTCTGGCGCCCCCCTGCGCCGGGAGAATCGGAAACAATCCCCCTTGAGACACTCCAGTCGAGTCTCACCGCCGTGTCGCAGTCATTCGCTTCGATACGGGCCGTCCCACCGGGACGGTCTTGCGAAGGGGAGATGTGCTGTAAAATCCGACACACAACCAGCGTAAATCAGTTTATCAGAAAGGCTTGAGCGAGTCAATAGAAAGCGGGTGCATTTCCCCGCGCCTGTTCAATCTCTCAGGCACAAGAGCATGACGGCGCCGGTGGCGAGGGCGCCCAAACCGAGCGGCATCCAGACCATGCGAGGAAAGCCGAGCAGCAGTTTTCCCAGTGCAAACAGGGATGTGTACACGAACGCGGCGCCGCTGAGCGCTCCGACGGCATCCCTCACCCCGCTCCGTGCGGACGAGAGACCGAATTCCTGCTCGACCCACCGCCAGCCGAATCCGCCGGGCCTGACGCGCTCATAGAACCTGCGAAGGTCTTCTGCACGCGTGGGAGGACTGAGGAACGTGACAGTGAGCCAGACGACCGTTGACGCGACGACGATTATGATGAGGCGCACTCCCTCATATTCCCGCGCTCCGAGTGGAGTGAACGAGAAGAGCGCGACCGCCGTCGCAAGCGAGCATATCATGGCCGAGATCTCGGACCACGCGTTGATGCGCCACCAATACCATCTCAACAGGTACACGAGCCCGACTCCGGCGCCTATCGCGACAAGGAATTTCCACGCCCATTCTATCGAATTCATTGTCGAGCTGGCCCACACCGCGAGCGCGGCCATCAGGAGCATCGCCACGCGCGAGGCGAGCACATAGTGCGTGTCGCTCGCGCCGGGATGTAGGAACCTCTTGTAAATATCGTTGGCGAGATAAGATGCACCCCAATGGAGATGGGTATCGATGGTTGACATGAACGCCGCCAGGAGCGAGGCGACCATCAGCCCGCGCAGGCCGACCGGAAGGAGGTCTATCATCATTTTCGGGTAGCCCATCTCTGGGTCCGCAAGGCTCGGGTAGAGCACGAGCGAGACGAGCGCGACCAGTATCCACGGCCACGGCCTGAGCACGTAGTGGGCGAAGCTATACCATAGTATCGCCAGCCGTGCGTGTTTTTCATCCCGGCAGGCCATCGCTCTGAGGCCGATATAGTCGCCGCCGTCGGCGTTTCGCAACGCCCACCACTGCACCCCGAAGTACACGCCAAACGTGATGAGCGCCAGCTCGCCTGCCCCCGGCTCCGGAGCGAACCTCAGAACCGACGGCGGTGCGGCAGCCGCTCCATCGAGCATCGGCCTGATGTGTCCGATCCCGCCGATACGGCGGACGGCGATCACGGCGAGCGCTATCGAACCGAACATCGCCATCGCAAACTGGACGAAATCGGTGACCACCACGCCCCACAGTCCCGAAAGCACTGAGTATGCGAGCGCCAACGCGATGAGTGAAAATGTCAGCGCCGTGTCGGGCGCAATTTCGATGCCCGCAATCGGCACATGCAGCGTGTCGACGCCTGTCAGGCCGAGCGCGACCGTGCCTATCTTCGTCATCGCGAGAATGACCCAGCCCATGACGATGCAATTGATCAGAATGGCGGAGTAGGCGGCTTTCAGGCCGCGCAGGAACGCGGCGGGCCTGCCCGAGTAGCGAAGCTCCAGGAACTCGACGTCCGTCAGCAGGCCGGTCCGCCGCCATAGGCGCGCATAGAAGAACGCCCAAAGCATGCTGCTCATCACGAGGTTCCACCAGAACCAGTTCCCCGCGATGCCCTTCGTGCGGACTATTCCCGTGACGGCAAGCGGCGTGTCGGCGGCAAAGGTGGTCGCGACCATCGACGTCCCGGCGAGCCACCACGGAAGGTTTCGGCCCGAGAGGAGAAAATCGCTCATGCTCTTGCCGGCGCGCCGGGCGAGGAGCAGGCCGATTGCCAGCGCCAGGACGCAATATGCCGCTACAATGAGCCAGTCAACGATGTGCATGACAGCCGTTCTGAGGGATGAGCTTCAATCGTAGCGCTTGCCGGCTTCCCACGTGAAATCCTTCTCCGAATAGTTGTGCTCGAAGCTCTTTCCCAGGAATGGGTCTCCGGTCTCGCGCATATGCCGGGCAAGACGATTCCTCAACCTTTCCAACTCCTCCTTGAAGGCCGGGGCTTCGGCGAGGTTTCGCTGTTCGTTCGGGTCGTTCTCGAGGTCGTAGAGCTCTTCCGGCACGCGCGGCCTGATCCAGCCCTGGCCGGGCAGCTCGCAGAGTCGGTGAGCCCATTCCATGTGGGCACACTGATCGAGTCCGACCGCGTCGTCGGAGTAGTTCTTGATGTATTTCCATCTTGTCGTGCGGATTGCTCGCATGGGGAGATAGTTGACGTGATACGTCATCTCGGCGAAGACCGCATCGTGCAGCGACCCCGCGGCTGTGCCTTCGGCCAGCGAGAGCATGGATTTGCCCTGCACGCCCTCGGGAACGTGACATCCGGCGGCCTCAAGAAGCGTCGGCATGATGTCAGTGGTGCTCACGAGGTCGTCGTTCACCCCTCCGGCGGGAATCCTGCCCGGCCAGCGCATGATGAGCGGCGTTCCGATTCCCCGGTCGTACAGCGTCATCTTGTTGCCCGGGAACGGCGGTCCGTTGTCGCTGACGAAGCACACGAGGGTGTTTTCGCTGAGCTGCAGCTCGTCGAGCTTGCGCAGAACGTCCCCAATCATCCTGTCCATCTTCGACGCATTGCTGTAATACTTCGCCACCTCGGTCCGTATCTCCGGCCAGTCAGGCAACGCGTAGTAGTCCGGCACATCTATCTGTTCCGGGTCAACCGGAAAGCCGTCCGCGAATTGAAACTCACCATAATCGTCGCGGTGGGTATCCATGTAGTTGAGTTCAAGATAGAATGGCCGGTTTCTGTTTTCCTCTATGAATCTCAGCGCCTTGTCCGCCGACCTGATCCAGAAATCTTTCGGGAGGATTCCGCTCAGCCGCTCTTGATATCCGTACCAGCCGGTGGGAAAGTAGGGAGCGACGTGCCACTTGCCCTCTATCGCGGTAATGTAACCGTTTTCGGCCAGCACATCGGGCAGGGTGGTCTTGAAAGGCGAAAGCATCAGGCGCTTGTGGATATGGGTCAGGCCGGTGACTCCGTTCGTGTGAGGATACTGCCCGGTGATGATGTTGGCCCGGCTCGGCGAGCAACTCGAAGCCGCGACGAACGCATTGGTGAGTCGGATTCCGCCTTCGGCCAATTCGTCGATGTTAGGGGTGCTGATGTCCCTGTTGCCGAGGCAGCCGAGGTCCTTCCATCCGAGGTCGTCGGCGACAAGGAGTACTATGTTCGGCCTGTCACCGCTTTCCACCGACGGCCCAGCCGGACTGCACGAGACCGAGGGCCCCATGCTCATCCAGACAGTGGCCGCGGTGACCTTCGAGACGGCCTTTATGAATTCACGTCTCTCCACGGCGACTCCATGAACGATACGGCAGCGGGATTGGCAATCGAACGTTAGTGGAATAGCGCTTTGTAGCCTTCCACATAGATATAGAAGAAATGGACGCCTACTCCCCAAATAAGAATGACATAGAACGCGCCGAGCCCCAAGAGGATGGAAATCACAGGAATCGCAGAAAAGACCCTGGCTGGTCCTTCGCCTCTCTTGCTCAGCCGCCACCGACAAATGAGCTCGCACAATCCCATCTGAGCGAACGCCCCGAAAATGCTCAGGAGAAAGACCTGGTTTATGCCATAGTAAAGGGCTTCGGGATATGTGAAGTACTGGCTGACCCTGACGATTTCCTTGATGTCCCATGCTATCGGGGTCACGAGCGACGCAATGATCCTCTCTGCCGTGCCTGCTCCCCGGAAGAAGGCCACGGGGTAAATCACGAGCGCGCCGAACCCGATGCTGACAAACAACAGGACCGCCGAAACATTGGCGACTATCCATTGAAGGGTTACGTTGTTGATTCGCCAGGAGTAATTGTAGATGACGGATGTAGCCGCCATCGTGAAAAGGACGATGCTCACCGGTACCACAGTTCTCTTCACAAAGCTCGTCTTCACAATTTCTTTCCTTCGCTCAGGTCATTTAGCATCTTCTTGAGTTCCGGCACCAGGGGTTTCCCCTCGGGGCTGTCGATGAGGTTGCGCATCTCGCGCGGGTCTTTCACCAAATCATAGAGTTCCGAGCGCCTTTCGCCTGCGTAGTCGATGTAGATATGGGTCTCCGTTCTCACGGCCTTATGCTCAGGAACATTATAGGGAAACTCCTTGAAGTACTCGTAGAGCCATGCTTTTCTGCCCGGCGCCTCCCCTGACAGCAGTACGGGTTCGAAGCTTTCGCCCTCCATGTTTCCGGGAATCGGCACGCCCGCCACGCTGAGCAGGGTGGGAGCAAGGTCGATATTCAGCACCATTTGCTCGGCCTTTCGACCAGGGTCCCTTATCAATCCAGGATAGCGGACGATGAAGGGGATGCGAATCGATTCCTCGTATGGCCATCGTTTGTCCACGAGCCGATGTTCCCCCCAGAAGTAGCCGTTGTCGCCCGCATACACTACGATGGTATCCTCGGCGATGCCCATCTCGTCAAGCTTGTCGAGCACCCTTCCTATCTGTTGGTCGAGTGCCACAAGCGCCTCGCAGTAGTTCCGCCAGTGATGCTCCAGAGGTCCGAAGAGGCCTGCGTACATATTCCCATTGGTCATGGTAATCCAGGAGTCCGCCTCCTTCGGGAGCGGCAGCTTGACGTTATCATAGAGGTGAGCCAGCTCCGGCGGCGGAAGGAACTGGTGATGAACCGCTTTGTGAGAGAGATACAGGCAGAAAGGATTCTCCCGCTCCCTCTCGATGAATTCAAGAGCGTAGTCGGTGAGTTCCTCCGTGATGTAAGACTTCCGAGACGGCACCTCCGCTCCGTCCACGATGAGCGGACAGTCGAAATACCTGCCCTGCCCGCCCTGAATGGTGAACGTGATGAACTGGTCAACGCCCCTCAACTCAGGCAGTCGGCCGGGCATGTGCCATTTTCCGATGAACGAGGTGTCGTAGCCCGCCTGTTTCAGAAGCTCCATGAAGGTGACGTTCTCGTTCTTCCAGACCGTCAGGTTGTTCCGAACACCGTGCGTATGCGCATATTGTCCCGTGAGGAAACTCGCCCTGCTGGGACTGCACAGCGAAGTAGTGACAAAGGCATTCGAGAAGAGCACGCCTTCGCTGGCCAAGCGGTCCATGTTCGGCGTTTTCAAAAATGGATGGCCGAGACAGCTCAAATAGTCCCAGCGATGGTCGTCGCTCAATATGAAAATGATATTGGGCCTCTTCGTCTTGGGCGGCGCAGCGCTGACAATATCACCAAGGGCGAGACTCATGAGGCCGGATGCGGATACCACTCCGAGCGCCTTCAGAGCGTTCCTCCGAGTGAGGCGCCTCTGAGAAAACCAGTCGCCACCGTCGCCCAAGAGCAGCCTCTCCACCATTCTCAGCACGTCGCTCCCGCTGCGACTATCAGGATTGCCAGGCGGTCTTGCGCTCACTTGTTCACCCCCTTAATGCAGCAGTATACATTATCCGAGGTCACTTTACCAATCGCTGTGCGGCGAGGTCTGAGCATCTCGGCAAGACGTTGGAGGGTGAGTGTCTGCGCTGGAATGGTCGCGATGCCAAAGCGCTAAGAAAGAACTATGGGGAGCGTCGCGCCGCAGTTGCCGCATACGCCCTCCTTGAGCCTTTGCTCCGTCACCCGCATGAGTGACCGCCGGATGACGGTTTCGCCGCATTCCGGACATCGAGTGTGCTGCCGGCCGGTGTCGGGCACGTTGCCGACGTAGATGAACCGGAGCCCTTTGCCCTCGCCTATACGGACGGCGCGCTCGATTGTGCCGATGGGGGTGGGAATTGTGTCGAGCACCTGATAGTCGGGGTGAAACCGGGAGATGTGCCAGGGGATGTCGGGCGAAATTCCGGCGATGAATGACGCAATCTGCTCCATCTCTTCGTCGGAATCGTTCTGCGCGGTAACGAGCAGCGTCGTGACCTCGACGTGTATGCCTGCCTCATGCATTCTTCGAATCGTGTCGAGCACCGGCTGCAGCCTGCCGTGGCAGACGGAGCGATAGAAATCGTCGGAGAATGATTTCAGGTCGATGTTTGCGGCGTCTATCAGCCCGCGCATGGCCTCGACGGCCTCGGCCGTCTCATATCCGTTCGTGACGAACACATTCCTCAGCCCCTGTTCTTTCGCGAGCCTGGCGGTGTCGAGCGCGTATTCCATGAAGATCGTCGGTTCGGTGTAGGTGTATGCGATGCTGGCGCATCGGGTGCGAAGCGCGCCGCTCACTATCTCGCGCGGCTCCACATAATGTGCCGGATAGTCATCCAGCTTGCCGCGCGCCTGAGAGATGTGCCAGTTCTGGCAGAAACCGCAGCGGAAGTTGCATCCCGGCGTGGCGATCGAATACGAACGCGTTCCCGGCAGAAAGTGGTACAGCGGCTTTTTTTCGATCGGGTCGGCGTTTTCCGCGATGACCCTCCCGTACACCAAGCTGTAGAGGACGCCTTCGCTGTTCTCGCGAACTCCGCACACGCCTCGCTTTCCGGCTGAAATGTGGCACCGGTGGCCGCACAAGAAACAGTCCAGCTCATCGTCCTCGGCCGGTTTCCAGAAGTCGGCCCGGCGGAGAGTCCGCTCTCGGGGAGTCATGACAAATCACCTCCGAAATCCAACGCTTTCGTTTTCCAGACAGAGGCGGCTGGGGTACGCCTCCCTGCCCTATTCTCGGGAGTTCAAACGGGCAATCTCAACCACGACAACATCTTAACACCCTCGACCGCCTGTGGCAATGATACTACAAAGAGACAGGAACCGGCAACCGGAGCGCACGCGCCGCCTGCGCGGTTTCAGACAATAGTGACATTTTTCGTCAGTCCGGGGCGATGTGAGACCCCCGCCCTTCTGTGCATAACCGCCAGAATAAATTGAAAGTTACGACGCCCGGGAATGGCCGATTCCCATTTGGTACGATGCTTGCATAGTCGAAAGCCAGTGAACTATATCCAAAAACCGGTTCGTGCTCGCAAGGAGTAATGTCTTGGCGTTGAAAGAGAAACATCTCATCGACGAGCACATTAAGAATTTCCACGTGATGGACCTCATCGGTCACGGCGCGATGGCGTCGGTGTACCGTGCCTTCGACACCGAGCTCGAACGCGACGTCGCTCTGAAGATACCCAACCCTCGATGTGCCGACAGGCCCAACTTCGCTGAAAGGTTCAACCGCGAGGCAAGGGCGCTGGCCAGGCTTCATCATCCCAATATCGTCCAGATTTACAGTGTCGGCGAATACGAGGGCATTCCGTTTCTGGCGATGGAATACGTGGACGGCATCTCCCTTGCGCAGATACTGACAGAGAGGGGTCGGATGGAAGTTGACGAGGCGGTGGAATACGTGCTGCAGGTGTGCGAGGCCATCGAATGCGCACACCAACGGGGCATTGTCCATCGAGACCTGAAACCGAGCAACATCCTGGTCGCCTCGAGCGGCCGCGTGCTTGTCGCCGACTTCGGCATCTCCAAGATGGTATCGGGCAATACCAATGAGGACACACTCACGTTCGTCGGCACACCCATTTACATGTCGCCCGAGCAGTGCGGAGAAGGTTTCCTCGACCAGCGAACGGACATCTACTCGCTCGGCATCATCTTTTATGAAATGATTGTGGACAGGCCCCCGTTCGAGGGCGACTCCCCCGCCGAGATCATAAAAAGCCATCTGATGGAGACGCCGAGATTTCCGAGCGAGCAGGAGGTAAAGTTCTCTCCGAAGATAGTCAAGATCATTCGCAAAATGCTCGCGAAGAATCCCGACCAGAGATACCTCGACGCGCGCGCGCTCATACACGATCTCGAGCAGTGGAAGAACGAACCCCGCGCTGCACAGACATCATCCGCCGTATCTGCGAAGCCGGGTGAAACTGCTCCGCCCGTTCTCTGTCATATTCCTCAGAAGATTCTCTATGGGGCGATCGTATCGGCCTTGAAGAACATCCAACATCAGATGGTCGCGGTGTCCAGCTCCGTCGAATTGCTTGAAAAACTCGCGAGCCTGAACGCCAAGATGGTAATCATCAGTCACGAGCCCGGCAAGACCAGCGTGTTTCGGCTGGCCGAGAAGATACGCGAGAAATATGCAGCCTCGAAAGTGCAACTGATCCTCTTGAGTCACGGCATCTCGCGCGAAGAGGTCGAAGCCGCATTCCATTCGGGGATAAACGACATAATAGCCGAACCGTTCGATCCCTCGATTCTGGTCTCGAAGCTCGAAAGCGTCTTGGTCGGAGAACAGAGGTCGATAGAAAGCCGGCGATTCTTCCGGAAGGCGATTTCGGGCAAGATCACCGTGAGCATAGAAAGCGAAGTCCTCGACATAAGCGAAGGCGGCATGAGAATCTCAACCAACATGGCCCTCAAGATCGGAGAGATCGTCAAGTTTGAGCTGCCGCTGTTCCGCGAGCTCGGCTTTGGTGAGAAGGCGGGCAAGGTGGTATGGATTTCCAAGAACGACTCAAATGACCGATTCGCCTTCCAAACGGGAATCGACTTCGTCGATGTCAGCAGGACGGAACGGGACCGGTTGAGAAAGTGGATTTTCGCCGCCGAAATAGCCAGCCGAGCCCAAAAATTCTCCGCCAATCGCGGGCCCGACATGGGCCCCCTCCTGATGAGATAGTTGGCCGACAAGACCCCCAGCGGCTTCCAGTCGTCCCCCGACAACCCTCTGCCCGAATTATCTGGAAAGTCCTACCGAAAATCCTTCAGGATAGCTCACGAACAGTCCGGAAACGTTGTTTGACAGCAAAATCGGCATCTGCTATAATTGCGTGAGAGCCGAAAATTTACGCGCTTTCGCGAGGCGGGGAGGGCTAGCATAATTGGTAATGCACCGGTCTTGAAAACCGGCGCCTTCGGGCTTGGGGGTTCGAGTCCCTCGCCCTCCGCCACATGACAGCCGAAACGAGCGCTTAAAACGCCGGGAGAGGTGGCCGAGCTGGTTGAAGGCGGCACCCTGCTAAGGTGTTATAGGGGCTTAAACTCCTATCGAGGGTTCGAATCCCTCCCTCTCCGCCGTTTTTGTTTGGATGCGCCCTTAGCTCAATTGGATAGAGCGTCTGACTACGGATCAGAAGGTTGGGGGTTCAAGTCCCTCAGGGCGTGCTAGGTAACTACCTGATGATAGGCCACAAG
>CAZSKP010000031.1:34171-50506 GCA_964607485.1 uncultured bacterium | reverse complement strand
CCTTTCCGTCACTCCCTTGAGGTCCGGCCCCATCTTCTTCCCTCCCCCAATGGTATGGCACACGGTGCACTTCTGCTCGAATATTGCCTTCCCCTTATCAGGAGAACCCTCTTTGGAAGGCGGCGCGACTTCGGCGGAAAGAACAATAGTCGCAACCCCAACCACAAGTGCTAGAGAAAGACTGACAATCAGGACGACGGACCTCTTGGCTTTTATCATTTCCTCACCCTCCGGTCACACATGTCATTCGTGTGGCCCACTTCTCCCATCCCTTGCCTCATCCACATGTTTGAATCCTCCGCTGTTTGTTGCATACACGGATATACCTGATCTTGCAGCAAATACTGGCATGACCAAAATCAGCAGTACGCGTACTTACACAATCGACTTTCTTGGGTGAAAAAGCGCGTCAAACATTAGGTTACGTGCGGCTATCGCTTATGAAAGTGCCGCAAAGACAACCATAGCAAACGTTTCACCATTCCGCAAGCAGGAAACTATATCCGCGAGAAAGCAACCCGAGTTTCCGACGACTCGCCCAAAGATCCAGCGGCGCAACCGGGGGTGGACTTGACATCAAGGACAATCAAGTACATAGTTCTTTTGGCCTATATCTGATGATGGCATTGCCATACTCCGAACCAGCCAAAAGAGAGGGAAGAATTTGTCTGTACGTATCGTTCATTTCTGCCGATTTACTTTTCCCGTCTTGTCTGAGTCCCCGACGGGCGAGGTCGTGATTGACCATTTCTAGATGTAGGAGCGGAATCATTCTTGGCGAGCGAGAGCTAAGGAACATGATGTTATCGACTTGCGTCAAACCCCAACAGGGAGAGAGTCAACGTGTGGAGGTGCAGGCATGAGGAAACATGAAATGATGTTGGCGTTTTTCATCGCGATTGCTGTCGGGACTGTGTTGGCTTGTGCGCAGTTCACTGCAGTTGAGGCCGAACAGCTCACGCCCGAAACAGCGCAAGCGGTTCAGCAGGCCAAACCGGACACGTCGGGTTTTGAAGCATTACCCGAAACGCCGCCGATTCCTGAAAACAATGTCATGAGCCCGGCAAAGATTGAGCTCGGGAAGCAGCTCTACTTTGATTCACGTCTCTCCATAAATGGGACCATCTCTTGCCAATCTTGCCATAACGTAATGTCCAGCGGAACGAGCAACCTCGATGTTCCTGTGGGTGTCTTTGGAAAGATTGATGGTGACCGCCAGGACCCAACGGTGTGGAACGCAGCCTTTAAGACCGCGCAATTCTGGGATGGCCGAGCATCAAGTCTCGAAGAACAGGCGACGGGGCCGTTGTTCAATCCTGTCGAAATGGGTACCAACCCGGATACACTTCTCGGCAACATCAAACAGATTCCGGGTTACGTCGTCGAATTCGAAAAAGTCTTCGGCGGTGAGAACCCCGTCACAGTCGAGAATATTGCCAACGCCATCGCCTCATACGAGCGAACATTGATCACTCCAAACGGTCCTTTTGACCGCTTCCTGAAAGGCGACGAGAAGGCCATATCACCCGCAGCACAGAAAGGCATGGAGCTGGTCAGGTCAGTGGGCTGCGTCGCCTGCCACAACGGACCCAACTTCAGCGGGCCTTCACAGCCAATGGGGCAAGGGTTCTTCCAGACATTCCCTACGTTTACAGATAACCACTATGTGACCGACTACCATCTCCTCGCCGACTTGGGCCGGTATAGAGTCACCAAGAAAGACGAGGACAAGCATCGATGGATTGTGCAAACATGGAGAAACATTGAGCTGACGGCGCCTTACTTCCACAATGGCTCCGTTCAAGACCTGCATACGGCAGTCCTTGTCATGGGGAAGACTCAGTTGAATAGAGACTTGAGTGACGATGAGGCGAGTAACATCGTCGAATTCCTTTCGACCCTCACCGGTGACTTCCCAAAGCAGATAATGCCGCAACTACCCCCAACGCCGGGAACGACTCTGCCCATGCGATAAAATGGCGGGTGAAATGCTGACATAAGAATTCATGTTGAACTGCCGATGGAGGCAGACAATTGGCGGTTCGTTTGCTTCCATCGGCGGTTCGTTGGCCCGCCCCCACCGACACTACCGGTTACCAAGTTAATCTTAAAGCATAGCGCTGCCTCATGTCGCGGCGACCCTAACCTCGGATGCGCGGGGAACGTAATCAAAAAGCGATATGCGATCTGATATGATTATGAGGCTTTCGCCGTTGATCGGTCGACACTTTCGCTGGAATCAGCACGCCGAAAAGCTAAGGCACTCGGCCGGATTGGCCAAAAGCATTGGGCGTTCCCGGCGGGGCGTCATCGTGTCAATTGAAACCATCCGGCCGAGAGGTTATAATCCAATGTGCCCCTTTTCAGGAACGGATATACAATAAGGAGGATATCATGATCAAGGGATTTCATCACCCGGGCATCGGGGTGCATGACATGGAGGTCTCGCTTCGTTTCTACCGCGACCTTCTCGGGCTTGAGGTCATGAGCGACGTTGAATTCGAGGGGGCGGTCCTCGACGATATTACGGGCCTCGAAAATGCGAAGGTGAGAATCGTCGCGCTCAAGTGTGGCGAGGACGAAGTGGAACTCTTCCAGTACTACAAACCGGCGTCAAGCTCATTTTCGAAGGATTATCGCCAATGCGATGGTGGGATAATTCATGTTGCTCTTTTGGTTGACAATCTGATGGAGCTATACGAAAAGCTGAAGGAACACGGCGTTGCGTCGAACAGTAAGCCCTATAATCTTGGCGGCGGCCTCTGCGTGTACATGCGCGATCCGGATGGGATAACCATCGAGCTGATGGAAAAAGATGTGGAACCCTGAGCCGGATTCATCGCGAGATTTCGAAGCGATGGAGTTCTTGCATGGTGGGTCGAGAGCCGGACGCAAGCTCGACTTTTTCGGGTACCTCGAACCCAAGACATTATCCAGAAGGTCGCTGAAATATCGTTCTCAGAGAGTAAGAGTTTCGTTCTTGCCCTGCCTTTTTTCTTGAACCGCGAACCGCGATGTTCTATACTTGGATCAAAACCGAATGGTCCGGTATGGAGGGGATCACCGATGAGCGCCAAATCGAAGTCTCTGTTTTGTCTCTTTCCCGTCATATTGCTCGTACTCCTCTTGGGAGTAATCCCGGCCAGCGCCGAAAGGATTATCCCAAACAATCAAGTGATGACTCATGTCAAGGTCCGGCACCGGCCAAGTATCGACAGCCCTGCTGTCGGACGACTGCGGCGGAACGAATCGGCAGAGCTCATTGAGAGCGTTCCCTATTGGTATTACATAAGGCTCGACAATGGAGTGCCCGGATATGTAAGCAAAGCATGGGCCCAACCCCTCTCCGATGCCGAAGCAAGTGGTGAGGTGATTCGGGTAGGTTCCTGGAATATCACGAGACTGGCTGATGGAACTTCGGCTGATTTTCAGCTCATCGCTCAAGTCATAGAAGCTAACTTTGATGTGCTGGCGGTCACTGGCGTGATGCAAGTGCAGGGAGAACATCCGGGCTACAACGCTTTGCTTGGCGCATTGGGCTCAGGCTGGGCCGGTATGATTACCAACTCGCCCCGCCCCAATACCACCTCTGGGAATTCCAAGTACTATGCCATATTGTACCGCTCTGCCGTCGTGTGTCCGTGCGCTAAGGGGGACCGTCTCGTCTACTATAAAGATAATGATGGAAGCGGAATGGATTCGGGTCCTGACTACTTTTCCCGCGAACCTGCGTTTGGATGCTTCAAGGCCCCGATGAATAAGGCATCTGCCGGCATTGACTTCCTGCTCGCCGCCTATGAGGCTCGCGGCGAAGGCGGAGATGTCAGCGAGACAAAGGCCGAGGTGGACCACATTGACGATGTGTTCGCGGCAATGGAGGCTGCCCGTCCCAGCGAGCGCGATATCATTATTGCCGGAGACTTCAACCTGGTGCCGGCAAATCTCCAGCAAGTCGTGGACGTGCTGGTGAAGACCCGAGGGGCAGGATCGACTTTGAATAGCGAGGGCGAACTGACCACTAACCTGTACGATCATATACTCATTCTCGATGAACAAGCGACATCCGAGATGATCGATACTCCGCAGGTCATTGATGTGCGCGGTATTGCTCCGAGCAACCTGGATTTCTATCGTCTATGCAGTGACCATTTGCCGGTTGTTATCCGGTTGCGAGCATGTGGACCGGACGATGATTCATAGCTGTCCTCTATCGTGAAACCACACCTCGACTCGGGGTCGCATCCGACTTCTTGCCCCTGCTCGTCTCAGTCAGTGTCTCTTGTTTTTCTTTGAGTCCTTTTGATATCATCTGGGCACACAAACTGCTCGAGCCGCAAAGTCTTGCCATGCGAAAAGGAGGATAAAGGTCAATGGGGAAGCTGGACGGAAGAATCTCAATAATCACCGGCGCCGCAATGGGAAACGGCGAAGGCATCGCGAGAGTAATGGCTAAGCACGGCGCGCGCGTCGTGCTGTGGGATATTTCGGAACAAGTCCACGAGACGGCCAAGTCGATACAATCGGGTGGGCACGAAGCAACCTCTTATAAAGTGGATGTGAGAAACTTCGAACAATGCAAAGAGGCAGCCGATGATGTCATCGCGAAATTCGGCAGGATAGACGTCCTCTGCAACAATGCCGGGGTGACTCGGATGGTTCCCTTTCTCGAAATGACTGATGAGGTGAGGGATTTTCAGTGGGATGTCAACGTCAAGGGCGTGTGGAACTGCACGAAGGCTGTCCTTCCCAACATGAAACAGAACCAGTATGGTCGGATCGTCATCATGTCGTCGGTGACAGGCGCGATGGTCGCAAACTTGGGGGAGACGGCATATGCAACGACCAAGGCCGCCTTGTGGGGATTCACCAAAGCGCTCGCTCTCGAAGTCGTCAAGGACAACATCACGGTGAACGCAATTTGTCCGGGCATGATACGAACGCCAATGGTGGAGAATGAGGCAAGAAAGTTCAGTCCGGACGATCCAGACGCGGTCTTGGATATGATAGCAGGCACAATCCCGATGGGCAGGCTCGGGAATATTCTGGAGATTGGAGAGTTAGCCGCGTTCCTCGCTTCCGACGAGTCGAGCTATATCACAGGCACGCACGTTGTCATTGACGGCGGCAATTCCTTGCCCGAAATTGCGATGCCATAGCCGCGTCCAAGAATCGAGAATTTGGGGCGCCTGGTACCTATGATGAATTCTCGCTAAAACACGTACTGGATTTGGCCGATTATGCCATGGGACTCGAAATCATCCCGGAATTCACCGATGTATTTGAGCGCGGTGCTCCATCCGCTCTTGTGGACAAAGGTGAGACCCGCGTCCACGATGACGCCGTCATCGATATCCGGGCCTTCCACCGTGAACGACGTTCCCGGAGCGTCTACGAATGAAGCTGTTATGTCGCGGTCATCGACGTTAAAGTTGTGACTCCACGCCACCCCTACTTCAGATATGAGACTGGCGTCATTCAGTTCGAACACACGTGCGGCGCGCACTCCCAATTCCGAAACGAGATCGTGCGTCTGGCGGTCATCAACTTGCAAGTTCACACCGCCGGCGCCGCTTTCATGGAAGCTGTCTTCGTCCAGGTAAATGTACTGCAAGGACGCAAACGGTCCGACAACCCACCGATTCAGGTTGAAGTTGTATCCGCCTTCGATAAACGCAGAATACGCATCGCCATCGTGGTCGCTTGTGGCGATGCGCCGCTCCGAGTCGATCAGAACGAGACGCTTGTTGTCGTAGTCCTGAGCCGCGTAGGAAAGTACGGTGTCAACATACCAGTGTTCGGTGAAATAGGTGCCGTAAATCGATACCCCGATGCTTTCGATATCGCCGTTTCCGGCGCCGTTGTCGAGGTCGACATCCGTGGAGGCGTTATACAGGCTGACTCCGGCGATTAGATTCTCGTTGAAGCCATAGTCGAAGCCGAGCGCGATGCCCGCCGTGTCGTAATCAAAACCGGTAAAGCTGTCGTCCTCGTCCTGGTCGCCCGTCTGGCCGAATCCCTCAATCCACGCGCTATATCGGTTTGGCGCCCGCTCTTTGGCTCTTATGAGGCCTCCGATGCTTGCGCTCGAGCCGTTATAGGCCAGCAGCAGCGTCGGCAGTTTCGCCTGCATCGCTGCGCCACTCGCCGGAGAAACGTACCGCAGGTTCCTCAAACGCTGCTGCACGGCCTCTGTGTACTGTCGAGTAACCTCAAATGTGGTTATCGTTGAGCCGTCGTAGGAGTCCGGGCTCAGGCTCGAGAAAGTAGTACCGAAGTCTGGGTCTTCCATGAGCTGTATGGTCCCGATCATGTGCGACAGGTCGCCGGTGGCCGAAGGGGTAATCATGTCAAGGTATCGTGCTATCGCCATTTCAACCGGATTCGTGGCCACCGTGGTGAAGCTCTCGACGGCGACTTGCACCTGTACTATGTCGGGATCGGACAGGTAATCGAGGTCGAAGCTCAGCAGTGGAGTCGGGCCGGGCAGAACTTCAGTGGCGAATGTGCCGAGGATGTCGTTTGCTTCCAGTATGTCGAACGTGTCGCCGTCCACGTAGGCATATGGTGAAGCTATAACCTCAACCGTTCCGTCCAACCCTGCGTCTCCGTTGACGCGCAACAGACCCGAATACATTCCCAGATAGTTGATCTCCGACTGCAGGAGGCCACTGTTCGCATTGGAGAAAAGACTGTAGCTCTCATTGACTTCAAGCGTCCCATGATTTAAGCAGAACCGCTCGACATCCGAGAGGTGGGATACCGTGAACGTGTTCTCATTGGCAAGTATCACTGAGTCGACGCCGAGACCGCCCATTACGTCACCCGTGACAACCGCATTATCGGCAAAGGTCAGCGCGTCATCGCCGGCACCCATTTCTACGGCGCCGTCCACAAACGAGTCTCCGGTGAGGAAAAGCTGATCGTTGCCACCGCCTGAACTGATCCCGATTCCGGTTCCCGATACGCCATCCTCTACCACCGTAGTATGGATGCTGCCGCTATTGATGACGACATCATCGCCCTCGCCCGTTTCGATCCCCACGGCATGTGCGCTATCCTCTAATGAAGCCGTGGCCGTAACGATGATGTCCCCCTCATTCACAACAGTGTCGTTTCCATCGCCGGCCTCTATCCCGGTCGCCGTGGAAGTCTCCGTTGCACTCGAGCCCGAGGTCTGTGTGATCGTTTCGGACTCAACGTCGATGAGCTCCGTATTCCGGATCACATCCTCTCCGCTGCCCGTTCGGATGCCCCACGCTTCTGAAGAGGCCCTGCTCTGCGCACTCACCTGTCCGCCAAAGGCCTTGGCGGTTGTGTCGGCCTCGGCGAACGCCTTCACACGGATTTCCGCATCGTTCTCCACCACCGCGTCGTTGCCAGCGTCGTGCAGGTCAATGCCGGTTGCAGTAGCCGTTGCGACCGACGTCGAGCTGCCGTCTCTGGCGAGTGAGAACGTGTACAGATCGCCTTCCGACAGATTTGCCGGGAGCGGATTGAGCAGGGTGAGTTCGCCCGTATCAGGGTTAAACGCCACCACAAGTGTGTAGAAGTCCAGGTTATTGCCCGAGAGGAAGCGTACCCATCTCCCTACGATCGGAATCGGGAGTTCGCCCTGTTCAGGTATAAGCGATTCGTCGATGAATGTGTGCGATCCGCTCGAGCTATCTTCGGTGGCGGCCGACTGTCCGTCTCCGCCGACCTTGGAGCCCTGGGCGAATGAGGTTGCCGCGGCGCTCGCGTCCACATCGATGAGCCCGCTGTTGGACACTTCGTCGTCGTCTCCGGCAGAGATTCCCGATGCTGTCGCTATGGCAGTGGCATCGGCGTCCGCATTGGTTTCGTTAAAGAGGCCGAAGTCGGATATCGCGGTCGCTCCGGCAGCCGCGTCGGCCACTATCCGGAGGTCGCCATAGTTGTATGCGGTATTGTTTCCCGTCCCTAGGTCAAGCCCCACGGCAGTCGAATCGGCCAGAGCGTCGGACAGGTTCACGGTTGTTGCCTGCTCTGGAAGGAAGGGATCCGTCCAGGTGGTCGTTACGCCCGAGACATCGGCGACGGAGGCGGCTTCAACGTCGACCAGTGTGCCTTCCGTGTTGATGACTGTATCGTCCCCGGCCCCGGAGGATATTCCTCTGGAATCGCTGACGGCCTCAAAGGATATTTCTTGCTGGATTTCGCTGCCGAAATCGGCCGTTACTCGCTCCGTCGACGAAACGGAGGCCGTCGAACGCGCGATAATAGGCGCGAAATTCACAAAGGAATCGTTAAGGTCCCCGCCGAGCATGCCATCGGAAGATGCTTGCGCGCGACCCATGGTCTCGACATTCGCATCGCCCCAGTAGCTGATGTACCAATTGCTGGCGTCTATGGTCGCGCCCGCTTCGGTATCGATTTCGCCCAGGTTCGTGACCGCGGCGGTTCCCTCGCTCAGCAACGTGTATGCATCCCCGCCGGCAATGCCTCCTGCCGGGATCGGATCGCGCAGCGTGAGCGCGCCCGTGAGATCATCGTACGCTTCCACAACCGTCACGAAACCCGCGGATGCGCCGGTATCGACACGTATTTGTTTTCCCACGATCGAGTTGGGGTCCTCGCCTATCAGCCCCTTGTCGATGAACGACGTTGTTCCCGCTTCACTGTCGTCGAAGACATTCGATTGAACCGCTCTGTCGGCCCCGGCGATGCCGACGGCGTTCGCTGCGGCTTCGGTGTTCATGTCCGCATTAATGTTTCCGGCAACGGTGACGCTGCCCGCCTGAATGGCGTTGCGCGCCCTGACCAAAACCGGCGCTACATTCGTGATGTCGTTGTAACCGTCGCCTCCGTCGATCCCCGTGGCATTCACGGAGGCCGTCGTAGAGGCATCGACGGCGACATAGCCGCCGACCGTAATGCTCAACGTAGCTACGTCGGGCGTCTTGCTGCCGAAGTCGAGCAGGGTGTACGCAGCTCCTGCCGCAAGGTCGTATTCTATTGCGTCTCGTAACGTCATCTCACCCGTAGCGGAATCGAATGCCTCCACACGCGTGATGAAGTCGGGAGTCCCGTCCCCGGGAACGCGAATCCATTTTCCTACCAGCTCATCCGCGTCTTCTCCAATGAGCGCGGCGTCGGTAAATGTGTTAGACCCTCCCGCGGAATCCCCGGTCACCGTTGACTCGGTCTCCGGGCTTCCTGCAAGGACCAGAATATCTCCCTCGCTGACGATCGTATCGTCGCCCCCGCCGCCAATGATTCCCTTTACATCGCTCGTCAGATTGACGCCCACGCGGCCCTGGACGTTGCTGCCGAAGTTGCGAGTGAATGAGTTGATCCGCGGGACGCCCTTCACGAGAATCGTGTCCGTGCTTTCGATGGTGTCGTTGTCGGCGCCCGCGTCGATGCCCGCCGCGTGAAGGACGGCGAGTGTCCGCGCGTCCAGTTTGGCCGGTCCACTGCTGCTCTTGACAAAGATTCCCGTGTTCACTGTGTTGCCTGATTCGACGGTGATCGGCCCATCGCTCGTGATGATGTCAGCGCCCTCGCCGCCGGAAATGCCCGCCGCGGCGGACCTGCCGGTGACAGTCGTGGATGAGGTGGCCAGTGTGTGTGCGCTGCCGAACGTGGCGTTTGCCTTTGCCACAGTCGTTTGGAGCACTGTGGTAGTCGAGGTCGCCCTCGAGTTGATCGCGCCTTCGCTCAGGATGAGGTCGTTTCCTGCGCCGCCGCTTATCCCTGTCGCCTCGGTGTTCGCCTCGGAAGAGGCTCTGGATGCAGCAGAGGCATAGGCGCTGCCGAACGTGGCATTTGAAACGGATACCGACGACGCCGTGACAAGAAGATTGGCTTCTGCGCTGGCATCTACCGAGTCGAAGCTCGTTATTGTATCGCTTCCCTCGCCGCCGGAGATTCCGGCCGCCTCTGCCGCCCCCACTGCGGCAGAATCCGATACCGTCTTGGTCGAGGCGCTGCCGAATACGACGTCCGCGTCCGCTTTCGATGACGAACTGACCGTGCCGCTGGAGACGGCTGTCGCGGCAACAGAGTCGTTGCTCGTAATCGTGTCATCCGCGCCGCCCCCGTCGATTCCCGTTGCCGAAGCTTTGAGGCGAGCCGACGCATCCGACAGAGCTTTTCCGCCGGCGGAACCCGCGAAAGTAACGGCGCCGACCGACGACGTTGCAGAGACGATGCCCGTCGAAAAGGCGCCAACCGAAATTGCCTCGTTACTGGTAATCTCGTCGATTCCCTCGCCGCCCGCAATTCCGGTGCCATCGGCTGTGACCGAGGTTGAAGCGTTGGCCGCTGCCTCGGCGAAGCTGGCTCCAACCAGATTGAATCCACTGTTGCTCGACGAAATTGCCGAAGTGACAGCGTTGGAGGATGAAGTCAGAGACATCGCTGCGTCATTGATGATCAAGTCGTTCCCGGCGCCGCCATCGATTCCGACGGCCATCGAGGTTGCCTCTGTCGCCGCCGTGGATTGCGACTCCAACACATTTACGCCGAGTCCCAAGCCTTGTATGACGGATGAGCGGGCGCTGCCCCTCACATCGGCATCCGCCGTGACGCTCAGCGTGCCCTCGGCCGCGATTGTATCGTTGTCCGCGCCGCCGTCGATTCCCAGCGCCAGCGCTTCTGCGGTCGCCGAGCTGTTTGCCTCAGCCGACTGGAGATTCGCGCCAACGCTCAAGAAGTTGAGAGTATTCGTCTTGGCTGCGGCAATGCCCTCCGAGAATGCCTTCACAGTCATCGCGCCCTCGGTTGAGATTTCGTCAACTCCCGCTCCGCTGTCGATTCCCACAGCGCTTGCGCTTGAGAGAGTGGCCGCGCCCGATTGCGCGTTCCCGTCCGATACGCCAAATGAGCACTTGACCTCGTGGGCCGTGGCGCTCGACGTGGCGAGGGAGCTGGAGCCTACGTTGATTACCCCGCTATTCTCAACACCCTCTACCTCTTCGTTGACGATAGAATCATCGCCCCCGCCGCTGCTTATGCCGGTGGAGGTTGCCTCTGCGACTGCCGACGCCTCCGCCGAAGTCGCTCCGAGATCGGCCCCCAGTGTGATACCGACGTCCACGGTCGTGCTGCTGGCGCTTGCGTATGCCATTTTCGCCGATGCCACCTCGGGATCGGTCCCCACCGCAATTGCGCCTTTGTTGATTATGGTATCGCCTTCCGACCCGCTGTCTATGCCCGTTGCGGTCATTCTCGCGATGGTCGAGGAGTCCGACGCGGCCGTTCCATTGTTGGCCCCTATTGTGATGCCGATACTGACCGTCGTGCTGTCGGCCTCTGCGTGTGCCAGAGGTTGGGCATCCAGAGGATTTGCAGCGATGGTAAGCGCGCCGTCGTTGATGATTGTGTCAGCGCCCGAGCCGCTGCCGATGCCCAGAGCGTTCGCTTCCGCGATGGCCGTCGACTTCGATGCGGCATCTCCTCCGTTCAGCCCGGCCGCGACACCGACGGTCACGTTCGTGCTTCCAGCAGTCGCCAACGCCATAGGATCAAGATCCAGCGGATCAGCCCCTGCGGTTATATCTCCCGTGTTCGTAATGATGTCGGCGCCGTCGCCGCCATCGATGCCGGTTGAGTTTGCCGTCGCAGTCGCCGAAGAATCCGCCAGACCATAGCCTCCCACGACGCCGGCCCCGATTTTCACGTCTACCGTTGTAGCATCCGAGTCCGCATTCGCCTTCGAGGTTGCCTGAATCTCGCTTGCGGTTGTGATGGTGTCATTTCCCAAGCCGCCATCGATGCCGATGGCGTATGCTTCTCCAGTGGCTCCGGAATCCGAGACCGATGCGCCCGTTGTGAGCCCGACGGTACCCCCTCCACTGACGGTAACGCTCGTCGCGTCCGCGGAGGACTCGGCGTTGGTCGTGATGTTGTGGGCCGAGGCGGTAATCGTGTCGTTTCCCGCGCCACCGTCAATCCCCGCGCTGTAAGATGTGGCCTCGGCCGAGCCGTCGGCCATGGCGTTTCCTTCCGCGACGCCTCGCATCGATGCCGTCAGGCTCACGCTGACGGCTGTTGAATCCGCCTCTGAAGAAGCGCTCATGTCGATCTCGCCCGCATTGTCGATTTCGTCCGAGTCGTCGCCGCTGTCAATCCCTTTGGCGGTCGCACTTGCCATCGCGCTGGCGTCGCTCAACGCGGCGCCTTCGGCGACACCGTTGCCAGTGACAGAGATGTTCGCACTTATCGACAATGCCGTTGCAGAGGAATCGACGTCGCCGGAAATCGTTGCCCTGTTCGTGATGTCATCTATGCCGGAGCCGCCGTCGATTCCGATGGCAGTTGCAATCGCTTCGCTCGTTGCCTTGCTCAGCGCTTTCCCTTCAGTGCTCCCGTTCATCGTTCCCGTGATATCCAGGCTTGCCGCATAACTCTCCGAATTCGCGTCGATTTCGTCTTGCCACTCCTCCTGCTTCATCAGGGTGATGGCGCCGTCGTTGGTAATCGTATCGTTGTCCTCGCCGCCGTCGATTCCGATAGCGATCGCGGAGGCGGTGACGCTTGAGTCGGTCCCTGAATAGCCCGAGGCTTCTCCGATCATGTTGCCGGTGACATTCAACGAGGCGGCTACGCCCAACCCGTCCGATTCCGGCAGAAGCTCGATGTCCCCCGTATTCTCGATCGTGTCGTCTCCCGTGCCGCCGCTGATTCCGGTGGCGGCCGCGTTTGCGTCGACGACGGCCTCGCTCATCGCGGACCCCGATACGCTGCCCATTGAGACGCCCTTAATGGCGACATTACCCGTAATGTTCAAAGAGGCGGCCACTCCCGTCGCGCTCGCGTCGATTGCTTCCGGACCCTTCATTACGGTAATGTCTCCATCGTTGCGGATTATGTCGTTCCCCTCGCCGCCGTCGATTCCGATGCCCTCAGCGTTCGCCGCAACATCGGCCTTGCTCACCGCTTCACCCGTGACATCTGCGTCAGCGGCGCCCTTGAATGTGAGGGCAGCCGCAACGTTCAGACCCGCAGCCACTCCCGTCGCGTCTGAATTCGCCAGAAGCTCGATATCGCCTGCATTGTCAATTTCGTCGTCGCCCGTGTCGCCACGAATTCCGGCGGCGTCGGCGCTCGCCGTTACGCTCGAGTCACTCACCGCCGTGCCTCCGACTCCCGCTTCAGTGTTGCCCTTGAACGACAGCGTGCCGGCGATATCAAGCGATGCCGCTACGGCGACCGCGTCGGATTCCGCCACGGCCTTAATCTTTCCCGTGTTGTCGACACCTTCTACCTTTTCGTTGACGATGGCGTCATCGCCCTCGCCGCCATCGATCCCGGTGGCCGATGCAGCGGCTGTCACGCTGGCGTCGTTCAATGCCGCCCCCTCGACGTTCGCCTTTACGTCGCCCTCGATGGCAACCGCCGCGGTAAAGTCTAACCCCGCGGCCACGCCCGTCGCGTCGGAGTCGGAAGAGACGCTGATGTAGCCGGTGTTGTTCACCGCGTCATCGTTTTCGCCCGCGTCGATGCCTGCGGCTGCCGTATTCGCCGTGGTACTGGCTTTGCTCACCGCGGCGCCGGAAACGTCCAACTCCGCATCGCCCTTGAACGCAACTCCGACAGCGGCCTCGGCGCTCACTGAGACACCCGTCGCATCAGCTCCCGCACTAGCTGCGATGGTCGCATCGTTGGTGATGTCGTCGGAGCCTTCGCCGCCGTCGATGCCCGCAGCAGCCGCATCGGCCACGACGCTCGTATCGCTCAACGCTGCGCCTGAGACGCTCCCGGTGGCGTCGCCTTTGTAGGCCACTTTCCCCGAGACGTTCAAACCAACCGCCACGCCCGTCGCGTCTGCGTCCGACGTGAGAACGATTGTCCCCGTGGCATCGTTTTGAATTGTGTCATCCCCGACCCGACCATCGATCCCGGTTGTCGCCGTAGTCGCCGTGGCGCTCGCATCGCTCAGCGCCATTCCTGCTACATCACCCGTGGCATCGACGTTGATACCAACATCGAACGCAGCGCTCCCACTCACCGAGACGGCAGTCGAAGTGGAATCCACGTCAGTAAGGATGGCTGCCCTATTCGTGATGTTATCTGCGCCGTCGCCTCCGCTTATGCCGATGGCGTTGGCGTTGGCCGTGGCGCTCGAATCGCTCAGCGCGGCTCCCTTGATGCTGCTCCCATCGGCCTCGGCCTCAGTCTCTGAATCTTCCTCTTCTTCGCCGCTCTTGTAAGCGACCTTCCCCGCAACATTCAGGCCGACTGCCACGCTCGTCGCAGTCGCCTCCGAGGAGAGAGTGATTGTCCCCGTGCTGTCGTTCTCGATCGAATCGTCTCCGCCGCCGCCGCCGATTCCCATGGCTCCTGCATTTGCCCTGGCGCTCGCATCGCTCAAGGCGGCACCGGTGACATCACCGCTGGTCTCCACGTTTATTCCGACGTCAAAGGCCGCGCTCCCGCTCACCGAGACGGCAGTCGAAGTGGAATCCACGTCAGCAGCAATAGCCGCCTTATTGGCGATGTCGTCCGTGCCCTCGCCGCCGTTAATGCCAATGGCTCTCGCATTGGCCGTGGCGCTCGAATCGCTCAGCGCAGCTCCCTTGATGCTGCTTCCGTCGGCTTCGGCCTCAGTCTCCGAGGATTCTTCTTCTTCGCCGCTCTTGTAAGCGACCTTTCCCGCAACGTTCAACCCGACTGCCACGCTCGTCGCAGTCGCCTCCGACGAGAGAGTGACCGTCCCCGTACTGTCGTTCCCGATCGAATCGTCTCCGGCGCCGCCACCGATTCCCATGGCTCCTGCATTTGCCGTGGCGCTCGAATCGCTCAGGGCGAAGCCTGAGACATCACCGCTCGTTTCCACGTTTATCCCGACGTCAAATGCCGCGCTCCCGCTGACCGAGACCGCCGTCGCGGTGGAGCCCACGTCGGCAGCGATAGCCGCCGCGTTGCTCATATCGTCCGAGCCACTACCGCCTGCAATGCCAATGGCTCTGGCATTCGCGGTGGCGCTCGAGTCGCTCAGGGCCTTCCCCTTGACGCTGCCACCATTTGCATCCTGCTCGGCCTCTGAAACTTCCCCTTCTTCAGCGCTTGTGTAGGAGACTTTCCCCGCAATACTCAATCCAACCGCCACGCTGGTCGCGCTTGCGTCCGGTTCGTCGTTCTCATTGCTCTCCCTTAACATCAACGTGATCGCGCCCTCGTTCCGGATTGCGTCGTCGCCTGCGCCACCATCGATTCCCATGGCTTTCACGTTTGCCGTGGCGCTCGAATCGCTCAAAGCGGCTCCGCTGACTTCTCCGCCGGCTTCGACATTATTGCCGACATCGAACGCTGCGGTCCCGCTCACTGAAACGGCCGACGAGGTTGAATTCACGTTGGCCAGGATCGACGTCCCGTTGGTGATGTCATCTGCGCCATCGCCTCCGTTGATCCCGGTGGCCGTGCTGTTCGCTGTCGCGCTCGAGTCGCTGACCGCCGCGCCCGAGACGGTCGTTTCCGCTCCATCCTCGAAGGCGACGCTGCCTGCGATGCTGAGAGAAGCCGCTACACCCGTGGCGTGTGAGGCCGCCTCAAGCTCGATGAGGCCGCCGTCGCTCAGGATAGTGTCCTCATCTGCACGACTGTTTATTCCCGTGGCCGCGGCGTTCGCCGTCGCGCTCGAATCGCTCAGCGCTGTCCCCTCAGCACCGCCATCCGACGCGCCGTCGATTGTGAGGGAAACCGACACTCCCGTTGCCTCCGAGTTCGCCAGCAGATTGATATTGCCCGTGTTCTCGATATCGTCCCTGCCCACGCCGCCGCTGATGCCGGTGGCCGCTGCATTGGCCGTAACGGAGGTGTCGTTCAGAGAAGAACCCGACGTGGCGCCGCCTTCGGCCACGGTTATCTCTGCGCCCACATCGACCGCCGTCGCGGTGGCGTTCGCACCGCCAAGGATATTCGCCGTGTTTGTAATTGTGTCGTCGCCATCGCCTCCGTCAATGCCGATGACACCCGCGTTGGCCGTTCCGCTCGCATCGCTCAGCGCTGTTCCGTCGGCTGCGCCTTCTACGCTGCCGGCAATCGTCAGCTCGACACCGACTGCTGTCGCCTCGGAGACCGCGAGAAGTCCAACATCGCCCTCATTTGTGATCACATCGGCGCCCGCGCTGCCGTCGATGCCTGTGGCCGTCCCAGTGGCAGCGGCGCTGGTGTCGCTCAGGGAGGCGCCCGAAACGTTTCCGTCAGGGGTGACCGTAATAGCGGCGCCCACATCGACGGTCGTCGCAATTGCAGTTACGTCTGCGGAGATCGAGGAGGAGTCATTCGTGATTGCGTCGGCGCCTGCGTTCCCGTCGATTCCGGTGGCCGCCGCCTCCGCTGTGGCGCCGGCCTGGCTGAGCGCCGCTCCTT
>CAZSKP010000031.1:0-34161 GCA_964607485.1 uncultured bacterium | reverse complement strand
TCGGCGTCTCCCGTCACGGTACCGTCAATCGTCAGGGACGCGCCCAGTGCGGTCGCATTCGAGGTCGCAGACGCGCTCGCATCGCCCTCATTGTTGATTTCGTCCACGCCTGCTCCCCCGTCGATTCCGGCCGCTCGGGCCGACGCTGTACTGTTCTCCCCATCGCTCGCGGCGTTGGCCTCCGCTTTCGCGTTAACGGTTCCGTTGTTCTGCACGGTGTCATCGCCCGTACCTGCATCAACGGCTGTGGCATCGGCATCCTCGGTTGCGGAACCCGACTCATTAACCTCGCGGTTGACTTCTGCATTCTCTTCTACAATGATCGTGTCATTCCCGCCGTCGCTGTCAATGCCATCGCAATCAGTTCCCGGAGTGACCACAATCGTGTCATCGCCGGGCGTGCCGATGATTACGTCGGCGTATGCCGGCACATGGTCTGTCGAAAAAAGAAAAAATAGCAGTCCAGCAGACAGCAAGATGACCGACGATGCTTTGTATCTCATGGAGTCATCCCCCTTTAAAGGACTTTTAACCTTTCGCCAAATTCAACTAATGGAAGTATCTCCGCTATGTTCGGACGAATGCGGGAAAGAACATATGGAAGGGAGAATAGCTTCAGGATATGGGGATATCCTTCAGAAATGAGTGAGCCCCTTGTGGACGGATTGTAGCTCAGCGAAGCCACCGTGCTACCCCACTGTTCGAAGCGGTATCATGTACCGGGTGACATGGGATGGATTTCCACACCACTAAAGGCAAGCATATTAAATCAGTGGGTAAACAAAATGTCAAGTAAATTCCTGGACTGACTCTTAGGAGGGCTTGAACTGGGTCCCTCTGCGCAACCGTGAAAATCGGGAGATGAAAAGGACTTTTGCGTATATTACATTTATCTTTACTTAAGATTGGCCTTGAAACGGCCTTGCAAAGAGATAATAATTTCTGGACTCATGCTCTTAATCTGGAGATTATTTCCCGAAATCCCACCCAGAGAAGCAAAAGTCTGAGCAATAATGGACCATTCAACACTTCCGTCAACTGCAGACTGCCGACCAGAATCTGCACCTTAATCGAGGCCATTGCACCATATATGCTCACAAAATCCTGCTTATGCAAGCGTGAGAGAGGTTATCTCCCGAAGTGCGCGCTGCATTGACGATGGTAATCGACCAATTCGTATCCCCTGTCATACCTCGCTAGCATGTTTCATATCCGCCTGGCGCCGCTTTGGCAGCTCTTGTGATGTTAGGGTTCTCTCAGAGCGATATTTGAACGACCGGATGGGTGGAAGCTTCACTTTCTGGTAACGCGCATTCGTGAGAAATCGAACAAGTAACATTCCTCACTGAGTCGTTTCTGATTGACGTCAGCCAATGATTCACAGGCCAAGGGCGTTTTGATATGCAGGAGGGCAATGATGTATACTCTGTTGGAGAAGAGTAGGAGTTTCTAATATTGACGGGCAAGTGCTGGAGGCGCAATTGGGCAGCCCTCTGGGTATCGGAGCTCCGTGGCGGCAGATGCGTCCACTCACGCGATGGAAATCCATGGTCCGCACACAGAACAAGAACGCGATTTGCATGCTTCAACTGTTTTCCTTCTTCCTGCTAGTCGCGTGGTTCCTGCCTGGCTGCGCAAAGTACCATCCGATGCCGCTTCCGGAATCATCCCAAATTCAGGCGCCTCAAACCCTCGATATGGCGAAGCTGCGCATCCCTGCGAGCGAGATCAAACATCCCCTTCTCCGGCCCGTGATGCTCGATCCGGAGGAAGGGCTTTCGCCCGAGGCGGCAGGCGTGCTTGCGGTCCTGCTCAATCCATCCCTCCGTGCTGTCCGAGACCAGCGGGCGGTGGCTGACGCTCAACTCCTTAAGGCCGGCCTGCTTCCCAATCCGGAGCTTGCATACAGCTTTGAAGTACCAACGGGCGGCGATACCGCTGGAACGGTGACCGCCTTCGGCCTCGAACTCAATTGGGACGTGGTGTCGCTGATCACCCATTCTGCAAGGACACGTGAGGCATCGGCCCAGCGGGCAGCCGTCGAGATGGAGACCGCCTGGCAGGAATGGCAGGTCGCCGAGGCCGCCAAGAGTGCCGTGTATCAGGTAGCGAGCCTGGAAAAACAGATTGGTCTGGCTGAGGAGATCCGACAAGGCTTGGCGGAAAACGCAACCCTTGTCCAGAAGGCTGTTGCGGCGGGAACCAGAACGGAGAAAGACCTGACGGCTGCTCAGTCCGCCAGCCTCCAGGCAGATGCCGTTCTGCTTGATCTGAAGAAACAGGCCCAACAGTACCGCCTTCAACTCAACCAATTGCTTGGCTTGTCGCCCGACGCACATGTCCGCCTGCGGGAGGGCCTCGAACTCCCATCCCGCTTCGAAGTACCGCTGGCCGAAGAGCTGTTCGAAGGACTCGAACAGCGGCGACTTGATCTCCTTGCTCTCCGTCTCGGTTACGATAGCCAGGAAGAAGCGGTTCGTATTGCCGTCTTGGAGCAGTTCCCAAGAATCAGCATTGGGCCGGCTGTGGGACGCGACGTCGAGAACGTCGATACTGCTGGTTTCGGACTGAGCGTCAGCCTGCCGATCTTTGACCGCAGCCAGGGCAAGATTGCGATCGAACGCGCGACCCGACAGAGACTCTTCAACGAATATGCGAATCGCGTCCTCCAAGCCCGCTCCAATATCCAGATGGTTTCATCTCGGATTGATTTTCTGAATCGGCAAATTGCGGCCGCCCAGGCGGGACAGTCCACTCTCGAGAAACTGGCAGACGATTATCGCGCTGCATTGGCTGACGGGAGGATCGACGTGCTGTCATACTTCGGAGCCTGGCGCGAGCTGGCCGACAGCCGCATGAATGCGCTTGTTCTCAAGGGTCAATTAGCCGAGGCGGTCGTTGCGCTGGAACTGGAGGCCGGTATGTATCAACTCCCCAATACAGTCAAGGTCCCTGCTTCTCATAACGAGGTGACTCCATGAAAGCCAGATACTGGGTGGGACTGGTTGTAGTGGTCGTCGTCATCAGCGTTGCCCTGATGTTACGGTATCTGCGAGTGCACGCTTCTGCGGTCCACCCTAACATCCCCCAGACCGTGCCAGCTACGGCACCCCTCATTGAGACAGCACAGCCGGCTATGCGCACTTTCGCGCTTCGTGTTCCGTGGATCGGAACGGTGGAGGCCCAGACATCGGTGCAATTGACCGCATTGGTTGCTGGCAGAGTGGAAGAGATTGAGGCCAAAGACCAGGCACCCGTGCAAGTTGGGGAAGTGATTGCTCGGTTGGGCGGACCTCAGATCGAAACACAACGCGGTCAGTTTCAGGCCAGGGTGGAGTCGTTGAAGTCGCAACTCGACATCGCCGATCAAACCGTCGAGCGCCTCCAGCGGGACCTCAACGAGCAACTCGTCACAAGAGATCAGCTTGCCGCTGCTCAGGAGACACAGCTCCAGCTTCGAGGACAACTGCGCGATGTCCAGCTGGCTCAGGATTCCTTTGAGAAGCAGATCGAGCTTGCTGCGCCGATAGCCGGCATCTTCACTAGCAGGCGTGTTAGCGTGGGCCAGGCGCTCAGTGTAGGAGACGCAATCGGAGAGATAATCGACACCGGCCACCTGCGGGTCGTGGCCAAGCTCTTTCCCCCGGAGGGAGTCGCCCTCGATGGGAGGAATACGTCTGTCCTCATCGGTGAAGAGCAGAGCGTGCCCGGGACCGTCCAACACGTCTTGCCCCAGACCAGCAGCACGGGAGAGACGATTGTATGGATCGGTGGACCGGAAATCGACCAGCGGCTGCGCCTCGGCCAAACGGTCTCGGGCGACGTGGTAGTGGAGACAAATCGCTCGGCCTTGGCTGTACCGCAGTCGGCTATCGTCTTCGACTCGCGAGAACAGCCGCTTGTGTTTGTCCGCACCGGGGACACCTACAAACCTCTGAGTGTCCGCCTTGGACTGACAGAGGACGGCTGGGTCGAGGTCCGTTCAGGACTGGAACAGAATCAAGCCGTCGTCACGCGTGGAGCCTACGAACTCTTCTATCGACAATTCAACGAACAGTTCAAGGTACAGGACTAACCCATGCGCAAACTCCTCCACCTGACCATTGCCAATCCGATCGCTGTCGTGTTGCTGATAACGATCATGGCTCTGGGAGGAATCTACGCGCTGCTTCACCTGCCCGTGGGGCTTTTTCCCGGTCTGGATGTGCCGGTGGTGAATGTCATCTGCCACTATCCCGGTGCAGCCGCTCAGGACATGGAGTTGTTCATCACTCGCCCTATCGAGGATCGCATCCGCACGATACCCGGCATTCGTCGTGTTTCCTCAGACTGTATCGAAGGCATCTCGCAGATCACCGCCGAGTTTGAATGGGGAACCCGCCTGACCGATGCGCGCCAGCTCGTTCAAGCAGAGCTCTCATCCGTACAACCCGACCTGCCGGCCGGCGTCACTCCCCGCCTGGAAAACATCGGCACCACCCTTCAGGAGGTGAGCGGCTATGTGGCCTATGGGGGAGGCGACCCGATAGAACTCCGCTCAACCGTGCAGACCGACGTGGCCAGCCGGTTGATGGGCGTCGAAGGAGTGTCGCGCGTAGAGGTCCTGGGTGGCGAGGAGCCGGCCTTTATCATAACCCTCCATCCGGACGCGCTGGCGCGGGAACATTTGACCATCGGCGACGTGACGTCCGCCCTCTCCGGGCAAAACGTGGCTGTCGCAGCGGACTTTATCGAGCGTGGGTCGAGGGAATATCTCATTCGAGGCGACAGCAGGCTCCAGACAATCGAAGATATCGAGACGGTGCCAGTCGTTGGCGACAGCATGCGATCCGTGTTGCTGCGGGACATTGCCTCAGTCCGGTCCGGCCGGATGCCGCGACATTACGAGGTCCACGGCAACGGCCAGCCGGCCGTTGCATTCATCGTGAGCAAACAACCCACAGCCAGCACGATCGCCGTCGTCCATGGCGTCGATCGGGAGCTGGCGGAGCTCGGGACGCTCCTGCCGCCGGGCGCACAGGTTCGGAAGTTCTACGACCAGGCTGACATCATTACCGAGGCGCGGGACTCGCTCTTTCATGACTTAATCCTCGGCGCAATTCTAGTAGCGGTTGTGCTCTTCCTTTTTATGGGGACGATTCGAGCAACGTTGATCGTCGCCGCGGCAATCCCCATCACGCTACTCGCGGCACTCGCACTAATGCAGGTCTTCGACCAGACGCTTAACGTCATCACGCTTTCAGCGCTGACGCTGGCGGTAGGGATGGTGGTCGATGACGCCATTGTCGTGGCCGAAAGCATTGTCCGGCATCTTCAATCCGGCCGGGAGCGCGGGGCGGCCAGTCTGGAGGGTGCCGCCGAGATTGCCGGTCCGGATGTCTCGGGGACTTTCACGACAATCGCAGCCTTCGCGCCACTTGTTCTTCTCGGAGGCATTGCCGGACTCTTCGTGCGGCCTTTCGGGCTGGTCGTCAGCGCTGCGCTGCTGGCATCACTGATAATCTCTCTGAGCTTCGTGCCTGCGATGTTTGGCGCTGTAGGCTCGCTTGGCGAACGACGCGCAATCGGCGCAGCGTTGCTCACGTCGCTCGACCGTCGTCTCCAGCGGGTTCTTCGCTTCGCGTTAAATCACCGAGGCCTAACCCTCCTGATAGTGGGCCTGACGCTGTGCCTGGGCGGGCTTGCCGCCTGGCTGGGACCGGTCAGCGTGTTGCCGCCCATTGATGAGGGAGCCATTCTTATTGAGTACGTCATGCCGCCGGGCACGTCGCTGGCCGAGAGCGGCCGTATCGGCGACATCCTCGAGCGCGAAGCCCTCGCCCAAGACGATGTTGAAACCGTGTATCGTCGAACCGGTTCGCCGGAAAAGGGATTCCAGATCGAAGGCGTCAATCGCGGAGAGCTGACAATCAAGCTTGCCCCTCGTTCAGCCCGCAAGCGAACGCTGGCCCAAATCATGGATGGGCTGCGCGAACGATACAAGCAGATTCCCGGTGTGGCGTTTCTGTATCACCAACCTACGCAGGAGAAGATGGACGAAAGCCTTTCGGGCCTGCCGGCGATGTTCGGGGTGACGATCTTCGGCCCTGATATGGCGGAGCTGGTGTCGCTGGCGGCACAGGTTGAGAAGATCATGGCTGACGACCCTGCCTTGGCCAATATCATCAACAACACGAAGATCAACAGCCCGCAGATCATCGTCCGGCCCAATCCGCTCGAGCTGGCCCGTTGCGGGATTTCCCCCAGCGATGTCTTTGCAGCGATCCAGGCAGCTCGATTCGGTGTCCAGGCGACGACAATCATCAGGCAGCAGAAGCAAGTGCAAGTCTGGGTCAAGACTGAGTCGCCTTCGGACACAACGCTCGAGTGGTTGGAGGGACTTTCCATTTCAACTCCATCGGGCCAGACGGTTCCTCTGGGGCGGGTCGCCGGCATTCATGTTACTCATATGCCCGCGGCCGTCACTCGACTCAATGGTCAACGTGAAGTCACGGTTCTAGCAGAGGTGAACGGGAGCATTGCTGCGGCCGTGAAGAGACTGCGCCATGAGTTTTCGACCGTCTCTCTGCCCACTGGATACAGCATCGCTTTCACCGGCCAGTACCAAGTGATGAAACGGACGGTCTTGGACTTTGTTCTGGTTGGACTGGCAGCCATCATGCTGATCTACCTGGTCATGGCCGTGCAGTTCCGTTCTTGTCTCCAGCCAGCGATCATTCTGGTGACCGTGCCCTTCGCTCTCGTCGGAGCGATCGTGCTGCTGGCAATCACCCGTGTGGGCCTGGATGTTTCCGTTGCGATGGGCGCGCTCACCCTCATAGGTATAGCTGTCAACAATGCGATAGTGCTGCTGGACTATGCAAATCGCCAACTGTCTGCGGGCCAGGCACTGCACGAAGCATTGCTCACTGCCGCATCAATCCGTTTTCGACCGATCCTGATGACCGCTGCAACTACGATCTTCGCCCTGATCCCCGTGGCTGTGAACCCGGCGGTCGGTTCGCGGATATTTCAGCCATTCGCGATAACGGTGATTGGAGGATTGATTTCATCAACCGTTGCCACACTGATCCTCGTCCCCACTCTTAGAGCTTTGCTTCCACAGAAGCAGTAATGCTCACTGGTGTCGGCATTGAGCCAATCAAATCCCCCACTCCGCTCTTAGTGACAAACAGCTCCGGCAAGTAGGAGAGATGCTGTGTCCTTTTGAGGAGTCTTTCGTCCGAAATTCGTAACCCGCAGCACGAAGGCGAGAGTCAAGCTTGTCATCACGACCCTTGACCAATCCGAAGATCAAAGAACTACTTCGGAGAACAAGAATCGAAGTGTAACCTCAGGCAGTCTGCCTCCTTCAAGAGATGGGCATTTGAAGAACGGATTGCCCTGGCGTGCGGAGTGGAGTTTATGCGCCGACGGGCCGGCGTCCCATCGTGACTTGGGAGAGCAAATGGATGGGGAATGTCACTGTGGCCCAAACTGTCAAGACAGCTTATCCATTCTCGTTCTTGATCGGATACAAGATAGAGAAAGAGATATTCCTTCGGAAAGTTTCAATCTTTATCCCCCGGACTTCTCTCATGCTTGCGCAAATCACCCGCGATTGAGGGTCTAAGGAATGCGTGTTACAGTTCTGCTGCTTATAATCGTGCTGATGAACGCCGAAAACGAGGGGGCCTGGGATGGAGAATGCGAAGAAGGCCGCTGGAACTGCCGGAAGCGGAACTGGTCGGCGATCTTATGTTTGAGGATTCCGACCAGCCAGGTCTTTGTCGAAGAGCGACCGGAAAAACTCTTACGGGCGGCGAGGACGGCAAGAAACGTCTCCTGCACGGCATCCTCGGCGCCCTCGGCATCTCGAAGCATCAACTGCGCATATCGAAACAGATAATCGCCGTATTCGTCCACCCACGTATTTGGGTCATCAATTTCCACTCTGGCCATAGGAGATTATCAATCATATTCGACGGCATTAGGAGGATTTCATCCTCACTTGGTAGTAATGCAAGAGACGGCTCAAAATCATATTCCCGAAATCGCGAGGCCTTCACCTCTGCCAATCATGTTTTATAAACGTACTTATTGCCTATTTTTTTTCACCATTAGGGTTTGTCCAATCCGTGTGGACAAAGCCCCTTTCCGGATGGTCGATGCGTTCATAAGTGTGGGATCCGAAGGCATCACGCTCGGCCTGCGTAAGGTTCTGAGGCAGTCTGGCCGTTCGATAGCTGTCGAAGTAGGCCAGGGATGCGCCCAGAGCAGGGACGGGGATTCCCTTTTTCTGGCTTTTTCTTAAGATTTTCCGCCATCCTTTTTGCGCCTCTTCAATCTGTTGTCTGAAATAATCGTCGATAAGCAGATTCTTTAAATCCGGACGGCTTTCATAAGCGTGCATGATTGGATCAAGCAAGCGCGCTCTGATAATGCAGCCACCTTTCCAAATTCGAGCCATTTCCTTTAAGTTGATGCTCCATCCGTATTCTTCGGATCCGGTCTGAATAAGGCTCATGCCTTGGGCATAGGTACATATTTTAGCCGCATATAGAGCTTTGTGAGCAGCCGCAACAAGCTTTTTCCTCTCACCCGCATTTGGCTTCACTTTCGGCCCCTTGATTTCGCGACTGGCTGCAACTCTCTCCTCTTTCTTACTGGAAATGAATCGGGCATCTATGGCCGCTGCGATGGTTGGTATTGGCACTCCAAGGTCCAGCGCGACCTGTGCTGTCCATTTGCCCGTACCTTTTTGCTCGGCTTTATCCATTATCAAGTCAATGAGAGGTTTTCCGGTCTCCTCATCTACCACCCTGAAGACCCTCGAAGTCAGTTCAATGAGAAACGACTCAAGGGGACTGTTATTCCAATCGGCAAAGATATCGGCCAGTTCCATAGGTTCAAGACAAAGAACCCGGCGCAGGAAATCTACTATTTCGGCGATCAATTGCATATCGCCGTACTCGATGCCGTTGTGAACCATCTTTACAAAATGTCCGGCTCCATCCGGTCCGACATGGGTAACGCATGAGCCTGAATCTGTCTTTGCCGCAATTGCCTCAAATACTGGGCGAATATGCTCATAGGCTTCTTCATTGCCACCCGGCATTATAGAGGGACCGTGACGGGCCCCTTCTTCGCCACCTGAAATCCCCACTCCGAAAAAGTTGATGCCCATTTCTCGAAGGTCTTTTTCCCGCCTTTGCGTATCCTTGAACCACGAGTTGCCGCCATCTATCAGAATATCTCCCTCATCAAGTAGAGGCTTCAGCTTCTCTATAGTCTGGTCCACCGGAGTACCGGACTTTATCATCATAAGGATTCTCCGGGGCTTGGTGAGCGATCCAGTTAACTCCTCCAGAGTCTTACAGCCGAGAAAATTTCTCTCTGCGTTTTCACTCACAAACCGTTCCATATCCTGAGTCTCTAGATTCCACACTGCCATGGAGTATCCTTGGTCCGAGATGTTTAGGGCAAGATTGCGCCCCATAACAGCGAGCCCGATAACCCCGAACTGCGCGACGCCATCCCTTTTCTTATTTTCTGTCATCCTGACAACCCCCTTCCGACCGGCAACGCCGGGTCCTGCAACTTAAGAAGATTAGGGCGAGAATCTACTGTTTTCTTATTTCCCCAGCAGCTTCCTGAGAGTGTTTGCGATATTTTCGGCGGTGATGCCGAGCTTTTCCAAAGTGATTTTTCCGGGCGCGGACGCGCCGAAACGGTCGATCCCAATGGATATTCCCGATTCTCCTACCCAGCGGCTCCAGCCGAGTGTGACGCCGGCTTCCACAGAGACTCGGGCCTCTATGGAAGGGGGCAGGACCGCCTCTTGGTAACTCTGACTTTGCGCGGCGAATAGCTCCCAAGACGGCATGGAGACAATCCGAACGGGTATGTTTTCTTTGCCGAGCAAGTCTTTTGCCTCGAGCGCTTGATGCACTTCGGAGCCTGTCGCGATAATGATCGCGCGTGGATCACCGGCGGGCGGGTCTGAAAGGATGTATGCTCCCCTGCGCAGGCCGGAAGCGGAAGCGCAGCGTTTCCTATCGATCACGGGCAGCTTCTGCCGGGACAACACCAGCGCCGCCGGACCTTCCGGATGCTCCATTATGAACCGGTAGGCCTCGGCCGTTTCGCCGGCGTCGGCGGGACGCAGAACCCTCATGTTCGGCATTGCCCGGAGCGATATGAGGTGTTCGACGGGTTGATGTGTCGGTCCGTCCTCACCCAGCGCAATCGAATCGTGAGTCCAGATAAAGATTACCGATAATTCGCTCAACGCAGCGAGGCGGACTGCCGGGCGCATGTAATCCGAGAAGACAAAGAATGTGGCTACGAACGGACGCGCGCCGCCGTGGTAGGCCATACCGTTGGCGATAGCGCCCATGGCATGTTCCCGCACTCCGAAGTGTAAATTCTTGCCTTCACCTGACTGTCCGTCAAAATCTCCGCCGCCCGCAATGCTTGTCTTCGTCGATTCAGACAAGTCCGCGTCTCCCCCGACAAACCACGGCACGCGTTTGGCAATTGCGTTCAAGACCTTCCCGGAAGCCTCGCGTGTTGCCACCGATTCACCGGGCTTCCACTGTGGGATATCATCGTCCCAGCCTTCCGGGAGCTCTCCCGATATTGTCCGGTCCCACTCCTCGGCGAGGTCGGGGTGAGCCTGTCTATAGAGGTCGAATCGTTTCTGCCAGTCCTCCTGAAACTCGCCCCCTTGAGCCGCCTGCCGAAAGCGCCCCAGCGCCTGTTCCGGAATAACAAAAGATTTCTCCGGGTCCCATCCCATCCTTTCTTTCACCAAAGCCACCTCTTCGACTCCCAGCGGGGCGCCGTGCGCGGCAGAGGTTCCCTGTTTGTGGGGTGAACCATAACCGATCGTCGTCTTGACCACGATGAGAGACGGACGCGATGTATCCTCCTTGGCCGCCTCAATCGCCGCGTCGATCGCGTCGGTGTCGGTGTCGCCTTTTTCAACATGCAGAACCTGCCATCCATAGCTTTCATACCGACGAGCCACATCTTCAGTGCAAAACGCGAGGCATGAGTCGCCATCGAGGGTAACTCCGTTCGAGTCATAAAGGAAAATGAGTTTGCCAAGCTTCAAGTGTCCCGCCAGGGAACTCGCTTCCGAGGAAACGCCTTCCATCAAATCTCCGTCGGAGACGATTGCATAAGTGTGATGGTCCACGATCGTGTGTCCGGGGCGATTGAATCGGTGCGAGAGCATCCGTTCGGCGACCGCCATGCCTACGGCGTTTCCCGTGCCCTGACCGAGCGGACCGGTTGTCGCTTCGACTCCCGGGGTCGCGCGGTATTCCGGATGACCGGGCGTGCGGCTGCCCCATTGCCGAAAAGCTTTGAGGTCTTCCATTGTCAGATCGTATCCAGTCAGGTGGAGCAGGCAATAGAGGAGCGCGCTTCCGTGTCCGGCGGAGAGAACAAACCGGTCACGGTCGGGCCAGTTCGGGTCTTTGGGATTATGTCGCAGATGCCTTCTCCAGAGCACATAGGCCATAGGCGCCGCTCCCATGGGGAGGCCGGGGTGTCCCGATTCGGCCTTCTGAACCATGTCAACAGCCAATATTCGAAGAGTGTCTATGCAGAGTTGATCGAGCGACTTATCGGCATCTGTCATATCAGTCTCCCCTCACGCCCAGTTTCCTCATGAGCGCGCGGCTATCAGGGCCGCTCCCAAGAGCCCGACCTTGGGATTCATGATCACGCGGACAGGCACGTCTTGAACAAAGGAAGAGAGTCGGCCCTTGTCACGAAAAGCCTCGATGAAGGCACCGTCACGCAATTTGGCAATTATCTTGGGGGCAATGCCGCCGGCCAGATATACTCCACCCCGCGCCAAAACCTTGAGGGCCAAGTTTCCGGCTTCTGCTCCATAAACGGCGGCAAACAGGTCGAGTGCTCTCACACATGCCGCGTCGGTTCGCGCAAGCGCATGCATGGAGATAACGGCCGCGCCGTCCTGTTCCTGCACCTCGGCTCGTATCTTCCGATTCTCCCGTTCACTCCCGGTTTGCACCAGGTAATTGTATATTTCAACAAGTCCGGCACCTGAAAGCACACGCTCGTATGAGACGTGGCGCTCCTGCTGCCGCAAAAACTTGAGCAAGTCGATCTCGGGGTCGTTTCGAGGGGCAAAGTCGGCGTGGCCGCCTTCCGAGGAATGCACACGGTATCGTTCTGCTTCCCATATGAGGAAGGCTTCCCCCAACCCTGTGCCCGCTCCAAGAAGAGCGATCGACCCGCGTGGCTTTGGTGTGCCTTCCTGCAAAGAGATCAGGTCCTCGGGGCCGAGCAGCTCGAGGCCATAGCCGATTGCCTCGAAGTCGTTTATTAAACTCGTATTGGGGATGTTGCTTTCCTCGGCCAGTTCATTTCTTCGTATATGCCAGGGCAGGTTTGTCGTATCACATTCCGCGTCGACCACGGGGCATGGCACTCCGAAACAGGCCCTCTTCACCTTCGAACCGGTCTCCTGAAGGAACTCCTTCACCACCGCGGCAAGCGAGTCAAACCGCCTGCTCTCAAACGTATGTTCATGGATTATGCGATACGTGGCCTGATTCAGATGGACCTCCATGAGGGCCAGGAGCGACTTTGTTCCTCCGATGTCGCCGGCAATGACTTTCATCTTCCGGACCTCACAAGTTCTTCTGCGGCTGACGCATCGAGTATCCATGTACCTTGGAGCGCCAGCTGTATGGGTATCCTCTTGGGGTTACGAGGCTCCTGGAACGCTTGGGCGACCATTGGCGCCTTCTCCTTGCCGGAAATCAGGACCAGTATTTGCCGCGCGCCGGCAATGACCGGAGGCGTGATGGTTATGCGCCACAGGGGAGGTTTGGGCCCGCTAACGACCAGAACCCTCCGTTTCTCCTCATCCAATGCAGGCGATCCCGGAAACAGGGATGCGGTGTGTCCGTCTGTCCCCATGCCCAGCATGAGCAGGTCGAGTCGTTGGGGCAGCCTGGCCTCATACTCGGCGGCCGCCTGGTCGCGGTCGCCGCGTTCCGCCTCGATACGGTTGACCTGTTCCGGCGCAACCGGCGCCTTTGCAAGGAGCGACTCATAAGCCATCCGGTAGTTGCTGTCGCGGTCGGTGGGGGACACACAGCGTTCGTCTCCAAAGTAGAACTCCAATCTTCCCCACTCGATTCTCTGCTTAGAATCGGGTCGTGCCAGACACTCGTAAATCGGCCGCGGGGTCTCACCACCCGCAAGCGCCAGTGTGCAGCGTCGCCGAGAGGCGATCGTTTCGGCGATCTTCGCGGCAACCCACTCCGCCACAATCTCAGCAAAGGCACCATGTCGATTAACGATTATGAGGTCTTCCGGCATCATGTGAGAATTTTCCATGCGTGTCCGGAGTCTACGAGGACTCCTCTTGCTTCAATCGGTCCGTCGCTTCCGGGTTCATAGAAGAACGGTTCCTCCGTGCTCGATTCCCATGCTTCCAGAATCGGCGTGACAAACAACCATTCCAGTTCGACTCCGTCGGCGCGCGAGAAAAGCGTCTGGTCTCCTCGCGTGGCGTCCAGGAACAAACGTTCATAGGCTTCATGAGCCGTTTTCTTGTCGAAAACCTTCGCATAACTGAAATCCATGAGGACGTTGTTCACCGAAAGGTCATCGCCCGGAACCTTGCACAGCATACTCAGTGTGATTCCTTCACTTGGTTGAATCCTTATGGTAAGGACATTGTTGTCAAGGATATTGCAGACATCCTCTCCGCCGAAAAGGCAGAAGGGAATTTCCCGGAAATGAACGGAGATTTCGGTCAGGCGCTTGGACAACCGCTTCCCTGCGCGGAAATAGAACGGCACGCCCTGCCAGCGCCAATTGTCAATCATCACCTTCAGCGCCGCATACGTTGGCATTCGCGAATCCGGGGCGACCTTCGGCTCGTTTCGATAGCCTTTATACTGGCCAAGCACAACGTTCTCTCTGATGGCGGTTTCACCCACGATAGGCCTCAGAGACCGAAAAACCTTCGTCTTTTCGTTGCGTATGTCCTCGGCCTTGAGGGAGACGGGGGGCTCCATAGCGCACAGCGCCAGTATCTGCAGGAGATGATTTTGCACGATGTCCCGAATGACTCCCGTCTCATCGTAGAAGGGACCTCTCCCCTCGATTCCAATTTCTTCCGCCGCCGTTATCTGAATATGGTCGATGTATTTGCGGTTCCAGATCGGTTCAAAGATGGAGTTGCCGAACCGAAAGACAACAATGTTTTGAACCGTTTCTTTCCCGAGATAATGGTCGACCCGAAAAATATTCTTCTCTTCAAGATGCTCTGCCGCCAGGCGATTCAGCCGTCGTGCCGAATCGAGGTCATACCCGAAAGGTTTTTCAATGATGACGCGAGCCCACGACGCATTTCCCTCGGATTCCCTTGAGTAAAGCAGGTCCGCCTCTTTCAATTGCCTCAGAACGACTTCGATGATGCTCGGCGGGATCGCGAAAAAGAACAGCCGATTGCCGCAGGCTCCATACTCTTTGTCAAGGTCGGTGATACGCGTGCGCAAATCTTGAAACGTCTTGGGTTCCTTGAAGTCTCCCGAAACGTAGTGGATTCTTGAAGCGAGCTGCCCCCAGACTTCCTCGTCGAGCGATTGCTCCTTCGAAAAGTCTCTTATAGATTCCCGCAGAATTGCTCGAAACGCATCCTCAGTCTGTTCTTCAACACTGGCTCCGATGATGGCAAGATTGTCGGGAAGTTTTCCGTCCAGCGTCAGGTGATAGAGCGATGGGAACAACTTGCGCCGGGATAGATCGCCGGCGGCCCCCAGAATGACGAAGACGCAGGGATCCGGCTTCCCAGCCTTGTGAACAAGGACTTCTCGTTCCTCTGAAAACGCGATCGGTATCTTTTTTTCCAGCATTGTCTCTTTATCCCCAGTGATTGGCTTTCGCTCCCAATAAGTCTCGTGACAAATTGAACGTCGGCCCGTCTATTCAGGCAAAATGTCAGCTCATCTGTTGCCTCGTCAGGTGGCGGATTCCGCGTTTCCCGGCCACGATCACTTCCGACGCGCAGTCGATAAACAAGCCATGTTCAACGATGCCCGCGCGCTGTTTCATTCTGTCCGCCAACCGGACGGGCTCCGGGATGCGGCCGAAATCGCAGTCGAGTATCAGGTTTTCCTGGTCGGTTCTGTAGAGGTCTCCGCTTGCAGTCTTGCGAACGGTTACGCGCGCCCCCAACGATTCCAGATATCCTATTTGCGAGCGCCAGCCGAAGGGAATTACCTCGACCGGAAGCCGACTTTTTGTGCCTAATGCGGGGGAAAGCTTGGAATCGTCAACGACGATTATTTCACGCCGGCTGGCCTGAGCCAGCATCTTTTCGCGGAGGAGCGCGCCTCCGTGTCCTTTTATCAGGTTCAGGTCGGGGTCCACTTCATCCGCGCCGTCTATGGTCAGGTCAATCGTGGAGTGGTCATCGAGGGAAGCGAGTTGTACTCCAAGAGAGCGCGCCAGTTGTTCGGTCTGGCTGGAACTGGGAATGCCGACGATATTCTTCAAATTTCCGCTCTCCAGTAGCTCGGCGATACGCTCCAAGACAAACGCCGCCGTGCTGCCGCTTCCAAGCCCTAGGACCATTCCGGACTCTACGCATCTCGCCGCCTGATGCGCAGCTTCACGCTTCAATCCGTCTCTTGTATCCATCACTCAGATTGCCCATTCATTCGAGAATCCGCCGTGGCCGAGACACGTGGACGACACTATCCCACCGGCTTTGCCAGTGCTTTTCTCTCTTCGATGAATGCTCGCGCCACGGATTTTATTCTGCTTGGATCGTCAACAATCCATCTTTCATCCAACAGGCCGCTCTTGTGGACGCTATCTCTTGTGAATTGGGTAGTCATGGCAATGCACCACATACCCGCCCCAAGCGCCGCCTTTATGCCGGGAGTGGAATCTTCAATCGCCAGGCACTCTTCAGGCGACACGCGTAGTTCCTGCGCCACCAAATGATAGATCTCCGGATTCGGTTTTCCAAGAGTGACGTCATCCAACGTCGCGATGAAATGGAATTCTGAGCGGATATCCAGTATCTGCAATACGTGGTTAACCTCAGCGCATGCGGAATTTGTAGCCAGACCGGTTTTGTAGTTGTTTTGTCGAGCCCATTTCAGCAGCTCGAGATCATCCGGCCAGAGATGACTGCGCAGGACCATTGGGTCTTGAAGCATTGAATTGAAAATCCGCATACGCACCTGCACAAAGGCCTGCCACGCAGTTGAGACGCCCAGACTGCTCGTCCTGGCCATCAGACACTCCTCAAGGCCAAAAGCTTTGATCAGCCCTTGAGCCACTTCCCGGCGAGAGAGTCCTACCACTTTTTTGAACGCCTCCAGGACTTCCTCCTCGGTGGGCGGGTCGGGACACAGCTCAACAACGGCTTGGGCGTAGGATCGCGCCTTCAAGAGCTCTGTCTTTACAAGTGTCCCATCCAGGTCAAAAATGAACGCCCGAATCATCCCAGTGCCTCTGTCAGTCGTCTTAGAGACCCGACGACGTCTTTGCCCAAGTGAAAGCGAATCACTTTCCGGCCCGCGTCGAGCAATGCCTGGCGATCGCCGAGCGCCTGGGCATCTTTCAGAACGCCGAAGCTTATTGATGAGGTGTTCTCATTCGCACGGTCGGGGATGGGCGCATCATTGGGCATATCGGCAGCGAACTGTATGAACAGCCCACGTCCGGCATCTCCCTTGTGAAGTTGTCCGGTCGAATGGAGAAAACGCGGCCCATACCCGGTCGTGACCGCCAACCGGTATCGATCTCGGATTCTCACGCGCAGATTCCGTAGGGCTTCGTCGGTTTCCGGCGTCGGCTCGATGTATGCTTGAAGGGCGACATAGCTCCGTCCCGCGCCGTCATCGTCCCCCGGCTGGGCCAGGGAGAGAAATCGTTGAAGCGCCTCGCCCACGCTGTTCGCCCCGAAATCGGCATACACGCGCATTCCGTCCGATTGGAATGCAGGGGATAGCTCGGGGAGCTCTCCTTCCTTTTTGTACGAGTCGACCATCTTGCGGGCCAGCTTCTTGGCCGCTTCGACGTTGGGCTGGTCAAACGGATTGATGCCGATGCGCGCGCCCGCCACGGCGGTGGCCATTTCCCAGAGGAAAAACTGTCCCCCAAGATCGTAGAGGTCTTCGAGATGAAGCCGGACGACGGGGTGGCCGGCTTCTTCCAGTGTTCTCACGGCCGAATCATGAGCTTCATCGCCTTTCAGCCGAAGGTATACGAAAAGGCGGTCGGGGCCATAAACCTCGGGAGTTCCGACCGGCTCACCCACTACGGGAACGATTCCTTTGCCATCCTTGCCCGTGCTCTCCGCGATGAGCTGCTCAACCCAATCGCCGAAGCTGGCGAGGGCCGGCGAGGTGATCAGCGTAATTTTGTCGCGGCCCGCTTTGGCCAGTTCGGCCATGATGACGCCCAGGCGGCCGCCGGCGTTGTCGCCGTCCACGGGACAGTTACAGCCCTCGCAGTTACAGGCCATGGTCATGGCACGGTCGAGCAACGTCTCGATGTCCACGCCGACGAGCGCCGCCGGCACGAGCCCGAAGTAGGAGAGGGCCGAATAGCGTCCGCCGATAGTCGGGTCGTTGAGGAACGTTGCCCGAAACTTGTATTGCCCGGCCAGGTCGGCGAGGGCGCTGCCGGGGTCGGTGACGGCGATGAAATGCCTGCCGGCTTGGTCGGCTCCGAGAGCTTCGGCCACCCAGTTGTAGAAGAACTTGAAGAATGAAAGAGTCTCCACGGTGCCGCCGGACTTGGTGGAAACGATGAGCAGCGTCCTCGCCGGGTGGAGCCGTTCGGCATGAGCCAAGACGGCGCCGGGGTCGGTGCTGTCGAGCACGGCGAGGTCCACGTACCCATTCTTGACGCCGAATGTCTTGCGGAAGACCTCCGGCGCCAGACTAGAGCCACCCATCCCAAGCAGCACTGCGTGGGTATAGTCGTCGTTGCGAACGGCCTCGGTCAGGGCATGCATCCGGTAGGCGCACTCTTTCATGATTTCCGGCATGTTCAGCCATCCCAGCCGGTTCGAGATCTCCTTCGGCTCAGGCTTCCATACGGTGTGGTCGTGCGCCCAGATGCGGCTCAGGATGCGCTTGTCCCTGACCTCCGCCATCGCCCTGTCGACCAGCGTCTGATATGAATCCAGTGTGGCCGAGAATTGCCGCCGCCCGGTCTGCAATCTCTCGCGCTTCTCCGTGATCGAATCAATCAGAGAATCGAAGGAGCCGGCGAATGCGGCGACGCCTTCGTCCAGCAGCTTTTTCGTCACCGCGTCTAGGTCGACACCCGCCTCGGGCAGGCGCTCCACGAATTTGCGGGCCACATCCAGGTCGGCCTCAATCGTGGGAGCAGCGGCGCCGTGGTCGATGAAAGCCTGCAATGTGGCAGGCGGGAGGGTATTAACGGTGTCCCGTCCTACGAGGCTGTCGACGTAAAGGGTGTCGGAATACATCGGGTTCTTCGTGCCCGTGCTCGCCCACAGCGGGCGCTGCACGCGGGCCCCTCTCGCTGCCAGCGCTTTCCACCGGGGTCCGCCGAAGATCTCCTTGAAGCGGGCATAGGCCATCTTGGCGTTGGCGATGGCCGCCTTGCCCTGGAGGTCTGTCTCTCCGACCGCCTCGAGTATCTTATCCACGGCGGTATCGACGCGGCTCACGAAGAACGAGGCCACCGACGCGACCCGGCCCACGTCTCCTCCGGACGCTGCCAGCTTTTCCAGTCCGGCTATGTAGGCGTTGGCGACCGCCTCGTACTGCTCGAGGGAAAACATCAACGTGACGTTGACGTTGATTCCCTCCGAGATCAGTTTTTCTATGGCCGGTATGCCGGCGGGCGTGGCGGGCACTTTGATCATGACGTTGGGGCGGTCCAGAAGAGCGAACAGGCGCCTCGCCTCGCTGACCGTCTCTTCGGTCTCATGGGCGAGGGCGGGATTGACCTCGAGACAGGCGTACCCGTCTGCGCCCTCGGTGCGGTCGTAGACCGGACGCAGCAGGTCGGCCGTGCGCCGCATATCATCGGCTGCGAGACTCCAGAAGATTTCCTCCGGAGCCTTGCCCTCGCCGCTGAGACGTTGCAGGTCTTCATCATAGTCCCCGCTGCCGGCTATCGCCTTCTGAAATATCGTCGGGTTGGACGTTACACCGGTCACGCCCTCATCTATGAGCGCCTGAAGCTCACCGGAGTCTAGGAGAGACCTGCGGATATTGTCGTACCAGATGGCCTGCCCCAGCTTGTTGAGTTTGCCGATCCTGTTCATGCCAATCGTCCTCCTTTCCGGTCGCTACAAAATACGTTCTCGGTCCGGAGAGCTGCTATGGCCTCTTTGTAGTCGGCTGACCGAAATACGGAAGACCCCGCCACGAGCACGTTTCCTCCTGCGCACACAATATCGCCTGCATTGTGCCGATTTACTCCGCCGTCGACGAAAATGTCCATGTCATCCCCCGCCAGTTTCCTCGTTTGAGAGATCTTTTTCAGCATCCCGGGTATAAACTCCTGCCCCCCAAACCCGGGATCGACACTCATCACAAGGACCATATCGAGATGCTCGACCACGTATTCGAGTTCGTCAACAGGGGTGGAGGGGTTGAGGGCAACTCCGGCCTTTACACCATGGTCCCTTATCACTTGCGCAAGTCTGTGTGGATAACGGTAAGCCTCTAGATGGAACGTTAAGATACCGGCTCCGGCGTCGACGAACTCTTTGACATAATTCTCCGGCTTTTCAATCATAAGGTGAACGGCAAGCGGCACTGAAGCGACGGACTTTATGGCGCTCACAACAGCCGGCCCGAAGGTTATGTTCGGGACAAAGTGCCCATCCATTACATCGAGGTGCAGCATGTCGGCGCCCGCCCGCTGAACGGCGTCGACCTCCTCAGCGAGTCTGGAAAAATCGGCTGAAAGAATTGATGGCGCAATAAGGATTTTCAACGGACTTCCTTTCTTGCCTGCCTGCGTGGAGAGCGGGTCCGCAAACTCTTCCCTTGGAAGCAGTGTTCATTGTGTCGCGACATCCGCCAATTTCTTGAATCTCCATAGGACCACATCTCATGCGTGTCCGGATAGATAGTGTCTTTCGAAAAATTCGTCACACCAGAGACAGCAACTGCCGAGCTCCTCGATTCTCGCCCTTCCGTGTTCAACTGAGATTCCCTGCATGATCCCCATGGCCTCCGGCTCGCCTCGGTTCAAAGCCTGGTAAACGGGATCATCCCGATGCTCTTCCAGCATGTCGAGGAGCGATTTCTCGCGGAGGTCTCCGAGCGGCGTCCTTGTCGCCGGGCAACAGGGAAACGCATGGCTCAATCGAACGTTTATCTCTTGTTGCGGCGCACCGCTCTCCAGAAACCCGAGAGCGCCTGACCAGATGCTACAGAAATTATGGGACGGCTTCTTGATCCAAAGGTTGTTCGCGACAGCGCGGCCACGCGGCCAAACTCCTCCAAGCCATAACTCGGGAGTTGACCCCCAGAAAGAGTACGCTGCGGGCGGAATATTGCCGTTTTCATCCACGAAACTCGGGAATTCAAGATATTTGACACCCTTCCCGTTCAGAACACTCTCCAGTTGTTCGCGAGTCCTGCGATTATTGTGAAAATCGTCGATGCTTGAAACATCTATTCGACTGACATGATGCTCCAGAAGTTCTTCGACGGTGCGCTCATCAAGGAGGTCTCCGTTCGTCTGAATCATGTATCGTGTCTCATCTCCGAACTTTGCGTAAAGCGTGTCAAGAGCCCCATAGAGCAAGGGTTTGACCGCCAGCACCTCGCCGCCCGCGACAATAACCTGACTTACCCTTTCCGGGAAATTGCCAATGATATCTTCCGCGTCCCTTTCGGAAAGAGAAGCTTCGCCGGGGCCGGAGCTTATGTAACAATGAGCACATTTCTGCGTGCAATTGCGGGTTATCACCCAATATATCGACTGCATTCTCACATCTCCCGGACGTCTTTTCCTCGAAACGCATGACCTGAACTGAACTGTCACCAAACAATCATATTATTCATGGCCTATGCACACTGACGCAATCGTCGAAGGTGAATAGCCACTGTTTTCCTCCCAGCGCTCCTGCTGGGTCATGGGGCCCTGACGGAGCAGATACGCCGCGGCCTTCCTGACCATGTAATACGGGTCGAAATCCCCGAGCGCTTCGGCTTTCCAAAGACGCCAGGCGAGCATCACGGGGAAAGCCACTTCGTCGAGCTGAATACCGCTCCAATAGGTTGTTCCGTCAATCCAAAAATTCTGCGGAAATCCGCCGTCCGGCCGTTGCGAGCAGGCGAGGTATGCGAGCGTCCGGGGCGGGGGTCATGCTGTCACCGCAGGCCAAGAGACCTGTCGCGCTCGATGTAGTCTATTTCACTCCGAAGGTCTCGTTTTTCCTCATGGAAGAACGTCTCGCCATCGGCGCGTGTCAAGTCGCACTTCATGAATTTCAAGGACAACCCGGACATTCCCTCGTCAAGTTACACCTATGTCAATAGTATCCCGAAAAAGGAGGGGGCGCTAGCCTGGTCGTGGAAAGACAGTTCCCGGGCGACAGCAGAGCACCCCAACAAAGGTAAGTGTCTCTGACCAACGCGATGGAACCGCCTGGCGGAGATGGGATTGACCGAAATGCGGGGAAATGCCCCCTGTGTGCCAGATTGAAGAGAATTTGGCATATTCAGGATGCCAAGCAACAAATACAGAAACTCCCTCAGGGTGCTCCGCTGTTCCGATAGACATGACCTTTTGGCCGGTTTCAAGAAATGAAGCTTCGATATCGCTTGACAAAGGCTTTGTTTCATGATATTAGTAGACTACAAGTCGTAAAAACGAACAAGTGTCTAAATCTGGACTGATGATGACGACTGCTACGAAATGCTCGAGACGAGCGAGAGAGAGACGGGCGCGAGTCGAGCTCATCCTCGATGCCGCGGAAGAACTCTTTTTCAAGAAAGGGTTTACCGGCACCACGATGAACGACATCGGCGAGGCGGCCGAGTTTAGCAGGGCCTCGCTCTACAACTACTTTCCGAGCAAGGAGGCGATATACGTTGCCATACTCGGCCGCGCGATGGATTCGCTGATATCGGAGGCGCGCAAGGCGGCCTCGGAGGATCGCAGCGCCGCGGACAGGATCGAGGGGCTGAAGGATGTTCTCCTGACCTTCTTTCGAAACCGACAGGCGCTGTTTCACCTGTATTTCATCACCCGATACGAAGTCAGCCCATATCTCGACAGCGACCTTGCAGAGCGCCTCGAGCGGAAGACTAAGGAGCTTGATGCGATCTTTCATCGTCTGTTTCGGGAGGGCGTGAAGAAAGGTGAGTTTCAGCCATGGGATCCGGTCATGATGGGCGATATCTTCTTTGCGCAGATCATCGGTCTCTTTATGCTGAACAAGACGGAGAGACTGGAGCCACCGCTTTCGGCGAACCTCGAGCAGGCAACGCGCTTTTTCCTTGACAGCATTGGGACAAAGCAAAAGGAAGTCCAAAAAGGAAAGAGGGAGAACAAATAATGAGTCACGCTTCAGCCTGTGAATTTCCGCCGCGGCTGACCGAGCTGCCCGATGACCCGGTCTTTCAGATATTGTGCGACACATCGCGCGCCGAGCAGGTTGAAAAGCTCGGACCGGTTCAGATGGAAATCGAGCTGACGACGAAGTGTGCGGCTTCCTGCCGGTTCTGCTGTGCGTCATCCACGTCGGGACGGACCGAAAGGATGCCATTGGAGAGTGTGACGCAAATGCTGAGGGAGGCGCAGGAACTCGGAGTAAAGGCCGTCACATGGATGGGCGGCGACCCACAGCTCTATCCTCACATCCGTGAGCTGTTCGAGCTCGCCACAAATCTCGGAATCTCGATGCAGATGCCCACAAGCGGCCTGTTCTCGAAGAAACACATCGAGCTCTTCAACGAATATCAGGAAAACCTGTTTCTCGGAGTCCATCTCGACAGCGTGCATCCCGAAACCTATGCCGAACTTCACGAGAACCCTCGCACGCGGCAGGCTCGCATGGACGGCTTCAAGAGGCTGCTCGACAGCGGATACCCGGCATACAAGACCTTTGGACTGATCACAATGACGGCGCCCTCGCTCCGACGCATCGAAGAGACGCTCGACTGGTTCTACGATGAAATGGGGACCACGTTCGTTTGCCTGATGGTATTTAAGGGAGAGGGCTTCGGCAAGGAAACGGCTGACCTGGAACCCTCGACGTCCGACGTGGCGCGAGCGATCAAATATCGGGCAAGCAAAATGGGAGACCACTGGCTCCGTCTCGGCGCCAGCGAAGCCTCACTCTACTATTGCAGGACGACCTTCTGCGTCGATGTCGGTGGTCGCGCACATCCGTGCCTGGCGATGCGCGACTATCTGGACACCGAAAGCGTATTCGAGCGCGGTCTGAGAACCGTCGTCGAGAAGCATCGCGATAAGCTGTTCTTCAACTTCACGCCCAAAGGCATGTGTGGCGATTGCCCCAACAACGATCTCTGCTTCGGCTGCCGGGCGAGCGCGCTCTACTACACCGGCGACGTTATGGCCTCCGACCCTAAGTGCTGGCTTAATCCCGAGGCGACCGAATACTACAAGAAGTAAAAACACGAAAGGAGGATTTCCCGATGACCGACGTCTATAAGCGGCTGGCCAGGAAACTCGACGAACTGCCGAACGGCTATCCGGAGACCGAGGACGGCGTCGAACTCAAGATTCTCCAGCGCGTCTTTGCGCCGGAAGAAGCCGAGATGGCGCTCAATCTCAGACCCGTGGCGGAGACTGTTGAGCAGATCGCCGAGCGCGTCGGAAAACCCTTGGATGAAATGCAGGCGATCCTGGACGACATGGTCCTTAAGGGGCAGATCGGTCCCCTGAAAAGGAACGGCAAGCAGATGTACAAGTTGTATCCGTTTGCCATCGGCATCTATGAGTTCCAGTTTCTCCGAAAGGATAAGACACCGGCCGAGCGCAGAGAATTCATGGAGCTGTTCGAGGAATACGCGCCGTATCTCGGCATGACTCTTGTAGGTATCGACCCGGCCGTTACGCGTGTCGTCCCCGTGAGCACACAGGTCAAAGAGGACCTTCATGTGCATCGTTACGAGGACATACGAAGGATGGTGGACGAGGCCAAGTCGTTCATGCTCCAAGACTGCATGTGCCGGACGGAGCAGGGGCTTCTTGGCAATCGATGCAAGTATCCGCTCGACGTATGCCTGAACTTCTCCAACGAGGAAAACGCCTACGAGAGATATCCGCAGCTTGGAAAGATCATATCCAAGAAGGAAGCCTTCGAGGCCATTGACAGGGCTGAGGAAGCAGGTCTTGTTCACCTCACCTACAACTACGGCGAAGGGCAGGATTTTGTGTGTGCCTGCTGTCCATGCTGTTGTGGGATGCTTCGCGCCGTGAAGGAGTTCAATATTCCCACTGCGATCGCACGAAGCAATTTCCGGGCGGCGATAGACCAGGAAAGCTGCACGGCATGCGGTGTGTGCAAGGATGAGCGGTGTCCCATGGATGCCATTGTTGAGGATGCCGGAGAGTACCGGGTGCTCGAAGAGCGCTGCATCGGCTGTGGCGCATGCGCGCCCACCTGTCCCGTGGAGGCGATAACGCTGGTTCGAAAGCCCGAGGCCGAGCGGCTGGAACCGCCTGCGGACGAAATCGAATGGGGGAGGCAACGCGCCGCAGCCCGAGGAATCGAGTTCAAGCTGGATTAACGATGGAATAGATGCTTCAATCGGTCGAGATTCCCTTAATGCTCAGCGCTTTTTCCGAAATGGCGAAGCTCCGACCGCGGCAGAGCAATATTCCGATGAAGACGCTCTAATCAAAAAGGGAAGAACTGGTTTAGCCTGCCGCTCGTCACCGCTTTCTTTCTGTTCTCGACAGGGGCGCTCTTGTTCCTGACAAAATGGATTACCGAGAACACGATCGGCACGACTTTGCTTTTCCGAAACCTCAAAAAGTCGACCTTCCACCCATCCGATCGTCTAAATATCGCTCCCAGCTAGTGTAGATAACGTTTTCCAGGCTGCACATCCCCAGATCATGCCTCCATTGATGATGAGTTTGGACTCTCGTGAATCGACCCCCCACAATCCACTCTCACGGAATCTCCCGCATCCGAACCAGCACACATGGTTGCGCGCGGTTTGGCAATAGGATGTCCAATGTTATATACTTCGCCGAGAGTTGGAAGCGCAATCTGCATATCGAACGGATTTCCGCGAGCCGGAATGTGCCCAGGTAAGTTGGTCATTGCTGAAGTCGGGCCCATGCGGAAAGAGAGGATTGGGAAGGGGCAGATGACAAAGAGAATCATCCTCGTACTCGCCGTCACACTCTTGCTCGCTGTCGCGGTCGTCGGTCTGTGGAGCACGCATCTGATCCGAAAAAGCCTTCCACAGATCAGCGGCGAGATCGCCCTGCCCGGGCTCCTGAACCGCGTCGAAGTAATCCGAGACATTTACGGAATTCCCCATATAAGAGCCCGATCCGAGAATGACCTTTACTACGCTCTCGGGTTTGTGAACGCACAGGACAGACTCTGGCAAATGGACCTTTTCCGCCGCCTTTCGCAGGGGCGGCTGGCCGAGATATTCGGGCCTGACCTGATTCCTCTCGATTACAAGCACCGTGTTCTCGGCTTTCAGCGACTGGCGGAGAGGCTCTACGGCGATGCCGACGAAGAGTCCAGGAAGATGTGCCGCGCCTACGTGGGCGGCATCAACGACTACATAAGGGAATTCCCCGACCGGGTTCCGCTCGAATTCCTCCTGCTGGGGTACAGACCTGAGTTGTGGTCGCCTGAGAATGTGTACGGCGTGCTCATGTGGCAGCAGTGGATGGTAACATTCAACTGGGAATCCGAGCTTGCAATGGTGGGTTTGATGCAAGGCCTCGGAGTCGATGAAACGCTGGAACTCATCGGCACTCAGAGAGAGCAAGGGCCCAGCATTATATCGGAGACGGAGAAGCAGTACGGCGTCGAGCAGTCGCGCATAGACGGCACAATCATTCCGCCGGAGTTCGACTACAATCGCATCAAATTTGAACGAGAGGAAGCGTCACCGGCGCAGAAAGGTGAAACACATGTGTCGTCGATTGCCGACCGCAGCCAGGTTTTCGCGAGCAACGCATGGGTCGTGAGCGGTGCGCGCAGCCATTCGGGAAAACCGATGCTGGCCAACGACCCTCACATTCCGCACACCTTACCTTCGATATGGTACATGGTTCACCTGTCGGCGCCGGGAATCGACGACGCCGCAGGCATCATGACGCTTGGGGTGCCGATGATTGTGATGGGACACACCCGCCATATTGCATGGGGCGACACGACTACCGGCGCGGATACGCAGGACTTGTTCATCGAAAAGCTGAATCCGGAGGACCCCAACGAATACTACCATGACGGTGCGTATCTGCCGTTCGAGAGCGTCAAGGAAGTCATCCGGTACCGGGAACGCGGCGAAATGAAATCGGTCGAAAAGGAGATCCGGTTGAGCGTTCACGGTCCGATCATTAACGAGATCGCCGATCCGCCGGTCCGGACCGACATGCCGCTCTCGCTTCGCTGGGCAGGCTACGAGACATCCGATTCGCTCAAATCAGCGCGTCTGATGCTCAGGGCGAGAAATTGGCAGGATTTTCGTGAGGCCCTAAGATACACGGTAACACCTGTGTGGAATTGGGTGTATGCGGATGCGGAGGGCAACATCGGGTATCAGCTTGTGGGTCTGATACCAATCAGAAAAAAGGGCCGCGGGATGCTTCCCGTGCCCGGATGGCTTGAAGAATACGACTGGGATGGTTACATTCCCTATGACGAGATGCCCCGTCTGTTCAATCCCTCGAATGGATATATCGTTACCGCGAACAACAGGGTGACGCCGGATGACTACCCCTATCTCATCTCCACGCAGTACCTCGGTCCGTATCGAGCGGAACGGATAGAGGAACTTATCCTTGCGCGTGAGAGACTCTCCTCCGAGGATATGGAACGTATTCAGATGGATGTGTACTCGAAGCAGGCGGAGCGATTGCGAGACATCTTTGTTGACGCATGCGAGAAATATCCGAGCGCCGATTCGGACTTCCGGCAGGCTGTCGAGCTGATGAAGGCGTGGGATCTGATGGCCGAGCCGGACAGGGCTGGAGCCACCATTTTCTTCGAGAGCTATGCGACGATTGCCAGGAACATCATTCGGGACAGGATGGAAGGGGGGCTGTGGAGGCGAGTTTACAGGTCCATCCCGAGCCTCGACGACTTGTTGACAGAGGCCGCATCCCGGAAATGGTTTGATGACGCTTCGACCGATGCCGTGGAGACACGCGACCAGGCAATCGCGGCCGGCGTGGCCCGGGCCGTGAAGTCACTGAGACAGTTCTACCAATGTGATCCCGAAGGCTGGACATGGGGACGACTTCACACGCTTACCTTCACGCATCCCCTGGGGCGCCAAGGAATCTTGGCAAAGGCGCTGAACGTAGGGCCATTCCAGATGGGAGGCTCGAACTCTACTATCAACCCGGCCAACTACTACTTCGACGTGGAACGCAAGCCGTATCCCGTCGTTGCCGGGGCATCGATGAGGACGGTCGTGGACTTCGGAAATGTGAATGCGGCTCACATGGTCATCACCCTCGGCCAATCCGGAAACCGCTTCAGCAGCCACTACTCCGACCAATTGCCATTCTGGCTCAGGGGCGAATCACTCCCCATCTGGAATACCGCAGAGGAGATCGAGGCAAATCAGGAAGGCAAACTGCTGTTGATACCAGTTAAGACGGATCGTTAGCATAAGCTGGTCGGCTCATTTAGGGATCATTCACTCTTGCGTTCTTGAATTGTACCCTTCACTTTACCCGATCTCTCAAAGTGAAGGCATCTCCCGTCAACTCGTTCAAGTATCGCTCCGAGAGAGTGTAGATAACGCCTTCCATTCTGCATTTGTTTGCTCGATACCGAGCAGCCCCTCCCTGTCACTCGACAAATAACACCGACTCAATGATGATACTTCATTCTCCGACTTCTAGGGAGTGAAAAACATCTTGGGAAGCTCCACTATGCGGCAGTGCAGAATGCCCGTCTTTTCCACCCGAAGTGTTGCCTCGCTTCCGCGCCAGCGTCCCATCAGCGAGAAACTGGTTGATTTGATAACAGTCCGCGGACTAACATAAAGACTCGTAACGTTGGTGGGGGCAGTTCATACATAGTACATGCTTCCTCAAGGGAAGAGAGAGCTTAGTTGCTGCAATAAGGGAGGAGAAGATGGGGGCAGCCAAGGAAGAAAAAAGACCGGGAAATGTCCAGGAGTCGATCCATCTAAGGGATTACTGGAAGGAGTTCTTGAATAAGCCGATCCGTTTCCAGACTCTCATGGCAGACGAAGGCCGGAAGAAAGCCAGCCTGAGCGGTCTCTGGCATTATTCGATTGATCCGTTCAACACGTGTTTGAGGTCACGCTGGTATAAGTTCAGCACATCGGAAAGCGTCTATTGGGGCTTTCGGCACATGTTTTCGCAAATGGGGATAAATGAGGAAGATTTCCCTCCCGAGGTCATACATGAACTGGACCTGGTGAAAATCGCCAGGACAATGACCCCGATGGACTTTGATTTTGATGAATGGCCTACATTGGAACTTCCCGCCTGCTGGAACATGGTAAGCGAGAGGCTTTTCCTTTATGAAGGGCCGATGGTATTCACACGCATGTTTGAAGTCGATGTATCTGAAGTTGAGAGAGTCTTCCTCCGAATCGGAGCGGCGAATTACCGATGCGTAATCTTTCTGAATGGAAAACTCATGGGATCACATCTCGGCGGCTCGACCGATTTCTATGTCGAGCTAACTGAAGACATCCTTGAAACCGGGAACCGACTGATACTGGTTGATGACAATACCCGTCGCGATACGCATGTCCCGATGGATAACTTTGACTGGTTCAACTATGGAGGGATATATCGGGATATCGAATTGGTCTTTACACCCACTGTGTTCATAAAAAACTACAATGTGTTCCTCGTGCCCGACGGAACATTTAGGAATATGTCCTGCAAGGTCTCTCTGAGCGACCCCGTCGATGGTGAGGCCGTCCTGAATATGCCGGAGCTTGGAACGAGAATTTCCGTCCCCGTAACTGGAGGAGAAGGCGAGACACGATTCAGCGTTGAAGCGATCCTATGGAATCCGGAAAGACCGAAACTCTATGATGTCAGCATAGAATACAATGGCGACAAGCTCTCCGACAGGGTCGGATTCCGGGAGATCAGAATAGCGGGAGAGAAAATCCTGTTAAATGGCACAGAGATTTTCCTGAAAGGGATCAGTTGCCACGAAGAGAGCGTTGCCAACGGAAAGGCGCTGAGTGTCGATGAGATTCGGGAAAACCTTGGCGTTGCGAAAGAACTGGGCTGCAACTTCGTTCGATTGGCTCATTATCCTCATAGCAGAGAGACCGCAAAGCTGGCTGACGAACTGGGAATGATGCTCTGGGAAGAGATTCCGGTCTACTGGGCTATTGATTTCGGCAACCCGGACACGCTCAAGGACGCGGAAAACCAGATGACGGAGTTGATCCTGCGAGATTGGAGACGGGCCAGCGTCATTATCTGGTCTGTGGGAAATGAGAATGAGGACAGCGATGCCCGGCTCTCTTTCATGAGCAGGCTGGCGGGCTGTTGTCGCGATTTGGATTCGACACGCCCAGTCTCGGCTGCCTGTCTCGTCAACTGGGAAAGCAAGAAGATCGATGATCGTCTGGCGGAACATCTCGACATAGTCGGCATCAATGAGTATTTCGGATGGTATCATCCCGGGATAGATAACCTGAGGAAATTTTTCGAGAATACCGACATTCCAAAGCCATTCGTTATCACCGAAATGGGAGCCGGGGCGAGGAGTGGACGACGCGGGCCATCCGATGAATTCTTCACAGAGGAAAAGCAGGCCGCCGTCTATGAGGAACAACTGGAGGCTATCAAGAAGACCCCTCAGATTCGTGGAATCAGCCCATGGATACTCTACGATTTCAGGTCCCTCCGGAGAACCAATCCCATCCAGGATTACTACAATTTGAAAGGATTGCTCTCGGCCGATAAGACGTACCGCAAACCTGCCTTTTTTGTCCTGCAGTCCTTTTACACTGCTCGTGCCAAGGAAATCTCTTGAAAAGCTGACAGTATGAGGATGAAATCGCAGAGAAATTGTTCAAACCCGTGACTTTCCTGGCTCTCAGGAAGTGAGACTGTTGCTCATCCGACCGCTTAATCTCCCTCTGAGAGAGTCAAGAGTTCGTTTTCGATTCTATATTCTATAGGCTTTCCCCTTTCCATCCTTGACCCCTGTACCCCCAAATGACCGCTTGCTGCTAATATGGGACCTGTGGCGCTCTCATCCCAAGGCAATTCTTGAAATCGACCGGCGGGGGTTATTTGGGCGAAATCTTCACTCGACCGGAGTGAAGAATAACAGCGGTCTTCTACAAGAATCCTCACCTGCTCGATTCCAGCCATTCCCGTGCGGAAGTCGCCACTTATTAGTTGCATTTCAGGCTCCCGTTGTGATAGCGTTCGTTAACTGGCGCAGCGTTTTCGACGAGACAAAAAGGATACGGTTCGACATACCGGAGGGAATGATATGGGCAAAGAAAAACTGAGACTCTGTCTTGTTGGGTGTGGCATGATCGGCAGGGTTCATGCTCAGGCATGCCAGAAACATCAGGATACCATTGAGCTGTATGTGTGCGATGCCGATGCAACGCGAGCGCGCGCGTTCGAGGATGAGTTTGAAGCCGCAGGTGTTATCAGCGATTACGACCGGGTCCTTTCCGATCCCCGCATCGATGCGGTTGACCTTTGTCTTCCTCACCATCTGCACGCTGAGTTGGCTCTGTCAGCATTCGGAGCGGGAAAACACGTATTGCTCGAAAAACCAATCGCAAACTCGCTCGCCGAAGCCGATTCAATCATTGACGCTGCTCGAAGCGCCGGCCTCGTGTTGGCTGTCTCGGAGAATTTCCGCTTCGAACCGGCCATCAGGCGAACAATCGAAATAATCGATAGAGGAGACATCGGTGAACCATTTCTCATCCTCGTGCAAGAGATGTTTTTCACCGTTGAAGTGAGCACACATATGCAAGCATTTGACTGGCGCAGGCGAGAATCGACTGGTGGCGGCGGATTCCTCTTCGACCGGGGCGTACATCTGATGGCAATGGTTAACCAACTAGGTGGGCCCGTCAGGAGTGTTTATGCGCTCAACCGGTCTCCCGCCGGGGTGTGGGAGGTGGACGAGACTTCTGTCGTCACATTCGTTCATGAAACCGGTGTCATCACGAATCTGATCGAAAGCTGTAATATTCGTTCCGCACCCAAGGTTCCATTTATGGCGGTGTACGGGACAGAAGGCAGCATCGCCGAGATTCCGGGGATGCGTTTGCCCGCCCACGGGCCACTTGAAATAGGCGGATTGAATGTATACAGTGCAAAGAATAAGAAGTTTCAGGCGCCCGCAGACGTAGACTACTTTGAGGACGCAAAGCTGTATATGAAAATGGTTCTAGATGCGGAGGTTCCGGATGATGTGTTACAGCGAACTCTTGCCTGCGGAACGCCCGTGGATATCATTGGGGAATTCGGTAATTTCAACGTTTACGAAGCGTCGATCACGGATTTTGCCGAGTGTGTACGGACGGGTAAGACACCATGTGTCGAGGGGCGTCACGGTCGCGCTGACATAGAGTTGGTATTTGCCAGCTACGAATCGGCTCGAACGGGTCGGCCCGTTGCGCTTCCTCTCGATCAACGAGAACGGGGCATGGTAGAGCAGAATCACCAGGACGGTGGCGTAAACGAACGGCTGAATATCCATAAACCTGCTCAGTGGTGACCATGCGAGGAAAGCCAGGAAACCCAGCGGGTCAGCCCCCGCTGGGAGACATATCCCCAGATGGCCATGCGGGAACGTGCGTGATCTGAAGACGTCCAGCCAAACATACGCGGACGCAATAGAATCTAAGAATACCTGTCAAGAGTTGCACTTTTTCAGCCCCTTCAAGAGTGCACATTCCACCCATCCGATTGTCTAAATATCGCTCTCAGAGAGTGCATATTCCGTTTTCGATTCTGCACTTGCTCTTGACTGCAAAAAGCCGAATCCTTCAACTCGAGAAGTGAACAATTCCACCCCTTCTGAGATTACTCTTCGCTGCTCCAAATAGATCCGCCTAGTCTCTGCCCGGCTGTGTATGCATTGAGGCTAGAATTCTCTGGTAGCTGGCCTCTGGACGCCCCGCTGTTGGCGCCCCTGCCGCTGATAATCAGAATGTAATGACCGTCGGCCCCGAATTCTTCGCTCAAGAAATGGTGCGACGTTCTTCTAACGACCCTTCAAGTCTCCCATTGTCACCAAAATCAATCGATGAGTCCGTTAAAGTTGACTAGAGCAATTGGCTCCGAAGCGCTATAGTCATAGCAGCACGATGCATATGTTCAGACAATAAAAGGAGGTAACGTTATGACTGACGAAAGCAAGTGCCCGGTAACGGGTTCCACTGCCCGCGGTGGCAGGTCGATCCGGGACTGGTGGCCGAATCAGTTGAATCTTCACATTCTGCACCAGCATTCTTCCAAGTCCAATCCGATGGGCGAGGAGTTCAACTACGCTGAGGAATTCAAGAAACTCGACCTGGAGGCCCTGAAGAAGGACCTCTATGCGCTGATGACCGACTCGCAGGACTGGTGGCCGGCCGATTACGGTCACTACGGGCCGCTCTTCATCCGGATGGCGTGGCACAGCGCAGGCACATACCGCACGGGCGACGGCCGTGGGGGCGGGGGGTCCGGCAACCAGCGCTTTGCGCCCCTCAACAGCTGGCCGGACAACGTGAACCTCGACAAGGCGCGCCGGCTGCTCTGGCCGATCAAGCGAAAGTATGGTAGGAGAATCTCCTGGGCCGACCTCCTGATTCTCGCCGGCAACTGCGCGCTTGAGTCGATGGGATTCAAAACCTTCGGCTTCGGCGGCGGGCGCGAAGACATATGGGAGCCGGAAGAGGACATTTACTGGGGAACCGAGAGCGAGTGGCTTGGTGACAAGCGCTATTCCGGTGATCGGGAACTCGAGAATCCTCTCGCCGCCGTGCAGATGGGCCTGATCTACGTCAATCCGGAAGGCCCAAACGGCAATCCGGATCCGGTCGCCTCCGGCCGTGACGTTCGAGAGACCTTCGCACGCATGGCCATGAACGACGAAGAGACCGTCGCGCTCGTCGCCGGAGGACACACCTTCGGCAAATGCCACGGCGCGGGCGATGCGAAGCTTGTCGGTCCCGAACCTGAAGCCGCAGGCATCGAGGAACAGGGACTCGGCTGGAAGAGCAGCTTCGGCAGCGGCAAAGGCGGCGATACGATCGGCAGCGGCATCGAGGGCGCCTGGAAGCCGAACCCGACCAAATGGGACATGGGCTATCTGAACGTGCTGTTCAAATACGAGTGGGAGCTGGTCAAGAGCCCGGCCGGCGCGCATCAGTGGCTGGCCAAGGACGTGGCCGAAGAGGACATGGTGGTTGACGCGCACGACCCGTCGAAGAAGCACCGGCCGATGATGACCACGGCGGACCTCTCGCTGCGCTTCGACCCGATCTACGAGCCGATCGCGCGGCGCTACCAGCAGAACCCCGAGGAATTCGCGGACGCCTTCGCCCGGGCGTGGTTCAAGCTGACCCATCGTGACATGGGTCCCCGCTCGCGCTATCTCGGCCCGGAGGTCCCGGCGGAGGACCTGATCTGGCAAGACCCGGTGCCCGCAGTCGATCATAAGCTGATCGGCGCGAAGGACATCGCCGTCCTCAAACGCAAGATCCTGGCGTCGGGCCTGTCGATCCCGCAGCTGGTCTCGACCGCCTGGGCGTCGGCCTCCACGTTCCGCGGCTCCGACAAGCGCGGCGGCGCAAACGGGGCGCGCATTCGTCTTGCGCCGCAAAAGGATTGGGAAGTCAACCAGCCGGCCAAACTGAAGACTGTGCTGAAGACCCTTGAGAAAATCCAAAAGGAGTTCAACAAGGCGCAGTCAGGCGGGAAGAAGGTTTCGCTCGCCGACTTGATTGTCCTGGGTGGATG
>CAZSKP010000030.1:0-56469 GCA_964607485.1 uncultured bacterium | reverse complement strand
ACTCAAGCGCATTGAACCACACGCCGAGGGAGCGGTCAAGGAAGTTTTTGTTAATTTACACGGCAGAGCATCTTGGTTCACGGTTTCCGGTCTTCGGTTTTCAGTTTGAACCGTAAACCGTAAACCTTAAACCGCAGACTTTGTTTACCCTTTGTCCTTCGAAATGCGAACTCACCATTCTTCACTTCGGTCCGTCCCTGTTGACTCTGATGAAAGAAGATGGTAGCTTAGAGCTGTAAACGGGCGGGCGAACTCTTTCTGCAGGCCATTCAGCAGATGGGAAACATTCTCTCGAAACGGTAATATTGGCTCGGTGGAGAGTGTAGGATGTTTACTGAAAAAGACATGGAAGACGCTATTGCGCGGGACCCAGAGAGGTACCTCGGCGAGGATGGATTGGAGCTGATTGCGCGGCAATATCGAATTGGAGGGTATATTTTCGATTTGCTATTTAAGGATAGACACGGGGCCAAGCTGATAGTCGAGATACAAAAGGGCACCCTCGACCGACAACATACATACAAGATCCTTGACTATTATGAAGGTTTCCGAGAAAAGCATCCTGAAGAGTTCATTGAACTCATGGTGCTTGCGAACAAGATTCCGGAAGAACGCAAGAGAAGGCTCCGCAGATGGGGAGTCGAATTCCATGAAATCCCGGAATCGGACTTTATTCCCGCCACCAGTGTTGCTGAGCCATCCCCCGCCCAAATATCCTCTACCACTCACGTCGATACACGCAGGCATGACAAAGTCGTGATCGACCACTCTGTTATGAAATCTTACGAACTATTCAAAGAGCAGAAGAATCGGTTTGTGGAAGAAATACTGCGACTTGACAAGAATATGACGGTTAAACTCAATTGGCAAGACTTGGATTATGACAAACATATAAAAAGGCGGAAGAATTGGTTCACCGCCTTCATTCCGAGCAAATGGGGAAATTTCAAAGCACCCGGCTATGGCGTTCATTTTACCTTCCATTATTACCGCGACCGGAAGACAAATAAAGAATATGTGCGATTCCCTGTCGGCGTTGAGAAACCCTTGAAAAGGGAGGTTCACAAACAATTCAAAGATGATGTTGTCAAGACGTTGAACCGGGAAGGCATCAATTTGCCTGATTGCAGGGTTTGGCCCGATGTCGGATTTGGCGGAGCAAAACTAATCGAGCCAGCCCTGGTTACGCTGGCAGATGATTCATGGGAAAAGGTGCTGAAGAAGTATCTGATGTTGGCTGAGTTTATTGACATAGTCGCCGATACAATAAAAGAATACCATGATCGCGGCCACTTTCTGGCAAGGCTGAGTTTCCCCGAATGACCATCGGTTGAAGATGACGGGGCACCCGGAAGAGTCGGGGTCAGGTTTTGCAATGACATATTGTTGCAATGCAAGACCTGACCCCTATTTCAACACTTGTCCACGACCCACCTCATGATATATACTTCGCAGTACGGCGTAACCGCAGCAAAAACGGCATATCAAGGGGGACGACGTTGGAAGCGAGGACCTATCCCGAATTCAGCACGCACTATCCGCTCCTGCTCACCACGTTCATGAAGCGGCCCGTGCGGATGTATCCGAACGAGACCGGCGTCGTGTACAGAAACCCCGACTCGGGCAACTACTACTGGTTCACATGGCACGAGTGGTACGAACGCACGTGCCGCCTGGCCAACGCGCTCACGGGGCCGCTTGCCGCAAAGCCTGGCACTCCGGCCGAGCCGGGCGGCCGGGTCGCCACGATGGCGTTCAACCATCACAGACACCTTGAGCTCTACTTCGCCGTGCCCTGTATCGGCGCCGTGCTGCATCCGATAAACATACGCCTCTCGCTCGACCATATCGTCCACACGATAAAACACTCCGGCGACAAAATCATCTTCTTCGACGATTCGCTTCTGCCGATGATGGAGAGGATATACGACCGCATAAAGGACACGGTCGAAAAGTTCGTGTACATGTCCGACAACCCCGGCAAGCCCGAGACCAACATTCACCCGTTGTACGAATACGAGGAAATGGTGGGCGAACAGCCCTCCGATTTCGAGTGGCCGCATCTCGACGAAGGCACCTGCGCCACCCTGTGTTACACCACCGCCACGACCGGCCTGCCCAAAGGCGTCATGTTCACCCACAGGCAGCTCTACCTGTTCTCCGTCCACACCATGCTCGGCCGCACATGGAATTCCGACCCCGCCAATGCGCGGTTGGGCGAATCGGCCGTCGCCATGCTCAACACTCCGCTGTTCCACATCCACGGCTGGGGCATTCCGTTCATGTGCGCGTTTGCGGCGAACAAGATGGTGCTGCCGGGAAGGTTCACCGTCGAGGGCTTCTGCGAACTCGTTCAGAACGAGAAGGTGACCACCACGGGCGTCGTGCCGACAATGCTCGCGATGCTGGTCGAATACGAGAAACTGGCCGGATACGACCTCACCAGTCTCAAAAACGTCAGCGTCGGCGGCGCCGCGCTGCCGTTGGGACTCAAGAGCAAGGCCGAGAAGATGATTCCCGGCTTCACCGCCGCGTCCGGTTACGGAATGACCGAGACCGCGCCCACCACTATCATCAGCTTCGCGAAGCAGTTCATGAAGGACTGGCCGAAGGAGAAGCTGGACGAATTCAGGGTGAAGACAGGGCTGCCGCTGCCCGGTCTCGACGTCGAGGTCGTAGATGAAAACGGCAATCCCGTGCCCCGGGACAACACCACGCTCGGCGAAATCGTCATGCGCGGTCCGTGGGTGATGGAGGAATACTTCAACGACCCCGACAAAACGGCCGACGTCTGGAAGGGGGGCTGGTTCCATACCGGCGACATCGCGAAGGTCGACCAGCAGGGCTACATCACCATCGTGGACAGGGTGACCGACATGATCAGGAGCGGCGCCGAGATGGTGCCCACCGTGCTGCTCGAAAACCTCACCGCAACAGCCGACTTTGTGCTCGAGGCCGCCTACGTCGGCGTGCCCGACCCTAAATGGGGCGGAAGACCGATGGCCATCGTGAGGCTCGTGCCCGGTGCCACTCAGACGGAGGAAGACATCATCAAATTCCTCGAGGTTGAGGGCGTTGAAAAAGGGCACATGACCAAATGGATGCTCCCCGACTACATCGTCATCACCGACGACATTCCCAAGACCAGCGTGGGGAAATTCGACAAGAGAGCGTTCAGAAACAATCTCGACGATTTCCTCGCAAGAGCCAAGAAGATGGTCAAGACACGCGCGGCAGAATAGGCGCGCTGACGGCAACAGCCGGCCTGAATGTCACTCCCACATCCCATCGCGGGCTGATTATCAGATAGATGCCTCCCCTTCGGCCTTTATTAAAGATCTGGAAATTTCTTCGTTTCCCTCTTGCCAAATCATATTTTTCGGGACAGTATGTATTTGAGCGTTATTAGTAATCGTTATCATTAAGATGGGAGGCCGGCTCCATTGCCATCCGCGAAACCATTCAGGATGACCCGCCAGCGAAGGACCATCCTGGAGGAGCTCAGGAAAGTCAACTCGCATCCGCCCGCCGATGAAGTTTACAAATTGGTCCGGCGGCGGCTGCCACGGATCAGCCTCGGCACGGTGTACCGAAACCTGGAGACACTGTCCAGCCGGGGTCTCATTCGCAAGCTGGAGCTCGGAGGCTCGCAGCGACGGTTCGACGGCGACATAAGGAATCACTATCACGTCCGTTGCGTCTGCTGCGGGCATGTGGAAGACGTGCCGGTCGAGCCCGTCGCCGAGCTTGAAAACGTGCTGCGTGGGCTGAGCGACTTTGAAGTAATCGGGCATCGGCTGGAGTTCATCGGGCTGTGCCCGGAATGCAAGAAGGGAGAGGCGGATTTTCGAAAGAGAATCCAAACGAGTGTTGGAAAGGAGAAAGATAATGGGGCTCAGGGGATCGAAGACTGAAAGAAACATCCTGACGGCATTTGCGGGAGAATCGCAGGCCCGCAACCGCTACACCTACTTTGCCAGTCAGGCGAAGAAGGAAGGGTTTGAGCAGATCGCCTATATTTTCGATGAAACGGCGAACCAGGAGAAGGAACATGCCAAGCGCCTGTTCAAGCTGCTCGAAGGCAGCGAAGTCCAGATTCAAGCAGCGTTCCCGGCGGGCGTGATCGGCAAGACCTCCGAAAACCTCAAGGCCGCGGCGGGCGGCGAGCGCTACGAGTGGCAGGAGATGTATCCGTCGTTCGCCAAAGTCGCGCAGGAGGAAGGCCGCAAGGATGTAGCAAAGATATTCGAGTCCATCGCCGTTGCCGAGAAGCAGCACGAGAAACGCTACCTCGCCCTCCTGACGAACGTCGATGCCGGCACGGTGTTCAAGAAAGGAAAGCCGGTGGTGTGGCGCTGTCGCAATTGCGGATATCTGCACGAAAGTCCCGAGGCGCCCAAGGAATGTCCCGCCTGCGCGCACGCACAGGCCCACTTCGAGCTACTCGGCGAGAACTATTGAGTTCCACGACGGAAAGGAACGTGCAATGCAAGAGCGAACTGGCATCGTGACAATGAAGGGAAATCCGCTGACACTGCTGGGCGCCGAAGTCAAGGTGGGCAAGCCGGCTCCGGAGTTCACCGTGCTCGACAACGACCTCAAGCCCGTGAAGTTCTCCTCGTATCGCGGCAAGGTGCGTATCGTTTCCTCCGTGCCGTCGCTCGACACGCCGGTGTGCGATACCGAGACGCGGAGGTTCAACGAGGAGGCTGTCAAGCTGGGGTCCGACGTGGCGCTGCTCACCATCAGCATGGACCTGCCGTTTGCCCAGAAACGTTGGTGTGCGGCTGCGGGCATAGAGAGAGTCCAGACCCTCTCCGACCACCGCGACGCCTCCTTCGGCATGGCATACGGCGTGCTCATCAAGGAACTGCGCCTGCTGGCGAGGGCGGTGTTCCTCGTGGACAGCGAGGGCGTCGTTCGCTACATTGAGCTTGTCAAGGAAATTACGACCGAGCCCGACTACGAAGCGGTGTTGAGCGCGGCGAGCAAGCTGGCCTGAGGCGCGGCGAGCGCTTCGCGCGGCCCGGCCTGCATAAGAGGTGATTGCTATGTTAACCGAAAAAATGGGGAAAGCACTGAACGGACAGCTTAACGCAGAGCTGTACTCGTCGTACCTCTACCTGTCGATGTCCGCCTACTTCCAGTCGATCAACATGGCTGGCTTCGCCAACTGGATGCGCGTACCGGCGAAGGAGGAACTGGTGCATGCGATAAAATTCTCCGATTAAAAAAATGGGCGCGGCGGGCGGGTCCTCCTGCAGCCCGTCGAGGGACCGCCGTCGGAATGGAAGTCGCCGCTTGTGGCGTTTGAGCATGTGCTCAAGCACGAGCAAAAGGTCACGGGCTTGATCAATAAGCTGGTGGACCTGGCCGCGAAGGAACGCGACCACGCGACGAATACCTTCCTGCAGTGGTTTGTCACCGAGCAGGTGGAAGAGGAGTCGTCGGCCAACGACGTTGTCCAGCAGCTCAAGCTCGTGGGTGACGACGGCGGCGGACTGTTCATGATCGATCGCGAGCTGGGCCAGCGCGTCTTCACGCCCCCGGCCGAACCGACCCAGGCGTGATTCGGCTCAGGCCGAAACTGATTCGGAAGGAATGAGGCATGTCAAAACCCGAAGATATGTGGCAGTGCCAGCAGGTGAATTGCGGATATATCTACAATCCCGACAAGGGAGACAAGAAAGGCAAGATTCCGAAGGGTACTCGCTTCGAGGACCTGCCGGATGACTGGAAATGCCCGCTCTGCGGCGCGGGCAAGCATATGTTTCGCCCGCTCGCCGGCGCGGGTTCCGCCGCGCAAGAAGGAATCTGAACAGGCGCCCGCACAAGGAGGCAGCGACTCATGGAAAACAACGACGCGACCCCGAAGCCCCACTGGAAATGCACGGGCTGCGGATACACGTTTCAAGCCGAAGATCCGCCGGACAAGTGCCCGTCATGTCGAGAAGAATGTGCGTTCGTCGATGTCACTTCATACACCCCGGAGGGCGGCTTCAGCGGCATCGACCCCCGACTTGCGCAATAGGGTGGCAGACGCTGGCCGACACAAGAGAGGTGGGACCTACTCCGCCGATTAAAGGAGAGGAGCGTGAGGAGAGGCTGATGAAAAAGAAGTGGAAATGTACGGTGTGCGGGTATGTGCACGAAGGCGAGGTGCCACCGGATACGTGTCCGAACTGCTCGGCCATCAAATACCAGTTCATTTTGTACGAAAAATTGCCAGACGACCTCGAGAAAAGCCTGAGGGAAGCATTCGCGGGCGAATCGAAGGCCCACGTGCGGAACATGGCGTTCGCCAAGAAGGCGGAGCAGGATGAATTTCCGCAGATCGCGAAGCTCTTCAAAGCTGTCGCCGAGGCGGAGAGAGTCCACGCCGCCGAGTATCTGAAATACCTCGAAGGCGTCATCGGCGACACCGAGGACAACTTGAAGGCCGCCTTTGAAAACGAGATCAAGGCCAACACGCAGATTTATCCTCAACTCATCAAGGAGGCTTTCGGCCTTAAGAGGGAGGACGTGGCCTGGAGCTTCAGCCGCGCCAGAGACGTCGAGGAAAGGCACGCCGCACTGTACAAAGACGCCCTGGCCGCGATGGTGACCGACCGGGAACCCGATTACAGTGTTTGCGGAGTATGCGGATACGTTTTCGATGGAGAGCCGCCCGACCTGTGTCCGGTCTGCGGGGCGGACAAGAAGAGCTTCAAACGAGTCGTTTGAGCGGGCAACCGGCCTTGGGGTTCTGCCGAAATTGTGTGGCGGAAACAGAGGGCCGTCGGCATACTTATATAAAGAAAGAAAGGCCCGAGGGCTGATGAGTCTGACCATGAAAATGAGCGAATAAACCACTGGAGGTATTTGAAATGAAGATCAAGGAATATTTCGAAAAGGTGAAAGGACGCGGAGTGTTGGCGACGGCGGACGCCGAAGGGCGCGTGGACGCCGCCGTTTACGGAAGACCGCACATGTTGGATAGTGATGACACGGTCGCCTTCATAATGCTCGACCGGTTGACACATCACAATCTCCAATCCAACCCCCATGCCGCCTACCTCTTCATGGAGGACGGCCCCAAATACACGGGAAAGAGACTTTTCCTGACCAAGACCAAGGAAGAAACCGACCGCAACGTGATAGATTCGGTTCGCAGGAAGACGTACCCCGACCTCAAGGACAAGGCCGAGTACCTCGTCTATTTCCGGGTCGACAAGGTTCTGCCGCTCGTCGGCTCGGGCGAGTAAGCGTAGACAAAGAGGGAAGTGCAGTTGAAAGGTGCGGAGAGCTGAGCCTCAATCCAGATCAATCTTAATGCCCAGCTCGCGAAGCTGTTTCGTATCGACCGGGGCGGGCGCTTCGGTCATCGCGCACACGCCCTTCTGAGTCTTGGGGAAGCCGATGACCTCCCTGATGGACGAGGCCCCGCACAAAAGCATCACGATACGGTCGAACCCCATCGCTATTCCGCCGTGGGGCGGCGCCCCGTAGGAGAGCGCGTCGAGCAAAAATCCAAACTTCTGGCGGGCTTCCTCTTCGCCCAGGTTGAGCAGGGTGAATATCCTCGTCTGAAGCTGCGTGTCGTGGATACGTATGCTCCCGCCCCCGATTTCATTCCCGTTCAACACGAGGTCATACGCCTGCGCGCGCACCTTGAGCGGGTCCTTGTCGAGCAGCGGGATGTCCTCGGGCATGGGCGCCGTGAACGGATGATGTTCCGATTCCAGCCGCTCTTCCTCATCGTTGTAATGAAACAGGGGAAAGTCCACAATCCATGTAAAGGCCAGCTTATCCTCGGGTATCAGGCCGAGCTCGCGGGCGAGCTTCACGCGGAGGTTGCCGAGTGCGTCGCGTACGACGTCCGGTCTGTCGGCGACGAACACGATAATGTCTCCAACCTGCGAGCCGACCCGCTGGGAAATTTCGTTCAGGAGCGATTCCTCGAAAAATTTCGCGATGGGTGACGAGAGTCCCTCCGGCGCGTGTCGGAACCACGCTAAGCCCTTCGCGCCGAAAATCTTCACGTATTCCACCAGCTCATCCTGACGGCTGCGGGGGAATTCGCCCATCCCGGGCACGCTGACCGCCTTCACGCATCCGCCCGCCTCGACGGCGCTCTTGAACACCTTGAACTCGCTTCTGCCGGCGAGGTCGGTGACGTCTTTCAACTCCATCCCGAACCTGAGGTCGGGCGCGTCCTTCCCGAAGCGCGACATGGCCTCGGCATACGTCAGTCGCGGCATCGGCGTTGGAATATCGATTCCCAGCGTGGCGCGGTATATCTCCGCCATCATCCCTTCGATGAGCGCGATGATGTCCTCGCGCGTGATGAACGACATCTCGACGTCGATCTGCGTGAACTCGAGCTGGCGGTCGGCGCGCATGTCTTCGTCGCGGAAGCATTTCACAATCTGAAAATATTTGTCCATCCCGCCGATCATGAGTATCTGCTTGAAGAGCTGGGGCGACTGGGGGAGCGCATAGAACTGTCCGCGGCTCAAGCGGCTGGGCACGAGGAAGTCGCGCGCGCCCTCGGGCGTGCTCTTGGTCAAGAACGGGGTTTCGATCTCCAGGAAGCCGAGCCGGTCGAAATAGTTCCGTACGGCGATCGTCGCCTTATGCCTGAGCAGGAAATTCTTCTGCAGCTTGGGCCGGCGCATGTCGAGGTAACGGTACTTGAGCCGGATGTCCTCGCTGGCGTCTGTCTCGTCCTCGACGAGGAACGGCGGGGTTTCGGCCTGGCTGAGAATACCGAGCCTGTTGGCGAACACCTCCACCTCGCCCGTCGCCAGCTTCGGGTTGACGGCCTCCTTCGGACGGAGGCTCACCGTGCCGGAAACCGCCACGACGAATTCGCTCCTCAGCTTCTGCGCGAGTTCGTGCGAGGATGAATCCACCTGCGGATTGAAGACCACCTGCACGAGGCCCGTTCGGTCGCGGAGGTCGATGAATATGAGGTTTCCATGGTCGCGCCTGCGGTGAACCCATCCCGCGAGCGTCACCGTCGCCTGGGCGTGTTCGGCCCTGAGCTCGCCGCAATAGTGGGTGCGTTTGTATGAAACTGTCACGTCGAGGCTCCGTTCATGAAATCAGAAAAAGCCACCGGGCACCGCCGTCTCCACTCCTGTCAGACCGCGAGTTTGGACAGAAGCGTGTCGAGAGGAACGTCCGATTCCTCGCCGGTAGCCATCTCGCGCACGCGGGCCGCCTGTTTCGCCAGCTCTTCCTCTCCGAGTATGATGGCAAACTTCGCTCCCGCCTTGTTCGCCAGCTTCATCTGGGCCTTGAGGCTGCGTCCCTCATAATCGAATTCCACCCAGAGCCCGGCGTCCCTCAGCCTGACCGCAAGCAGCGCGGCCTCGAAGGACGCTCTCTTGCCGACCGAACAGATGAAGGCGACGGGCGCGGGCGCAGAGGGCGCTTGCAGCCGTTCCTTTTCCATGGCCACCAGCGTGGCCTCTATTCCCAACGAAAAGCCGGCAGCCGGCGTCGGCGGTCCGCCAACTTCTTCCACCAGATTATCATACCTGCCCCCACCGCACACCGCGCTCCTTGCGCCGAGCGCGGGATGCTGAATCTCGAACACGGTGCGCGTATAGTAATCCAGTCCCCGCACCAGATGAGGTTCGAGAACGTATTCCACGCCTGCCCGCCCGAGCAGCTCGCGCAGCGCTCCCATGTGGCTCTCGCAATCGCCGCAGAGGTGCTCCAGTGTCGTGGGCGCGCCCGCCGCCAGCTTCTTGCAGTTTTCCACGCCGCAGTCGAGCACGCGCAGCGGGTTTTTGTCCAGCCTCTTGCGGCAGTCGGGGCACAGCATCGGCAGTTTGTCGCTGAAGTACTTTTTCAGCGCCTCGGCGAACCTCGGTCGGTCGTTGGAGCAGCCGAGGCTGTTCAAAAAGAGCACAAGCTTCTTGAATCCGAGCTCCCTGAAATACGAGTGCGACATCTCGATGATTTCAAAATCGACAACCGGGCTCGCAGACCCGATGACTTCGGCTCCTATCTGATAAAACTGCCTGTTTCGGCCCGTCTGGGGACGCTCGTAACGGAACATCGGGCCGAGGTAGTAGAGCTTTGAGAAGGGCCGGCGCGCGTGCATCTTGTTTTCCACGTACGCCCTCACTATCGAGGCCGTTCCCTCGGGACGGAGTGTCAGACTGCGGCCCTTGCGGTCGGTGAACGTGTACATCTCCTTCGTCACGATGTCGGTCGATTCGCCGATTCCCCGTGCGAAGAGCTGTGTGTCCTCCACGAGCGGCGTCCTGATTTCGGAATATCCGTAGCGGTGGAACAGTCTTCGGGCGGTTTCCTCGAGGAGATGCCACTGCAGGATGCTCTCGGGCAGGAGGTCGTACATTCCGCGCGGGGCCGAGATGTTCGCCTTACTTTTCACTTTTTTTGCGCGGTTTTGCGACGCGGTTGAGCTCCTTGATGACCAGGTCTGGGTCAACTCCGTGCATTTTGGCGCCGCGTTCGATGCTTTCTGCCGATGAGCCGCCACATTTTATGCACTCCGGGATGTATTTCGCAAGCACCGCCTTGCGCGACGGACGCATCTTCAGCACATCGGCTATTTTGGTGTCTTTCGTAATCTTCATAATAATAACAATCACGCCCGGAGGAGCGTGCAGGATGGCTACGCCATCCCTTCCCGAAATGCGAGCAGACCCTGAACGGCCTGCCCCAGAGTCTCCACAGGGCGTGCCGTCGGCTTCTACGGCATAAAGCCGACGTCAAACGATTCTTCTTGCATAATCGGGCGAATTGTGGTAACCTAATTGGCCGTTGGGTGAGTATAGCATAAACTACTTGGAAAAGTAAAGATTTCCGCGGAGGTGACCCAGTTGGCCAGGGTTTGCGATATATGTGGGAAAAAGCCCACCGTCGGCTACAACATCAGCCATGCGCATAACAAGACCAAGAGACGTTGGAAACCGAACCTGCAGCTTACGAAGGTGACGCACAAAGGCAGCGTGCGCACGATGCGCGTGTGCACGAGCTGTCTTAAAGCCGAAAAAGTGAAAAAGATGTCCTGACCTCGCCTTGGTTGGCGTGTCGAATATCCGGGCTGGAATCGAGCTCCCACGACTGTGATAATCGGCAATTTCATCGTTACTCTTCTCAACCTCTATACCCTACTTATCATTATCCGCGCTGTGGTTTCCTGGGTGGGAATGGGGCGAGAGAACCAATTTGTCCGGGTCCTCTATGCGGTAACCGACCCCATCCTCGAGCCGATCCAGAGCGTCATACCGCCCATCGGCGGCACGATAGACATCTCCCCAATAATCGCTATCTTTTTCGTGCAACTGCTCAGGGAAGTGGTAACCCGCATTTTCTGGTAACAGCCGACGCCGTCTGAGTTTGATGCGACCGGAATGTTGCCCGCGATTCTACGCATTCGCTGGTCGGCCTTGGCGCGAGGCGGCTGAAACACTCGGAAAGGAGGCTCGGATGATAACAGGGAGGTTTGCGTTCAGCGGAGTCAGTATAATCCTTGCGGTGACGTGTCTGATTGCGCTCATTCTTCTGTTCAAGTTCATCCCGGATAAGCGGTCCAGACTCATGTTGGCCTTCGCGCTCGTGCTGGTAATTCTTGCCGGTGCCATTTTTTCGTATTGCGTGAGAATCTATGCGCTTTACGCGATGGCCTATATCGGTGAACTCGTTGGGAAGGTGGAGCAAGGCACTTCCGACAAGGTGGGAGTGTTCAAGGACGTGGCGCTGTTGGCCAATGTCTTCGATCTCGTGGCCGCAGGACTCTTTATAGCCGTCAGCAAGAGGCTGATTTCGCTGAAGACCCGAGAAGGAGCGGAAGGAGGAGCGTCACAATGATGAGTTTTGCCCTCTCCAGGACGATTGAGAACGGTCTGCTCGTTGTGCTCTTTCTGGTGTGCGTGTACGGCGCTTACGTGAATTACAAGCACTCCAAGACCGTGCCGGGCGCCAACTTGGTATTCGTGGGCCTTTTGTGCTTTGGAATCTATGGCCTGCTCGCGTTCACGTGTTCCGGCTTCAACGGAAGCTATTTCAGAGACTGGTCGCTGGTTGGACGGCTGAACAGCGGAAATTTTGCGTACTTCCTCAGTTGGGGATTGCGCCTCGGGTTAATATTGGTCATAATCGGGCTCTTTCGAATCGGGCGCAGCCTGAAGGCCTGAGAGCCGATGTCATACCGGAAGCCTGCCACAATTCTCGTCGCTTTATTGCTGCTGAGCGTTGCCGCCCCGGGCGCATGGGGGAGCACTATTGACTGCGACGGCCTCGTGATAGATGTGGCCACGATAGAGACAAAGCCGGAGGAGACCATACCATCCGACGTCTATATCGTTGTCGACAAGAAGATGGACATCCGCCCTGGCAGCATTTTCAAAGTGTTCCGCCCCAAAAAGGTTGCTCAGGAGCCCGGCGGTGAGCATCGGCTGAATCTCTACGCCGGGCGTCTGCAGGTAATCGACGTGCAAAACGAGGTTCTGATCGGCCGCATGATCGAGTTTGCGTCGAGGCAGGAGCATCCGCGAGTGCGCTATGAGACGGTCATGCTGGGCGATTGTCTTGTGCTCGAAGCCCCGGCGGGACCCGCGGGCATCACGCCCGAAGAGTTGGGAGCGGAAACCGTGGATGTGTCATCGATGGAGATTCCACCCGCGGCCGAGACACCCGCCCGGCGACGCATCATACCCTCGAAGGTGCTCTTCAAGTTCGATTCCTCCGGCATCGAGCAGAAATGGGCTCCCGAGCTCGAACAGATGGCGAAATTCATAGCTGCGCAAAGACCCGCGCGCGTGATCGTGGAGGGCCACGCCGACTGGACGGGGCCGGAGGCGTATAATGTCGGGCTTTCCCGAAGACGCGCGCAGGCTGTGGTCGATTATCTGGTGAGCAAACACGGACTCGACAGAAAGCTGTTCGAGATAGAAGCCTATGGAGAATCGCGGCCGGAGGCATCCAACACAACCGCCGAGGGCAGACAAAAAAACCGGCGCGCAGTCGTGTCGGTGCTCATCAAGCTAATTCCCACAGTTGAGGCCGCATCCGCGGACGAGGCCGCGTGGCCGCTTGCCGTCGAGCCGGAGAGGCTCATGCCCGAGACCTCGGCGATTCCCCCCATCCCCGAACAACCGCCGGCTGCAACTCCCCAGGCCGAGGCCCCCTGACCGTTTCTCTCCGCGCGGATATCGGCTGCAAGGGGGGTTTCTCCGGGCTTACCTCGAAAACTTCGTGACGAGAACGAGGCAGCCGTCGCGGCTCTCAAACGGACCGTGCGCCATGCCTGCGGGGGTGAAATAGTAGGTGCCCTCGCCGTATTGCTTTCCCTCGATGCTCATCGTGCCGCTCAAGATGTAGAACACCTCGTTGAGCGGTTCGTCGTGCCGCTCCAATGTCGCCCCCGGCGGAACATCGAGCAGGATGCTGTACGTCCCGCTCTCCATTTCCGACGGGAATACCTTCATCTTCACATTCGGATACGGACCCTCAACCCATTCGAGCTCACGCGCATTCGCGAATATTCTCTTCATGACATTCTCTCCATCTCGGCCTCATCCCCGATTTCACTTCAATATATCACCTGGCCGGCGAACAATCAATTCGGCGCAGGCCCCTCTCCTCCATTGCCCCTAGCCGATTCAAGAAATTCAGTGTATAGTCTCTGTAGTCCGGCAAAACGGCGAAGCGCAGTCGTGTTGGTCAAACCAACCTCTTAAACACTAACAGCTTGCGGAGGACCAAAGACATGAAAAAGCAATTCTGGGTGGGATTGATAATAGGAATCGTCCTGAGCGGAGTAGTCGGAATCATTATTGGTGTCTCGATGGTCGGAAAGAAGGCCGTCGTCAAGCCGTCCAATTTGGAGGCATTCATCATCGATGAGCTCAAGAATCTCAGAATTCCCGAACAGACTCCTCCCGCCGTTCCCATCGAAAGGTCCGAGGAGAACCTGCTCACGGGCGGAGAGCATTTCAACCATCACTGCGCCGTCTGCCACGACCTCGAGGGCGATGCGGATTCCGATTTCGCAAAAGCGTTCTACCCGCCCGTGGCCGACCTGACCTCCGGAGACGTGCAAGAGTACTCCGACGGGCAGCTCAAGTGGATAGTGGATAACGGCATCCGCTTTACCGGCATGCCCGGCTGGGAGAAAATCATCGACAGCACCACCCAGTGGAAGATCGTCTACTACATGCGCGCGCTCGCCAACCCCGAAGAGGCGCAGAAGCTTGAGGCCGCGCTGAAAGAAGCAGGAAAGTGGAAGGTCGAGGCGGGCGGCGAAGAGGACCATCATCACGCCGAGGAAGAGGCGGGGGAATCATCTCACATGCATGAAGAAACTACCGAACACGCTCCCATGGAGGAAGAAACCGCCGAACATGGTTCCATGCAGCCGGAACACATGGACGAAGAGTCCGGCGAGCACCAGGACTGAGGCCGAGAGACAGCCTTGTTGGGAGAGCCGGCCAAGCTGAACGGTCTCGCTTATCCTCATCCCTTTTTCTTGACGGTCGATTTACCGCTCTGTTAGAATCTACCCATCCATGAGACCACTGTCGAATTATCCCTTCCGTTTCCGCTCCTATGGACAAACGTAAGCCTGTTCTCGCACTCTTGCTGCTCGCGCTTGCGGTCGCGCTGGCCTATGCCAATTCGCTCAAAGCGGATTTCGTTTACGATGATTACGCCTTCGTGTTTAACAACGAGGCGATAAGAACCTTCACTCCGCCGTCGAAGTTCCTGCTTTCACCCGAGGCCTTCTCGCAGCCCGTCAGCTACCACGTGTACAGGCCACTCGCGTCGTTCACCTTCGCTCTCAATTATGCGCTCGGCGGGCTCGAGCCCGTGGGGTACCACCTCGTGAACCTGTCGTTCCACACGCTGAACGTGTTCTTGCTGTTTCTGCTGCTTCAGCAGCTTGGGTTTCAACGCGGCCCCTCGTTTGCGGGAGCCTTGATATTCGCCGTGCACCCCGTCCACACCGAGGCGGTCACGTGGATATCCGGCCGGGGCAATGTGCTGTTCTTGTTCTTTTTTCTTCTCGCGTATTCGCTTTACATAAGCGCCGGCTCCCGTTCCGGATTCCGGAGGCTGCTCCTTTTTTTGGGGGCGGTCGCGGCATATGGTGTCTCGCTGCTGGCGAAGGAGATGGCCATCCCCCTTCCGGCCCTCCTCTTCGGGCACGACCTCTATTTTCATCCCGAATGGTCTCCCCGGCGGCGGCTGCGACAGGCGTGGATGTACGTGCCGTTTGCTGTGGTTGCGGTCGGATACGTTCTGCTGAGGTCTCACGTCTTAGGCAGACTGGGGCAGGTGCCGTATCACGGGGGAAGCGTATATGTGACATTTCTGGCGATGCTGAGGGCGGTGAGCATATACACGAAGCTGCTGTTCGTGCCCGTCGGCCTCTCATTGTCCCGTCATTTTCAGCCTCATCATTCGCTATTCGATGCGTCCGTCTTCCCAAGCCTCTGCCTCGTAATACTAATGGTCGCCGCCGCTGTCGCCGCGTTCCGCCGCGCTTCTTATTTTTCGTTCTGCTTGTATTGGTTCGCCGTGACGATGCTGCCGGTTTCGAACATAATCCCGGTAAACGCCATAGTGGCCGACCGCTTCCTGTACGGACCCTCCATCGGCTTTTGCATTCTGCTTGCAGTGTGTGCGGCAGGCGTGCCGAATATGCGGCAATCGCGAAGACGGATCGCCGTGGCCGGCATCGTGGCGATGGTTTTTTGCTTCATGTTGCTCGCAATCGGCAGGAACAACGACTGGAGCGACGCGACGCGGCTGTGGTCGAAGACCGCGAAAAGCTCGCCTTCAAGCTATGTCGCCTTCAACAATTTGGGGTTCGAATACATGAAGCGCGGACGGATTCCGGAGGCGATCGACGCTTTGAACAGGGCGGTCGAGCTAAAAGACGACCTGGCCGAGGCACACGTCAACCTCGCCAGATGTTACGCGCAACTCGGCCAAACCAACGAGGCGATACTTCACTACAAGGCCGCCCTCGCTCACCTGCAGAATACTGCCGAGGTGCGCCACGAGCTGGAAACACTGCTCGAGCGGAGCGGCCAAACCCCACACCCGCGACAACGGTAGGCGTTTCGAGAAATCGAGAAGAGCCCAGATGGATGCTGAACGAACGCGTCAGCGTCTCTTCACCCGTAGAAAGTGAGCCGGCTCGACGGACGCCGAGCGCTTCCAGTCCACGTAAACCGCCGCCTTCACGTTGCCGGTGGCCGCGTCCAGCAGAACGAGGTTGTCCCGCTTCATGAATCGGGAGCATGCTCGGCCATCGACGTAAACATCCTCGCCGGGCGCGACGACGATGTCCGATGGCATTTTCACGCCCTCACGTTCTTCTCCCTTTCTCAGCACGAGCGGACCCTGCGCCGAGGCCAGCACGCGGACCTTCCCGCTGGCCTCCACCACGCCGGCGAGGGCGAAGACGTCCGGCGCCGCGTTAGGCATCCCCAGCAACTCGCCACCCTGTGCCGAGAAACCGCCGTCCATGTCGGCGTATGTCGCGAGGATCTCCCCGGGCTCGCGGCTGCTCAAGTATTCGCGGAGGCCGCATTGGCGGAACGTTACGATCTCGAAATCGATTCCATTGCGTTCGATCATCGGCCAGTAGAATTCGTCCATGAAATAGAAGACGTTGCGATAGTGCTTCAGGGCATACTCGAGGTCTTCGGGGTAGACCCTCCAGATGGGGTAAAACTTTATGCGCGCGCCCGGCCGTGCGTCCTCGCCGTAGAGCTTGTACCAGAATGCCGTCGCGTACACGTGGTTGGTGAATACGAAGCTGTCGTCGGGAATCTCCGACAGCACGTTGTCCGTCAGCTTGTCCAGCCACACGTTCTCGCTCTGGTCAACCTTATGGTAGCGCGACGTCGTCAGGAACGCAAGCAGCCCCACGAGCGCGACCGCCAGGCATGCTCTTCCCAATCGACGCACGCGAAGATGCCGGGAAAACCACGGGAGCGTGAACAGGTTGTCGTTGTGCGCGATGAAAATGGTGAGAACAAGGTAACTGGGAATGACGTGCACGTCCACTCCCGGTATTCCCCACGTGGCTACGAATCCGAGATGCGCGGCGAGAATCAACAGCAGAAAAACGGCGCGCCTGCGGTCCCGGACAAACGCAAGACCGATTCCGCTCAGGCCGAGAATCATGCCCGCCGGACTGAACTGAAGGAGAAAGAGGTCGCGGAGGAAAGGAAACCTCTGCCGCACGACCTCCCCTGCGGAATACTGCGCGAGCCGCGATCTCCATCCGCCCCCTGAGACTTCGTCGAAGAGTTGGGGAATCGACGTTGCATATACTTCCATGTGCGTCCTGCCGAAATCCTCGACGTACGGCCAATACTGGAACACCTTCTCCTGCGGCGGAAGCTGATACGAACGCCAGAGTACATACTCGTACTGCGACATCCCCAACAGGATGAACAGTGCGATGAGGAGGTATGTCTTCCTTTTGAGGAGCACGCTGCGGTCAACGGCGAACGTCCAGTACACGAGCGCCGGAAGCAGAGTTATCTGTATGAGATGATTCCCGAAGCTGACGGCATAGACGAGACAGCCGAGGTAGAAGAACAGAGGCCTCTTCGTCTCGCTCCACTCGAGCATAAGCAGCAATACGCCGCACATGAACAGCGTGTTCAGGGAATAGACCTCGGCTATTATCGAGTTTTCCCAAAAGGTGTACGTGACCCCGAACAGGAGCGCGCAGACGAATGCGATAATACGATTACGGATGAGAAACAGGATGATGAAGTACAGCACGACCAGCGTGGCCGAGGCCAGCAGTGCGGAAAGCAGGTTCAGCCTGTACGCCAGGTTGAAAAAGGGAAGGCGGCTGAACAGGATGTTCAGGAACATGTAGGTGGGATAACCGAAATGGGGAGTGCCGAGGATTTTCCCGATGTATTGAAACTTCAGCGTGTCGGCCGCGTAGCCCACGACGGCGATGCCCGGCGGCATCGTGCGCACGTACAGGGTCAGGCTCGCAAGGAAAACGATCGCGGGACAGGCAAAGGCGACGGCTCTGTGCAGAGAGAAACCCCGCGAAGGGGATGCGGTCATGTTGTGTTCAGTCATTCAACCTCTTCCGGAGGAGCGGGAGAATCCCCGGCGTAACCCGCAAGCGACAGTAGGCGCTTGGTGTCGGGGTGCAGTTCATCCCAGCGTTCGCTCAGGGTCGCGCGGTCCCACCATTCGGCCTCGCCCACGTCGTCGTCGGGCCTGAGCTCGCCGCCGGTCGGCTCCGCGAGGAAGTCCACGTACACGACATGCAACCGTACGGCGCCGCCCTCGCGGAAGACCGTCTCGAAGGGAGGCAGCACCCGACCGAGTTTTATATCGAGATGCGTCTCTTCGCGGACTTCCCGGAGCGCTCCGTCGGCGAGTGTCTCGCCCGGCTCTAGGCTGCCGCCCGGACAAATCCACTTTCCCTGCCAGAATCCGCCGCGTTCGGGCCTGTGCCGAACGAGGAGCACGCGGTCGTCGCGGTCTCTGATCACCGCGCCCACGGCCAGCATGATTCCCTCGGCGTTCATGGACGAGACCTCACACCGTCAGCCCTCGATACACGCGCGGCAGAATCCTCGGCAGCGCGCTCGGCCTCTTCACGACGAGATAGTTTTCTCCGCCGCACATCTCGCGCAGGTAGTCGTTGCCCGCCTGGTCAACCGTCACGCAGAAGGTGTGCACGTTCTTTCTGCGCGCCTCCTGAAGCGCCGCGGTGGTGTCGTGCAGGCCATAATCGCGGCTCGACCGGTCGGGGCCGTAATCGAAGTCCTGTGGATACCCATCGCTCAGCAGGATGAGGACCTTCAGCCGGCAGCCCGTGCCTGCAAGCTTTTCCAGCGCGTGTCGTATGGCGGGGCCCATTCGCGTGCTCTTGCGCGGCTTGATCGCTCCAATGCGGCAGCGCGCCCGCTCGGAATATTTCTCGGAGAAATCCTTGATGGGGAAAAATTCCACGTTGTCCCGTCCATACCCGGAGAAACCGTAAATGGCGTACTCGTCGCCCAGGCTTTCCAGCGCCTCGGCCATTATGACGAGCGCCTCCCGCTCGATGTCGATCACGCGCTTCGCGCCCTCGGGCGGGAAAAATCCCCCGGCCGACCCCTCCGCCTTACCGCGGGCCAAGGTGTCGTATAGAGTTCTGCGCGAAGTCGTCGCAGGGACGCCGCGCGGCGGAGCGGGCCCCTCGACCACCCACTCGTCGGTCGATGCGCTCAGGTCCAGGAGGAACGCAGTGGCGACGTCGCGCATCCGCCGCTCGCGTTTCTGATAGATTCTCTCCGAAGGCGTCAGGCCTGCCTTGCGGTCGATAACAGCCTCGATAGCGTCGTTCAGCTCGATTTCCTCGCCGCTCCGCAGACGCTTCACCCTGTGCAGCATCTCGGGGCGTATCCGCTGGAAATGACGCCGCACGGCCGATATGAGCGCCGAGCGCTCTTTCTGGATTCGGGCAACCGTCTCGCCGGAGCCGCCCTCTAGCGGAACCTCGCGCAACCGGCACCAGCGCGGGCGGTAGTCTCCGATGAGGTAATCCCACTCGTCATAGAGAAAAACCCGTGCGGAATCCGCCTCTTCCGATTTCAGCACGGAGGCCTGCTGGAGCAACTTGGCGAGCTTCTTTCTCTCGTTGGGAGAGAGCTCCTCCAGCTTCTCCTGCAGCACTCCCTTGAGGTCGGTGATGAACAGGCCCGATGTCTCGGCCAGTTCCTTCGGCGTCATCCGGCTGATCTTTAGCTTGGCTCCCCGCCTCAGAAGCTCTTCGAGCATCTCGCGCGTCAGCGGAGCGCCCTCTTCCTCGGAATCGGCGACCACTTCCCTCAACAACTCAATCGCCATTTCGAACTGAACCAGCTCTGGCCTTGTCTGGCCCCGGTAAGGCACGGGCCGGGCCGGAGAATACGCGTGAGCTTCATCCTCCGGAGCGGCGGCCCCGGGCGTTCCGGCTTCGGGACCCGGCGCTCCAAGAAACGGAGAGCCTGCCGGCCGGAGCGCCGGGACGCAGGACGGAGAATCCATCGAGACGTTCGGGAGAGCGCCCAGGACGAAATAGAGGCGGGCCGTCGCCATGGCGGAATCGGTCACGGTCGCCTTGCGGTTCAGGACGCGGGAGAACATCGCACATAAGTGCCGGTACAGGGGCAGGGCTTCCTCGGGAAGCGACTCTTCGATCTGTCCGCTGATGGAAAGCCGCACGAGGCTCTCCACAAGCGCTTCCCTCAGGGGGAGCGATGACGGCGCGGGCCTCCCATCGAGCGAGGCGAGCGCGACCTTTGCCATCTCCCCCGCCAGGCCCCGGTACTTGTCGCGGAGCCGGAAATCGACGCGGCCGTCCTCAATCGCGAAGAAGATGTCGCGGGCCAACTGCTCGTCTTGAAATATCCGGAAGAACAGTTCATAGTGCGAAGCCACAGCGCTTGATTTGCCGCTCCCGTTTCGTCGGGCGAGTGCGGCGAAAGAGGGATGGTCGAGCAGAACGTCGATGTCAAGGTCGAACGTGCCGAACTCGATATACCCCGCCTGGTGCGCCGTGAGCACCTTGTACTCTTCGAAGTTCTCGTCGCGCGACAAATGTTTGTTGAGCTGCTCGGGCAGGTATATCGTCTTGCCGTCGGTCAGCGGGAGGTGGTGGCCTTCTCGAACCAGTTCCCGGGGCGCATCGGCGGTTTTCTTCACGCCCACCGCTCTTTCGGCAAGCGCCGTGCAGTAGAGCTGGAGGAGGCGGCCGACCTCGCCCAAGTGAACCGACCGGCGCAGCCGTCGCAAAGAGGAAATGCTCGCCAGCGATTCCCGCCTGAAAAAGGCCACTGCCGCATCGGGATTCTCCAGGCCCATCATTCTGCCCTGTTCGACCCACGAGCGCAGGTCGTCTTCGTCGAGGTAATGCAGAAGCTCCGCGCAGCCGCAGAAGAATTCGGTTGCAGCCTCGGGCAAGTCGGCCAAAGCCGCGGCCTGCGACAGGAAAAAGGACTGCTGCGATTGGTTAAGCTGGTGGAGTATGCCCGCTGTGTTGTCGGCGCAGCGGAGAGCGGCCTTGGGGCTGGACCGGGCGATCGAGCGCAGGAGCTCCCCCAGCACGGTCCGGGATGGTTCCCGGAGATTCTCCGCCGCCTTCGAGATCGCCTCGGCCGTGGCTGCGGCGGCGTCTCTGTCTCTCTTCTTCATGTCTCGAAGATACTTCTCGTTATTTCGGTCACGGCGCGCTCGGTCTCGCGGTCATCGGTCACGGACTTGGCCACGGCCAACTCGCACGCGCGGCGGGGGGCGATGCCGGAGACCATCAGCTTGCCCGCGTAGATGAGCAGGCGTGTGCTCACTCCTTCCTCAAGCCCGTGGTCGCGCAGGTGGCGCGTCTTCTCGCCGAGCAGGGCGAGCCTTTCTGAGGTGTCCGCGTCGGCGCCGCTTTCGTGAGCGACTATCCGCGCCTCTATTTCCCTAGGCGGATAGTCGAAGTCGACCGCGACGAACCGCTGGCGCGTGCTGTGCTTGAGGTTCTTGAGGACGCTCTGGTAGCCGGGGTTGTACGATATGACGAGCAGAAAGCTCTCGTGCGCCTGTATCATCTGGCCCTTCTTCTCGACGGGAAGGATTCTCCTGTAATCGGCCAGCGGATGGATGAGCACCGTGGTGTCCTTGCGAGCCTCGACTATCTCATCGAGGTAACAGATGGCACCGATCTTGACCGCGCGCGTGAGAGGCCCGTCGATCCACACGGTCTCCTCCCCCTTGAGCAGGTATCGGCCCACCAGGTCGCTTGCGCTCAGGTCCTCGTGACAAGCGACCGTGATGAGCGGGGAAGTCATCTCGTCGGGCGATTCGAGGCCCTGGGCGATGCGTTCCTGCTGGAGCGTGTAGGCCATGTATTCGATGAACCGCGTTTTGCCGCAGCCGGTCGGCCCCTTTAACAGCACCGGCAACCGGGCCGAGAATGCCGCCCGGAATACCTCGACCTCGTCCCGAATCGGCAGGTAGTACGGCTCTTCCGTGTAATGGTGCTCCTCGAAAAACCGCTCCACACCGCCGAGCCTCTCTCTTTCCTTTTTGCTCATCTATTTGCTCCAAGACTTACGCCAAAATGAACCGAGTTGAAAACTCGTCGAGATATGACTCAGGTATAGGTTCTTATCAACCGTCGCAATCTCTGGAGGCACCGCTTCACACTTTCCGACGCACTCGCTGCGACGTGCGGCCGCCATCCGTGACTTTCATCGCTTACAAACTGGACCAAGCGCGAATTGTAGGCCGGCCCGACCTTGCGCCTGCTATTGGGCCTCGGGACCATGTCTTCCCGAATCTGTCTGCGACGAGAAGCATTGGCGATTTCGATCATCGCGCGTTTCGGGTACTCGACCGTTTCGGGTTCCTCAGGAATGAGGGAAACTCCAACGCCCAAGAATCGCGCCAAACGCTCACGGTCAGCGAACAGCCACGATTCGATTTCTCTCACTGCCACTCTGAAACACATAAGGGGCGACGGATTCGGAAGCCACGTCTCGCGGAAAGGCGGCGCACAATCGGCATCGTGGTCGAGGTCCACGAGGACAACCCACGGAGAAAGCTGAGCGGCGCGGTTGTATCCGCCAAGCCTCTTGCGAAGAAAATGTTTTCCGTGTTTGCCGTAAATTGTTCCCGGGCGAGCTCCCACTTCCCGCAGGATGCGGCGCAGAACCGCTTCGTCGATGAAGCCTTCCACCGCCCCGGAGATTTTGATACGCTTCGATTTGGCCATTGGCTAGTCCCCAAAGAGCATCAGCTGCTCGACCTTCTCCGGGCGGGTGTAAGGTATCACGGCATCGGCGAGAACCGAGCCTCCTTCGAGCAGAACCCGTATCTCCTCGAAGCTGTCGGCGGGTCTGACGGATGTGCCTTCGGCTTCAGGAAGGAAGAGCAGTACTTCGTCCAAACCGATACCTTCGTCGCGCAACAGGTCGCTTGAGTGCGTGCTGATCATCACCTGGCGACCATATCTGCGTTGCACGCGAGCCAACATCTGAGGGATGGCTCGCACCACGTCAGGATGAAGCGAGAGCTCGGGTTCTTCCAGAAGTAGAGGACCCGTTCCATCGAGCGAGACCCACAGCAGGCCGAGGAGCCGGAGGGTTCCGTCGGAGAACTGTTCTTCGGTTTGCCATGCCCCTCGAGACCGCCAATGCTCATATTTCCCCTGAAGGTGAGGGTTTCCCCTTTGGTCCCGCACCAGATCCAGTTCTTGAAGCTGCGGCACGGCGATGCGCAGGGCTTCCACAATGCGTCGCAAACGGGCGTTTCTCGTCCTCTCCGGTGTCCGGGCGATTTGCTCAAGGAAATCGCCTCCGAGCGGGTCTTTCCTTCGACCAACCGACCGCTCGGGTTCCCGAACCAACTGGGGGACGATATGAAGATAACGGACCGATGAAAGAAAGTCGGCCACATCGCGGAATGGTTGATTTGCGTGAACCTGCTCCAGGTACGTCTGCGTCAGGCGCTCCCGGTCTCCAGCGTCCTTTTTGTCCGGTCGTGTCAGGATGGTAACGCCTTCCTTCCTCACGCACTCCCGTTTGATGATGGGGCGTCGAAGCTTGTCTTGGTTGAAAGTCAGCTCGTATCGCCAGGCCGTGGGTGTTTCCCCGGTGCCGATCTGCATCCGAATCTCAACGTCCGGATAGCGGCGAGCCGCGAGGCAGCGCAAGCTGGAAACTCCTCCTCGTTTGCGAACAGCCTCTTGAAAGCCGCCGCCAACCGACACAGTGTCGTGAAGGAAGCGAAAGGCGTCGAGGAAGTTTGATTTCCCTGAGGCGTTTGCGCCTACGAGGAATACCCGGCGTTCCAGGCCCACCGAGACCTGGGCAAAGTTGCGCCAGTTCCGCATCTCGATATGAGTGAAGCGGAAATCCTTGCTTTTCGCCTTGCTCATCTCGTGGGCACCCCTTCTTCCTCGATTACGATGATTACGATCAAGCGCCAGTCCGCACCTTCTCTCGCACATATAAAATATCATCGGATGTTCCATCAAGTCAACGGGGATACGGCTGAGGTGATCTTGCGTGATGAGGCGAGAGCCCAGGTAGCCGACCGCTCGCCGCAATCGGGGCCGGAATTGACACGGTGAAATAGGGGGCCGTGCCCCGTGTAATTGGCTTGATTCTTGCTCAATACAGGTGCGTCACGCCTCCGGAGCGTCGAGCGGATGCCGCTTTTCGTCCGGTCCGGTTGCGCGAAACCACCGTACTTCGCTGATTGAGAAGCATCACAACCAGGAGGGGTAAGGAGGGAAAGGAACAGGACCATGGTAATGATCATAGAGATAGTGCTGACGGTCATCGCATGGAGAAGAGGCTGGAAGTGGTGGGCGCTTATCCCGTTGGGAGCGGCGGTTTCTATCGCGTTCTCCGTGGGTTTTGTGATCGGGATGCTCGGAGGCAGCGCCGGCCCCGTGATGCCTTTCTTCATGCTTTTGGACATTGGCTGCCTGTTGGCGCTTATCATTCTGATCGTGCTTCCTCCCGAAAGGAAGGAAAAAGCGGCGCCCGAAGCGTCCCCGATGCCCGCTTGCAGGGCCGACGAAGTCCGTTACTAGAAACTGACAAAAAACGGCTGGCGGGGACGTTTATCGGCTGTCAAATAGCCCTGCCTTTATGAGTCGGATCCCCGCCCGACCCCCCTCTTGACTCGCCCCATATTCCGACCATATTCCGAACCTCGGAACAACTGCTCAACATGGACCAGAGCCACCACCGGCCGACACATCCGTGGCGCTCGCTCCCTCCACTTGTCAAAATCGGGGTATAATATCGTAGTGCCAGAACCCACGCGGTTCCATTGCGCGGGTTTAACCTTTTGCCTCCTTGCGAGTCTAACAAGATGAGAAAGGCGAGCGGTGGCATCGGATAACGACCTTATAGCGAGATTCCTTTCGGGAGACCGCGCAGCCTTCGACGAACTGGTCATTCGCCACCAGAAACGAGTTTATGCAACGGCGTATCGGATGGTCGCGAATGCGGAGATCGCCGAGGAGATTGCGCAGGAAACCTTCGTCAGGGCATTCAAGGGTCTGGGCTCGTTCCGCCGCAAGGCCGGCTTCGGCACATGGCTGTACAGGATCACCATGAACCTCTGCTACAACGAATTGAAAGGACGCCGCAAGAATGTCGAGCTTGACCCCGAAACCGTCGGCGAAGAAGTCGGCGCTTCTCCCCATGAGAAAATGGCGGACGAGGAACGAAAGATGTGGCTTGAACGACAGATAAGGTTGCTCCCATTCAAACAGAAGTCCGTTCTTGTCCTCAGGGCCTATCAGGGACTGTCGTTTAAGGAGATCGGCCGCGCCGTCGGCAGCAGCGCCAACTCGGCCAAGGTGAACTACCGCCACGCCATTCTGAAGCTCAGAGACGCATTGGCCCGCTCGGGGGAGGACCTATGAACTGTGTCAGAGTCCGAAAAGCGCTGGTGGATTACTCCGAAGACGCGCTCGCCGTCCGCAAGAGGCTGCGCGTAGAGCGGCATCTCTCTGAATGCGAAGCGTGCCGGAGTGAGCTCTCGAAGATTGAACAGGTGAAGGAAACCATCCTCTCGCTGGAAGTGCCCGAGCGCGATGCCGAATTCTGGCGAGGCTTCGACAAGCGGCTCTCTCAGAGGCTCGCTGGTGAGCAGGCGGCCCCGGCCCTCCGGAGATCTTCGTGGCAGCCGAAACTCGCTCTTGCCACAGCGCTGGCGGTGGCCGTGTTGTTTGTGCTGGGTCTTCTCGTTCTGCCCGAACTGCTTGAGTGGCGGCGGACGACTCCCGAACTTATCCCGCAGACGACCCGGCTGGAGACCGTCGAATCGGGCGATGTCGAGCCTGAGCTCCTCGACACGTATGCCAGTGCCGAAGATATGCTCGCGTTGGCCGACCTCTCCAGTGAAGAGATTGAGCAGGTCGCCGATGATGCGTCTCTCCTATTGGGAGAAGATTGGCAGCTTGCTTCGGACGAGGAGGTCATCGATGACATGTATGAACAGAGCGTGTATGACTTCATGGATGACCTGACTTCCGAAGAGTATGAAGAAATGTATGATATGCTCGAGTCAATCTGAACAAGGAGGCAAGGAAATGGGCAGGAAATGGATGGCAGCGACAACGGTGGCCGTGGCGCTCGTTCTGGGGGCGGTCGTGTTCGCTCGGGCGGAGGCTTTCGATAAGCCGGGCGAATGGCCGGGGGTTCAGAAACGGGAACGGATGAGGGAGCGAATCGAATTGATGAAGATGTGGAAGCTCACCGAGGCGCTCGACCTCGACGAAGAGACGGCGGCCAAGCTGTTTCCCCTGCTGCGTGAGCAGGAAGAGAAGGCGAGGGAGTTGAGAGAGAAGAGGCACGAACTGTTCAGGCAGATGAACGACGAGGTCGCCAAGGATAATCCCGACTCCAAGGCACTGCGTCAAATGATAGAAAAGTTCAAGCAGAACGAGCGCGACGCTGTCGAAATGCGTAACAAGAGACTCGACGAGCTCTCGAAGCTGCTGGACGACACCCAGATGGCGAAGTTGATACTATTCGTTCCAAAATTCAAACGGCACGTGAGAGATATGATTTGCGAGGCTCGTGGCCGGCGCTGGGACAGACGCGACAGGCCCATGCGAAGAGGTCCTGCTGACGACCCCTCCGAGCTGCCCGAGCCGGACGATTTTCCGCCGATGGAATAGAGAACCTGTTTCCACCTGAACCCTGTCATTCTCACATAGGGGCGCACGGCCGTGCGCCCCTACATTCTTTGTCGAGGAAGATGCGTTGGCATGTTCGCAGCACGGCTTTGGATATCCCAGCCAGGCTTGGAAATGACCCGCGTGTGCTGTGAAATGAGCATTCACATCTAGGACGCAGGGCAGGCGCGGGGGCCTGCCCCTACTTCCCACATGACCCTGGACACTACTGGCATCACGACTTATCTGTGTCCCCCTGCAAAAAAGACTTGACAGATGGATGATTGTGCGATATAATGAACATTGTTCGCAAAGATGAATGGGGTTATCACCTTGGCTAACTCGACCGTAACGGAACTGAAAAAGCACGAGAGAGAGCGGCGCAGGGAAATCGTCCTCGACGCTGCGCAGGAGCTGTTCTCCAAGAGGGGCATCTCGGGCGTCAACATGCGCGATGTCGCCCGCAAGGCAGGCGTCTCCGTCGGATTCATCTATCGCTATTTCTCGGGACGGACCGACATCTTCGTCGAACTGTTCGAGGCGGGCGTCGGCGAAATCCTCGAGAGAATCGACGCCGAAGTGGACCCCGAAGATCCCCGCCCGCTCTGCAGCCTGGCGAGAACGTACGTCGATTTCCTGCATGAACACATGTTGTTCTTTCAGATGATGAGCCATTTCATGCTCGAGGGCACGCTCTCCGACAAGGCGGTCGACAGGGTGAACAGCGACCTGCGTCGGATTGTGGACAGGGTGGAGACGATTTTCAGCCGTGAAGGAGGTGAGAGGAATTCGCGAATTCTTGCTCACGCTTTTTTTGCCGCGCTGAACGGCGTGATGATCAGCTTCGTGAATTATCCGGGACGTACCCGGCAGGAAATCAGGAGCCGCACGCGTCTCCTCGCGGAGACGATTGCGGACCAGTTCGAACATACGGTCGGAGACCGATAAGGGAGGGAGCCATGTACGACTTCATGCTTACCGATGTCGAGCGAGCGGTAAAAATGGAAGCACGGGAGTTCGTGAAAAACGAGGTGCCGCCGGAACTCACGAAACAGATGGACAAGGACGAGATAAAGTATCCCCGCGAGTACGTGAAGAAGCTGGGTGAGCGGAACCTGCTCGGCCTGCGCTTTCCGAAAAAATGGGGAGGCAGGGAGCTGGGGTGGACGGCGGAGGTTGCCGTGGAAGAGGAGATCGGGATTCTCGGCGCCGCGCTCGGATGCGCCTATGTGATGCCCTCGATCGTCGGCGAGGCTATCAACACGTTCGGAACCGACGAGCAGAAGGAGAAGTACCTCGTGCCCCTTCTCAAGGGTGAGGTCGTAAGCGCGGAGGCGCTTACCGAACCGCGGGGCGGCTCCGACTTCTTCGGCGCGACGACGAAGGCGGTCCTCGACGGAGACCACTTCGTCGTGAACGGCCAGAAGCGATTTGTCGTCGCGGCGTCGGAGGCCGATTTCTTCCTGGTCTTCTGCCGGACGAATTTCGATAAGGGCGCTCCGCCGCACAACGCCATCAGCGCGTTGCTTATCGACAAGGGGCCCGGCGTGGAGGCGGAGTATCTTTACGGCTTGCTCGGCTGCCGGGGCGGCGGCACGGGCCGGCTTGTGTTCCGCGATGTCAAGGTCCCGAAGGAAAACCTCGTCGGCGAGCTGAATATGGGCGGGATGGTATTCAACCAGACGATGATACCCGAGCGTCTCACCTCCGCTGCGGCAAGCCTGGGCTGCTTTGCGCCATTGAATCTTGCGCTCGACTACAGCACCAAGCGGGTCGCCTTCGGACGGCCGATACGGAAGTTCCAGGCGATCCAGTTCATGATCGCCGAGTCGATCACCAAGCTCGACGCTGCCAGGGCACTTGTATACATGGCCGCGAAGGCGGTCGATACGGGACAGCCGAACGTGAGACGCATTGTGAGCGAGGCGAAGAAGTTCGGGACCGAGATGGCCTGGGACGTCATCAACAAGGCCATGCAGATCATGGGCGGAATCGGCTACACCGACGTTTACCCGATTGAGAAGGCGCTTCGCGACCAGCGTCTGTGCATGATCTGGACCGGAACGAGCGAGATCATGAGTCTCCTCATTCAGCACGAATACTACAGGGAGGTGCTGGAGCAGATGGAGCAGTACAGAGATTTCGAGGCGGACGCAATCGGCGGCGATGAGTCGGAGAAATGCTTCTCCGATGAAGACATGTGGAAGGTGCACGAGCAAGTTCCGGCAAAGTGACGAGGGAACATGCCGGCGCGGTCTGCCGGGGAGCCTGAGTTCGGACAAGTCTCGCCGCACGTGCGCCTGCTGACATTATAAGGAATCGGATGGCATACAGAATCATTGACGAGAAGTGCGCCCGATGCGGCGAGTGTCTGGAAGAATGCCCGATGGACGCCATCAGCGTGGATGCTGCCGACAGGTACGTCATCGACCCCGACGTGTGCACCGATTGCGGCTCATGCGCCGACGTCTGTCCGGAGGGCGCGATAACGGGAGCGTGAGCTTCGTCGAGCGGGGTGGGAGGAAATCATGAAGATTGATGAATTGGGCGACCGATTCTTTCCCGTGGCCATGGTGAATGTGACCAACCGCTGCACGCTCAGGTGCCGCCACTGTTTCGTCTATCGCGAAGGCAACCCGAACACGCGTCCCAAACGTTTGCCCGACGAAATGGATACCGCCACGATGCTCGAAACCCTAGAAAAACTCAGGGACAAGCATCGCATCCACACGATGGTATGGATGGGAGGCGAGCCGCTGTTGAGGAAAGACGTGTTGACCGAGGGCGTGAAGCTGTTTGCCGAGAACACAATCGTCACGAACGGAACCATCGACCTCATCGACTTGGGGCGTTGCGTCTACGTCGTGTCGCTTGACGGGCCGGAGGAGATCAACGACCGCGTCCGCGGCAAGGGCTGTTTCGCGCGCGTGATGCGCACGCTGGGGCGTGTGCCCGACCGGTTCGACCCTACCATCCAGGTGCAATGCGTCGTCTCCAGGGAGAACGAGAGCCATCTGGAGGAACTCTTGCGGGCGATAATCGACACCAGGGTCGATGGGCTGGTGTATACCTTCTACATTCCCCGGCGCCACGACACCACCTCTCTCGGGTGGCGCTCGCTCGAAGAGCGCGAGCCCGCCGTGCGCCGCGTGATGGAGCTCAGGGCACGTTATCCGAAATTTGTATGGAATTCGGAGGAAAGCCTCGAGCTGATGCTTCCGGCCAACTCAAGAGAAGTGACCGACAACTGTCTTCCCAAGAAGTTCCTGCTCCCGCTCTACCTCAACGGCAAGGAATTCGAGGTCCCGTTTTGTTGCGCGGGCAACGATGTGGACTGCGACCTCTGCGGCATGTGGGGGGTCTTTCACTTCGCCGCCAAAGTGAAATCCGGGGAGCCTTCACGCTATTTTCCGCAGCCTTTCCCCGTTTCCCCCGCCTGAAGAGCCGCCGGGGATGCCGCGGCTCGTTTGAATCCGACCCGGAGCTGTTTCTCCAGAAATGGCAGTGGGACCCTATTCGGTTTATGAGGGTGTCGATAGAGGGACTAATCGGATGAGTCCTCGAGGCCACAGCCGGCTAGGAGGCGTCATCAGTCTCGGAACTGGGCGCGAGATGCGCATCCTGATCCGTGAGGTGTATGACGGCGGCATCTGAAGGGAGGGAGAAATCGCTCACGTTGCCGCATAGGTCAACCGCCCGCAGTTTGTAATAGTACGTGAGGCCGTCGCTCACGTTGGTGTCGGTCCAGGAGGTGGCGGTAATGAGCCCTTCGTGTAGCTTGTCATAGGGACCGTCGTAAGAATTGGCCCTGAAAACCTCATAGCCGCCCAGATCGGGGTCGGGGTTGGCCGTCCAGGTGAGAGTTACATATGGCCGGTTGATGTAGACATCGGCGGCCCGCACACCGGATGGCAACAAGAGCATAATGAAAAGCGCAACAACCAAGCCGCTGCGCAGGATTCTGTCAGCCCTTCGCATTGTCTTCCCTCCACGTCGTCCTCTACCCGGACAGATTGTGCACGTACCCTCCAAAGGATAAGGGATTTTGGTCTCGCTCGGGCCGAGGAAACGTCTTATCTGGCGCCGGGGAAAATACGAACGGTCCGGATATTCCCATTGGGACTGAGCGGTGGCGCCTGCATGTCCCCCTGCAAACGACCGCGCTCAGTCTCGTTTCACCCGTTTACCTGCTCCGCCGGGGAGCGCTTTCGGTCAGCAGGGTTTCCGGGGTCTTGGGTTCGATCTTTTCGATCGTCCTCTTTTTGAGCGCCTTCCAGAACAGATTGAAAATGAGAGCGATGGTCTGAAGAATTATTTGAATGTCCATCAGGAGACAGACATTTCCAATGTATTCCTTGTCGTATTGAAGCTTTCTCTTCACGTCCTCAACCGACTCGTCGTGCTTTTGCTGCACTTGCGCCAGCCCGGTAATGCCGGGTGAAACAATCAGGCGCTCTCGATAGCCCTGGATGACTTCCGTCAGTTGGGCGATGAAGGCCGGCCTCTCCGGTCGGGGGCCGATGATGCTCATCTGACCCATGAGCACGTTGAAGAGTTGCGGAAGCTCATCGATATGTGTCTTCCGAATGTAGTAGCCGATCTTGGTCACGCGGTGGTCATGATCACCGGAGGACCACGCGGCTCCCGTCTCTTCCTCGGCGTCCGCTCTCATCGAGCGGAGCTTGTACATGGTGAAGGGCCTACCCCCGTGGTCGCGCTGGCGGCGGTCGCCGTTTCTGCGATCCCGAAACGGATAATGTTCGTCATCGCGAAGCGCCCGGCGCCTTTCCTTCGCTCTCCTGTTCTTGCCCACCCTCTCCTGGCTGTAGAACGCAGAGCCCGGTGATTCGAGCTTGATCATGAGCGCGGTAATGAGGAGCAGCGGAGAAGAAAGCGCGAGAAGTATGAACGAAACAGGTCGTTCCCACAGAGGCTTCAGCCGCGCGTAGTCCTTTCCCTTCAACCTGAGCAGCCAGTACGCAGTGACCGCCACAAGACAGGCTATCGCAATAAACATGAGCGAGTGGAGCAAACTTCTCCGCCCCTGCGCGATATGCAGAAAATCGTAGAGGAGGTAGGGAGGAGCTCCCACGACGATGAGAAACCCAACTCCGAGTCTGATGTTCTTAATCGATTTCATTGTTGTTGCTCGTGTTCTTCTTGTTGCCTTGCACAAAACTAAAAAGAAACAGCCACTTCCTGTGCGAACTGGACGGCCACGCCTCGAAAATCATTTGGTGGAAGAGCGTTGCGGGCACGTTCCACTCTCAGGATCTTCCCCTCTCCCTCCAGCCTCGGCGGAGAGCCTCCTTCCGCCCAGTCGGATGTTACGTGAATCGTCAAAGACAAACGCTCTCCTCTTCTCACGTCGCTTTGGGTATAGAAGTACACACCTCCCACGGAAATATCGCGGGTATATCCCACTTGCGGAAGGTCTGCCTCCTTTTTTTTCTTGGGAAGCCGCCGGAACACTGTGAAAAGATGAGCTTCCATGCGGGCATCCTTACGCCTCTCGGACGAAGTCACGACGAAGCGACGTCCCTTTTCTTATGAATGCCAGCAGAATTCTTCCTACTCGCATGTATCTCCGTCTCCGAAAAATGCAAAATGCGGGCCGTATCTCGAAGAGCTCTTCTCATTTCTTGGCAATCTATTGTCAACACAGTACTTAAGGCATAAGTATGGGGTGAAACAAACGGCGGTGCCAGCCCGGAAAAATGTCTTGAAATCTGAACGAAGAGGCAATAGTGTGGACTATTCACAACAGAAATTTTCTTGAGGAAAACTCTTGCGTTCACGCGCATTTGGGAGCATGATTAAGCAAATTCTGCACTTAAAATATCTAAGAACTCCGAAACTGCAGAGCGCAACTGAAATGAGAAACATCAGGCTCCGGCAAGCAACCCGCACACTGTCAGTAAAAGTTATTGTGCAAGAGAGTGCATGCACGCCGCCTGAACACCAGTTTAGAAACGGAAGCAAAAAGTTACCTTTTACCCTTGACAAATCAGAAAATTGGTATATAATAATCTCATAGTTATATCGAGCAGAAATGAACGATCGGATAATGCCGTCGGGCGCGCGGGCAATAACCGTTGTTCCGTACATTACATCTTCAAAAAATTTCTTTTCAAGCGAAAGTACCCTTTGTGCGACTAAGATAGTCTTACGGTGAATAACTAAATTTTCTTTCGCCAGAAGACGATAAATAGGATGTACGAGGGAACCAGAGGATTCATCGCCCCGGCTTTCGGATGTTTGTCATTCAAAGAGTAAGGTTCAGGGCGCTCGATATACAGGGAAGATTTCACGCGAGCGACAGGCGCGTTTGAGAGCGAATCGATTCTGAAGGATTGTCCCCTCCTTCAGAAGAACCATGGGGCGGAGGGAGCGCTTGGATGAAGTCCACCCACACGAAGACCCGCAAGAAGCAGTTATCGCTTGTCCCGCCCATCAGCGATATCTTCGACTGGAATAAGACGTCCGAGGAAATACTCCGTCACTGTCTGGGTGAACTGCGCGCGGAGTCGGGCTCGCTCCTTCTCATGGAGGAGGACAACGAAAGCCTGCAGCTGGTAAAGGCGGTCGGCACTCGCCGCAACCGCCACTGCGGCCGGATCGTCAGGCTCGGCGAGGGCATCTCGGGTTACGTGGCCGCCAACAGGGAACCTCTCCTGGTGACCGACCTTTCAAAGGCAAAAGGGTTGACGTCGCGGAAGGACAGGTACCCCGTGGACACATTCATGTCGTGTCCCGTGCTGAAGGGGGCGGCAGTGCTGGGAGTAATCAACGTGGCCGGTCGAAAGTCCGGTCGGCCCTTCTCGAAAAGAGAGCTGAAGAAGCTTCAAGCCATATCCGAGGGATGCGCGGACGTGCTGGGTCAGATGATCGCGTATCAACGGCCCTTCAAGGCGAACGAGCGACTCGTCAGAGAAACCGAGAAGACCCAGGAAAGTCTCGACGATATAGAGAGGCAGCTGCGTGAAATAAAGAATTACAACGCCAACATCTTGCGGTGCCTTTCGCAGTATGTGCTGATATTCGACCGCCAGTTCAACATCACCTATTGCAGTCGGGAGACAGACCTCGGCCGGCTCCTCGGCCGGGGTGCCGAGGCGCAAATCCCCGCGCTGAGCATTCTGGACCTGCCTTTCGACGTGGAGCGCAACAAGCTGAAGGAGCGGCTCGAAGCCCTGCTGCTGGGGGGAAAGCCCTTCTCCCTCAACGACGTAAAGGTCACGAATTCCCCCGAGTTTCGCATCGTAAACATGTTTTTCTCTCCCTTTGCCTCGACCGAGGGCGAACTGCTCGGCGGGCTGCTTCTCGTCGAAGATAATACGAAGAACTATGATATGCGGCAGCGACTCCTCGAGGCGGAAAAATTCTCTCTCATCGGCAGCCTGACCTCAATGATAACGCACGAGGTCAACAACCCCCTCGACGGCGTCATGCGCCTGATAAACCTCTCTCTGGCGCAGGCTGGCGAGGACGACCCCGTCAGGGAATATCTCGGCGAAGCCCAGAAGGGTTTGAACCGGATAGCGTCGCTGGTGAGGTCGCTCCTCAGTTTTTCGCGTAAGAGCGCCTCGTTCGACGGCGAATTTACTTCGCTGAATACGGTAATCGACAGCGCCGTGAAGGTTGTCCGGGGCAGGCACGAAGGCAAAGACATTTCGCTTCGTCTGAAATTAGCCTCCGAGAGTCCCACCGTGAGGACGAACGATTTCTATCAGATCGTCGGCAACCTGTTGTCGAACTCCTTCGACGCCGTCAAGCCCGAGCGAGGCAATGTGGGCATCGAAACAAAGATGGACAGTGACAGTCTCCACATCACTGTCCACGACGACGGCTGTGGAATCCCGAAGCATGTTCAATCTCGCATTTTCGACACCTTTTGGACAACGAAGGAATACGGTCGGGGGACAGGTCTCGGCCTGGCGATCATGAAGAAGATGGTCGATAAATACGGTGGAAAAATCGAGGTCGAATCCGAAGAAGATGTCGGAACAAGAACGCATCTGACTTTTCCACTGAGCAAGTTGACCCCCTAGGACACGCAGACCTCCCGAAATATGCGCGGCAAGAAATCAAAGGACGCCCGGATCCTCATAGTTGACGACGATCCGCTCACCAGATACTCTCTCAAAGAACTCCTCTCTCTCGAAGGCTACCCCGTCAACGCAGCCGAGGACGGCGAGAAGGCTCTGAGCATGCTGGGTCACACCGCATGCGACGTGATTATCACCGACATAAGCATGCCCGGCCTGAACGGGTTCGACCTCTTGAAAGCCGTCAAGGAAAAACATCCCGAGAGCATAGTCATCTTGATAACCGCGTACGGCACGATCGAGGATGCGGTCACCGGGATCAAGCAGGGAGCCTACGAATACATAACGAAACCTCTCAACGACGATGAAGTCTTGCTATCCATCGAGCGGGCGCTCGAGCAGAAGAACCTCCGGCGTGAGAATCTGGAGCTGAAAAAGAAGCTTGCCGAGAAGTTCCAGTTCGAAAACCTCGTGAGCAACGACAAACAGATGCAAGAGACGTTCGATTTGATTTCAGTCATCGCCGACACCGAGGCGACCATCCTGATAAACGGCGCGAGCGGCACCGGAAAATCGACCATTGCCCGGGCCATTCACTACCATTCCCGCCGCAAGGACCAGCCGCTCATGGAGATAAGCTGCGGCGCGCTGTCGGAAAACCTTCTTGAGAGCGAGCTCTTCGGCCATGTGAAGGGGGCCTTCACGAGCGCTTCGAGCGATAAGGTCGGCAGAATCGAGCGGGCGAAGGAAGGCACAGTCTTCCTGGATGAGATCGACACGCTCAGCCTGCGGCTGCAGGTGAAGCTGCTCAGGTTCCTCCAGGATAAGAAATTCGAGAGGGTGGGCAGCACGGAGACGATCCAGAGTAACGCGCGGGTGATCGCGGCGGCGAACCGCGACCTCGAGCGATGCGTCGCCAACGGCGAGTTCCGTGAGGACCTTTTCTACCGCCTGAACGTGGTGTCGATAAACCTCTCGCCCATCAAAGACCGGCTCGGCGACGTGCCCCTGTTGGTCGAGCATTTCATCGAGAGGTATAACAAAATCAACTCGAAGCACGTCGCGGGGGTCAGCGATGAGGTGATGAAGAGGTTGCTGTCACACTCGTGGCCGGGCAACGTCAGGGAGCTCGAGAACGCCATCGAGAGAGCCGTTATCCTCTGCACGGGCGAATACATCACCTTCGACCTTCTGCCCGACTACCTGCGCGACCCCGGGACCGTCCAACCATCGGACAGCCTGGCGCCGCTCCACGTGGCGGTCGAGGCCGCGGAAAAGAACGCCATTTCCAAGACGCTCCAGCACTTCAAGGGCAACCGAAACAAGACGGCCGACTTCCTTGAGATCAACCGGACCACGCTGTATCAAAAGATGAAGAGATACGGCCTGCTGGACGTAAATTTCAAGGAAGTGTAGTGAGCGGAGTGATGCCAAGAGGCCTGCGTCCGCCAAGTTGAGCTGACATGCCGCATGGGGAGAGATAGATAACTGGCCGATGTCTCTTTCAGTTAATGTAGCCGAGGCTCTTGAGCGTTTCGACATCACGGCGATCTGGAGGCTGAACGGTCCCGCTACGCGGTTTGGCCTCGCTTAAGTAACTGTCTCGGACAGGATGCCACGTAAGGGCGAGGTCCGGTTTCTCTTTGAGGACATTCTTCGATTCAAGCGGGTCCCGGGTCAAATCATAGAGCCGCTCGCCATCAGGACCCGAGATATATTTCGTCTCGCGCGAATGAAAACATATTCGGCCGTGAGTGTCCTCCGAAACAACATGCTCGCGGCCGAGGCTTTGAGTTCTCCCTCGTATAAGAGGCATCAGGCTTAAGCCGCTGGTTCCCAGTTTCTCTACCACTCCCGCAGACTCCAGGAGTGTCGGGCCGATGTCGATGGTCGACACCAACTCGTCGACTTTCCGAGCTTGCTCCGCCCCGGGTATGCGAATGATGAGGGGCACATGAAGCAGCTCGTCTGTGACGTCCTGCTGATGACAGAAGTAGTATCCATGTTCGCCCATGGACTCACCATGGTCGGCGGTGAAGACCACAATTGATCTTTCCCACAACCCCAGGGTTTTTATCCCCGCGAAAAGCCGACCGATACATTCGTCGGCGTAGGCGATCTCCCCGTCATATCGAGACCGGTAATACGCCGGAGATGTTTGGCCGCTGAAATACTGGTACTCGGGTATGCCGCCCTTACCGGTGTTGTCCGTAACTGGCAGCGTTTTTGGACCGCTTGAATAAGTGCGTTCGGGGAAGTGCTCCAGATAGCGTTCCGGAGGTGTATAAGGGCCGTGAGGGTCCTGGTAATGTACCCACAGGAAGAAACTCTCTTTTGCACCGTTCTTCAACCAGTTCAGAGCATATTCCGTGGTTTTGTCGGCAGTTCTCTCTAACAGACCACGCGTGGGCTCGTACGAAGTGAACGTATCGTCGTACAGATCGAATCCCACGTAGAAGCGCATCTTTCGCCTAAGCACAAAATTGCTCACGAAAGCCGCAGTCCGGTATCCGTTTTTGGATAGAACCTTTGCCAGCGTCACTTCGCTCAACAGCATCGGTTGCCTATTGCCCCCGGCTGCCCCTAACGAATGGAAAGAAGGATACTGCGAGGTCATGATAGACGCCACGGAGGGATTGGTAATCGGGGCGCAGGATATGCAGTGGGTAAATCTCGTGGCTTCTTCAGCGAAATGGTCGAGATTCGGAGAGGTGACTAAGTGATATCCGTAGCTGCTCAGATGGTCCGCACGGAGGGTATCTACCGTAACCAGAATAATATTTGGACGCGTCGGTCTTTTTTCAGCAGCGGCCCGAGGCCGCTCGATTCCCGACAATATCGCTACCACCAACACAGATGCGAGCAAGAACGTGGGGAGAACGGGTCTGAGCAGACAAGCGTTAGACAGCCTCTGAAGAACTCGCTCCAATGTCTGAAGGTCGATGACCCAGAGCACTGAGGCGAGGACCAACCCCGAGAGAAATATGGCAACTGTCCAAACCAGGCTACTCACTGAGAGAAGATCGGGAAGCCAGTAGATATTGGCGAATATCGCTGCCAGACAGGCAGCGGCCCCCCCCATGACCACTGCGAAAGATCGAATTCTCGGGACTCGCTGATTGTCGAACAAAGCGACAGACAACACGTGGGTCGGCAGGGCCAATGCCGCCGCCACGGGTGCAACCGAATATGGAAACCTTTTCAATAATGCAGCCGCCCAGGATTCGGGAGCAAACGCAAGCAGCGTCGCTGATCCCCCAAAATAAGCGAGCAGCCAGAGCGCGACAAAGGAAACCCGATGGAGGCGAAGACTCCTTTTCTTGGCCACGAATAGGATGAGCCCGTCAAGCTCAAGACCTATGACCGCCCAGATGGCCGCCCAAACGGGTAGGCCCATGCCCAAGATGACATGGAGCAAGCGTTGAACGCTGAGGGTTCCCATCCAGGCCCGGGGTACCAGAATCCACCCCTGAGGTTCGCGCAATACTGAGAAAAGCCCTGCCGCACCACTTGCCGCGGCAACGAATAACAAGAGAGAAAGGTCCCGGGTTAGCCCTCTGCCAACATTCTTTCCATTGCCGTTAGCAACCGGAGGTATCTTCAATTCCGTGCGAAACTCCCTTCCCGCGAACAATCTGCCCCAAAGACATGGGCATTGGACATTGTTTTCTCCAAGTAGTAAGCATACTGCTAAGCTGAGTCGATGTCAAGACGGACCTCCCGGGCTCTTTGGGGGAGGTGAAGGAGCGGTGTGTCGCTTGCAGCGGCAGTCTTGGAAGAGTTCTCAGGCAACGGGGCCTTCAACGCAGAGTGATATCGAAATTAATAGATTCGGAAAAGACGGTTCCCAGATCGGTGGGAATCGATCGTGCGGTTCTGAACGGGGGGAACGGCTGGAATGGGTTTGCTTCCGACCGCCCGATTTCCCGCTTTGACCCTCGTTGGTCCTATCCATTGACTGTTTGGCTCACGTTGTCCTCAAACATGTAGACGGCAAATCGTTCATTGCGGAACACCTCTTGAAAATCCGAAGGCCTCTTACGAATTATGGGAATGAGATATTGTGTATCGTCTTCACTGTTGAGGTCCGCGATAACGTAATCGACACCAACGTCCTTGAAATACTTGAGAACAAATTCATCATCCTGGGAAAGGGGATAAGCAGTCGCGGAGCGGCCCGAAAAGAGGGCGAGAACCCGAGGTTTCGTGAAAACGACTGTGGCATCCGGGCTGGTCTTCTCACGAAGATATCCAAACATCTCGGTTGCCTCTGGAACAAACGGACCGTCCGGAAGCGATGATGAGTCTCTCACGATAACCGTAAGGCCTGATAGATACGATGCACAGGCAAGAGACGCAAGAAGTCCAACGATGATACGGCGTATTGCTACTTGTTTGACCATCTTTGTTGCGAATTCAACTCCGACCAGTAAGTATAGGAAATAGAACGGAATCACCGGCAAAAAATACCTCAAACCCTGCCGGAAGGGGAAAAGCAAGATCAACGCGACGTAACCCGCCAGGAAGATCTCGCCTATAGAAATTCTCCGACGCACTCCAAGGCCGACAGCTGCCAGGAGTGATGCCGACACAAACAAGACGTACTTGGATGCTTGTATCCCGGCAATCTGCGGCCAGAGTTCGCTGAATGCCGAGAGATAATATCGAATGTTGTAAGGAACGACGCCGGGTCTCCATCTCAAGAACTGTTCAACATATGAGGTCTCCGAGTGAAAAAAGACCTTGCTCAGCAAGGTCAAAACGACTGAAACGGAAACTGCGATGAGAGCAAAACCAGAAATCTTCCTGTGTGAATAAACGTCGTACACGAGAAGAGTTGGAATCAGCAGCAGTCCTGGTCCCCGGATTAGATACGAAACAAAAATCAGGACCCCGCAAATAGCGGCAGCTTTAAGGGTAAAGCCCTTGGATTCGTATACTTTATTGGTCCAAACAAGAAACACAAAGACAAAAAACAAGAACGGAATATCCGATATCACGTGGTCCTTAAGAGAAACGACATACGGGTTCATTGCAAAAAGAAGAATGAAAACTCCTTTTGAGACGTCTGATAGGTATTCTCTCGAAAAGAGCACGAGGACAATCGTGGAACCCAGCAAAAAGGCGAGAATCTCCAGTTTGAAAGCGAGAAAAGACAAACCGAAAATCCGGTAGATCGGGGCAAGAAGCATCGGAAATCCGGGGGGATATTCCCGAGGACCCTTTGTGGGGTAGTATGGACAATAAATATATCCAATCTCTGCGTAAGGCTTTCCACTCGCGATGTTCTTCGCATGACCGATGTACTGGGCAAAATCGCCTCCCCAGTCGTGTCCCGGCCTTAATGTGAGCAAATAGAATATTGTGATCGGAATCAGGATGAGCAACAGGTAGCTTTTGAAAGGACTCTGTTTAGAGGAACCGGAGAAGTCGCGAGTAGCTCGTTTCATATCAGCAGTGCGCCACTTTCAAGGACTGTCGGCCTTGGTTCGACTTGCATTTCACAACGCTCGGACGCTCTTTGCGATTCCAGACTTTCTTGACTCGTGATCCGAAGACAGAGCCACCCACCGAAATGTTAGCAAATTAGGAGGGAATTTACAAGAGCGTCTTTCGTTCTCTTGAAATCGAAGGTTCAAGAAGGATGGTAAACTTTAGGACAAGTCTTGCATGGCCTACTTTTCGCCCGAAGACCCTGCATCGGTTTTTTTTCGGCTCAGTCCGTCAGCCTCCGATCTGTAGGCCAAACGGAGTTTGCGGCGGCCTCTTGTCGAGAATAATGGAATCGTTGATTGGCTGGCTCCAATTGCCGGCGACATCTTTGAACTTGACATAGACGGTGCGTGTCCCTTCATTTCCGGAAGCGACATCGATGAGGCTCCAGGACTTCGACGTCGCGTAAGGCTCGGGAGAGGACCACGACGAGCTATCGTTGCTGAACTGCATCTGCGCGCCCGTTCCCATTCCGCTGCCGCTGTCCGTTGCAAGAAGAGATAGAACGACGACGCTTGAGTTCGTTCTTTCCGCGCCGGCGTTAATAGAGGCGGTTCCGGTGGGAGGCGTCTCATCGGTTGGCGGCGGTCCTCCCTGGCCTTCAATAATGACATAATTCAGACAGGTGCGTCCCGAGGATCCCCCAATGACGACCGTGAGGTTGCCATCCGCAATTGTTACGGGCTGCCGATCGACGTAGATGTATTCTTCCCCGACCGTCGACTGGTCGCTGATGAACGCCGCCCCTTCCACGTTGATCCGATGGGGTCCGGCTGCCCAATAGTCTCCTGCTGCGAGCGAAATCAAGTATTCTCCGTTCGGGATGTCGTATTGCCACGTGTGGGCGGTGGAAGTGGCGAATATGAACGTGTCTATCTTCTGATCGGTGTTGAGTTCGCGGTCGCGGGTGTCTGAGCTTAGGTCGGTGTCCCATCCATACCCGCGTCCCGAATCATAAGGCAGTCCGCTGTCTTTCAGGAAACCGCTTGGCGTAACGGAAACGGGCTGCTCAAAATTGACTGAGGTGGTCTCGAAAGAGGGCGCCTCAAGAGTCGTGAACCCTCCGGAGGCACCGGTTGCGCTCACATTGCCTATATCATCCACGGCGAACACTTCATATGAGTAACTCGTCAAGGCTGTGAGACCGAGGTCGGTGTAGGAAGCCGACGTAGCCGTGTCGATCTGGACTCCATCGCGCCTTATGAGATAGGACGAGGCCGTGTCTCCGTCGGAGGCCGCCGCGGGCGGATTCCAGGCAAGCGAGATGGAATGGTCGGTAATGGTCGTTGCATTCAAGCTCGTTGGCGAATTGGGTGGGACGGAGTCGAGAGTAATGCTGGTGTCCGCGAACCCAACTTCGGCGCCGGAGCTGTTGTGGGCGGTCACGTGGAACGCATTGCCGCCTTCTGCAAGCTGCGCGGCGTATGACCATGTGGTGGAGCTTGTGATCGATACGCCCGAGGTGCTCCCGTTGACCTGGATCGTCTGGACGGTCGTCGTCTTGGTTCCGGTTATGGTCTGCGTGGCGTTTGCCGTCGGCGTCGTAACGGGATTAATCGTGACCATCGGGGGTGGTCCTTCCGATACTGTGAAGGTGCCTCCGCCGCTGGCTTCGAAGTAAAGCGTGTTGCTCTCGGTCACGGGAAACGGTGAACCCGGGATTAACTGGCCGTTCCTGTACACATTGTATTGGCCGGAACCTGATGCCAGGTCGCAGATAAGGTGGCGCACGGTGCCGGTCGCGGTGATCGAGTACGAGACGGCCTGTTTAAGCTGTTCCTGTTCGCTGCACATCACGACCCATGGCTCGCTCGCATGACGGATGTGGACGCCGTAAAAGCCATTCGCCGGATCTTCGATACGCGCAACCGGCGTTCGCGCAGCCGTAGCTGCTACCGGCTCAAGCACATGGAGGAATATGTTGTCGCGTCGAACATCAACGCCGCTCGGACTGATCTCAAGACGCCAGCGCCCGTCTTCTTCTATGGGACCGTGGTCAAATGTGTCGTAGTGGTTTTCTCCCGCTGCCCACCATTCATACGAGCCGGCGTTATTGTAGTTGCCGTTTGCATCGGGACCGCCGATTTTCGTGGCAACATGATTCACGGGGTAAACGGTATCGATATAGAGTTTGCTGTTGCCACGGCTTACTGAAAACACGTTTGCATTGGAAGAGGTCGTTCCCGGAGTTCCGCCGTAGGCGTTCGGCGTTGCACCACCGTTCCAACCGCCACTATCTTCTATAACGGGTGCATTGATGGAATGAAGAAGCCAGCTTTTCTTGAAGACGTTGCTGGGTGGATTGTCCAGCGAGTGTACCCTGTCGAATACGACGAAGAACCGGTCTTTCAAATAAATATATTGGCGCGTGAAGTTGTCAATCTTCGTGTTCACACCGTCAAGTTCACATCCAGTGCTGCTATAGGCGACGGTTGGGTCGGCATAATTATATGTATAATTCGTGTCGTCATGATATTTCTTAAGGAAACCTATTGCGTTCCGTCCCCCAGGGGCTCTTGAACCATAAGGGAACGGTCCCAAACGATATTTGAATTGTTGTCCGCCGGAGTTCGCTCGTATTTTCGCAGCGCTTCCGCCGGCCCAGTCAAAAACCTCGTCCGGGTCATAAATCAGCATCGAATTATGTGCGACCGTCTGCACATAATAATGTGGGAAATGATAACCCGGCGGGCTTTCGCCTTTGTCGCAATCGCCGTATCCGCTGTCTATTGCCAGATAATCGGGGCCGCGATGAATCTCAAACGCTCCCTGGTCGCAATGACTGTGGAAATCGGGGCGCACATGACACCGAAAATTAGAAATAATGTCGCTGCTGCCGCTCGTCAAATCCCATCCACTTCGCATATACGTTGCGCCGTAGATGTTGAAAAAGTGAACCTTCGGAAGGTCGTTGGGGGGTTGCACGCTCACGCTCTTGTCGTTCCACGCGATATAGCGCCAATGTTGAGGCGTGTTCCAATAAAGTCCAGTCTGGCTCGCCATCCACTCAGCGTGCCCGTCGCGATAGACATTTGCGAGCATGTATAATGCTATTTGGGCTTGCGGGTCTTTAGGATACAGATAACCATCCCCTACTTGTTGTTTCACGAGATTCGGCCTTGCCGAGTAACAATAGAACAGACTGGCGTATTTCAGATGGCCGAAAGTGGGCATGATGTCCTCGCCATCGGTTCCGACATCCCACGCGTGTACCCACTCGGCAGGCCAACGGAGCCCATTTGTATGCGTATAATCGCCCGCATACATGTTGCCATCGCCGCCGATTTCCTCCCAACTATCGACGGTTCGATAGACATTAGCCGGGTCCAAGAGATGCCAGTGACTCCGGTCCAAGAATTGCTGAGCTTTCGAGGGATTATCATCATAGAGCGCTAACCCGACATGGACCAAGGAACCTACATATCTTGCCATTCGGTGGGTTCCCGACGTGTCGGAATAATTCATCATATTGTCGCCCATTGTGGCGAGCTTGGAGGCATAACTGCTTCTCTCGGAGGCCGTCAGCTCACCATAGACCCAATCGAATCCTCGTGCAAACGCACGGTTGGCCTCGTTTGCATTGTACGAGAGGTTTCCAGACATCGCCGCAAGAAGTGTTTTCGCGCGGTTGCTATATGCGGAATAAGAATGTCCCAGTTGCTTCTCGACAAGGTAAACAAAGGCATAGGCCTCGATGTGATAACCCATCGTCGTACTACCCATCGACGTCGAATCGGATATGTGACTGTCACACCAAGACTTGAGGGTACCATATTCACTGGAGTGGCTGCCCGTAGCACGAGTCGCAAATGTTGGGATATCTGCTGGTCTTATATCGACTCTCGGATGCCCCGGGACTACCGTGTAAGCATGAACGACAGGGGAGAGCATCACTGTAAAGGCCAATGTCAACGTCGCGGCTAGTATCGCTTTAGAAGCCCTCATCGCTGACCTCCATTTGTTTGCAGACCTGTCGGATCCTTGAATCGGCGAAGATCCGTTCTGCTTATCCCGGCTCCATACCCCGACAGCGCAGACCGTCGATGTGAACATCTGACGCATATGCGTACGTCTTTTCCTAATCACGCCCCGGTCCAAATTGTCCGCCACGCGCCTCATTTGGGGATTGTCCATGAACCACGAGTATCGCATCGCCACACGCAGGCTGCGCGGTGGAAGATCCGGATACAAGCAAGCGTTGGTCTGGGAATATTACGTTCATAATAACGAGTCATTATAGCAGCTATTCAATTAAGGGACAATCCGACTCTTGGAATCGGGCAACAGTTGAGCAAGAGGTGTGCCAACAAAATCGGCCATCATTGGAACCGAGCGGGTTTCCACGGAATAGGCTGTCAACCAAGGGGTTAACTTCTGTCTAGGAGGGGATCATATATGCTCGATCGTTATTTCGCTAAAGGAAAAAACGGGCTTGTTGGGGTTACGATATTGTAATCACAGTTGGCTTTCTCAGGGCAGGAGTGAGGGGATTGTGAGAGCTACCTCGTCGGCGAATTCGGTTGTGCGTTTCATTGAGTCGGTTCCTGTGGTAGAGGCTATGGGAGAGCTCACTCTCACGAAGCCGCTCACGCTGAGTGAATGCGTGAGGCGATACCCGGCATTTGCAAGCATTTGGAGAGACCGGCTGGGAGTTTGTCGCTTGCCCGAGCCAAAGAACCAATAAAGCACTATTTGTCTCTGATCTCCCTTCTCAACGGTGAACTCATTAGCCTTCAAATGGGAGTCCGGCAATGCGACACGCTTCGTTCGCCCTGTCCCCTCTAGCTGGATATCCCAACCCTGTGACGTGTAGCATATCTCTGGCGAGTGTGCGCCGTAACGGTCGTTCGCATGATACATTATGCAGAGGAAAACGCTCTCGCCGAGAGGATTTTGATATTCTCTGAATATCAGCCCGTCCGCCCCCAGAACATCGACGACGCGCCGGTCCATCGTGATATCACCGACGTGTTTCCATTCTCCGACCTGCTCGGGAAATTCTTGTAGCCGGGGAAGCTCCGACCACTCGTGAGGAATGTTGCGATAGGCGATATTGCCCAGCATCGATATCACAAGCAAGCTGACAAGGAGGAGATAGCGCCTCTGAAAGGCTGATATTCTCTTATGTTGTTTCATTGCTCTCATTTCTTCTCTTCCCGCGACAAGTCTAGCCGGGCTCCCGCCGGGACCGGTTTCCCGACAGCAATCGTTCGAACGATACCAGGCATGCGAGCGCGACGATGTAAACGAGGATACCGGCGAGCGTGTGAACGAGTTGGCTCTCCACAGCGTCCGTGCCCCACCTCTCCGTGATGAGACACAGCATGATGACCCGAGAGAGATTGGCTACGACAGCGATTGGAGCGACCGTGAGGACAATCGCAAGGCGCTCCCACAACCTGCCCCGGTGGAGATAGGCCAACAGCGCACCCATGGCGAATAAGGCTACGAGCGAGCGAATACCGCTGCACGGATCGGCCACCTCGAGGGAGCCCGACGGCATGTGAATCATCACGCCCTCTCTCACGACGACGAGGATTCCGCTGGCGTCCAGCACCCACGTCGCAAGTTTCGCCACCAGGAGTTTCAGATGTAAGCTTATCGGGTCGATGACCCCATCATAGACCGGAACCATGAAGATGAGGAATCCGATGGGGAAAAGCACTGTCCGGCTCACGGCACGTCCCCACAAGAAATAGAGAGATCCCCAGATGAAGAGGATGAGGCTGTACGCTCCAACCGTTTTAACGTCAACGAGCGAGCAAACCACCTGGACAATCAAGGCACCGACCACGAGAAGCAGCCCGCCACTCCCCGCCGACTTTTCAGCTTCTGCCAGGATTGCCCGCGACCGCCAGATTAGCCACGCCGATATAGGAGGAACTAGAAAACCGTGCGAGTCCGCAGGACTGGTGGCCCACTTATCTACCAGCCAGCGGAGGACTCGCGAATAGATGGTAAGGAGCAGCACGATAGGGACTGTCCAAGCGAGGATTCTATTCTTCACGCGATTAACGATTTCCACAGTCTCTCCCAGGCAGTAGAAACTAATCTATCAGTGAGATTGTTGGTCTTTTCTGACATGACACCCGGACATTTCCCTCGACAAGCCTTCTTGACTCCGGCGGTAAGCTTCATGGGAAAGGTTTGGCTATGGATCTCTGTTAACATATACATCGAATTCACCCCCGCCATAGGTGTAGGTCACAAATCTCGCAAATGTTTGATGGTTATCGATGACACTTCTGTAGAGAGGCTTGTTATAAATAAGCCAGATTTTTCTATGCTTTTTCTTGAGGGATGCGCCGATATTGTCAAGTAGGACGCGCAATATTGTTGCGTCAAAAGGATTAAACATGAAAAATACATTCTCATCATCCATAATCTCATAGTCGACCGCGTCGGACTCGACAATCTCAACATCAACGTTCACATTTGACCTGTTCTTATAAGTGAATAGATTCTCCCTTGCCTTTTCACATAGCTCATGCGAGAATTCCACTCCCACGACTCTCTTGAAGCCATATTTCGTCGCTTCTAATAATATCCTCCCCTTGCCAGAGCCGAAATCGACAAAGACGCTGTCGTCGGGAAATTCCAGCATATTCATCAGTTTTCCAAAATGTCTTACCCGTGTACCCTCATATCCCACTCCCCGCGTTTTGTTTTCACTTGGAATCTCTAGGTCGTCCAGCTTGACGCGAGCTCCGGTCTCTACTCCATACTCAAGGTCGAACCAGTAATCTTGAAGTACACTCAGGATGCTTTGCACGATGCGTCTTAAACCGTGCATTCTGAGACCGTGAACGCTACGAGACAATACGCTCATTGGAGTGCCCCAACAGGACGTAGAATAGATTTTGGAGGAATGCTATGAGACTCACTCGCTCCTTCTCCCTTACTGCCTATTTTCTCACAGACGCCAGGAGCACATATGAATTCAAGCAAGAGGCTAAGGGTAATAGACTCATGCGCTGGTCAATCCATACTCCCAACGCCCCCAGACGTGGTAACAGCGGGATGGTATTGCAAACCCCGCGCACTTTAGGACGTCTTCCAAAGACGGATTTAATGTCGCGTGTCAATTCTCGCGCCGAGTATAGATAATAGTAATAGCGTTTTGCGACAATATTCTCCTTTTTACCTCTCAGGGCGTGTCGAACGCTTCTATTGTAAGTGACAATGTGAAGCCAACCCCCGGGTCTCAGTGTGCGACAAAATTCTTCAAGGGCGCGAAGCCTTTCTGAGGCAAGAGGAATATGCTGGAGCACATGCCGGGTGATTACTCTATCGAAGCTATTCGAGGCAAATGGCAGATTGCACACGGATGCTCTTAGCGCGGAAAGTCGGCCAATTCCAACGCCGTCGCATCGTTCTCGGCATATCTCGAGGCAGCCAATTGACATATCGCATCCGATCACCCTGATGTTATTCTTGAGCAAGTCCGGCAAATAATGGCCGGTTCCGCAGCCGGCGTCGAGAACCAGCTCTTCAGCCTCAGGGAGCACCTCCTCCAGGTAGACTTTCCTTTCAACCTCTAGACGATACTGGTTGCCGCGTTGCTCGTAGGTCTTGCTGCCGGCATCGACGCTATTGATGTAGTTTCGGCGAAGCTCATCGAGGGACAGCTCCTCTCGCTCCAGCAAACTGAGTGTTCCCTTGTCGCGCGTCTCCAAGCCCGGGTTTCCGGTCTTAGGAGAATCAGAACATGACCCGTGTGATGGTCTCCTCCTCAATCTGACATTCGCCTGGGGCGACATTCGGTTTCCTCCTTATCCTCGACCGTCAATTTGCGGAGCGGGCCTTTAATTTACCCAAGAGGCGCTGACGGATACGGAACGATTTCTTGGTCAAGTCACGCGTCTTTATCAAAAGCGAAAAGCGTGATTTTCGAAACCACGGTCTGCCGATTCGAAGCGCTCCGTACTTTTTCTTATACTCGCCTCCCCCGCCCATGTCGTATTCTCTTACGTCACGCTTCTTCCAGTAATTCATGGCGTACCACTGTATGGCTTCATTCGGGCGGAGGATTTGATCTTTGCGCCAGCTGGCGCCTCCCCAAAAATACATGGTCCTGTTCATTGCGGGGAAGATGCCCGTGGCGATACACCGTCCTTCGGGATTCCTGGCCCTCAGGAGCAAGAGCAAGCCCGTAGGATGCACCTGCCGAATCAATTCGCGTACCCGCTCACGCTCGTAGGTGGGAACCAGCGATTGTTTGGCAAACACCTCCTCGAGCTGCGCATAGTATTCATCTGCAAACTCAAGGTCGTGGGCCTCTTCGATCTGAACGCCGCACTTTTGTGCTTTGCGAATACACCGGCGGCAAGCGCTTGTCATGTTCGCAAACAGAGTGTCTTCGGATTGCGTCAGGTCGATTTCATATGTGGGAAAAGTGTGATAATCGTATCCAAAACCTTTAGCGTCTTCGAGAGTCATGTGTCGGTCCAGAATCTCGACATGGACGCAGCCCAACTCCTTGAACGCAAAACGGGCCAATCCGCGAAGGGCTTCCCTTCGAGGAAATTCCGGCAAGAGATTGAAACCCAAGTACGAGGTGGTCCAGCCGGGCATCGGGCTGCCCAGTATTCTCAGCCCGAACTTCCTCACGATCAAGCCCGTGAAATATCCAACGGTTCGGCCGTCGTCGTGAAGCCGGGCAACGACCGGCGTGGCGTGTTGCGATCGTGATATAAACTCAAGCCATGCCGGAGTTTGAAAAATCGTTCGGTCAGGGAACCGATTCAACTCGTCCCAGTCGCATGTTTCCAGGTCGACCATCTTCCACGCGAGTGCCATTCTTCATCCCTCGGGTAAGTTATGAATGCGTTGGACCGTAAACGGAATCGCTCCTCCGCGTCTTAGCCATGAACCAGTCCTGAACCGCATATGTCCTGCATTCGCTCCGTTGTCACTATCCGCCTTCATCAGTGCCGGCCTTCCCCCGGCGTGATGGGTCCCATCGGCAGCCGGATATCAGGTGGCCCCACTCCAAATTTTGTGCAGCAGCCAGTGTCGTTCCAATTGTCTCCGCTCGGCGTCGGTGATGGTATGACAGCCGTTCTTTTCCATGAGATAGTCGAGCAAAGTGGCCGCAGGCACGAACCAGCCGTTCTTCTGACTCAATCGTTTCATAAGCGCCACGAAACGCGATTCGAGCCGACCGTCATCAAGGAATCCGGAGGCAAAATGGGTATACATGATGCAGACGCCCCCCTCCTCTTCTAACCGGTCCTGGCGGTGTTCAGCGATGCATGCATTGAAGGAATCGACATCCTTCCCCTCCGAAGAGGCAAACCAATAGTTCACGTATGGCCTGTCAGGATCACGATATGGCATAAAGGGACACATCTTCAGCGTGTTTATGTCGGAAAAAACAAAGTTACGAACGTACTTGATCTTATCGAGACAGAAATCACCCCAAAAATGTGGGTCTCCTTCCAAGTGTCCCCGATATTCCTTGCGTTTCCGACCAAGGGTAAGCAAGTTGTAAACCAGCTGATGTATACCTGTCAATCGATAGTCGCCCCAGTAAATGGCTTCGCGGCATCCCGTATGGTTAGCCATTGTAGTGGGATACTCCCCGAACAATTGGCGAAACTTTTCGATACCGTCTCGGGTCTCCTCGCGGAGCGAAGTATGGTAAGTGTTCATGTGATAGGCGATCTCAAAGCCTGAGCTCTGGAGTCTGTGCAGCCACGCCACGTAATTTGCATCCGCACATGTCGTCCCGTCAAATGATGCTTTCCTGTTTCCCCGCATTGGCCAGACTGACTTCGTGGTCCGGAATCCCAAGTCTTCCAAGAGGGAATAGACTGGTTGCGTGTTTTCCAAGGTCGCGAGATCGGTGTCGTCAAAAACGGTGAAGGCGAATTGCTTGCCCCGCGGCCATGTTATGTCGTATGACAACCCGTTTCTATTTCTGCGCATTCGATGCTCCTGTATAACAACGGTGTCTTCAAGTGCCGTCGCAGTCGTTTGCGCCAGGGCAACGAAGCTGCAACGCCTCCTCGTAGAGACGTTCTGTGGCCGTCATCATGCGCTCCACACGAAACGTTGCCATCGCTCGACGTCTTCCGCGTTTGCCCATCTCGCGGGCATGCTCCGGATTCTCAATCATCGTTCTCAGTGCGGATACCAGTGCATCCGCGTCAGCCGGCGGCAAAATCAGGCCTGTTTCACCATGCGCTATCGCTTCCCTGTTGCCTCCAACATCGGTTGCAATGACCGGGAGTCCGGCCGCCATCGCCTCAAGTATCGTGATCGGGAATCCTTCTCTCAATGAGGGGAGAACGAAGATGTCAAAGTGCGGAAGTATCTGTGATACATTGTCCTTCCTTCCAAGTAGCAAGACCTGTTCTTCCAGTCCATGGAGGGCAACCTTTGCCATCAATTCTCCCCGGAGCGGGCCGTCTCCGACAATCAGAACTTGTGGTACAAAGCCCAGTTCGCGGAGCTTTACGATGGCGTCGATCAGGAAAATGTGCCCCTTGTGAAGGGTCAGGCTTCCGATGGTGCCAACCACCGGCCGGCTCGATTCGAGTTGAAACTCTTCCGTCGTCGAGGCGAGCTTTGACAGCGGTTCGTACCGGGAGATGTCAATCCCATTGTGAACGACGACATGCTTCTTCGCCGGCAATTGCCAAGGAGCAAGCTGAGCGTTGCGAACTTGTTCTGAACATGAGATGACGATGGCGAATCGGTGTCGAAAAAGCCGTCGAAGTAGAGGATAGATTTTGCCGCCTCGTCCGGGAAAGTGAATGCTGTGTTCAGTCGCCACTAAAATGGGTATGCGCGCAATCACAGCCGCCAAGAGTCCCCAGCCGTGGGCGGAAGCGTTGTGCGTGTGGAGTATGTCAATCTTCTCGCGCCGAAGCAGTCGCACCAGCCGCCAGAGAGTTCGGGCGTCAGCGCCAGCTCGCTTGCCAATCAAGAATGCGGGCACGCCTTCGCGCTTTAGCTGATCGAATAAGCGGCCGCCGCTCCTGAGCGCGCAAACGCTCGGGCTGAATCTGGTTCTATCCAGATGTCGGGCATAATTAGCGACCATCTCTTCAGCGCCGCCTACATCGAGGGAATGAATCACATGCATAACCCGGATTTGGCGGGAACAATCCATTTCTTTCTCTGTTTTAGTTGCCCGTCGTGCCATTGAATACCTTTTCAAGAAAAAGCCCACACAACATGGCTGCATTCCTTGTACGGTCGAAGTCGGCCAGAACCTTTCGCCTGGCCGTCGCACCTAATCTCTCGCGAAAAGCCGAATCGGTCATCAGTCGTTCGATGCTCTCAGCCAACGCTTCCGGATCTCCGGGGGGCGCCAACAGTCCATTTTTCTCGTGTTTCACCAACTCCGGAATCCCCGACACGTCGGATGCTATGACGGCCAAGCCCATGGCCATTGCTTCCGCCAAGACGTTTGGGATGCCATCGCGCCCGCCCTCTTTTGTGATAACGGAAGGAGCGAGGAAGGCTGTGGCGCGCGCATAAGTCTCCCGTAGCGCAACGTGAGGCATCTCGTCTTGGAGTATGACTAAGTCATCGAGTCCCAATCGGTGGATTTGTTGTTTCAACGTCGAGCTTTTTTCCCCCCTGCCTATGATCATGTATTGAAAATTCAAACCCCTATCTTTAAGGATTCTGCACGCTTCGATTGCATAATGAAATCCCTTTGCTTCAGTCAATGTGCCGACCGACAATACCAGCGGGGGATAGGTGCGCTCGCTCGAACACGGCTCGAAGCGCTTGAGATTGATGCCGTGATAAATGACTCTTACTTTATCCTGGAGCGAGTGACCGCACAGAGATTCAAGATATCGATGGTTTGCCGTCGTGCAAGTATTGACGAACAGGGCCTCAGTGATCTTTCCTTTCAATCCCGCAGGGTGACGGTATATGTCGGCGCCCGCGTGCGCCGAAAAGCTATAATTGATGCCCAGCAATCGACTGATAAACCTGGCCGCAGTTGCAGGATAGTGCGCCCAATTTCCGTGGATGTGGCTAATCCCTTCCCGCCTCACCAGGGCGGCCAGAAGCACACACTTAGGCAACATCGCGGCCGTTTTCAAGAAATAGGTCGGGTCCTTTCCCAAATCCCGAAGGGAATCCACTATTGATTCGAGGATAAGCCGGGGCCTTGAGAACGCGAGCCAAATCGCTGAACCGAACGTCCGCAATGACCAGACGGATTTTCCGGAAAGCACAAAGGGCATAAGGTTGTGATACTCCTCCTGACAAAACGGAGACGCTCCTCTGCGAAGCGGCAAGATGAGCACATCCACTCCTGCCTGCCGTATGCGCTCTATCTCGGCGGCAATGAATACCCCCACGGTGGGAAACACCGTGTCGATAAAAGCAACCTTTCTGGAATCTGATGGGTTTTGAACTGCAGGAGACATTAGCTAGAAGATTCTCCCACTAATCTTTGCCATTCCGGTCATATTCTCTATCTGAAAGTCTCGATGTTGACTCGCCGGGTTTTCCATGTCCCGACATGCGACCAATTTACCTTGCGGCCTGCCAGCCTCAGATCGGACGCATCCAAAACGTGCACATGACGGGTCGAATTATTTTGCGTGTGAAATCACCGCGCGAAACTTGCCGTTACTCTCCTTTGGGATAGAGTCAACGAGCACGATCTTTATGTCCATTTGATTTCCTACTCGATTTCGGAGTTCGCCGACGACTTTCAGTCCATGCTCTTCCCTGTAATCATGGTCTGGGAGAATTCTCAAAACAATATCTCTTGAGGAGGTCTGCACGATTTGCGTCGCTGTTATGCCTTGGGCTCCTTTGAAAATGGGGTCAAGCCTTCCCACCATGCGCCCATCGATCGTCTCGATATAGTCGTCAATCCTGCCCTCAATCCCCCTGAGAACAGGGAAATTCCTTCCGCAGGGGCACTCTGCGTTTTCATCCAGTTCGCCGATGTCTCCGAGTCTATAGCGGAGGAGAGGCATTGCGTGATTGATGAAACCGGTACAGACGATTTCCCCCCGCTCATTGTCCAGCGCCAGCCCGGCATCCCTCTTCAGTATTTCGAGAACTCCCGATTCCGGGTGTAAGTGATATGTGCCCATTTCACACTGCGAGACGACTACCACCATTTCGCTGCACCCGTACTGATCTCGTATTGTGCAGTCAAACTGCTCTTCGATGACCGACTTCTGATAGGGAAGCAAAGTCTCGGCAGAAGTGATAATTGCCTTTGGGGTGACACCCCTCAGCCCTTCTCTCTTCATGTATGATGCAACGGTGTAAAGACTGGAGGGATAAGCTCGAATTTCAACGGGTTGAAAGTCCGCCAGCTTCTCATAGTAATATGGGAGGTTTTCCGGCGTCAGGTGATATGAAGAGAAAAGCAAACTATTCTCGCCTGCATCGTAGCGCCAGAAAGGCGGCTTCTTTTGCTCGGGAGGGACAATCACTCTGCCACCAAATGTCGCCCGGTTGTCCCTAATGCGGATTCCATGCCATCCCGCTATCCTCATGAAGAAGGCATACGATCTCCTGAGCGAATCCTTATCGAAAACAACCGTCAGTGGCTTTCCGGTCGTTCCGCTGGTGTTAATCTTGATAAGACGGCGTTTCGACAACTTCTTGGAGACAAAAAGATGCGGATTCTTTCGCACTTCATCTTTCTCGGTGACGGGAATCTTTGCCAGGTCTTGCACGTTCCTTATTTCATCCGGACCAATGTGAAGTTTATCGAACAACTCTCTATAGTAATCGGTCTGTTCATAAGCAAGTCGAACATGTCTTCTAACGAGTTCATTCTGCAGCTCTTTGACCTGTTCAAAGGAGAGCGTCTCGTTCTTCCTGAGACCTTCATAGACAGACTCACATATGCCTCCATAGCGAAGCCGGTGGAGATATATGCCATATAGAGACACACAGACATTTTGACAGAGTATCGGACTCTTCAAATATATGCTCTCGTAAATCGGTTTCACTTTATGACGGCCCTATGTTATATTCCTTTTTCCTGCAGATATACTCCCATCAGCCCGGGGAGGCTTGACGCAGAGAGGAATTGTAATCCCGGCTCATGAGATCTCTGTAAAGCTGTTCGATTTCCTGAATCATAACTTCAATTCTGAAACGGTCGCGCACGCGCCGAGCCCCGGCCTCGGCCATTGACGCCGCGACGGAAGGCTGCCGCAGAATTCTCATCATCCCGCCGGCCAGCGCGGAGGCGTTTTGGGGCGGCACGAGAATCCCCGAGCGTTCGTGTTCGACGACCTCTGGGTTGCCACCCACGTCTGTCGCGACGACAGGAACCTTCTTGGCCATGGCCTCCAGCAAAGCATTCGGCATGCCCTCTTCGACCGAAGGCAGGACAAACATGTCGAGTGCCTCAAGCAGCGAGGGTACGTCCAGCCGGTACCCGAGAAATCTTATGTTTCCTGCCAGTTCCCACTGTATGGCAAGCTGTCGAAGTTCTCCTTCGAGCTCTCCTTCGCCCGCCCAGAGGAAGACGGCGTCGGGAAAATCCGCCACGATTTCGCGCGCGGCCTCGAGCAAATACCTGTGTCCCTTCTTCTTGCTCAGGTGTGCCACCGTGCCGATAATGGGACCTCCATTCTCAATGCCGAGTGAGAGTCGAGCCGCCTTTTGATCCATCTGGCGGCGAGACATCTTTTCGAAATCCACCCCGTTGTATATTCGGACTATTTTTTCCGCCGGCACCTTCTCCGATTCCATAACGGAGCGGGCCACCGCGTCAGAAACGACGGTGATCTTGTCAGCGCACCGATTGACGAATCGGTTAATCATTACATGCTTCCGAGTTATCCATGTCGTGTTGAGCGCTCGTTTGCTCACAATCACCCGTACTCCCGAAAGCCTCCCTGCAAGAGCTCCGACGATATTTGAGTGGAAGAGGTACGAGTGCACAATATCCACGCGTTCGCGATGTATCCATCGGCGCAGATTCCAAAGCTCGAGGGGCAAACGCTGCCAGTATCTCTTCATGAGATCAAGGTCAACGATGTCCACATCAACGTTGTCAAGTTCCTTCAGCAACTCGCCCCTCTTCCAGAGGCAACATGCAAGAACGTCGAAATTCGATCGACTTATTCGCTTCAGCAGCTCGGTGTAATGGCGCTCGGCCCCACCGATTCCGAACGTATTGAGAATGTACAAGATCTTGATTCTTCTGGTTCCGTCCATGAAGGGCCTAACTCCTTACCACGGCTTTTTCTTGTCTGCTTTCGAGCACATCGGAACGCGAGCGCTCGCTCCAGGCTTCGGCGAATTCGGTCAAAGTAGCCGATTGAGCACGTCGCCGCTCTATCAGGAAACGCAAAACAGCTTCAATATCTTCGAGAAGTTGGCTAGCTTCTTTGGATGTCCCGACATAGGGGCTGGTTCCGGGGATGAGTTCGCTGGAATGAAACATCATGTTGAGCACCGGCGCTCGCTTTTCCAGCATTATCTCGCATAGCCTAATCATCTCCGAAGCCGAAGACCATGAGGGTCTGAGCCGAACCGTCCTGGCCCAACCCGCCTTGCGAAACAGTCGGTCAAAGGGCGTCAAGCCCAGATTTCTTCGGCGGGAAAAAGTCAGCGTGTGCCACCACCCGCCAATGACTGACGCCGTCATTGGAACCTCAAGAATCGGGCTCGTTCCGGGCGCGCACACGTTCTCATAGCCGGGGAAATATGGCTCCAGAGGCATGGAGGCCCATAGGCTGCATCCATGAAAGCGGGGACTCTGGGTCGGCATGATAGATGTATCGACGACGTATCCGAGTTCCTGCAATATGCGCAGGCTTTCTCCATTGAGTCCCCCCCGACCGGCACGATAGGAAGTGGGCTTTACCCCGAAAACTTTGAGAATGCAATCAGTCAATGCCGCAATCTTTTCGCGCTGCAACTCGGGTCTTAGCCTATGCGGATATGCTGCGCTCTCCAGTTCGTAGGCTTCGACCGGCGGCGTATTCCAGGGATGCATGTGCGCGCCTATCTCGCATCGGCCGCTTTCCAAGAATTCTCTCAGCACCGACGCGGACTTGTTGTTTTCAACTACCGCGTAACACACGAGATAAGTGGGCCGAACGCCATGTCCGTCGAAGAGGCGTTGGAGTTGGGGGAGGGCCTGGATATTGTCGAGAGAACACTTTCGGCGGCCTTCCGCACTCCACTGATTGTCCGGCTCTGTGTCTATTGTGATGATGAGAGTCGTCTGCAAATCAGTCACCTTTCATCATGAAACGACTTCGCCGGCGCCCAAAGGTGAAGTTGCGGGCACCTCTTCTC
>CAZSKP010000029.1:0-60673 GCA_964607485.1 uncultured bacterium | reverse complement strand
AATTTCGACACCGGCATCCGCTATGGCTTTCAGCTCCGCGTCCAGCACCGGTCGCGGCAGGCGGAACGCATTGATTCCGGCCCGCAGCATACCCCCTGCCTCGGGCAACGCCTCGAATACTGTGACCCCAAAGCCCGCGCGGTTGAGGAAATGGGCCGCCGTCAAGCCGGCCGGTCCCGAGCCTATCACCGCCACTCGCTCCGCTCTGGCTGGCCTTTCGGGCATATCGAGCTTCACCGGCCCCTGCTGGGCCTCGTGGTCGGCAAGGAAACGTTTGATGTCCCGGATGGCCACGGCCTGGTCGAGCTCGCTGCGGCGACACGACTCCTCGCATGGGTGATGGCAGACTCTGCCGCAGATGCCCGGCAGGGGGTTGTCCTCCTTGATAACGCGGAGCGCCTCGTCAAAACGCGACTCGGCGGCCAGCGCCATGTAGGCCTGTATATTAATGCCCAAGGGACAGCTTATCCGGCAGGCGCCGAGCTTGCGTTTGTCCAGCTCGAGCGCCCGCGAAGGGCAATACGCGGGGCTGCGTGTGAGTGGCGGGTGCGCCGTGTGGTGAAGCGGGCACACCTCCATGCATCGTCCGCACCCCGTGCAGAGGTCGTAATCGATGTATTGGGGGTCCCGAACCACCACGGCCCGGAAGCCGTCTTTCCTCCGGTCAAGGCGCTCGATCCGCGAGCGTGTCAGAGGGGTGACCAGAGGATGGCGTGTCACCCGCAGGTACAGGGGCCGGAACTGGAAGTTGATGTCCTCGGGCCATTCATGGAAGCTTTCGATACCGCCGGGCAGCTTGAGGAAATGATTGGCCTTAGTCACCCAGACCACGGGTATACCCGACTGGGCAAGGTCTTCCGCTACCTTGAGCGCTCCGTAGCCCGACCCTGCGAGCAAGACTGCCTTTTTTGGGATGGTTGATTTACTATTTCCGGTCATTCTTACTTCCGGGTTTCGTCCTGTTTGGCCAGACTCTTGAGTATGGCCTCGCCATACTCGCGGCCTCGTTCAAAGGCCTTGGCGTTCTTGTCCTTGGTGCGGGGCGGCACCGAGCTGAGCACCGCTTTGCGGAGGGATTCGACGGTGACCAGGTCGCTCACCGCCGACAGGAAGCCGAGCATGACGATGTTGGCCATCATGGCATTACCCAGCTCCTCGGCGAACCGGGTGGCCGGGATGTTGTAAGTTGTCCAGCTCGGGTCGGGCTCTTTCGTTTGAACCAAATCGGTGTCCCAAATCAATAGCCCTCCGGGAACAAGCGAGCCCACATTCTTTGAATAAGCCTCCTGACTCATGCAGACCATCACCTGAGGCCGTTCTACGTAAGGGAAGAGTATCTCCTCGTCGCTTATCATAACCTGGGCCGAGCAAGAGCCGCCCCGGGCCTCAGGCCCGTAGGACTGAGTCAGGGTGGCGTGTTTACTGTCATGAAGGGCCGCGGCCTTGCCGAGGATGTTGCCCGCGAGGACGATGCCCTGACCCCCGAAACCGCTGATGAGTATCTCTTTTTCGGTGCCCTCTGCCATCATTCTCACCTTGCGGCCTTTTCGGGAACAGGAGCGGGTGTCTTTTCTTCCTTGGCCGGCCAGGCGGCCAGCTCGCCCCTCTTGACTAACTGATAGTTGTCCATGAAGGTCGGCCTCTCGATATCGACGAATTTTCCCATCACCAGGTTCTTGTTGAAGTCCAGCGTTGCATCCTTAGGGTCGATGCCGTTTCGGATGACCGACTTCTCGTGGTAGTACTTCACTATGTCGAGCCCCTTGCCCATCCTGTTGCGCCGCCCGAAGGAGGTCGGACATGGGGACAGGACCTCGACAAAGCTGAAGCCGCGTTTTTCCATTGCCTCGCTTATCGAGTCGGTCAGTCGGCGGATGTGCAGGGCGGTCCAACGCGCCACGTACACGGCCCCCGACGCTGCGGCCATGTGGCAGAAGTTGAAGGGTTCCTCCGGACAGCCGATGGGGCTGGTGGTCGTCTTAGCGCCGAACGGCGTGCTCGGGGCGAGTTGGCCACCGGTCATGCCGTAGTTGAAGTTATTCACGCATATCACGGTCATATCGATATTGCGTCGAGCCGCGTGGATGAAGTGGTTTCCGCCGATGGCCAGGAGGTCGCCGTCGCCGGAGCAGACCAGGACGTTTTCCTGAGGCCGCGCCAGCTTCAGCCCGGTGGCGAAGGGGATGGCTCGTCCGTGGGTGGTGTGGAACGAGTCCAGCTTGATGTAGCCGGGCATCCGTCCCGTGCAGCCGATGCCGGAGACGACGGCCACGTCGTCGAGCGGGTGGCCCGACTTTTTGATGGCCGACATGACACAGCCGAACACCGTTCCGATGCCGCACCCCGAGCACCAGATGTGCGGAATGCGGTCGGTTCTCAGCAGTTCGTCCTGCGGATGCGGCTCGAATTTCTTGCTCTTCTTGGCGCTCATCACGTCTCCTTCAGTCCCGCCTCGATGGCGCTGAGAATTGTCCGGGGGCTGATGACGGAGCCGCCGGCATGGGGGACCAGTCGGACCGGACAGCGGCCCTGGGCGCAACGCTCAAGCTCGAGCACCATCTGGCCCATGTTTATTTCGGGCATGACCATGGCCTTTACGTTGCCCGCCAGGTCTCGGATAAGCTCTTCGGGGAACGGCCACACCGTGTCCAGCTTGATAAGGCCCGCGCGGAGCCCTCGGTCGCGCGCCTCTCGGACAGCGCGCTTGGCCGACCGAACGCTGATGCCGTAGGCCACCACCACCACGTCGGCGTCGTCCATGGCGACTGTCTCGTACCTTATGATCTTGTCAACGTTACCACGGATCTTATGGACCAGCCGATTCGTCATCTGCTCCTGGGCGACGGCGTCCATGACCGGGTAGCCGCGCTCGTCGTGTGTCAGCCCGGTGATATGAACGCGATATCCGTCGCCGAAACTGGCCATGGGAGCAATCCCATCGGAGTCTGTTTGATAGGGAAGATAGCGCTCCGGAGACACTTTCGGCTTGCGGCGAGGTGTGATCTGGATTTCACTCTCGGGAGGAATCACCACGCGCTCCGTCATGTGGCCCACCACCTCGTCGGCCATTATCATGACCGGAACCCTGTACTGTTCGCTCAGGTTGAAGGCCCAGACGGTGAAGTCGAACATCTCCTGGGGGCTCGAGGGTGCGACGGCAATAATCTCGTACGGCCCGTGCGAGCCCCAGCGGGCCTGCATCATGTCGCCCTGGCCCACAAGGGTGGGCAGCCCCGTGCTCGGCCCGGCCCGCTGGACGTTGCACACAACGCAGGGGGTTTCGGTGCAGATGCCCAGCCCGATGTTCTCCATCATCAGCGAAAAACCCGGGCCGGAGGTGCTCGTCATCGCCTTCACGCCTCCCCAACTGGCTCCCAGCACGGCGGCGATGGAGCCCAGTTCGTCCTCCATCTGAATATAGACTCCCCCAATGTCGGGCAATCGGGCGGACATGCGCTCGGCGACCTCGGTGGCCGGCGTAATCGGGTAGCCCGCGAAGAAGAGGCAGCCTGCGGCCAGAGCCCCCTCGCAGCAGGCGTAGTCGCCGTTCATGAAGTGAGTTCCCGTGAGTACCGCCTTGGCAGCCAACTCGGCCTCCCTATATCTGAGTGTGCGACAGTTTCATGGTCCGACCCGTTATCTCATACGCCGGGTCCGGCCGGGCTGTCCATGCTCGCTGTTAACAATTAAGAAAACACGTAAGGAAAGTGTCATAACAGTTACAAACCGGTAGCGATGACGGGCGTTTATGCCTCCGCGGGAGCCTCGACGGAAAAGATCGCAAAATCCGGACAGATAACCTCGCAGAAATGGCAATTCACGCACTGCGACTCGTCCACCACTTCCGGGGGATGATATCCTTTCACGTTGAACGATTTGGACATGCGCAACACATCGCGCGGGCAGTACACGACGCAGAACTCGCAGCCCTTGCAGCGATCTTCAATAACAATCACCCTACCCCTGCTCGCCTGGATGGCGTGCAAGTCCAGCGGAGTTCTCCAGTATTTCATATTAATTCCCTCTGCGACGCACTATTTCCTTGGGTTCATTGCTGTCTGAAGGGCAAAACCCCGAATGCTACCCGGAGCATTTACTGCAGGGCAAGAAACCGAGGTCCTAAGAATTGCAGCATTATACCATGTAATCGGGGAAAATGTAAATCGGAGCGCTTACATGCCAGGCTCAACACTTCGGCATACGGGAAGGGCGAGGTCGCACGATGAGAATTGCCGATTCTGAGGGGGCTTTCGTCGGTTCCAGGCGGTCATTTGAGCGCTCGGCCCGGACTGCTCCAAAGGGGTCATCTCCCTGGCGGACACAATCGCATGAAGATTTCCGGCCTCACCTTGACGCCGGTAATCGGCCAAAACACGTCGGCATCATTGAAAATTGGCCGCTCGTCGAAACAATATCCCCGGAAATTCGCCGGGCCTACTCCGCGGTTCCAGATTTTCCGCGACCGATGCATATCGAGAATGACGGCGCTGAATCTCTTTTCTCGTACAGCCCGGTTTATCTCGCTATCCAGCTTCGCCCTGCCCTTTTCCCTGTCACTGCTCATGATGCTGTACAGCGCTTCGCCGTGGGCAAACGTTCTCTTGCCGGCAAGGACGGGCAAATACGGATGGTACGGGACAAAGACATCGCCCTCGACCTGCTTTATCCGCTCGACCAGCTTCCATCCCGCCTCGACGTCCTCCTCGGTGGGGATGAGGAGCAGAGGATTGTAGACAAGCAGGATAAATTGCAGGAGGCAGACGAGATAGGCGCCCACCTCAAAATACCTGCCTTTTTCCGTCTTCCCAGATTGGAGAGCCTCGAGAACGCAGTGCAATCCCAGTCCGAACAGGATTGATATGGCGGCATATGCGGTCAGCAGGACGTTGTCGAATCCGCCCTCATGTATTCGGGACATCCACGCCGCTCCCACCATGCCCCCTGCCATCAGCAGATAGAAAAAGCAGTCTTCTTTCCGCGAATCCGAAAGCCGGCTGACAAAATACAGCACCGAGAGGCTGCACGCGATGGAGAGCGGGGCCAGGATATCCGCGGTCCAGAATTCGATGAGCATTCTGCCTATGAGCGGATGACCCGACGGAACCCCGAAGACGTAATATGTGTACCATCCGGCGTGAATGCGATTCAGAACGAGCGTGCTCCCGCCAACTATCACGGCCATAGTGACCACAAAGAGGACGAAATTACGGCGGTTCACCACAATGTAGTACAGCATTACGGGTATGGCAATCGCCAAGGCGGTCTGCTTGGTCAGGAAGGAAAGCGAGAAGAGCGTGCCGGCAAGAATGCACGATATGGCGGATTTCCCGAACTTCACCGCATAGAATCCTGCCAGTAGAAAGAAGAGGAATAACGAGTCCACCCTCGCGATGTCGAGCCAGTCTCCGCTTATTCGATAGGTGGCTGCGAATAGGCCGGTGGCGAGAAAAGCTGCGAAAGCGCTTCCGGTTTCCCGTCTGACCGAAAGAAATATGAAGAGAAAACACCCGAGCGACGAAACAAACGCGACGAGCCGGAGAGGAAGGAATCCCACACCGGTGAAGTATGCGACAGCGGCGGAGACGTAAAAATAAAGAGGAGTGTAGAAAAAGTGAATGAAATCAAGCGAAGGTGGGACATACAGCTTTTGGCCGGAGAGTATCCTCTCGACATCAATTACCAGGCTTCCCTCGAGCCATTCCAGCGCAAACGGATACCGAATGCGGAACCAGACGACGACCAGATAGGTGACGAGATAGATGATTCCAACAGCGACAAGCACACCCCTCAGTGCTTCTGCCGTTCTATTCAAGATGGGATTCTTCATTCCGGCCTGTTTTGTGTCCTTCCGGAGATTCACCGCAACTAGGCGTCACCTTGCGGTCTATTCGACCGCTCTTCGATTCCGAGCGTCTCTCGGACGGTCCAAAGTGGGCGTCCCTTGACCTCGTCGTATATTCTGCCCAGATATTCCCCCAGAATCCCAAGACAAATGAGCTGCACGCCTCCCAAGAACAGGATAGAGATAATGATGGCGGCTGCTCCCGAAGCAGACATCGAGCCCGCGTGCACGAACCAGCCGGAGAAAACACGCCGGAGCAGCACGAAAACCAATCCAAACAGAGCCGCGAGCGAGACGAGAAAACCGAGGTACGTCGCCACCTTTAGAGGAAGGGTGGAGAATGAGAAGATGCCGTCGAGCGCAAGCCTGACGAGCTTCGGAAACGTATATTTGGCCTCACCGGCGGCCCTGGCGTCACGCTCGTATTCTATTCCTATCTGCCGAAAGCCAACCCACGACCTTAATCCTCTGATAAAGCGGTTGCGTTCGGGCATGGCTTTCAAAATGTCCACGATCGTTCTGTCCAATAGGCAGAAATCGCCGGAATCTTTCGGGATGTCAATATCCGCGAGCTTTCCCAGGATGCGATAAAACATCGTGTAGCATAGCTTTCTTAAGACATTTTCCTTGCGTTTGGTCCGGATGCCATAGACGACCTGGTATCCCTCTCTCCATTTTGCAATGAAACGATGAAGCTCCTCGGGAGGATCTTGCAGGTCTGAATCAATGATGATGACGCAATCGCCTCGCGCGTAATGGATGCCCGCCGAGATGGCGGTCTGCTGCCCGAAGTTCCGGGCGAGCCGAATCAGTTTCCAACGCGGGTCTCGTCCGTGAATCTCGCATGCAAGCCTCCATGTCTCTTCATTGGAGCCGTCATCCACGAGGAGGATTTCGAAGGGCTCGCTCCAGTTCTCTGCGGCAGCCGTGAGCCTGGCATGAAGCTCGGAGAGAATCTCTCCTTCATTGAAGCATGGAGAAACAACTGAAATCATTTCTGTGCTCCCTCATGCGGTACGCTGTTGTCAGCGGCATGATTGTCCCGCTGTTCAACCGGCCGAACCGGGTCGCTTGCACGCCAAAATGCAGGGATGTTCTTCCCCCCATCTCGAATCAGATGCGTCAATTCCTGCGCGATGCGAGGTAACTCTCCAGTCGCCGCATCCCCTCTTCGATCTTTTCCAGCGAGTTTGCGTATGAGAATCTGACGAAGCCTTCGGCGTTGGAGCCGAAATCCACGCCCGGCGTTATGCCAACGCTCGCATTTTCGAGCACTTCGAACGCAAACTTGAGCGAGTTGTCGGTGAATCGCCTCGCGTTTGCTAGCACATAGAAGGCTCCGGTCGGCTTCTTCGCCACGCCGAATCCGATCTCTTCGATGCGGCGCAGGATCAGCTTTCGGCGCTCGTTAAAGCATGCGACCATCCTGTCCACATCGGGCTGCGCCTCTTTGAGCGCGGCTATGCCGGCCCACTGCACAAACGTGTTGGCCGCGATGAAGAAGTTCTGCTGCATTTTCTGAATCAGCCGCTGATACCTGGGCGGTGTGACGATGTAGCCCAGCCGCCAGCCGGTCATCGAATACAGCTTCGAGAATCCATTCAGCACGAACGCATTGTCCGTGTATTCCAGCGCCGAGTGTTCCCTCCCCTCATAGACAAGCCCGTGATAGATTTCGTCGGAAATGACAATCGGGCCCGTCGAGGCGATCTGTTCGATAACGGTGCCGTTCATCACGTGGCCGGTGGGGTTGGCGGGCGAGTTGATGAGGATGGCCTTCGTGCGCGGCCCGATCCTCTCGCGCACACGGTCGGGTTCGAGCTCAAATCCCGTTTCCTCTCGAACGTCAACGAAGGCGGGCGTCCCTCCGACGTAGTTAATGAATTGCGGATAGCATGCATAGTGAGGGTTAGAGAGAATTACCTCGTCGCCCTCCTCGAGGATTGAAGACAATGCGAGCAGTATTCCGGGCGAGGTTCCCGACGTGACGACGACTCGGTCGGGAGTGAGCTCGACGCCGTACCGCGAGAAAAAATACTCGCACACCGCCTCCCGGAGCGGGAGTATTCCCACGCTCGCCGAATACTGCGTCCGGCCGTCGCGGAGCGCGCGCAGGGCCGCCTCCTTGATACAATCGGGCGTCGGGAAATCGGGCTCGCCGACCTCAAGATGAACCACGTCGCGCCCCTGCCGTTCGAGCTCCTGCGCGCGTTCGAGAACCTCCATCACGAGGAAAGGTGGTATGTCAATCGGTCGCTTCATAGAAGATTCTGTTAGGAAAATTCCGCGGTTCCCGTTCCGAGGAGCCGCTCACTGCACGGAAAACGGCGTCGGCACGAAGGTCAGAACGAGGATGACCACAGTGAGCGCGCCGACGAGTTTTCTCTTTCCGTCCAGGGGCACGTCGGGGTTTGTCGGCGGCGGATGCCTCAGGCCGAAGAAGAGGTTTAGCATCCCCCACACGGCCCAGCCGGCCCAGCCGTAAATGCCCATGAGCAACAGGATGACGACCATAGCGCGCGAGATGTGACGGTGCCATCTTCCGAAAAGGGCATACGCTATGTGGCCGCCGTCCATCATCCCCAAGGGCAGCAGGTTCATCATCGTGACAAGCAGCCCGATCCAGCCGGCGAGGGCCACGGGATGCAGGTCGATGGCGTAACCCTGGGGAATTGACGGGAAGAGCCGTTCCGCTATTATTTCCAGCAGCAGCGACGAGCCAAAAGTGATGCCGCCTGACGTGTCCACCACTGTATGTGAGAGCCTGAGCCCGATGATGAGTGCGGGGATGGATACCACGAACCCGACGATCGGGCCTGTCGCCCCGATGTCGAGAAGCGCGCGCCGGTCGGGCACGTTGGAGTTCACCTTGATGACGGCGCCGAACGTCCCGATGAAAGTCGGCGCGGGAATGAAGTACGGAAGCGTCGCATCGACCTTGTGACGGAGCGACATCAGATAATGACCAAGCTCATGCGAGAGCAATATGCTCATTATCGTAATTGAAAAGGGGAATCCCTTGTATATGAGTTCCGGATGTGAGAAAGGGTTGACCTCGGCAAGTAGAGCGCCCGCGAAAAGAGTCGTCAGCACGGTCGCGAAGAAAAGGACGATGTTGATTGCGACTTTTCGACGGGGCCGTGCGTGGGGTGCGACCGGCCTAAATCCTCCGTCGGGGACAATATCCCGCGGTTCGACAACTGGTCCTCGCTCGTAACGATCCTCGTCGTTCATTCAGAAGACTCCTCAAGAAGGGAAAGTGCGCGCTGATTCTAACACACCGCACGCGGCCATTGCAAGCGGCCCGGCGGTCCGGTTGGGGTCTTTCCGGCCGCACATGAAGGCGCGGATCTTGCTTGTCTCAGCGGGTCGCGCGGCGTTTGCGGCGTTGAAATTTCTTCTCAAGATGTGATAGGATGCCATGCGTTTGCGGCGGACGGAATACGCCCCATTCGATTTTAGCCCCGTCCGCACAATCCACAATACGCAACCAACGAGAATCAGAATGAGTTACACACCCGAACAGATGCAGGCGGTATTTTCTCCACGCAACGTCGCGGTGGTGGGCGCTCCCCGAAGCTTCAAGCCGGGGTTGGTTTTTCTGCAGGCGCTGCTCGACCCGGGGTTCAAGGGCGATGTGTTTCCCATCAACCCGAAAGCCGACGAGATACTCGGGCTGAAGACGTACCCAACCGTCAGCGAGGTCCCCGTGGATGTCGACCTCGCAATCGTGCTGGTCGGAGTGGAACAGGCGCAGGAGGTTATTGAAGACTGCGCACGAAAGCGTGTGAAGGTGGCGGTGGTCTTCACGTCGGGCTTCGGCGAGGCCGGCGACGTCGGCGGTATGGAACGCGAGCGCGCAATGGTCGCGGCTGCGCGCTCGGGCAACGTCCGGCTGGTGGGCCCGAACTGCATGGGCGTGTATTGTCCCGAGTCTGGGCTGGCGTTCTTCCCCTCGATGCCTTCGACCGTCGGCGGACTGGCGTTCGTCTCGCAGAGCGGTTCTCTTGCAAGTTTCGGGAGCCTCATGGGCGCGTTCAGGGGAATGAGCTTCAGCAAGGTGATAAGCATCGGCAACGAATGCGACCTCTCGAGCGGCGACTTCATAGATTACCTCGGCGAGGATGAGAAGACATCTGTCATCATGGCCTACCTCGAAGGCGCGCGTGACGGCCGGGGGCTTTTGCGCGCGCTCCGGAAGGCGAGTCTTAACAAACCCGTCGTCGTCTGGAAGGCCGGCTCCACCGCCGCTGGCGCCCGCGCGGTGGCGTCGCACACGGGCTCGCTCGCTGGAGCCGACGCCGTCTGGGACTCGGCGCTGAGGCAGGCGGGCGTCGTCCGCGCGCGCGACATGGAGGAGATGCTCGACATCGCGACGGCCTTTTATTACATGCCCGAGGCCGCCGGCAGGCGTGTGGCGATAGTGTCGGGGCCGGGCGGACCGGCGGTGGGCGCGACCGACGCGGTCGAGCTCCATGGGCTCTGCGTGCCGAAATTGAGCGAAGCCTGCCTCGACGAGCTCCGCAGGATCGTTCCCCCATATGGCTCGAGCCTGAGGAATCCCATCGACCTCGGCGTCGCAACGTGGGGGATGCCGTCTCTGTATCCCGAATCGTTGAGGGTGATCGACAAAGATCCGAATATCGACGCGGCAGTCGTCATCGGCGGGGGAATCTCTGCCGCCGGCCAGCAGAAATATTTGGAACTCATGCTCGGCCTGAAGGAGGACCTGAGGAAGCCCTGCATGCTGGTCAGCATAGCGGGCTTGACGGGTGACGTCGAGTTCTGCAGGAAGCTGCAGGATGCCGGCTACCCGCTCTTCACCTCGCCGGAGCGAGCCCTCGCTTCGTACTCGAAAGTGGTCGAGTACTACGAGTGGAGGAGGAACAGATAAGCCGGACGAACGGTTCCCGCTATGTCCGTTTCTTTTGGATGGAGCGCTCGACGAGTTCGCAGATGATGTGGCCGATGAGGATGTGGGACTCCTGGATGCGGGGCGTCTCCCTCGAAGGGACATTGAGGAGTATGTCGGCCGCCGCCTTGAGTTTCCCGCCACCCTGGCCGGTCATGCCGATGGTCGTGCAACCGATTTTCTTCGCACGTTTGATGGCCCGGACGATGTTGGGAGAATCGCCGCTGGTGCTTATTCCCACTGCCACGTCGCCCGGCCTTGCGGCGGCCTCGACCTGCCGCTCGAAGACGCGGTCGTAGCCGTAGTCGTTGCCGAGGCAGGTGAGTATGGAAGGATTGGATGCAAGGGCGACTGCTTCGAGCGGACGCCGTTCCTTGAGGAATCTTCCCACCAGTTCGCACGCGATGTGCTGAGCATCCGCGGCGCTGCCGCCGTTGCCGAACAGAATCAGCCTGCCTCCCTTTCGGTACGAATCGACTATCCTCCGAGCGGCCAGCGCGATGTCGCTCATCAACTCTCCGGGAAAACGCTGTTTCACCCGGATGCTCTCTCCTATTCTCTGCTCGACCAGCTTCAGGTCGGCGGCCGTTCCTCGATTCTTTCTCTGGCTTTTCATTTCCGTTCAGTATGAGGGCATCTCGCCCGGTCTCGTACTATCGGCGTGACACATTGTATCAGAAACCTTCCCTTCGGAGCAACGGAGTTGTGGCATCGTTCGTTTCGTCCTGGACTTTTTCGATGGAGCCTGCGCCGTCGACGAAGATCGATTGGCCGGGCGAGAGGACATGTATCTTCGAGGAAAAGTTCGCCTCCCTGGCCGCCCGTTCCAGACGCCGAACGGGTTCATCGAAGGGCTCGAGGGAGAGTTTGAAGGCGCCCCAGTGGATTGGAACGACTGCCCGTGCCCTCAGCCTGCGGGCCGCCTCGATTGCGTCTTCGGGCGACATGTGGTGCCTGCGAAACGGCGGCGGCTGATACGCACCGATGGGCAAGAGCGCGATGTCTATGTTCCACCTTTCACCGATTTCCCTCATCCCTTCGAAGAGGCCCGAGTCGCCCGCGAAATAGACTGTTGCCTCCCCGTGAATGACATACCCATGGTATCCCGTGCGGAGGAAGAACGGCGGCCGGCCGGAAAAATGTCTTGCAGGCACCGCGGTGACGGTCACGCTTCCAAGGTGGTGCGAGCGCCATTGACTGAGGGTGATTATGCGGTCCTTGCCGGCGCGCTTGATGACCGGTTTGAGGCCCGGGGGTGCGACGACGGGCGTTTTTCTCGGCAATCTTCTCAGGGTTGGCAGGTCGAGGTGGTCGTAGTGGCCGTGCGAAATGAGTATGAGGTCGGGGTGAGGCAGATCGCGAATCCTCATAGGCACCTTGCTGCGGCGCCGAAGGAAGAAAAGAATGTGGCGGTTGACGTTCGGGTCGGCGAGAATCTTCACGCCGTCCATGGTTATAAGCGCCGAGGAGTGGCCGAGAAATGTGACTCGACAGCGTTCGGCCCTTTCCCCTGTTTCCTCTATGCGCACGTGTACATCTTTCATATTGAGTGACAGCCGGGACGTGTGCGTTTCACACGGCATCTTCCCGGTTGACCAGAGATTTTCGTTGCCGAACGTCTCCCGCGCAATAAGCGAGCGCGAGCAATGTGCTCGCCACGCCGAAATAGTTGTCGTGAAAAAAGCGTGAGAAATAGAAAAAGACAAGAATGACGAGCCCGCCGCCCAGTATCACCTGGGGCACGGTGTTCTCCTTCCTTTGACGTGCGAAGCAGAACAGGAGGACGGGCAGGGTAAACAGCGCCTGGACGGCAAGGAAGGGGAATTTGCCGGCGGCGTCCTTCACCCACCCGAAGTAGAGCACCCACGTTCCGAACCCGTACGCTCCGATGCCCTTTATCGGATGCGCGTTGCTGTGAAGAAGGATGCTCTTTGCAAACGCCGAGGGACTCCAGAGAAAATAGGGAAGCATGCCCGCTATGAAAAGCAGCCAGAATAGCCAGAGCCCGGCGATTGCCCCCGTCGCGCTCTTGGCAAAACTCTTCTGCCCGTCGTCTCGAACGAGGAACAAACCGAAGAAGGGAACCATAAGCCAGACATACTGTTTGCTGAGGCACGCCAGGGCAAGGAAGACCTGAGCCCACACGGGCCGTCGTTCGAGCAAGAAGAGCGCAGCCGCAAGCATTGCGAGAGGGAGGGCGTCGTTTCGGCCGGTTATCATGAATGTGGCCATGAAGGGGTTCAGCGCGACAAACTGCACGGCGACGATTTTCCGGTGGGGGCGCTCCGCTATCCTGTACGCGAGCCAGATGAAAATGAGATAGGCGGGAATCAGTATAAACCGCAGGTCGAACCAGCCGATTGTCGCCATGGCGACCAGGTAGAATGGCAGCGGAAGGAGGAAGGTGAGCGGCAGATACCCGAAGTATTTCAGCGCCGGGAAAGACTCGATGCCGAGGCTCTGCCAGAGCCGCGGGTTGGCGTAGCCGCTCTTCTCCAGGGGAGTTCCGTAGAACGTTTCGGTATACACGTTTCGTCCTCGAAGCGTTTTCTTGATCGCCTCCTCCACCTGTATCACGCCGTCGTGGGCATGCGTCTCGGGACCGAGAACACGGCGGAGCGATATCTCGTGAAGAGCGGGAAGGAGAATGATAATAGCGAACGCTCCCAGAACCAGAGCGAGCTTCAGTCGATGCGCGACTTGGGCATTCCCCTCGGCGCTCCGCTCCCACACATGCGTAAACAGGTAGAAGACCAGGAGGAGCATCAACAGCGAAGCGACGAAGAGGGTGGTCGGATTGGGCAGTGAAGGAGTCGGCAGGGGCACGAGAGGCTCAAGCCAGCGCCATACTCCGAGAGGAAACGCCGTATTGTTGAGTTCGGGAAACCTGAAGAAATGGGGAATGAGGAGGAGAATGAAAAATAGGCAGTCCGCTGAGATCGGACCGCTGCTGGACTCATCCCTTGTCGAGGTCAACGTCGGGCCCTTCCGAGGTCAGACTTCCATGATTTCCTTCTCTTTCGCCTCCAGCAGATCCCCGATTTTTTCGATGTAGTCATCCGTGACTTCTTGGACTTCATCCATGATGCGGTGACTCTCATCTTCGGATATGTCGCCGTTCTTTTCGCCTTTCTTTAAGTTGTCGTTGGCTTCGCGTCGAGCGTTCCTCAGAGATACGCGTGAGTCCTCCGCAAGGCGGCGCACAACTTTGACGAGATTCTTCCGCCGCTCCTCGGTGAGCTCGGGGATCGGGATTCTGACGACTCTGCCGTCATTGTTCGGGGTAAGGCCTAGGTCCGACTTGAGTATCGCCTTCTCAATGCTGCCGAGCGCGCCCTTATCATATGGGGTGATGAGCAACAGTCTTGCCTCCGGGACCGAAACGTTGGCTATCTGATTCAGGGGAACGGGGGACCCGTAGTAATCAACATCGACCCCGTCCAGCAGCGAGGTCGAAGCTCTGCCGGTACGGATTGTCGCAAATTCGCGCCGGATGTGGTCCATGGTCTTGTTCATCTTTTCCCTCAGGGCCGACAGAACTTCCTTGCGCATTAGGCTCACTCCCCCCTTATCTCGGTCCCGACACTTTCTCCCGCTATGACCCTCCGAATGTTTCCGTACTTGTTCAGGTTGAAAACGATGATCGGAAGGTCGTTGTCCATGCACAGAGTAATCGCAGAATTGTCCATCACTTTCAAGCTGCGCCCCAGCACCTCCATGTAGGTGAGCTTCGTAAACTTGCGCGCGCGCTTGTTCGAGGCCGGGTCGGCGTCGTAAACTCCGTCCACCTTCGTTCCCTTCAGTATGACTTCGGCGCCGATTTCGATCGCGCGCAGAGCCGAGGCGGTGTCGGTCGAAAAATACGGATTGCCGGTGCCGGCCGCAAATATGACCACACGTCCTTTTTCCAGGTGCCTCATTGCTCTGCGGCGTATGTAGGGCTCGGCCAGCTCTTTCATCTCTATGGCCGACATCACGCGCGTCATGACTCCGGCTTTCTCAAGCCCGTCCTGAAGCGCGAGCCCGTTCAACACCGTGGCGAGCATGCCCATGTAATCGGCCGTCGAGCGGTCCATTCCCTGGGCGGCCGCCTGTATGCCCCTGAAGATGTTTCCCCCTCCGATGACTATTGCGATTTCAACAGGGAATTCGGTCATAACCTCTTTTATCTGCTCCGAGACCTTGGTTATGACGTTGGTGTCTATGCCGAATTGTTGAGCGCCCTGCATAGCTTCGCCGCTGAGCTTGAGGAGCACCCTCTTGTAAGCCGGTTTTCTGCGGGTTTTCGGCATGATGCCCTCAGACTTCCTCTCCCAATTGGAATCGGACGAACCGTTTGACCACGATGTTTTCCCCCAGTTTCGCTATCTTCGAGTTGATGAAATCCTGGACGGTCGTGTTGCGGTCCCGAATGAACTCCTGTTCGAGCAGGCAGGCCCTTGCGTAGAAGCTTTCCAATTTACCTGCGACGATTTTTTCAATGACCTTTTCTGGTTTGCCCGTCTGGCGCGCCTGACTCTCGCAGATCTGCTTCTCCCTTTCGAGAATTTCGGTGGGGATGTCTTCGCGGCGAACGCAGACGGGGCTCTCGGAGCAAATTTGCATCGCCAGGTTCTTGGCCAAGTCCTTGAAGTCGTCCGTGCGCGCTACGAAATCGGTCTCGCAGTTGACCTCGACGAGTACGCCTATCTTTCCGCCGGTGTGCACGTACGAGCCGATCATGCCTTCGCTAGCCACGCGACCGGCGCGTTTCGCCGCATCGGCCACCCCTTTTTCGCGCAGGTACTGTATCGCCGCCTCGATGTCTCCATTCTTTTCTGTGAGCGCCTTCTTGCAATCCATCATACCGGCGCCGGTTTTCTGGCGCAATTCCTTCACCATTTGAGCAGTTATTGCCATCTAGCCTTCTCCCATCTCTTCTGTCTTCTGTTTCGGCTGCGCGCGCGCTATCGGGGCTTGCGCGGACTGACGCCGCACACACGAATTCAGCTTGATATATTCCGTCGCGTCGAAAAACCTGCGTTGTTGGGGTAATGCGATAAAGCGGACGAGCGAAGCCGCGCATCAGTCGGCGTTCAACTCATCCTTTTCGTCATTGGAGATCGCTGACGCTCTCCGAGTCGAGGCGACCGCCTCTTCCTTCTCCGTCTCCGCGCCTAATTCCGTCCCCGGCACCTCGCGGCCCTCGAGGGCGCGCGCCTTCGCGTCGAGGGCGGCGTCGGCAATGATGGTCGTGAAGAGCCTAATCGAGCGGATGGCGTCGTCGTTACCCGGAATCGGATAGGTAACGTCGTCGGGGTCGCAGTTTGTATCAACAATGCCGACAGAGGGAATCCCCAGCTTCTTCGCCTCGGCGACTGCGATGGCTTCCTTTTTGGTGTCGATAATGAACACCGAGCCGGGCAATTCCGCCATGTCCTTTATGCCGGCCAAATTCTTCTCCAGCTTGACTTTTTCCTTCAGCAGCTTGCCTATTTCCTTCTTGACGAGAGAGCCGAAGTCGCCCTCTTGTTCCATCTTCTCTATTCGTTTGAGCCGCCGTATGCTCTTCTTTATCGTCTCGAAGTTGGTCAGAGTGCCGCCGAGCCAGCGGTTGGTCACGTAGAACATGCCGCAGCGGATCGCCTGTTCGCGCACCGACTCCTGCGCCTGTCTCTTCGTGCCGACGAAGAGGACGGTTCCGCCCGCCTCCACGCTCTCACGGATGAAGTGATAGACCGCGTTAACCTGTTGTACGGTTTTCTGTAAGTCGATGATGTACACGCCGTTGCGTTCGCCGAAGATGAATTTTTCCATTTTCGGGTTCCATCGGCGTGCCTGGTGTCCGAAATGGACGCCTGCCTCAAGGAGCTGCTTCATCGTTACTATCGCCATTGGGTGTCCTCCTGTAACCTGGTTTGTCCTCGACCACCGCTCCCACGGGTAACCGGCCCAAACCAAACCGGCACCAGCCCGCGGGATTGTCTCAAAGGGAGACTGCGGGGCCTGTGTATTTGCGACGTTGACCTTTTAATATACCAGAAAACCTTCCGGATGGCAACCCCGATTACACGCCGAGTTGTCGCCCGGCGTTGCTCCGACCCCGAAACCTCGGGGCCGATTGACTTTTGGTTTTTCCGATTGCTATACTTGCCCCTGAGCATGGCATTTTCCATACTTACCTGCCACGACGACGCCCGGGGGTGCCAGAATTGAGCAAGGTAGCGCTTGTTCTAGGCGGCGGCGGCCTTCGAGGATTGGCGCATGTGGGTGCGCTGAAGGCCATTCGGGCCCTCAAGATTCCCATCCACGAATATATCGGAACGAGCATGGGTTCTCTCATATGCGCCCTGGCTGCGGGCGGGATGGACATTCAGGAGATGGAGCGCCTTGCACTCGACGTGAAGAGCGAGGACATCCTTGACCTGAGGCTGTTTCACTTTGTCAGGAGGGGGCTCCATGCCAGCAGCCTGTACAGTGGCGAAAAGCTCCATAGTTATATCGAAAGCATAATACCCATCGACAGCTTCAAGTTGCTCGACAGCCCTCTCCTGGTCAACTCGGTGGAACTCCGCCAGGGAGAAGAGGTGTATTGGGGCAGCGAGGGCTTCAATGACATACCGGTCCATGAGGCTGTGTACTCATCGTGCGCGCTTCCCGGAATCTTTCCTCCCCTGAAGGTTGGCGACTCATACTATATCGACGGCGGCGTGGTGACCAACCTGCCCGTTCAGATGGCTCACCAACGGGGCGCCGACCTGATAATTGCGATAAATCTCGGCCTGCCCGCTCTCGACCGGGCTCGCGAGGTGCCCGAGCAGAGGGGCATAATCGATATGATACTTCAAAGCAGTGGAATAATGATGCGTCGAATCCTAGAGCTGCAGCTCCGGGCGTTTTACGAATACCCGCTCATCATGATTGAGCCTCACATACCAACCCGCCGCATGTTCGATTTTGAAGAGACGGCCCGTTCGATCCGAGCGGGCGAGAGGGCGACCCTCAATGTCCTCAGGGACCATCCTCTGCTCGCTCTGGTATAGCGGCGCATCGCGCGTCCGCATCTGAAGGAGGATACATTTTCATGCTTGAGAGAATCTCGGTATCCAGCAGGTCGCGGGAGCAGTTCATAGACATCACCGATTCGGTCCGGCAAGTGGTCGCGAAATCCGGCGTCAGCGAGGGGCTCTGTATCGTCTATGTGCCTCATACCACGGCCGGGGTGACCATTAACGAGAATGCCGACCCCAGCGTCAGCAGCGACATTCTCGGGATGCTCTCGCGCCTCGTCCCACGCAACGACCCGAAATACAGGCATGCCGAGGGGAACTCCGACGGTCACATAAAATCAACGCTCGTGGGTTTCTCGCACGTCATCCCGGTCACCGGGTCGAGCCTGACGCTGGGGACCTGGCAGGGAATCTTCTTCTGCGAGTTCGATGGCCCTCGCCGAAGGTCGGTCCTCGTGCAGTTGATACCCACAGAGGCGTAGTTTCCAAGTGTCGGCGCAGGCTAAAAAAAAGCTGGATGTCCTGGGCATGCTGCCCGAGGAGTTGGACGAATTGCTGGCCGGTCGCGGGCTCGATCCGTACCGCTCGACACAGGTGGTGGAGTGGCTCTATCGGCATGGAGCGCGCTCGTTCGGCGAGATGACGAATTTGCCCAAGACGCTCCGCGAGGAACTGGCGAGCGAGTTTTGCATTGCCGGCCTCGAGATGCTGAATGTGCGGGTGTCGAGCCGCGACGGCACGAAGAAGTTTCTGTTTGGATTGAGCGACGGAGGCTCGGTGGAGTCGGTGTTGCTCCCCGAAGGAGAACGGAGCACGGTCTGCATCTCCACGCAGGTTGGTTGTGGGTTCGGCTGTCTGTTCTGCGCGAGCGCGACAGGGGGACTGGCCCGCAACCTTTCGGTCGGCGAGATCGTGGAACAGGCCCGCAGGGCGCGATTCGACCCCGATGCGGGCCGGCTGACGAATATCGTGTTGATGGGGATGGGAGAGCCGCTGGCGAATTACCGGGCGACGGCGAAGGCCGTCCGCATCTTCCTTCATAAGCGGGGCTTCGGGCTGGGGAAGAGACGGGTCACGATTTCGACTGCGGGGTATGTGCCCGGTATTCTTGAATTGGCAGAGGACGACCTGCCGGTGCGCCTTGCGTTGTCGCTCCATGCTACCGAGAACGCCGTCAGAAGCCGCTTGATGCCGATAAACAGGAGGTATCCGATCGAACAAGTGCTCGATGCGTGCAGGCGGCTTACGCGGAGCAGGCAGACACCGCTCACGGTGGAATACATGCTGATCGAAGGTGAAAACGATTCTCTGCGCGAGGCCGGGAGGTTGGCCAAGATGTGCCGGTCTCTGGGCGCAAAGGTCAATTTGATTCCGTGCAATCCCGCCCTGTCGGATAAATTCCGCGCTCCGACGAAGGAACGGATGTTGCAGTTTCAGGCTGAATTGAGGAAGGCAGGGGTTCTGGCATTCATCCGGCGGTCGCGCGGAGTTGACATAGAGGCGGCGTGCGGCCAGTTGAGAGCTTCGAGCGACGCGCACGGGGAGCGGGTCGCCGGTTCCCATTGAAGAAGGCAGCCACAACAGGCGGGTGGCGAATATTTCATCTTTTTCCGGGGAGGGGAAACAAATGAAGCCGAACCGTGGGCGATCGCTCGAGCGATTGTTTCAGCAGGTTCGACCTTCGGATGGCATAAATTTCACGTTCGTTCTCATTTTTCTCATCGTGTGCGTCTTGTTTTCAAGCCGGGTGCAAGCCTGGCGTCCGCTCGCTTCGCTTTACATCGCAATGCTGGTTGGGGCCGGCTTCCTGGTCTGGCCTCAAGGGGACACCCTCAAGCCTCTGCACGCCTTCCTGAGGAGTTGGTATCCGCTGGCGTTTGTCGCCGTCACCTTTTTCAGCCTCGGGGAGATGGTACACCATGTCTTCCCTTATGACGTCGACTCGGAGATGATCGCGCTCGATTACGCGGTGTTCGGGACACATCCGACGGTCTTCCTGTCGAGGTTTCTCAATCCTTACTTGGTGGACCTACTCGAAATATGTTACGGGAGCTTTTTCTTCTTGCCGATAATTGTCGCGGCCACGCTGTACTGCAAGGGCAGGATGAACGAGTTTGAGACTTTCGCCGCCGTGGTCTGCCTTGGCTTTTACCTTTCCTTCGTCGGTAACTTGCTCTTCCCGGCGAGTGGTCCTTCCCAGACGCTGGAGGCGCTTCACACAACTTCCTTGGAGGGTAAGTGGGTGGGCGGTTTCATCCGGCACCTCTTGTTCACGCTGGAACCCTACAGGTGGGACTGCTTCCCCAGCGGCCACGTGGAGGTGACGCTCATAACGCTTGTCTTGTGTTACCGCTTCGAGCGGCGGCTTTTCTGGGGGATGCTCCCGGTGGGAACGGGCCTGATTCTATCGACCGTGTTCCTGCGTTATCACTATGTGGCCGATGTGGCGGCGGGCGCGACGCTGGCCTGCGTGGTCGTCGTCATGAGCGACGCCACACAATGGGCATGGCGGCGACGTCTCGTGCGAGAGCGGATGGATGGCACGGTCCCGGCCTGCTCTCAGGGGGACAAGGGCATCTCGTAGATCCGATGTGTCTTGTAAATTTTGGCTCCAAACATTTCGCAGATGGTGCGGACGGCGACGTTGTCCTCGAGAATCCATGAGAATTCCGCGCTCTTGAATCCCCTCCGAATCACGCTGTCGTATGCGTCGACGACCATGGCCGCAGCCACTCCCGTCTTTTGATAGTCCCTGTGGACTCCCATCATGAAAAGGCGTCCCTTCTTGATCCGGTTCTTGTACCACAGGAACTGAAGCATCTGAATCGGGCCCATTTTGCCATTCATTTTCTTTGCGACCACGTTGTAATCGGGCAGGAACATCAGGAATCCTATGGGTTTGCCGTCGATCTCGCCGATATAGGTCATATCCTCTATTACGAGGTCCTTCATGTGTGCGGCGATATCCTCGATCTCGTCGTCCGTCAGCGGAACGAATCCCCAGTTCTTGCTCCATGCGTTATTATAGACTTCCTTCACGCGTTCCATCTCGCCCCGTAAATCCTCCTTGACTCTCACCGTACGGGCGATAACGCGATTCTCCGCCGCTTTCTTCGCCAGCCTGCGAACGAAGGACATGTCCACATCGAGGTCGGTTATATGGAAAGAATACAAGTCGCGCGCCTTCTTCAGGCCGTATTTTTCCAGCAATTCTGCATAATAGGGAAGGTTGTACGTCGTGAGCATGACGGGGTCGGTGTCGAAACCGTCGACGAGCAGGCCGCATTCGTGGTTGGTCGTGAAGTTGAAAGGACCCCTCATCACCTCCATGCCTTTTGCGCTCAGCCTGTCGCGGGCGGTGTCGAGCAGCAGAGAGGTGACATCAAAATCGTCGAAGGCTTCGAAAAAACCGAAGCAGCCCATCTTTTCGTCGTGGAAGTCAATGTAGTTTTGGTCGATGCTCACGGAGATGCGTCCGCACGTTTTTCTTCCCCTGCGAGCAAGGTAGTATTCGGCTTCCGAGTGCTGGAAGAACGGATTCGCGGGGCTCAGGAACTGTTTCTGTTCCCTGATGAGAGGCGGTACCCAGTGTTCATTTCCACGATAGATTTCCCACGGAAATCTTATAAACTCCATCAGCTCCCGTTTTGACTCGACCCGAACAATTTCGGCCTTTCCCTCGTGAGCACTCATGACACTCCCCCAATTTTTAACGGTCGTGATCCGGTGAGCGCTACATATTTCGGCAGAGCTTGTCTCCTCTCGTCAAAGACAACTTTGGAGCGATTTAGTGATTTCCGCTAGGGCCTTTATCCTCGGCACAGACTATCATGTCCGCGCGGCCTCAGTCAAATTCGTGTCGCAATTGATGCGCCCTGCAATCCCGACCGCCTCCATCGGTTGACTGGTAAAATCATGTCTGTTAGAATACCCGCGGCACGCGTACAGTCAAAGGCGCTGCTCTGCCCGTGTTCGGGCCGCTGAGAGCAATAATCTGGGTAGAAACGAGAGCGAGGAGATGAGAAGAACAGCAATACTGGGGATGGGACAATTTCTGCCCGAACGTGTCGTCACCAACGACGATTTGGCAAAAATGTTCGATACGAGCGACGAGTGGATTCGGCAGAGAACGGGGATCGTCGAGAGAAGATTCGCGGAGGACGGAACGGGCCCGGCAGACCTCGCCGTGCCTGCCGTCGAGCGGGCGGCCGAGGCAGCCGGCATCGAGATGAGCGATATCGAATTCATCATTTTTGCGACGCTGTCTCCGGATTATTTTTTCCCCGGCTCGGCCTGTGTGCTGCAGGAAAAGCTGGGGCTTCCCGGAATCGGCGCGCTCGACATCCGCAACCAGTGCTCGGGATTCATCTACGGCCTGTCGATTGCGGACGCGTTCATAAGAACCGGCAGGTATGAACGAGTACTAATGGTGGGGGCCGAAGTGCACTCGGCGCTGATCGAGTTTGCGGATACGGGACGCGACGTGACTGTGTTGTTCGGCGATGGCGCCGGGGCTGTTATCCTCGGCGCGACGGATGAGGACAGGGGAATCCTCTCAACGCATCTCCATGCCGACGGAAGGTACGTAAAAGACCTGTGGATCGAGATTCCAGCATGCCGTTACAGACCTGCCATGACAAAAAAACTTCTGGAGCAGGAACGCCATTTTCCGCGAATGAACGGGAAGAAGGTGTTCAAGATGGCCGTGGAAAAACTGCCCGAAGTCATAAACGAGGCGCTCGCGGCAAACGGGCTCACCGTCGAGGACATCGACCTCTTCGTTCCCCATCAGGCGAACATCCGTATAAACGAACTTGTCGGACGCGCGCTCAAACTGCCTCCCGAGAAGGTGTACAACAATATACAGAGATACGGCAACACGACGGCCGCCTCGATACCCATCGCGCTGAACGAAGCCATGCAGGAGGGCAGGGCGAAGAGAGGCGACATCATCATGCTGGCGGCTCTCGGCGCTGGTTTCACCTGGGCCTCGTGCGTTCTCCGCTTATAGCAAGCCCAAGAACTTTCCTTGATATAACAAGTTGCCGCGCGTATCCCCACCAACTCAATCGGGCGACTTTTCTGTTTTCAGTCTCCTCAGGATATCCCAGAATGCGCCCCGCTTGCCAGAGCGAATCGCCTGCGACAGGACCGAGTTGTCGTTGTAATTATAATCGCTTTCGCCGCGTTCGGGCGATGGGATGAAGAAGCGTTGATCTCCCCCGACGAGGTCGAACAACAATCGCTGCGGCTCCTCGCCGAGGTCGGGCGACAGGAAATAGACTGGCCGGAGAAAATCGGCGTCCTCCAACTCCATGCCATACACCCCCGGCGCATCCGATCGCAATCGCGGAGCAAGGAACTCCGCCAGGGCTGTTCCCGGATAGATTCTCAGGCCCATGCTCGCGCCGACGCAGGAGGGGCCGATGCGCTTCATGAATTCGACGGCTTCGCGGAGCGTGTCAGTAGTCTCGCCCGGAGCGCCGAGAAGAAGGTCGAACATGCACTCGATTTTGTGTTTGCGACAGAGCCGTGCCGCCTGCCCGAGCGAGTCCGCCGTGTGACTCCGACCCAGGACTCTGAGCAGCGCGGGATTGCAATGGTCTGCACCAAAGTCGATGCCCGCACAGCCCGCGCGCTTCATCAGCGATGCCAGCTCGTCGTCAAAATACTCTGGCGTCATGTAGGCGTACCAGCGAATTCTTTCACCTAACCCGGCCCGGATGAACTCGCGGCAGACCTCGGCAGCGTGTGAGCGGGGGACATTGAACTCGCTGTCGCAGGTATGAAAATGGTCTATGCCCGCGTCGGCCATCGAAGCGATTTCACGCGCCACCTGTTCGGGCGGGCGCTGGCGGCATGTGGTTCCCTTCGCCAGAGGGTCGGCGCAGTACGAGCACGAGGCACCGCAGCCGCGCTTGGTCTCAAAGCCGACCATTCCGCCTTCCTTGAAATATCTCGGGTTATCGACCGTGTCGCGGTCGCCGAGGTACATTGCCGACAGATCAACGGGCGCCGGCTCGCTCCTGCCTTGTCCGCCCTCGCGTCTGGAAACGAGACCCGGAATGTGGAAGGGTGTGCCGCTTTTCGCAAACGTATCTGCAAGCTGTACAATCGCCCATTCCCCGTCACCTTGAATGCCGAAATCGGCGCCGCAATATTCTAGCGCGGCAAGGGGGAATATAGAATAACCGACACCGCCGAGCACAACGGGCGCGTCGGTCAGCTGCTTAATCTTTTGCACCATCGGCCTGACCCTCGCCAGACAGAAGTCGCGGGTAGCGAAGAAGGAGTCGTCGATGTTGCGGACGGTTACGCCCACGAAAAGATAGTCGCGGTCGATTGCGGAAAGCGCATCATCTTCAAAGGCAAGGTCCAGGAATCGGACGGCGTAACCCTCGTCTCTCAATGCGCTGGCGAGAAAATCGATCGCAACGGGTGTCACGGGCGGCTTCATGAGGTTGGAGTTTATGAGAAGTATTTCCGTCGGGCGGCTCTTCATGCTTCTAACGACTCTGTCTGGTTGGGATAGTCACGGCACGAATCTTGATTCGGATAGTATATCACATCGCCGACCGCGAAAAGATTTCGGTTTCGCCATGCGGCGGACAAAACTTTCTCCTGAGTCTTTCGTTAGTATGGAAGAGGATTGCGAAGCCGTGAGGCAGAATCAAAATCTGACAAGGAAGCCGGGAAGAAAGGAGTGAACACAAGAAAGGTTCCCCTTCTTACTCCTCTTCCGGCTGGGGCGGGTCCACCGTGGGGCCCGCTCTCTTTCTGATCAGAGACAGGATACGACTACGTGTGTATGGAAGGAAATCCGATTGCGATGTGTTGCACTTCGCCCAGTTTCACCCCTGTGTCGCTTCCCTTCACTTTGACTTGTTGAAAAAAGAGCGGGACCAACCGCCCACCTTCATTGCCCGTACCGGTCCCGATAGAACTTTCTGATTTGCTCCCGTTGCTCGGCGGTCATTCCCTTGGTCCACTTGTGGAAATCGTTCGCCATGTATTCCTCGCTCACGCCGGGCATCAGGCGTTCGGCCTCGGGGATGAACTCTATGTAGAACCTGTGTGCCACCTCATAGAATCCGTGCCATTGAGTGTAGTCGGGACCCATCATCGATGCTCCGTGCCGCGCGCGCCGTCCTTCGTGATGCCAGAGGAAGAAGTACGTCCAGTCTATCTTTTCATCGAACGGTGTCGCGTTGATCTTGCCCGCTTCCCTCAGTTTTTTCATTATAGCCTGGGCGGGCTTTGCAAACTTTTCGTTGTACAGCTCAACCACGTCGTCGAACTGCTTGTAGAATCCATCGACGTAGTCCGGGGTATGACAGTTCCGGCAAACGGTCTTCATGTTCTCGCGGCGTTGTTCCCAGTTGTCGAGCTTGATGGACACCTCCGGCCGCAGAGTCCAGCTGATGCGCGTTCCGATGTCGTGCGTGAGCTGAAGGCCTCTGGCCGCGCTCATGTGACACGTTGCGCACGTGGGCGCGGCGTCGTAGTCTATGCCGAGAACCCAGCTGTCGCTCGAAAGGTTCATCCTGTGGATGAAGGCGCGGAAGGCGATGCCGTGCTTTGACTCGGTGTATATTTCATACTGAGGATGGTCGGGGCCGAGGTGACATTTTCCGCAGCTTTCGGGCTGGCGCGCAAGCATCGGAGAAAAGGCATGGCGTGAGTGACACGCGGTGCAGGAACCCTTGCTTCCGTCGGGATTCAATCTGCCGATGCCGGTGTTGGGCCACGTCGTCGGGTCGAGCTTTCCCTTGTCGCTCACCTTCACCTCTGAACCGTGACACTGTTTGCAGCCAGCGTTCGCTGCGGGCACACCCTCCACAACCTCACCGAGTACGTTGTCGAGCGAACCCAGTATCTGCCCGCCCCTTGCATGGTGGCTGCCATCGAACTCTTCGACCTGCTGCTCGTGACACAACGCGCAATCCTTCGGCGAAACGATTATCGATATCGTGGCGCCGTAATGCTCGAACGCGTCCACATCATTCGGTTCGGCCCTGTGGCATTCGTAACAACCAACGCCGCTTTCGGCGTGTGCGCTCTGCTGCCACTGGCTGACGATCACGGGCGCGACCTTGCTTTCCTCGTGACACCTGATGCACTCCTGCGTCTGGTCCGATTGCTCGGAGCGGAGCGCGCGCTTGGCCTCGTCTAATTGTCCCGAAGGCGTCGCGCCTTCACCTTCGGCGCTCAGCACCGCTCCAACCACGCCGAGGAATACGACAGGCCCGACCAGCTTTTTGAAAGATTTCCTGAAGAAGCGAATCACCTTCTACCCCCGTATAGCTTGCTATCGTTATCAACCGCTGTCACAAGAAGTCGTCCCAATTATAGCCATGCCGTTGTCGATTTGTAAAATGACAGGATCCCATTCGAGACGGATTTCTTCTTCTCAAGAATTTGGGTCGAGTCGGATGTCATCGGTCGAGGGAAAAACTTTTTCCTAGATAATGTGGCTCCACCACTTGACAACTACTATATATCGTGGTATAATTTTTTGTGACACTTGGGGCCAGTGAGATCCATTGACCCATGATCCCGTTAATCTTCAATCTGTAACTGCCATGGGGAGGAACGTATATGGCCGTAAAGAAAAAGGCGGCAAAGAAGAAGAAAGCCGCGAAGAAGAAACCCGCGAAAAAGAAAGCCGCGAAAAAGACTACGAAGAAAAAGAAGAAGAAACCCGCGAAGAAAAAAAAGAAGTAGCCTCATCCACTGGCCCCAAGTGCCCTTCACAGATTCCCGCCAGTGGAAGAAGCTAACCGAGACGTTCAATCCTGCGGAAGTTGCCCATCTTCGGTGAGAAAAATTTTTCGCGATCGTTCGAATAACCACCGAGCCCGTCTTCCTTGAATGCTCCTTCCGGCTGTGCTAATATATTTTCAACAGAGCCCATCTCAAATCCATCCGAAAGACCCATGCCGAAGATAAACATACTGACAGAGGAAACGGCCAACAAGATTGCCGCCGGTGAAGTGATCGAGAGGCCCTCGTCGGTCGTAAAGGAGCTTGTAGAGAACTCCATCGACGCCTCAGCCGGCAGGATATACGTCGAACTGCAGGCCGGAGGGAAGAGGCTGGTGCGTGTCTCCGACGACGGATGCGGCATGTCGTACGACGATGCGCTTCTGTGCCTCGAACGTCACGCGACAAGCAAGATATCCAGCGCGTCCGACCTGGATGCGATAGCGACCTTCGGGTTTCGGGGTGAGGCGATCCCGAGCATCGCGGCCGTCTCGAAGATGGAGATAGTGACGCGTACGCGCGAGGACATTTCGGGCACGCGAGTAGCGGTGGAGGGCGGTGTCATTCGGAGCGTGGGCGAAATGGGAGCGCCGACGGGAACTCAGATAACGGTTCGGCACTTGTTTTTCAACACGCCGGCTCGGCAAAAATTCATGAAGTCGGCCGCTACGGAACTCGGCCACGTCACCAACATGCTCCAGAGACAGGCGCTGGCGCATCCTCACATCAACTTCCGCTTGACGAGCGGCGGACGCGAGACGCTCAACCTGCCGCCCGCGGGCTCGACAGCCGACAGGCTCGCGCTCGTGTGGGGGAACGGATTTGTGCAAGAGCTCAGGCACGCCTCGTCGGGCCGTGAGGGTCTGGAGGTGTCGGGTTACTTCGGAACGCCCGCTCTCACGCGTTCCAGCCGCGACCACCAATTTTTTTTCCTGAACCGCAGGCCCATCACGAACCGCTTGCTTGGCAAAGCGCTGGCCGACGCATATCGCGGAGTCGTTATGACACACCGGTTCCCCGTGGCCTTCGTTTTTATCGAGATCGACCCCGGCCTGGTGGACGTCAACATTCATCCGACTAAGCGCGAGGTGCGTTTCGCCGACCCGGACAGAGTCTTTGAGAAACTCCGAGAAGCGATCAAGGCGGCGCTCGGTCGCCAAGGCCCAGAGCGAGTGAGAACAAGCGTGCCCCCCAGCGAACCGTCGAGGACCGCCGCTGAGATTCCACCGGATGAGGAACCTCTTTTCCAGAGCATTCAGTTCGACGACACCAACCTGGCGTCGGTGCTGCCCGCGTTGGAAGAAGGCGAACGGACCGGGCCGCAACCGGTTCTGCCAATTACCCGGCCGACCGCCGATTTCTCCGCGGTATCTCCAAACGTCCACTTCGTGAAGCAGATATTCAACTCGTATCTTCTCTGCGTTGAGGGCGACGACCTGCTGATAATCGACCAGCATGCGCTCCACGAAAGAATCCTCTATGACCAACTCGTCCGACAGAGCAGCCGCTCCGGCCCGACGACCCAGCAGATGCTCATACCCATCACAATCGAGCTTCCGCCCGACAGGGCTGAAATACTTGCGGCGCACCTAGACCTGTTTTCACAGGTTGGCGTCGAGATCGAACCGTTCGGCCCGAGGACTTTTGCAGTCACGGCGCTCACACGTGCGCACAGCGAAAGTCGCGTCTGCGAGACCGTGCGCGAAGGAGTCGATGAGCTCTATCTCGGCCTGAAGTTGAAGGCGCCACGCGAAATACTTCATCGGCTGATGACCATCTCCGCCTGCAAGAACTCGATCAAAGCCGGCGACCCGCTCACCGGAAGCGAGGCCGAGATGCTCTTGGAAGGACTGAAGAATCTTGCGCAGCCGCCTACCTGCCTGCACGGCAGGCCGCTGGTGCTGAGACTCAGCGGGTCGCAGATTGCGCGCGCGTTCGGGCGTGGAGGCTGACGCGCGATGCCGGAGCTCCTTGTGATCTGTGGTCCAACCGCGGCGGGCAAGTCGAGCGTCGGAGCGCTGTTGGCGGAGATGCTGGGAAGTGAGATAATCTCGGCCGACTCGATGCAGATATATCGGGGGCTCGACATTGGAACCGACAAGGTCTCTGCGGAACTGCGGAGCCGCGTGCCGCACCACATGATAGACATCGTCGAGCCGACGGAGGGATACAGCGCGGCCAGATACGAGCGCGAGGCGGGCGAGGTCGTCGACCGACTGCTCGCCGAAGGGAGGCTTCCCGTCGTCGTGGGCGGCTCGGGCCTCTATATCAGAATTCTCATCAACGGCATTTTCCCCTCGCCGCCCGCCTCTGCTTCCATCAGAAAACGGTTGAAACGGGAGGCCGAGGAAGAGGGCGTCCGCGCCCTATACGAAAGACTCGTCGGCGTGGACCCCGCGTATGCTCGCGTGGCTACACCCACCGATCTCAGGAGAATTGTGCGCGCGCTTGAGGTCTTCGAACTCACGGGTTCTCCCTTCTCGGCGTGGCACGAACGTCACCGGACCGAGCGAAGACCCCGCGAGGCGTTCATGGTCGGCCTTGCACGCTCGCGCGAAGATCTCCATCACAGGATTGACCGGCGGGTTGACGAGATGTTTGCGCGCGGCCTGGTGGATGAGGTGCGGCGGCTATGCGAGAAGGGCCATGCCGACGACCTCAAGCATCTGAGGCCACTGGGATATATGGAGGTGATAAATCATCTGGAGGGCCAGTACGAGCTGGACGAGGCAATTCGTCTCGTGAAGCGCAACTCGCGCCGATACGCAAAGAGACAGATGACATGGTTTCGGAAGGAGAAAGTGAATTGGGTCGAACTCGGCCAAGTCGATGGGGCGCCTGAGGCCGCCGAGAAAATTATCCCTGTGCTTCCAGAGGCCGTCCGTGAGCGGTTTCTGTAGGGAAGCCGTCCTGGCCTGGGCAAGCCGAGAACGAGGAGTTAGAGTCTCTTATGGAAACCGCTACGCGGGAGGAGTGACTATGCGTGACAAATTGATTACGATTGTCTGTGTCGTGGGGATTCTTACCCTCTTGTTGCTTTTCAACAAATACTATCGCCAAGGCAGAGGACCGGCGCCTCCGCCCGCGCGCGACTTTTCCGCCGAGGCAGTCGCCCAGCCGGAGGGGGGAAAGAAGCTCGTCGCCACGGTCGAGACGAACATGGGGACCTTCTCGTTTGAGCTTTTTCCAAAGGACGCTCCGGGCACGGTGGAGAATTTCGTGAAGCTGGCAAAGAAGGGTTTCTATGACGGCACCATTTTCCATCGGGTTGTGCCCGGCTTTGTGATTCAGGGAGGAGATCCTACCGGCACCGGAACCGGCGGTCCGGGGTACACAATAAAGGCCGAGTTCAACAGCCGGAAGCACGTTGCGGGGACCGTGGCGATGGCGCGTTCGGGTCATCCCGACAGCGCCGGCAGCCAGTTCTACATATGCCTAGCACCCGCCCCCCATCTCGACAAGCAATACACGGTCTTCGGCCAGGTCATCGAGGGGATGGATGTGGTGCAGGCCATTGGCCGGACGCCGACCGACAAGAACGATCGGCCTTTGAAAAAAGTAGTTATGAACAAAGTGACTGTGAGCGAGGAACCATCCGAAGCGGAATGAGTCTGTCGGAGCAACAATTGGCCGAGCGGGTGGAAAGGGTGTTGGAGCGGCTCGAGAGCTGCGACATCTGTCCCCGCAGTTGCGGTGTCAACCGCATCGAGAGCGAGCTCGGCTTCTGTCGGACCGGGCGACATGCACTCGTGTCGAGCTACGGCCCGCATTTCGGGGAGGAGCCGCCTCTGGTGGGAACTCGCGGGTCGGGCACGATCTTCTTTGCGGGATGCAACCTGGGGTGCATCTTCTGCCAGAACTACGACATCAGTCATCTGCTACAAGGGAGTCCGGCGACGGCCAGCCAGCTTGCCGACCTGATGCTCGAACTGCAGCAGAGAGGTTGTCACAACATCAATTTTGTGTCGCCCTCGCATGTTGTCGCCCAGATACTCGAAGCGCTTCGAATCGCATACGAACGTGGGTTGAAGATTCCCCTGGTGTACAATTGCGGCGGATACGACTCGCTCGAGACGCTCAAACTGCTCGACGGCCTAGTGGACATCTACATGCCCGACGCCAAGTATGCCGGCGAGAAGATCGCCATGGAACTGTCGCGCGCTCCCGGCTATCCGGATATAATGAAGGCTGCGCTGAAGGAGATGCACCGGCAGGTGGGAGACTTGGAACTCGACCACGGGGGCATAGCCGTGCGGGGAATGCTTATCCGGCACCTTGTGCTTCCCAACGGGCTTGCGGGGACGCAGGAAATCATGCGATTCATAGCGAGGGAGCTGTCGACAGACTCGTATGTGAACGTGATGGCGCAGTATCATCCGGTGTACAAGGCGTATGAGCATTCGTTACTGAACCGTAGCATCACGCGCACCGAGTATCTTGAGGCGCGTGACATGGCTTCCGCGGAGGGACTGCACCGCGGATTCTGAGTGCGGGGGACGAACCCGGAATGTCAGACACGACAGGAATAGCCAAAGAACTGCGAGGAGTCGCTTTCTTCTCGAAGCTCAGCGACGCTCCCATCAGGGAAATCGCCAAAACCGCCCGCGAGAAAACGTTCGCCCGTGGCCAGATGATTTTTTTCGAGAACGACCGCTGCGACGGCTTCTATTTTGTCCGGAGCGGAAGCGTCAAGATATACAAGATGTCGCCCGGCGGAAGAGAACAGATTCTGCACACCTTCAAAAGCGGCGAGACCTTCGCCGAGGTACCTACGTTCGACAACGGCCTGTGTCCGGCCAACGCGCAGGCGGTCGAGGATTGCTCACTGCTGTTGATAAGAAAAAGCGACTTCGAGAAGGTGACGCGGGCTTACCCGGAGGTGGCATTCGGACTCCTTCACCACTTCGCGCGCTGGCTCAGGAGGTTCACACTCCAGTTGGAGGAGCTATCGCTCAAGGACGTTGGTTCGCGGCTGGCCGGGTATCTGCTGAGGCTGGCCGACGAGAGCGGCAGGCAGACGCCCGAGGGAATCGTTGTGCGTCTGAGCGAAAACCAGCAGGAGATTGCGTCGCATATCGGCACTGTTCGCGAGATCGTGTCCCGCAACCTCCGCAAATTTCAGGATATGGACCTGATTCGCGTCAAGGGCCGCCGCGTCGTGGTCCTGGACCGCGAAGGGCTGAAGCAATTGACATAGCCGACATGGAGAAAGACAATTGAAGCGGGAACGTCAGACCGTTTTGGAGACCTTCGCAGTCGGTTTGATGAGAGGAGGCTTTGCGTCTTCCTTCGCTTAGAAACTCTAGAGCGTTATCAACGACTCGACCTTGATACCGGCGCGCGTGCAGGCATTGTCGCCACCACTCAGGTCGGCGACGACGATGATGCCGTCGAGGTCGCATCCGTGAGTCCGCAGCAGTTCGTGCGCCCTCAGGCTTGAGTCGCCTGACTTGATCAAAGTGTCAACGATCAGTACCCGCCATCCCCTTTCCAGATGTCCTTCTATGGGGTGATGCTCACCGTTCTGTCGGGCATCGAGACGCACAAAGAAACCGTTCACATTGAACCAATGGTTGTACACATACAGCATCGTGGGGCCGATGAGAAAGCTTCCGCCGACGCCATGAGAGCCTATTGCCTTGACATTAGGATGATTCCTGAGGATGAGGTCGCCGATATCGGCCACCATCGAATAGAGGAGCTCGGGCTGGCAGATCATCGCCTTGACATCCAGGTACGTGCGCGGACCGCCCTCTGCGGCGCCTTCGCCTCTTTTTGTCACGAATCTCTCAATCTCTTTGCGCCACTCCATGCGTGTCCTCGCTCCGCTCAGGTTTACGGTTGAGAGTTTCGGGTTCAGGGTTGAAGGGATTCATTTACGAAGGACACAATGATTCGCGAAGAAATAGGAGGACCTCCTTTCGCCTTGCATTTCCCCTTCTCCCTTCGCTTTTCGCCCTCTACTTGCCCTTGAATTCCGGTTTGCGCTTCTGCATGAACGCCATCGGGCCCTCGATGGCGTCCTCCGACTTGAACACGGGGGTCGCGAGCTCTATCTCGCGCTCGTACGCCTTCGGCAGCGAGAGGCTCAGTGATTCGATGACCGACCTCTTTATAGCGCTCACGGCCAGCGGGCCGTTGTCGGCTATGCGCCGCGCAAACTTCTCGGCTGTGGGCATCAGCTCTTCTTGGGGGACGACGTAGTTGACAAGCCCGATGCGGCGCGCCTCTTGCGCGTCTATTTTTTCGCCGGTCAGGAGAATTTCCATCGCCTTGCAGAAAGGCACCTGGCGCGGAAGCCGGACCGTCGAGCCTCCCGCCGGGAACAATCCCCATCTGGGTTCCTGAATGGCGAAGAAGGCGCTCTCCGAGGCGATGCGGATGTCCATGCCAAGTAGCATCTCCAGCCCTCCGGCGATGCAGTAGCCGTTGACCGCCGCCACTATGGGCTTCCATATGTCGATGTCGCGAAGAAGGGCAGACTGAAAGATGTCGGCCATCTCGCCTTTTATGAGACCGGTCAGGCCCTCGGGTGAGCTCGTGATGCGCGGAATGAGGGTGCCCAAGTCGGCGCCCGCGCAGAACGAGTTGCCGACTCCGGTGATTATCGCAACCAACACGGACGGGTCGTCGCGAAAATCGATCCACGTCCTGCCGAGAGCCTCGAGTGTGTCGGGGTCGAGCGCATTGCGCGCCTCGGGCCGGTTGAGCGTGATGTATGCGATCCTATCCTTCTTCACGTAATCGACGGTCATCTCCTCCTCCTCAACTCAGCTGGCGGCAAGGCAGCAGACCCAGGCAAAAGGGATCTTCTGTCCGCTCCTCATTGCAGGAGCAACCGGCCGATGATTTCGCGTTGTATCTCCGAGGTACCACCGCCGATAGTGCCTATGCGCGAGTCGCGCCACAGGCGCTGTATCGGGTATTCCATCATGTAGCCGTAGCCGCCGAAAATCTGGAGCGCCTGATTTATTACCCGGTTGGCCATTTCGCAGGCGAACAATTTGCACATGGCGACTTCCACCTGGCAGGGCTCCTCCTCGATGTGCATCCGGATGGTGTTGTAGACGAGCTGTCTCGCAGCCTCGATCTCGGTCGCCATGTCGGCTATCTTGTGACGGGTGACCTGAAATTTGGCTATCGGCCGGCCGAACTGAACGCGCTCCTTCGAGTACTCAAGGGCGAGGTCAAGCGCTCGCTGGGCCTCGCACACGGCGCCGACACCCATATAGAGCCGCTCCTCCTGAAAATGAATCATTATGTTATAAAACCCCTGCCCTTCATCTCCGAGCATCGCGCTCACGGGAACGCGGACGTCCTCGAACGCGAGTTCCGCGGTGTTGCACGAACGCCACCCGAGCTTGTCGAGGTCGCGGCTGACCGTAAAGCCGGGCGCGCCCCTGTCGACGAGGAACATGCTGATTCCCTCGTGACCCTTCTCTTTCTCGGTCTTCGTGGCGAGGATGACGTAATCCGCGATTCCACCGTTGGTGATGAACATCTTGCTGCCGTTGATGACGTAGCTGTCGCCGTCTCGGACGGCATTGGTTCTGATCGAGGCGACATCGGAACCTGCGCCCGGCTCGGTCACGCCCAGGGAGCCGATGAGCTCTCCCCTTACCCCCGGCGCCAGGTATTTCTGTTTCTGCTCCTCGGTTCCCAGGTCGGCGATGTACGGGAGCGCGATGTTCGCGTGCAGACCGATGGATGCGCCGACACCGCTCGAGTTGCACCGGGCAATCTCCTCGGCGAAGACGACGGTGGCGACGAAGCCGGCGTCCGAACCCCCGTATTCCTCCGGGATGTCGATGCCGAGGAAGCCGAGTTCTCCCAGCCGCTTGAATACCTCCCGATGGGGAAAGCCGCCCTGTTTCTCCCATTGGTCCGCGTGCGGGGCAAGTTCTTTCTCGACGAAACTTCTGACCGAGCGGCGGAGCATCTGGTGCTCTTCTGTGAAGATGGGATGTCTTTTTCCCACGATTCCTCCCGATTCTCTTTGAGGTGATTGACCACAACGCTTGGCGGGTGGTTAGAATCTATAACATCTTGACGCGCAATGTCAAGTTCGCAGCGGGATTGGGCCTGCACGCACCATTGGGAGAATGAGAGAATGAGGCGCTCCGAGAAGAAGATGACGATCTCAGCTGGATAAATGAAACCGCTTACAGAAGAAGATGAAGGAAGAGGGCTGGAGGATTGCGTGAGATTGGAGAAGAGACACCCGGTTCTGCTTGACTATGAACCCATGGCCATTTTCACCCACCGACAAACTGCAACTCCGCGTGCGGCCGTTCTCACCGGAAGTCTCTTTGCGCATAACATATGCGTTTGTGGCCACTCTTTTCCCCCAGAAATGCTGTTTTCATTGACACCTAATCCGCGGCGGCATCGTTCATTTGAAACGGTTATGAAACACTTGAAACGCTTTAATATGTTTCATTAAACACTTTTTGGGCTATTGAAGACGCGCCAGCTTGCTGTGTTCCATGTAAATTAACGGAAAAGGCGATTTACAACCAGCTTGATTGACTTTATCGGAATGCTTCCCGCTAATTGGTTGACTCGGCTCCATTTCCGCGCGAGGGGACCGAAGCGCTCTGCGGTAATCTTTCAGGTTCATGGATAATCTTGAACCACCCCCAGATGGTCGGACAACATATTGTGGCACAGGAATTGCTCTAATATCCGCTCGATGTTTGTCTGCTACACGGGCAGATGGATCGCATAGCGATCCACAGACATCTTTCTCCTCATCGGGCTGGGTGTTTGGGGTGGCACCCAGCCTCCTCTCCTTTAGGGACATGGTTGCACGTTCATCATCCTGCCCATGCTCCCTCCGAAGCAACACTTTTCTTGCCAGCGTTTCAATTGATATGAAGTCGCGTGCGTGCACTTACCCCGTTGTCGTTCGGAAGAAGGAAGAGGCGCAGACGCGAAAGCAGGCGGAATGCCCGCGACAGATTTCGAGCGATGCGAGATCAGACCGAGTCGAGTCCCCAGATGAACAACGGAATCGGCAGCGCGCCGTCGAGCGCTCGAAGGGTTTGAGGCGAAAATCCGCCAAGCAGGCTTGAGGCCGGCTCCGGCCCGAACAGAACTCGCACGAGTTTCTGTTCCTGCTCGACCTTCGCTTCCTCCGCTCCGGCCTTCATCATCAATCCCGACGCGCTCCGCCACACTCGAAATTCCCCTCCAAGCCGGGGGCTCAGACAGTTATGTAGGAGGGACGAAAGGCTCTCTAGGTCGATTATCCTCATCATCGCCAGATATTCGAACATCTCCGTCAGTCGCATTCGCCGGAGGAGACGGGTGAACTCATTCTCTTGCGCCGGTGCAAGAATCATGATTTCGCCAGAGCTGGACGACGAGGTAAACTCGCGCACAAGAGAGAGCAGGTCTCCTGCGTTGCCGCCCCATTCATGAATGCAGTTGCCGAAATCCTCGCCCTTGCCCATGACGGCATACGCGGTGACGGCGTTCCCTCGCATGGCGAGCAGAGTTTTTGTTTTCGGAATCCCGAGATAGGTCTCGTATTGTTTCCTCGTCCGCTCCGTGCGCAGGGTTTCGCGCTCGTGTATTTCGATTATGGCCGACAGTCGGCGGCGCGAATAGGGAACAACTTTGCAGTCGCGTGAGACGTGGGCGAAATCCGACGCTCTCGCCCGGAACAGATACTCGGAGCCCGCGGCTTCGTACCCGAGCTTTCTATAGAAATCGTGTCTCTGTGTCCAGAGAACCGAGAGGTGACAATGGGATTCCTTCATAATACTGACACAGTCCCTGATCACGGCGCTGGCCAGGCCGCGGCCCCGATATTCTGGGTGCGTCGCTACCGACCCGACTCCACCGACGTCGAACACGATGTCCCTCGACCGCAATTTTGAGAAATAGAGCGCCGCGTGCGAAAGCACCTCTCTTCCTTTAACGACGACGCGCATGTTGTGGAGGTTGCCCTTACCCAGGACCAGCGGATATTCCTTGAGAATCGTGGATGGACCGTTCGGACGGAGGGCCGAGTTGATGAGGTCTAAGGCCGAGCGACGTTCCTCTGGGCGCAGGACGCGAGGCCCGTCCAGTTGCGCAGCCGATTTATTCTTGTCGGCACGTATGGCCATCGTTTGCCACGGTGATGAGGACGGAAGTTTAGAGCGATGAGTTCGCCCGTCCCCGGACGGCGTCGACATTACGGCGGACATCGTCGCAAGAAGGGTCGAGCGCAAGTGCCTTTTCAAAGGCATCGAGCGCCTCATGCATGCGACCCGCGCGCACATGCAACACGCCGAGATTGTTCCAGACGGAAGCATTGTCGGGCGAGCGTTGCAGCGCGCTTTCGAGAAAACGCCGGGCCGAGCCGCAATTCCCATCGCGCAGTTCAAGCGCGCCGAGGTTGAGCAGCACGCGGGTGTTGGACGGATTCATCCTGTGAGCCACTTCCCACTCGATGCGCGCGCGTGCGCCGTCGCCTTTCCTGAGCCACAACGTTCCGAGATTCACGCGCGCGTCGACCAGATTCGGATTCAACCTGAGCGTTCGCTCATAACACTCGATCGCCCGCTCGATCTTGCCGCGTCGCTCGAGCATTATACCACACAGCAGCCACGCGGGCGCAAGCTTCGGGTTACGGTTGAGGAGCGCGGCGAGTTCCCCGGCGGCGGCGGTCGAATTGCCGCTGAGGTGATACAGAAGCGCCAACTCCATGCGGGCGTCCTCGAAATGTGGATCGAGCCCAACGGCCCGCTCCTGGTATGAGATTGCCCGGGGAATGTCGTCGAGTATGTACCTGTGAACGAGGCCCATATCGAAATACGTCTTCGCATTTTCCACAGAGGTGCCCAGATTCTTCTCGCACAAACGCAGATAGCAGAGCTGTTTCTCTCGGAGCCTCTCCTCCCCCTTCTTCTCGTGAAAATGGTGAACTATGACGTCGGTCGCGGCAAGTTTTCCTCCGGAGCCGAAAATCGAACGATCGACCGATTCGTGCACCGCCCCCGAGAAACGGATCCGAGAGTCCCGCCTGAACATGCGGACGACCTCGCCGGAAATCCATCCGTCCCAGCCGTCGCCTTCCTCGTACGAGCCGTCGTTGGCCATCCAGCGGATGTCGTGGCTGTTCTGCGAGTAGCTGCGATATGTGAACAGGTAACCGTCGGCGCTTCCGTCGGCCAGCGCGCGTATTTTTGCGGCGTCTTTGGGCGCGATGACCTCGTCGGCATCGAGGACGAGTATCCAGTCGCCCGAGGCGTTTTCCAGCGCATGATTGCGGGCCTCGCTGAAGCTGTCGGTCCACTCGAACGAGAAGACGCGCGCACCAAACTCGGCCGCAATCAGGAGAGTCGAATCGGTCGAGCCCGTGTCCACCACGACTATCTCATCGACTGCCCCAAGCACACTGTTCAGACAATCCGGCAGGAAGTCTTCCTCATCCCGCACGATCATGCAGAGGCTGATTCTCTTGTCCTTGTTCATTTTCGTCTAGACTCTTCCCAAGGCGGTCGAAGCCTCCACCTCCTTCAGCTTCGACAGATACCTTTCAAGTTTTCCGCGCATTTGATCCAGGTCCAGGGGCAGAATTGTCGGACTCACCCCTATCCGCGCGGCCTCGCCTATCAGATGAGAGGCTCGCGCGAGGTCTCCTCCCAGAAATTTCTTCTCTCCGAGCAGGAAATGCGCCAGCCAATTATCCGGAACAAGCTCGATGGCGTGTTCGAGCCATTGTTCCGCCTCCGCCGCATCGCCCGACCTCGCGGCACAATCGGAGAGCACTATGGCAGCCATCCAGAAGACCTCTTTCCACGCTGCCCCGTCCGCTTTCCCCCGCATGTTCCACAGGAGGCGAAGCCATCTGGCGGCGTGTTGGACCTGTCCGCAGAAGAGGAACGCCTGCGCCAGAGCGAACATGATGTACGGATCTTCGGGTCTTGCGACGATCTCCTTTGCAAGCAGGTTCAGGTTGCGGAGGTTCTTCCTCAGGGCCTCTCCCCTCTTTTCGTAGCCGACATGGCGAATCTTGAAATCGGGACAGTTGACCAGCTCGATGCCGGAGGCGCGGAGGCTGCCCGCTATCTGCTCGTGAACGGCCCCCGCCCAGGCGATGCCGGGCCTGTTGGGGAAAAGCCGGAGCGTGTAGTTCTGAACGACCGACCCGTTATCCCCCAGCGCGGACTCAAGCGGGAAGAACGCGCCGCACGGAATTCCCCTCGCGATGAACTTGCGGAGCGTGTTCACCGCACGCGGCTCGATTCTGTCATCCGCATCAAGCCAGAAGATCCAACTCCCCCTGCTGTTCTTGAGCGCCACATTTCTTGCCTCGGCGAAATCGTCGTTCCACGGATGATGAATGACCCGCGCGCCAAGCCGCTCGGCCGCCTCGACGGTGCCGTCGCTCGAGCCGGTGTCCACAACGACTATCTCGTCAAACAACGCCGCGACCGGCGCCAGGCCCTCCTTCAGATTATCCTCCTCGTCTCTGACGATCATGTTCAGACTGAGGTCGCACCGAGCGAGGGGCAATCCGGGGAGTTTCGTTCGGACATATTCCAGGTTGTTCCGCGCATGCTGATTTTGCGGGTCAAGCGCGAGTGCCCGCTCCAGACGCTCACGCGCCGCTTGCATGTCACCCTTCCTGGCGCACAGGTAGCCGAGCTTCGCGAGTGCATTCGCGTCGTCCTGGTCCAACGCGTGTGCCTTCGAATATCTCACCTCGGCCTCGTCGAAACGACCCATCTTTTCGAGTGCAACCCCCAGGTTGTAGTGCGCGCAGCCGGAATTCGGATTGAGAGCCACAGCCCTTTCCAAAAGGCCTGCGGCTTCAGAGAGCTTGCCAAGCTTAATCCTCACGCCGCCCATGTTGATGAGAGCAGCCTCGTTGTGCGGGTCGAGTTCAACCGCCTTCGCGAGCGCAATTTCGGCTTCTTCGAGCTTTCCGGCGACCATGCACTGTATGCCGAGTTCGTAATTGGCGCGTGAGTCCCGCACATTTTCGCGCGCCTTCATCTCGGCCAGCTCCAGGTAGTAGTGTCGCTTCTCTCCGTCGTCGCGAATGCAACCGTAATGATGAACCGGCACGTCGAGACGTTCAATTCGTTTGCCCGCCTTGAGTATCGAGGGCTCCACGCATTCGTGTACGCGACCCTCAAATCGGATTTTCGGATTATTCCTGAACAATCTCACCTTGGTGGAGGGGAACCAGCCCGGCTGCCCGCGGGCAAGTTCATCGGAAGAGTCAGCGCGCTGCCAGCCGATGACATGCCGGTCGGACGAGTAGTTGCGCGTCACCATCGAATAACCCCACACGTTCGGTTCCGGCCCGAGTCGGGCCAGCTTCCGCAAATCCTCTGCCGCAACGACCTCGTCGGCGTCGATTACCAGTATCCACTCACAGCTTGCGAAGCCTAACGATACATTGCGCGCCGCGGAGAAGTCGTCCGCCCATTCCATCGTCTTCACTACCGCGCCGCAGCTTCGGGCCACTTCGACGGTGTCATCCGTAGAGCCGGTATCCACGACGATGACCTCGTCGGAGACAGGCGCGACGGACTCGACGGCGTCTCGCAGGCTCGCCGCCTCATTTTTTGCAATTATGCACGTGCTGAGCGTGAAAGATTTCGCCAGGGAAGGAGCATGGCCGGCCATGCCTTCGAGCTTGGTCAGATTTTGCTTTGCCGCCGCGTTGGCCGGTTCGATCTCGAGCGCCTTGCGAAGCGATTCTGCAGCCTCATCGAACTTGCCGGATCGGGCCATCGCAACACCGAGGTTTGTCCAGACCCCGGCATCACCACCCTCGAGCTTTGTCGCAGCCTGCAGGACCGACGCCGCTCCTGCGGGGTCGCCGTCTTCCAGATGCATGCGCGCCAGATTCTTATAAGCCTCCAGCCGGGCTCCAAGCTCTATCGCCGCGCGAAACTCCGAGCGGGCTTTGTCGCGCCTCCCGATTCGCTCATAGGCGAGCCCGAGATAATTGCGCGCATTCGCAGTGAGCGTCCGCCACGGAACCGGGGCGCAGCCGACAACTTCTTCCGCCTCGCAGAACCGCTCAAACCAACCGATGGCTTCAACGAGCGAGCCTTCCTGATAGCAAATTTCTCCGAGGAAGAACCTCACGAGTCGGTCCTGCGGGTCGGTCTGAAGCACCCGGTCGGCCCAGTGTTTCGCTCTTTTGACGTTGTTCAACAGGAGGTTGTACTGTATGAGCCGATTCAGGGTGTGAGTCAGGAACGCATCACGCGCTTGCGAAGCAGGGGCATCGACGAGCGCCTCTGAAGCCTCGACGGCCTTGTCGATATCGCCCAGCAGAGCGTACGCCTGTGCGATGTGCTGCAACACGTGTGGGTCGTCGGGCCTGAGCCTGCGTTCCTCCTCCAGCAGGCGCAGGTTGCGTATCGTTTTCTCTTTCAATGTGGCGGGGTCGTCATAGCCCTTGTGGACGACTGTCACGTCTGGTACGGCTTCGACACCCAATCCCTTACGTTGGAGCGACGGCAGCACCTGTTCGTGAACGCGTCCCTCCCATCTTATTCCCTCGACGTTCGGGAACAGCCGAAGCTGCAGAAATTGCGCCGTGCCGGAACCGCTGGAATCCGACACAACCCGTATCAGGTAACCTTTCCTATCTCCCGAGATATGCCGTTTCAGCAGGGTCACATCTCGGGGAGTCATCCGGTCGTCGGCGTCGAGCCAGAGAATCCAGTCCGCCCGTGCTTTTGTCAGGGCGAAGTTCCTGGCCGCCGAAAAATCGTCCGTCCAAGGGAAGGCAAATGTCTTTTCCGTGAATTTCTTTGCGACCTCCATGGTGTCGTCTTCGGACCCCGTGTCAACAATGACAATTTCGTCGAAACACCGCGCGACTTGGGGAAGCGTCTCGCTCAAGTTCTGCCGCTCATTTCGCACGATCATGAGAAGACACAGTGTAGGTGAATCGGGCGAAGCGGCCGAGAGGATACGAAGATTCTGCAGCGCGTCGGAGAAATTCGGGTCAATGCGAAGAGCATTCTTGAATGCCTGCTCGGCCTCGGCCTGCCTGCCGGTTGACGCCAAGAGCGTCCCAAGATTGCTCCAGCCTCTCTTATGCGATGGATGCCTTACAAGCAGCGCTCCATATGCTCGCTCGGCCTCTTCATAGCGACGGAGACGCTGCAGCGCATCCGCAAGGTTGTTCAGTGCGTCGGAGCTGTTCGGGTCGAATTTGAGAGCCGCCTGGTATTCGAAGACCGCTTCTTCATCCCTCCCGGCCTTCGACAGGACGACCCCAAGGTCATAGTGCGCAATCGCGAAATCTGTTCGGAGGGCGACGGCCTCTCTGAGGCATCTTTCGGCCTTCTCAAGATTCCCAAGACGGGCCGAGATGACGCCGAGTTCGTAGTGCGCCTGGTAATTGTCAGGCTGGCTGGCGCATTTCGCCTCGGCGAGGGAAGCGATTCTTTCGGTCTTCCTTCGCAGGGAATCCTCCGACGCCAAGTAGCCGAAGTGATGAACGACGGCGTCGAGAAATTCCTCCCGTCCTCCGCAGTGCCGAATAGCCGGCCCGACAGCTTCGTGCACCTCTCCTTCAAATCGTATGCCGGGAAGCTTCCTGAAGAGACGAATCTTTCGGGATTCGACCCATCCCTCACAATCGAGCGCAGGCCCGAAGCTGCCGTCGTTGGGGACGAAATTCGCGACGGTCGGGTCATTCGTGTAGTTCCGCGTGGGAAGCAAATATGCGCTGACATCCGAGTTGCGAACTGCGGCTCTTATCTTGGGAATCCCCTCGGGCGAGAGAACCTCGTCGGCATCGAGAACCAGTATCCAGTCGGTGCGCGCCATGTGCAGCGAGACATTTCGAGCGCGACTAAAATCGTCAGCCCATTTTTCCCGCCGAACCCTTGCGCCGTGGCTTTTTGCTATCTGAATGGTATCGTCGCCGGAACCCGTGTCAACGATGTCGATTTCAGACACAAGCCCGCTCACGCTCTCAAGGCATCGGCCGAGGTTTGCCTCCTCGTCTCTCACTATCATGCAGAGCGCGATGGAACCTGCGGAGCGTGCCTTTTTTCTGGGCCTTTTCTTGCTCATGCCGCCTCACACTGCGCAAGGAGTTCTCTGGCGTCCTCATTGTCGGGGTCGGCGGCCAACAGCGCTTGCAACAGTGCCTGCGCCTGCTTTGGGCGGCCGAGCCTGAATCGACAATAGGCAAGCTGGTACGTCAAATCCGAGTTGTCGGGGTGCGCCTCAACGTAACACTGGAGCAGAGATTCGACGGGCTCGTACAGTTCGAGCGCAAACGCGGCGGAAAGATAATTCGGCAGGGCTTCCTTATGGCCGGGGTCGATTTCGAGCGCCCGCTTGAAAAGGCCGATTGCCTCCTCGATGCGCGTCTCAGCCCACGCGACCGCGCCGAGAGTGTTATAAGCGTCGGCGCAGTCCGCTCCGATTTCTATCAATTGCCTGAACAGCGCCTTCGCCCCCTCCGCTTCTCCTCGCCGGAGACAGAGCATTGCCAGGTTGTGAATCGCATCCGGATAGTCGCGTCTCAGCGCCAGGGCCGTGCGGAAGTGCCACTCCGCATCGGCGAACCGTCCTGCGGCAAACAAGGCCGCGCCCAGATTGTTGTGGATGCCGGGTTCTTCTTTTTCGTGCAGGAGCGCTCTCTGGTAATTTTCAATCGCGCCCTCGGTGTCACCCTCGGCGAGCATCATCCCGGCAAGGTCGCAATATTCTCGCGCGCACTGAGCATCATGCTGAGTTACTGTCCGCACATCGGGTTCGGCCGGGGGATTCGGGTCAGAAAAACGTTCGCTCGTTTTCATTCGCTTCCCTCGCGTTCCGTGAGCTCGCCGGCATCGAGAAGAGGAAACAACCTTTCTTTGAGAATACCGGCGATTTCATCTACTATAAGTTCAAGGATGCGTTCGGCGTGCAGGCTGTTGCGGAGATCCTGTCGCGGCCGTGATGGCTGCTGCGCGCAGCCGAGTCGTTCGCGAATCGCCGCAAGCGAGCGTCCCCGGCCTTCCGAAAGGCGCTTTATCACGCGCACGCGGTCGGCCATTTCCGAGTCGTAACGCCTCTGTCCACCCGGTGTCCTCAGCGGGCAGAGGATGTCGGGCATCTCCTTCTCCCAGAACCTCAACGTATGGGGCGGCACCCCCGTGAGCGCACTCACCTCGCGTATGGACATCAACCTGCCATCGCCGTTTCCTTCTCTTTCGCAAGTCATTTTTTCCGCCCGTTCAAGCATCTGAGTTTTTCTCTTCGAAGTCGGAAAAGGTACGGAGAAACTCCGGGCTCTCCGTCAGCATCACGTCTTTTATCGGCAGAACTGAACGTTAACTTTAACTTCTGTGTGAGATTTCCCTCGATGGGCGCACTACACTTGACAATGAATCCATATCCTAGTATCTTTTCTCATGACATCGCCGATGGCCGAGGAACCGGATTATTTGTCATGAGGGAGAATTTGTTGTGACGAGTTCGCCTATTTTCATCGGAGGCGCAGGCCGGTCGGGCACAACGCTGATACGCGTGATCCTCGATTCGCATCCGAACATCGCATGCGGCCCGGAACTCAAGGTGACCCCGATCCTCGCCGGGCTTTGGCACAGCTTTCAGACTGCGCACCTTCCGCCCCTTAGGGAGTACCTCCTGACACCGGCGGATATCAACCAGATTTTCGGGCAGATGATTACATCGTTGCTGGAGAAGTATCGGCTGCAGGCGGGCAAGCCGCGCATCGCCGAGAAATCTCCGAATAACGTCTTCTTTTTTCAACATTTGCACCATATTTTCCCCGAGAGCCCCTTGATTCACGTGATTCGCGACGGACGAGACGTCGTCTGCTCGCTACTCACCATGAACTGGGTGAATCCACAGACGGGCCAGCCGATCGAGTACACCCGTGATGCCCGCAAGGCAGCGGAATACTGGGTTTCGGCGGTTCAGACGGGCCGGAAAGCCGCGCGGGGCCCCTCGCTCGCCCCCCGGTACATGGAACTGCGCTACGAGGACATCGTCGGCCAGCCGGAAGAGACTCTTCGCAAACTCTTCGCCTTCATCAAAGAACCTTGGGACCCGGCAGTGCTCGAGTTTCATCGGCGGGAACGCAACCTCGCGGGCGAATCCAGCGCCGCTCAGGTGTCCAAGCCCCTATACGCCGCCTCGGTCGGTCGTTGGAAAAAGGACTTGAACCCCGCGGACAAGCAAGTCGTCAAGGATGTCGCGGGAGACCTGCTGGTGGATCTGAACTACGCGACAGAGCCTGACTGGTGACAAGCTTTTTCCCGCATTTCCTGCGTTTTCGGCCCCATCACCCCCCTCGGTCACTCTCTCAGCAGCAGTGTAATTTCCTCCTAAAGATGAACTAACGGGCGTACCGCCGTCAGGCCATCAAACTCCCTAAAGATTTCGCCCATCGTGCCGATATAAGCAAGGAGAAACAGAGGTGGCGTGCGCGCGAAGTATCTCCCGCGCGTCCGCGGATACATTTGGAGAGTGCCGGGGGCAACGTGGAAATTGTCCCTGGTTGAACGGTCGTCGGATCCGACCTGAAAAATGATCCGAGGTCGAGGCCAATACCTGGAAAAGTTGGCTTGCGGGCAAGGAGGCCCGCGCAACGGCGGCGCTCATCTGGGTTGAGCGCGCGCGCATCAAGGAGGATGAAAAATGGGTTTACGCATCAACACCAATGTCACGGCGATAACCGCCCAAAGGAACCTGACGCTGGCCGATGCCAGGCTGTTCAAGTCGGTGCAGAGGTTGTCCTCAGGCCTGCGGATCAACACTGCGGGCGACGACCCTGCTGGTCTGGCCATATCGGAACAGCTCAGGGCGCAGATTGCCGGTCTGAACGCGGCAATCGTGAATTCCGAGCGGGCGGTCAACCTCGTGCAGACGATTGAGGGTAGTCTGAACGAGGTGAACTCGCTGCTGATCAGCATGCGGGAACTGGCTCTCGACGCAGCCAATTCCGGCATCAACAACGCGACATCGCTCGCGGCGGACCAGGCGGAACTCTCCAACGCTCTTCAGACGATAACCCGTATCTCTGACACCGCACAGTTCAGCATCCAGACCTTGCTGGACGGCACGTTCGAGAACGTGGTCAGCCTGACGAGCCTGAACACGATCGGCCTGACGAATCTTGCCGAGAGCACCCTCCGCACCGGCACCTACACCATAAACGTCAGCAACATAACTCAGGCAGGCGCGACGATCACTTCCGATCCGTTCGACCTGCTTGACAATGTGGCGCTGGCAGGCACAGGCGCCGACGGAGACCCCGACGGACTGGCGGGAGGCTCGCACTCGCTTGTGGTGACTGAAGCCACGGGCGCCTATGCGACTTCGTCCACCTCGGCGGTACTCGACGGGAACAGCACACTCACGGCGACGACTATCACCCTCGCATCGGCCTCGGGCACGAGCACGGTGGTCTTCGAGGGCGACGAAGCTAACACCGTCGCTAACATCGTGGCTGAGATAAACGCCGAGGCCCGCGACCTGGTGAACAACGACCAATTCATCGCGGTCAACAACGGCGACGGCACGTACTCGATCGCCATCGACAGCAACAACACGGCGGTCGGGGCGGCACAGACTATCACCATCACATTCGCGGACGCAGCGACTGCCCAGGAGTATGGGTTCGCCGCCGCTACGGTGACCGCCGCCAACGGCCAGAACGTCGGTGTTCAGCTCGACGACGGTGACATCCTTAGGCTCGCTTCGGGCACGACGGAGTTCGTGGTCAGCGACGCCAGCGGAGCCTCGCTCACACTTACGTTTGAGGTAGCGTTCACCACGCAGAACCTCATAGACGGCGAGACTCTGAACGTGGAAGTCACTCCGGCCACGTTCGACGTGCAGCTCGGCGCGGGTCCCAAAATGGCCGTCACCTCGGGTGAAACCAAGACACTCAGCGCCGGCCAGGACTCGCAGGGCAACGCGATCGGAACATTGGATATCAGCTTCGGGTTCTTCAACGTTCCGGCGACGGACAGCTCCGCCACGATTTCGGTCGTTGACAACTCGATTCAGTTCCAGGTCGGACCGAATCCGAACCAGGTCGTCAGGATATCCGCTCAGGATATCTCGGCCGACAAGCTCGCGCGGGGCATAGTCAACAAGAGCAACTTCACCAGTCTGGAAGACCTCGACATCACCACGGTGCAGGGCGCAAACGACGCCGTCCTGCTGATAGACCAGGGGACCGACGAGATTTCCAGGCTGCGCGCAAGACTGGGCGCGTTCCAGAAGAATACGCTGGAGACGAATCTGCGCTCACTCAGAATCGCCGAGGAGAACCTGTCCGCTTCTGAGAGCACGATCAGAGACGTGGACATCTCGTCGGAAGTAAGCGAATTCACAAGGAACCAGATACTCCTATCAGCGGGTGTCTCAGTATTGGCGCAGGCGAATGCAATTCCGCAGACGGTGCTTCAGTTGCTGGGGTAACTTTGGCCTAACGGCCCGATTGGGGACTAAAATCGGGCGGACACACCGCCCGGTTCATGTGCCCCAAGGAGGTGTAACCTAATGGGCATCAGAGTTGATCAGGCAGGCTACCCAGGCCTTGACCCGGCTGCTGGAACTACGTCCGGTGTCAGTACTGCCCGTCGAGTTGGAAGCAGCCCGCCAGCGACATCTCAGTTTGCGTCCGTTGCGCCGCAAACGCTCGCTGGGGCGGATGCTGTTGAAATGGACGCTGCTGAGATGGAGAGCACTCTTGACGGAATCAACAAGTACCTGAGCGAAATCGGAAGCAGCCTCAACTTCATTCACGACGAGGCCAGCGGACGGTCGGCGGTTCAGGTGCTCGACGAACACGGTGAAGTCATTCGTCAGATTCCTCCCCAAGAGCTGCTGGACGTTTACGCGAAGATACGCAACATTGTCGGTATCCTCCTTGACGAAAGCGGATGATAAACAGAGGGAACCGGGATGGGTGACATATATTTTTCTGGAATATACTCGGGAATCGACTGGCAGTCTATCATAGACACCATAGTCGCTGCGGAGCAGCGCCGAATAGACCTTGTGTCGACGAAAAAGACCGATGAGACCGCGAAGCTGACGGCCATACAGAGCTTCAACGGGCTTCTCCTCGGTCTTAAGGCTTCGGCGACGACTCTATCCAAACAGAAGAATTTCCAGACACAGACTGTCACCTCCAGCCACGAGTCCCTCCTATCGGCTTCCGTCACCGGCAATGCGGCCCCCGGCACTCACTTTATTAGGGTCAACCAGCTTGCACAGGCTCACCAGTTGGCCTCACAGGGCTTCGCGGATACGGACACGACGAGCATTGGCGTCGGCACGGTTACCATCCGGGTCGGCTCGGGAGCAACTACTGAGATAGAAATCGACGCAGGAAACAACACACTGGCTGGTCTGAGAGACGCGATCAACAGTTCAGGCGCAGATGTCACGGCAGCCATCGTTAACGACGGCAGTGCCTCGAACCCTTACCGGCTGCTATTGACCAGCACGGTCACGGGCGCTGCAAACACGGTAGATGTGACGGTCAGCCTCACGGGCGGAAAGGCGCCCGATTTTGTCAACAACAACATCGACGCGGCTGAGGCGGACGCGAGCAACAGCTCCTCCTACACCGGCACCGCCTCATCCCTGGGGACATACACGGGAGCCGAAAACCAGACGTTCATCGTGGAGATAATGTCGGACGGCGCGGTCGGCGCAGCCACGTTCCGCTTCTCGACCGACGGCGGCCTGACGTTCGACGACAACGGCGGAGCCGGATTCCTGACCGCCACCGGCGGAACGCTTCTGGAGGACGGGGTGTCCATCGCGTTCACCGACAGCGGCACGCTCACCGCCGGAGATCGTTTCAGGATAGACACGTTCGTCCCGACCACACAGGCGGCGCAGGACGCCTCTCTCACCCTGGGCAGCAGTTCCGGCGGCGGAGCGCCCATCACGATAAAGTCCGCCACGAACACGGTCACTGGCGTCGTTCCCGGGGTCACGCTGAACCTCCTGGGGGCGGACGCGGCTACGTCAGTGAGGATTTCCGTCTCAAACGACACCGAGGACGTGCGGGGGGCGATAGAGGGATTCGTCGAATCGTACAACCAAGTCATCGATTTTCTGAACGAGCAGCTTCGGTATGACCCCGTTACGCAAGAAGGAGGCCTGCTGCTCGGCGACTCGCTGCTGATGAGCGTGCAGAACGATATGAGGCGAATAGCGACCGGCGTTGTCCCCGGCTTGCCCACGGACATGAACCGCCTCGCGGCCATCGGCGTAACATCGGTCGCCGAGACCGGAAAGCTCGTCATCAACGACGCGAAACTCGATGGAGCGCTCGCGGCGAACCTGGAGGGGGTCGCGGACCTCTTCTCCACGAGCTTCACAACGACAAACCCAGATATCACGTATCTTACCTCGAGCGACAAGACCATCTTGAGTAGTTCCGGGTTCGCGGTCGACATCACTACCGCCGCCACGGGAGGCACGCTTGAGGGCGCTGCTTTAGGCAGCTTTCCGATAACACTCACTACCAGCGACAACCAGATACGCCTGAGGGTGGACGGCCAGGAGAGTTCTGTGCTGACGTTGTCAGCGCAGACTTACAACACGGGCGACGACTTGGCGGCCGCATTACAGGCACAGTTGAGCGCCGACCCACAACTCGCCGGAAAACATGTCTCGGTCGAATTCTCCGGCGGGCGGCTGCTCTTCACATCATCCAGTTACGGGTCCTCGTCATCGGTCCAGTTGGGCTCTGAGCCCGAAAACAGCGCGTTCGCAACGCTGGGTCTTACGGCAGCGGTCGCCACCTCGGGCCAGGACGTGGCCGGGACAATCAACGGAGAACCCGCGACAGGCAGCGGACAGACTCTCACGGGAAACGCGGGCAACGCGACGACCGACGGCCTGGCGCTTCTCGTGACGCTGACCCCATCGGAGGTGAACTCCTCTGAGTCCGAAGGCGTGGTGACCGTCATCGACGGCCTCGGTGCGCGCCTGAATGACCAGCTAGGCTTCCTGACACACCCCGTCGATGGACGTGTAACCACTCGGACGGACACGCTCACGCGTCAGATAGACGATCTCGACTCTGACATCGAAAGTATGAATGAGCGGCTTGAAGAGAAGAGACAATCGCTGCTCTCGGATTTCGCACGGCTGGAGGCCTCGTTGGCATCACTCACCTCGCAAGGTGATTTTCTCATACAACAGCTTCAGAACCTGCCTCTGACAAACACGCTCACGAGAAGGAATAACGGCTAATATTGCAGCAGGGGGAAGGGGAAAAATGGTCGAGGAGCGCAAGGGCGATATAGTTTCCGCGAAGGCGGCAAAGTGCTACCGGGAGGAACACATCAACGGCCTCAGTCAAAAAGACCTCATACTCATGCTCTACGACGGAGCAATTAAGTTCGCCTCCGAAGCCAAGGATTCGATTGAACAGAAAGACTACGTTAGAAGCTACAAGTCGATCGTGAGGGCCCGCGACATCGTAACCGAGCTGCTCCGGATCCTGAAAATGGAGGAGGGAGGAGAAGTCGCAAAGAATCTGCAGCGTCTGTACGTGTACATGATCGGACGATTGATTGAGGTGAACTTCACCAAGGAGATGCGCCTACTCGACAACGTGCTCGATATCCTTCAAAACCTGCGGTCGGCATGGGCCGAGATCGACTTCGAGAAGGCATTGGCCGACGCAGCCCCCGCCAACAGTCGCGACGACGGAAACGGCAATGGGTCCCGGCACTCCACCCTAAGGCAACTCGCCAACAATTCCCGCCTGCTCTCCGTGACCGCCTGAGCCAAGGCGTTTCTCTCTTTCTTTCTTTCTTTTCGCAAAGAGAGAAAGGCACGAATCCTGAAGAACCCCCATCCGTTGACTTCGGTCGGAAATGATGTATAATGGAACTGTCCGTGTCATCAGCGTATGCCATTTGGTTGTTACGAGGGCGGTGAACGAGGCGCCGCCCTGATTTTTTGTTCGTCAAGGAAGAGAATGGGAAAAAGGGCGAAGCGGAAGAAACTGATACTGGTCACGAACGACGACGGTGTCCAGGCGCAGGGCCTGAGGGTCCTGGCCGAGCATCTGGGTGCGCTGGGTGAGGTCTATGTGGTCGCTCCCGACAGGGAGCAGAGCGCCGTGGGCCATTCGCTCACGTTGCGGCACCCGCTGCGAATAGTGGAAGTCGGCCCGCGGGTGACAGCCGTCGAGGGAACTCCCACCGACTGCGTTCTGCTCGGCTATCATCGCATATTGCCCGCAGAACCGGCGCTCGTGTGTTCGGGAATCAACTTCGGGCACAACCTCGGCGATGACATCACATACTCGGGCACGGTCTCGGCCGCTTTCGAGGCCACTCTCTTGGGCATACCCGCCATGGCGATATCGATAGGGCGGGAGGGCAAGAAGGTGCACTACGACATGGCGGCCAGATTCGCGGCCAAGCTCGCGCGGAAGGTGCTGAGGGAGGGCCTGCCGAGAGACACCCTGCTGAACGTGAACCTGCCCAATCTGCCCGCAAGCAGGATAAAGGGCGTGGTCGTGACCAAACAAGGAAGGCGCTCATATGGCGATGTGATCGTGGAAAAAGTGGATCCCCGGGGGCGCGCTTACTTCTGGATAGGCAACGGCGAGCCGCGCTGGGCCGACGACAGCGGCACCGACATCAACGCGATCCGTGCGGGCAAGATCTCCCTTACGCCCATCCATCTCGACTTGACGAATCACAAGGCGATTGAAAAGCTTAAGGATTGGAAGGTAAAGGCATGAGAGAAGCCATCGCGCTCTTTCTCTCCAACTTCATGTCGGCCAAGGGAGTGACGTTCGTGCTCGCTATGCTCCCCATAAGCGAGCTGAGGGGCGCGATGATATACGCAGCCTCCCCACTGGGGGATATCCCTCTCCGAGAGGCGTTGCCGATATCGCTGGTCGGCAACCTGATACCCGTGCTTCCCATCCTCTTGACGCTCGGCCCGCTGTCGCGCTGGGGCAGTCGATTCGCGCTGGGCGAGCGCTTCTTCAACTGGGTGTTCGAGCGCGCCCGCACCAAAAGTGAGAAGGTGAAGCGCTACGAGACGTTCGGGCTGGTGTTGTTCGTCGCCATCCCCCTGCCGGTCACGGGCGCGTGGACGGGCGCCGCCGTGGCATTCGTGCTCGGCCTGAAGACGCGGAACGCTTTCCTCGCCATTGCGGGGGGCGTGATGATAGCGGGCATCGTCATGTCCGTAGCCGCCTACGGCACCGCCTCGCTACTGCGAATCATATTCTAGCGCCGCATTATTCTTCTTATCTGCTTTTTTCTGGATTTCGACGAAGCGGAAGCGTGGACGGGAAGTCTTCCCGGTTCACGTGAGCTTCAGGAGGTCCTGCATCGTGTAGAGTCCGGCGGGCTGGCGGACGATGAACTTGGCGGCCAGGAGGGCTCCTCGCGCGAAGTTGTCGCGGCTGTGGGCGCGGTGGGTTATCTCGATGCGCTCACCCTGACCGGCAAAGATGATGGTATGGTCGCCGACGATGTCTCCGCCGCGGACTGCGTGGATGCCTATTTCGTTCTTCGGCCTCGGCCCGACAATCCCCTCTCTTCCATACGTAACGTTGTCGATGAGTGTGCGGTTTGTGGCCTCGGCGATGGCCTCGCCGAGCATAAGCGCGGTGCCGCTGGGTGCATCGCGCTTCTGATTGTGGTGCGCCTCCACAATCTCCACGTCGAAATTGTCGCCCAAGACCTTCGCTATCCGCTTCGAGAGAGCCAGCAGCGTGTTGACGCCGATGCTCATGTTCGCGGACATCAGGCACGGAACATGCTGGCTCAGACGCTTGATTTCCTCCACTTGCTCAGGGCTGAAACCGGTCGTCCCGATGACGAACGCTTTTCGGTCGGCGTGAACGTCGCGCATGCAGTCAAGAGTCGCCTCGGGTGTCGCAAACGCGATGATGCATTCGACGTCGTTGAGCACCTTGTGCACGCTTTCCACAAGCGTCACATTCAGGTCGGGGATTCCGAACAGAGCTCCGAGGGGCTGGCCGACGGCGGGATGGCCGGGATACTCGATTCCAGCCCTCACCTCGAAGTCCTTGTCACGGCTGGCAAGCTCGACTATCCGCCGACCCATCCGGCCGCACGCACCAAACACACCGATTCTCAATGCCACTTCGGGGCCTCCACCCTACACCAATTCCAACAACCCCAGCTTCTCGAGCACTGCCCTCAACTTGGGCTCATTTTCCGCAGAAAGGGGAACAAGCGGGAGCCTGAGCTCGTTTTCGATCATTCCCATCAAGCTCAGCGCCCGCTTCACGGGAATAGGATTAGTCTCGCAAAACAACACTTTAAACAACGGCAGCAACTGATAATGTATCCGCTGAGCCTCGTCCATGTTGCAACTGTTGAAGCTGTCTATGAGTGCCGCTACTTCGGCGGGCGCGACGTTGGCAGCCACACTGACGACTCCCTTCGCCCCGATTGCGAGCATCGGCAGCGTGAGCGAGTCGTCGCCCGAGAGCACGTTGATGTCGCAGAGGTTCAGTATTGCGCTTACCTGGTCCAGGTTACCGCTGGCTTCCTTGATGGCGACGATGTTTTCGGTCTGGGAGAGTTCGGCCACGGTCTCGGGGAGCATGTTCACGCTCGTCCGGCCGGGGACGTTGTACAGCATGATAGGCAGGTCGACCGAGGTGGCTATCTTCTCGTAGTGAGTCCGGAGCCCGCGCTGGGTGGGTTTGTTGTAGTACGGCGTGATCATCAGTGCTCCGTCCACGCCCACATCTTTTGCACGTCGCGTGAGCTGGAGAGCCTCCTCTGTGCTGTTAGAGCCAGTGCCGGCGACCACGTTCGCTCTTCCCGCAACCGTCTCGACGACGATCTGTATGATTCGAATCTGCTCGTCGTGGTTCAGGGTCGCGGCCTCGCCGGTGCAGCCGCACGGACAGATGACGCTTGTGCCTCTGCTGAGCTGAAACTCGACAAGCTCGGGAATCTTGGCTTCGTCCACCTTGCCGTTTTTGAAAGGGGTCACGAGCGCCACCATTGAACCTGTAAACATAACGATCTCCTTTATAAGCTGCTCAGTTTTCCCTCGCTCAACTCATTCATCAGAACGGCTCGGTCTGCTTCGTCCGGCTTTCAAACCGCACCTGGTCGCCGAAGAAATTGAGGTCGATCACACCGGTCGGTCCGTTGCGCTGCTTGGCCACAATCACCTCGGCTTTGTTCAAGAGGTTTTCTCCGGGGTCCTTGCTCGGGTTCTGCAAACGCCAGTAGTACTCCTCGCGGTAAAGCATGAGCACGACGTCGGCATCTTGCTCGATCGCGCCCGATTCGCGCAGGTCGGCGAGCTGCGGGCGGTTCTCCTCGCGCCGCTCAACGGCGCGGCTGAGCTGTGAGAGCGCGATCACGGGCACCTCGAGTTCGCGCGCCAGTGCCTTCAGGTGTCGGGAAATCATAGCGATTTCCTGCTGCCGGTTCTCCGCCCGCCTGCCGCTCTCTTCCATGAGTTGCAGGTAATCGATGACGATCAGGTCGAGCTGTTTCCGCGCCTTAAGCATTCGTGCCTTGGCTCTGATTTCCATGGCGGAAAGCGTGGGCGAGTCGTCGATGAAGATGTTGGACTGCGCGAGCCGGCCGGCGGCGTCCGTCAGCACGGGATAAAGGTTGCTGCCGAAGTAGCCTGTCTGGAGGCCGCTCAGGCTGATATTCTCTCTTGAGACCTCGCGCGCCGCCTCGGAGCAGAGCATCCTGAGGACAAGCTGCTCTTTGCCCATCTCAAGGCTGAAAATGGCGACTGCTTTCTTCTCCCTGATGCCGACGTGTTCGGCGATATTGAGGGCGAAGCTCGTCTTCCCCATCGACGGCCTGCCAGCCACGATGATGAGGTCGGATTTCTGGAGACCCCGAAGCTTGAGGTCCAAATCGATGAAGCCCGTGGGAGTGCCCGTGACCTCGCGCCGGTCGTTGTACAGGTCATCGACCCATTGGAACACCGGATGCACCAATTCTCCCACCGGCGTGATCGAGGTAACGATTCGGCGCTCAACGATGTCGAATATTCGCTTCTCCGCCCTGTCGAGCACCTCCTCGACGTCGGGGCCTTCGCCGTAAGCGTCGGTCATGGTTTCCGTCGCCGCCGTCAGCAGTTCCCTGAGCCAGGCCTTCTCAAGCACTATTCGGGAGTAGTAGTCGACGTGGGCGACGGTGGGAACCATGTCGAGGAGCTGGGCGAGGTACGTGGCGCCCCCGACGGATTCGAGCTCGCCGCTCCTGCGCAGTCTGTCGGAAGCACTAATGAGGTCGATGGGCGAGCTCTCGTTGTACAGGTCAACTATTGCCCGAAATATCCGGCGGTGCGCCTCGTCGTAGAAGTGATAGTCGCGCAGTTTCTCGATGCTCTGGCCGACTGCGCGTTCGTCGAAAAGCATCGCTCCCAGAACGCTCTGCTCGGCGTCGCGGTTGTGGGGAGGTACCTTCGTGGGAGGAGATGTCTCTTTTGTGGCCACGTGAATCCCCTCAGGGGCAGTTGCTCGTTACAGACAGCGCCGCACAGGTTTCGGTCAAGTTATTCCTTTACCACCCAGACCTTCAGCTTGGCCTCCACGTCGGGCATGATCTTGACGGGGACGCTGAACACACCCAACGACTTGATCGGTTCCTCCAGATGGATGCTTCTCTTGTCGACCTCCACGCCCTCCTTGCTGAGGGATTCTGCTATGTCCATGGCGGTGACGGAACCGAACAGCTTGTCTTCTTCCCCCACCTGCACCGAGATGGTGCACGAGGTCTTGCTTATCTCCTCGGCGAGCATTCTTGCTTCCTTGAGCACCTTTTCCTTCTTGTCGCGAAGGACCTTCCTTTCGTGCTCGAGCTGTCTTAGGCGGCCCGCGTCGGCCCTGACGGCGAGATTGCGTGCAATCAGGTAGTTGCGAGCGTAGCCGTCCTTGACCTCGACCACGTCGCCGGGCTTGCCCAGCCTCTTTACCTCTTCTCGAAGTATGACCTTCATCGGCCTTCCTTTCAGAAGCGTTGGCGGGAAGAGATACCCGCCCGCCTAGTTTGCGTTCCAGCGAAATCCTCGGGGACCAGCTTCAACGAGGTTGGATGCGTAAGCCAACGGCCCGTGGGTGAATCGCCACCGCCCCCTATGTACGTCTCCGAGCGCGTAGGAAAGCCCCGACAGAACGCGTTGACATGATGCGCAGCAAGAGATTAATCGGCGGTGAAGGGCATAAGCGCCACCATGCGTGAGCGCTTGATGGCCTTGCTCAGGGCTCGTTGATGTCTCGCGCAGGCGCCCGAAATCCTGCGGGGAATAATCTTTCCGCGCTCCGTGGTGTAGTGTTTCAGCCTCTGGACATCCTTGTAGTTGATGTCCGCCGCTGGCACTTTGTCGGCGCAAAAGCGGCAGATTTTCCTGCGCCCAAAGGTTCTTCTTGGCTTTGCCATTTATTCCTTTCCTTGGTATGACGCCACTTCGCGAACGTCTGTCTCCTTGTCAGAAGGGGATATCGTCCGACTCCTCCGGTCCGGGGGACGATTCCGGCGGACGCGCGGAAGCCTTGCCGCGGGAAGGCGTGGTTTCATCCCGCTCTCCGCTCCAGTCCATGAACTGAACCCTATTCGCATTGACTTCGATGCTTGTCCTCTTCTGGCCGTCCTGTGCTTCCCACTGCCTGCTCTGCAAGCGGCCTTCGATGAATACGGGCCTCCCCTTGCTCAGGTATTCGACGCACTTCTCTGCCTGTTTCTGCCACACGTTCACGTTTACGTAGCAGACCTCTTCGCGTTTTTCGCTGTCTTTACTCCAGTAGGTCGTGTTAACGGCCATTCGCAGGGTTGTCACCGCCGCGCCGGAGGGCGTGTAGCGGAGCTCGGGGTCCTGCGTGAGTCTCCCTGCGAGGAAGACCTTGTTGACCTCTATCATGCTGAGCTGCGACATCGCGGCGGTTCCTCTCAGCCTGCGGCCGATTTCCTGTCCGTCTGATGTATGGTCTGATGACGAACTACATCCTCACTGAGCGTGAAATGTCGGGCCAGCTTGTCAACGACGTCGCCCGACGCCTCGAAGTCCATTTTCACATAAATGCCTTCGGTAAAGCGGCTTATCTCGTATGCGAGTTTCTTGCGCCCCCAGTTTTCGAGCGCGAGAATGATGCCTCCGTTGCGCGTCACCTGTTCCTGCGCCTTTTCGGTTACCTCGGCGACCGTCTCCTCTGCCGCGTCGGGCCGAATCACGAACAGCACTTCGTACCTATTCAAAATCTCACCTCCGGATGCGGGTCCCTTCGGCCCCGCTAGCTGGGTTGTATTCTATCATACACCTCTCTGCGGTGCAAGCGAGATGGCGACACGCCCTCATGGACGCCTCATTTCGACGGGATTCCCACGCCCGAAGGGCGACCCCCTCTACTTTGGAGGGCAAAGGGGCGGATACGGAAAGGAGACAGCCTCTTCTGAGCGAAACGAAAGAGGCTGCCCCCAGAACTCACTCGATAGCGTTGCGCCTGTTTCCTAAAGCACCATGAACAGCGGCGCCAGGACGAGCGATATGACGGCCATTAGCTTTATGAGAATGTTAATGGATGGGCCGACCGTATCTTTCAGCGGGTCGCCCACGGTATCGCCAACCACTGCCGCCTTGTGGGCATCGGAGCCCTTGCCTCCGAAGTTGCCCTTCTCGATATGCTTCTTGGCATTGTCCATCGCGCCACCGCTGTTGGCCATCTGGATGCCGAGCATCACGCCGGTCACCAGCGCGCCAATCAGCATTCCTGCCAATCCGCCAGGCCCCAAGATGAAACCGGCAGCAACAGGGGCAAGGATGGCTATGATGCCCGGGAGCAACATCCCCCGAATGGCGCTGCGCGTGCTGATATCCACGCAGGTGGTCGGGTCGGGATCGGCTTTGCCTTCCATCAGACCCTTGATGTCTCTAAACTGGCGGCGCACTTCGGCAATCATCTCGAAGGCACACTTGCTGACCGCCCCGAAGAGGAGCGAGGAGAACAGGAAGGGCAGCATGCCGCCGATGAGCAGGCCGGCCATGACGGTCGGGGATGTCAACTGGACATCCAGCAACTTTGCCGAACTGATAAATGCAGTCACGAGGCTGAGCGCCGCGAAAGCGGCCGAACCGATGGCGAAGCCCTTTCCAATGGCCGCCGTTGTGTTGCCAACCGCATCCAGATTGTCGGTAATCTCCCTGACACTCTTGTCCAAACCGGCCATTTCAGCAATCCCGCCGGCGTTATCGGCGACCGGTCCGTAGCTGTCCACGGAGACGATCATGCCGGTCGTGGCGAGCATGCCGAGCGAAGCCAGCGCGACACCGTACATGCCGGAGACCTTATATGCAAGTATCACTGCGGCTGCCAATACAATGACGGGAACGGTCGTACTCATCATGCCGACGGCAATTCCGCCCGTGACGGTTATGGCCGGGCCGCTCTGTGACGATTCGGCCAGGTTCCTGACCGGCTTATAATGGCCGGATGTAAAGTATTCGCTCGTGAACCCGACAATAATGCCCGAGACGATGCCGAGCACAATTGCCCAGAACGGGCCCCATTTCGCATAGGTTCCGAATACTCCTTCGAATGGAACACCAACGACGGCTATTACCCCGGCGCTTCCAAGAATAGTGAGGCCTGCGGCGACATATGTGCCCATCAAGAGCGCCGACTGCGCGTTTTTTCCGCCGCTCACCTTCACATACATAACGCCGATAATCGAAGCGATGACCCCAACGGCGGCAATCAAGAACGGAATGAGCTGTAGTGAGCTGAACGCCTCTTCGCTGATGTTTCCGGCCAAAAAGAGCGAAAAAGCGATAGCGATACTGGCAATAATCGCCTCGACATAGCTCTCGAGCAAGTCGGCTCCAAGGCCGGCCACGTCGCCCACGTTGTCGCCCACGTTGTCAGCGATGACGGCGGGGTTGCGGGGATCGTCTTCCGGAATGCCGGCCTCGACCTTGCCCACGAGGTCGGCGCCCATATCGGCGCCCTTCGTGAAGATGCCGCCGCCCGAGCGCGCAAACAGCGCCACGAGGCTCGCGCCCATCGCGTAACCGTTTACGGCAACGGGATCGCGGAATATCAGATAGACAATGCATAGACCCGACAATGCGAGACCGACAACGCTCATCCCCATCACCGCTCCACCCGAAACGGCGACGTTCAATGCACCGTTGACGCCCGATGTCCGTGCCGCCTCCGTGGTCCGGGCGTTTGAGCGGGTGGCAATGCTCATGCCTATATACCCCGCGAGGGCCGACATCAGGGCTCCCGATATGAAGCAGAGCGATGTCTTCCAACTCAGGTCAATTGGGGGTCTGTTGGGCACGACAGCCTTCCAAATGAACGGCGCCCACCAGATGAGCACCGCGATGATGATGACGAATGTCGAAACGTACGCGTACTCTCGCTTCAGGAACGCTTTTGCGCCTGCTTGGACCATCGACGATATCTTGCGCATCTTCTCACTGCCGGCATCCGCCTTCATGGTCGAACTGGCCAAATAGCCGACGAACAGGAGTGCAAGCACGCCCGATCCAAGCGTCAGGAAAACGCCCTTTTCTACTACTGCCGCAACCTCTCCAATCATAACCTCTCCTCCTCACCAGTAAGTTTAAAGGGGCAAAAGAAACAAGAAGGCAGGAAACTAAACAACCGGGCGACAGTATACAAGAAACGAAGGGGAGTTGTCAACGCCATTGCCGCGTTTTCCGGGCAGAATCAAGGAAGAACCGTTTTTCCCCCTGGCCTTGGGTTGCGGCGTGGGACAGGCCTATGTGCGTGCCTGAAGCCTCGTACGCGGGCGAACGACGGGCGCTCACTACTTATGGTGAACAATTTCAATTTTAAATCATCAGAGGGCCTCTATCTGGCTCGCTTGACAAAAAAGCCCGTAAATGCTAACATCGATGGGAGCGCGAAAGGAGATTTGTGGCAGTACAGACGGCCACAACGACGTTCAAACGAGAATTGGTTTGTTGAGTGGCTGGCCGGCGAGTTGTTTAGTTGCCCGTTGGGGAGCAGTGGGGGATACTTCTGAGTCCTGTGGATTGACGGGAAATATCGCCTCCTGCTCCTTCGTCACAAGTTGTGGATTATTGTTCCTTCCTTTTGCGGCCACCCACTGGATGAAATTCCAAGAGTGGAACCTGTTTTTCTCCCGAAGACTTCGGGGTGACGCGCATTTTTCAGAGAATGAAAATTCGTGTGGACAAAATCCCCGAAGAGGGGGAGCAAATAGAAGGCGGCATTGAGCCGTCCGAGATAAACCTGGACCTGCCCGGGTACAGCCTCGACGAGGCGATTGTGTTTGTCGGTCATGTCGCCAAGGCCGACGACGATATCTACGTTGAAGGAACCATCCGGGGGGCGGTTCATCCGGAATGCAGTCGCTGCCTTACGACGTTCAAGATGCCGCTCGAACTGGATGTGAGCGTCGTGTACGTGCCCGAGAAGGAGCGGACGGGAAAAGAGGGCGAAACGCTCGATCCCGACTCGAATCTCTCATTTTACGAAGGAGATTCTATTGACCTTTTGCGGGAGGTCAAAGACTTGATCCTGACGAGCCTGCCGATCAAACCGATCTGTCGGCCTGACTGCAAGGGGCTTTGTCCCCAGTGCGGCGCGGACCTGAACGTAGCCGCGTGCAAGTGCGAGCAGCACAGGGGAGCTTCGCCTTTTGACAAGCTCAAAGAGTTAAGGTCAAAACTTGAAGGAAAGTAGACGGACACGCTTCTGTTTTGGAGGGTGATGGCTCTTGCCATCATCCGCCTCGGTGTGGTATGCATGTGGATTGAATAGATGGAGGAACCCAGATGGCTCAACCAAAACGCAAGATCGCGCGCGCCCGTCGGGATAAACGTCGTTCCCATCTCGCGCTCAAGCCGCCGAACGTAATAGAATGCCCGAATTGCGGCAGGCCCTCTCTCGCTCACAGGGTCTGTCCGGAATGCGGATTCTACAACGGCCGCCAGGTCGTAAGCACATCCGAAACTTGATTTCCTCGTGTCGGCGAGAGCGTGGAGGAGCAGTGGGATGGGCAAGACCTCATGGATATTCCCGGGCCAGGGCAGCCAATATGTCGGAATGGGTCGGGAACTGTGCGAGCGGTTCGAGGAGGCTCGGCTCACGTTCGAGCGGGCGGAGCGAATACTTGGAGCGGGCCTGCAACGGATAGTGTTCGAGGGGCCCGAGGAGACGCT
>CAZSKP010000028.1:38086-63786 GCA_964607485.1 uncultured bacterium | reverse complement strand
CCCCCCCCCCCCCCCCCCCCCCCCCCCCCCCCCCCCCCCCCCCCCCCCCCCACACCCCCCCCCCCCCCCCCCCCGCTGCCGATAGTCACGCACGGCGGCTGTCTCTCGCACTGTCATCCCGGCTTGCCGTCGGGAATATTCCACATCACCGAGGCCGTCAGACAGCTTCGCGGCGAGGTCGAGCCCGAGCGCCAGGTCGAAGGCGCAGGCGTGGGATTCGTAAGCGGCGTCGGTGGGATATTCTCCTCCGTCACTGCAATGCTGCTCGCAAAGGACTACTCATGACCGAATACATGAAGCCGATTCCCGAAGTGAGCGAGAATGCGCGGGAATACTGGAACGGGTGCAAGGCGCATAGACTGCTCTTGCCGAAATGCCGTGCGTGCGGCACAGTCTTCTTCTTTCCGAACAAGTTCTGTCCCGATTGCCTGTCGGAAGACATAGAATGGATAGAGGCCGAAGGGAAGGGGACGGTTCACACGTTCAGCATAGTGTACCGGCCGCCCGGCCCGGCCTTTGCTCCGGATGTTCCGTATGTCGTCGCAATCATCGAACTCGCCGAAGGCCCGCGAATGATGTCGAACATTGTGGACGTCGAACCCGAAGATGTCCGCATCGGCATGCCTGTCGAAGTAACCTTCGAGGACATCACCGGCGACATCTCCCTCCCAAAATTCCACCCCATTAGGTAGCCCACCATCTAAGAAGAATGCAACGCTTGTGAAGAAAGGCCGCGCTGTTACCTTCAGGGAAACCTTTGGGGCACAGTGGATGACCTTATGGATGAACGTCGCAAATGAGAATACTGATGTGGACCAACATGTTTCTCAACGCACTGAAGAGGGTGACCCGCAAATATCCAAACAGGCGGAAAGATATTGACCTCACTCGGCCAATTCTCATTCCGCCGACCGGTCAGCGGGAGATAGGCGTGGCCGATCGTCAGACTCTTTTTCAAGGAGCATGCCCCATTGCGGTGGGATAACGTCGAAATTGATAACTACCGCTTTCTTATTTCTGAGCTGCTCATTCATCGCCGCCACTTCGGCGGGATAGCTCTCGTTTGTCTTTCCCGTTTCGTCATTAAGATTGCCAGGAACCCGGGAAGCGGATCTTCCCGACAGCAGGTAGATCGCATATGGTTTGTTGCTATAAATATGGACATCCGGAGTAAGCTCCCTCAATTGCTTGACGTCGGGATTATCTTGCCATTCTCTGCCGGCCAAGCCGAGTCCAGTGTCATGAGCGCTCGTGACGAGAGATTCGCCTTTGGAAAGATAGAATGCCAAGAACAGCGTGCAAACGGCAACGGCAGAGATTTTGACAAGTTTCATTCCCTCCGCGAGACTGAGCAGTTGATATCCGATGCATAAAGTGATAATCATCCCAAAAACATGTATCGGCGACAGGATTCGGTCATCGAGCGGTATGTACGTATCGAAAAACGAAATGGAGATAACCAAGAGCGCGCCATACGTGATAATGAAAATAGCTGCCAGAGAGTGGAACCTGGATGGATAATGAGTGGCAGCGTCGCCTTCAGCCTGTTTCTTTTTTCTCAGCGACAAGAACACATGTGCCGCCGCCGCCACCGTAACGAACATGAGCGCAGAGATCATCCGAATGGTGTCGGGAACCGATGTGGGTAATATCCATGCTGAAATGTTCTCAAGCGCAAGGCGAAGATGGGTTGCCGTAATAGGGTGAAAAGCTGCGCTTCGGTCTGTGGCGTTTCCCGACAAGGCAACGTTTCTCACGAGCCAGAGCGCCACCGGCAAAGAACTGATAGCAAGAAACACGCACGAATCCCGAGCCTTCTCAAATAATGTTTTGGGACTTAGCAACAGAATGCCTATTGCCCCCGTGCATACGAGCGCAATCCCCGAATATCTTGTGAGAAAAGCCAACGCAATCAAAACAGCAGAGCATATGAGAAGCGGTTGGCCTTTCTTTTCCAGATATTCATGCATCAGGAAAATGCCCGCGAGCCCCAGTAAGATGAACAATGGGTCTGTGGACGCCCACAGGTGAATCCACAGCACAACGGCGGAACTTGCGGTCAGAAGCGAACCAAAGAGAGCGGTCCAAGGAGAACCGTGAGTGAATCTGGATATCACAAGGCCGACCAGAAAGATGTTGGCTCCAAAAACAAATACATTGACCCACCTGGCGGCCGCCATCGGGTCTATGCCGAGAAATCCAATTGCCGACAGCAAAACCGGAAACAATGGCGGATAGTGGGTCATCGGCTCTGCTTCGTTGCTGATAAATGGTATGGTCAGACCCTTGCCATCCAGCAGGTTTCGAGCGGCGCCGATATAGATGGCCGAATCGTAAGCGGTTCCAACGCCCAATTTTGTGGCGAAAATCAACGATGAGGCTCCCAGAAGAGACACGATGCAAAGGCTAACCAAAAACGTGTTTCTCTTCATCGGGCTGCCTCCGATAACGGTCCCAGCTTCTGTGGTAGTGACATGCTCCTCTGACCGTTTCTCGCAAGCTGTCTTTCCATTGAATCGTGACATGTGCTTTCATTGTAGCATACTCCCGATATTATATCCGTGTAACACGCCGTGAAGACAATGTCTCAGTATCCTTGTGAGAGCACTTGGCTGCCTTGACAGGTGAAGTCGGTGCATATACTATAATTTTGGGCACGCAGGCCGAATCGAAAACTCTTGGAAACTGGAACGCATGAGGACGTGTGAAAAAATGAGGTCTGTCCCCTTTAAGTCACAGCCCGGAAACAAGAGGTAAAGCGTATGCATGCGGTTTTGGAGTTGATGCGGAAGAGGAAAGAGGAGAACTCTCGCCCCGGTGAGCGCACCGACCGATTTAAGCTGGGATTGGCTATAGAAGGCGGCGGGATGAGGGGGATAGTCACTTCCGGCATGGGAGTCGCCATAGAGCATTTGGGGCTGTTGAATGTGTTCGATGTTATATACGGCACATCCGCGGGCGCCTTCAATGGCGCGTATCTCATTGCAGGTCAGGCGACCTATGGGGGCACGATATACTATCAGAATATCAACAATCGAATGTTTATAAATATGCGCCGACTGCTTTACTCCCAGCGACCGATTATGTCTCTCGACTATTTGGTATATGAAGTTACCAAGAAGCAGAAGGTTCTGGATTGTAAAGCGATACTCGCCTCTCCGATTCCGCTCGTGATGCTGGCAAGTTGTGTAGAAGAACTGAAGGCGGCTCGTCTTCGGGATTTTTCGTCGCCGGATGACATTTATCGGGCGCTCCTCGCCACAGCCAGGCTTCCCGCCGTCGCCGGGCCGCCGGTACAAATAGACGGCCGCCACTATTTCGATGGAGGAGTATTCGAAGCCATCCCGTTCCCATCAGCTATTGAAGAAGGTTGTACTCACACCCTGGTTTTCTCAAGCCGCCTGCCCGGCCAACAGATACCTCCGCCAAGCATCCTGGAAAAAATCATCACACGGGCCACGCTGAAACAGTATCCGGGCATTGAACAAGCGCTCTATCGACGGAGAGAAAAGCATCCGAAGGACGTCGCGTTTCTGGAATCGAAAACTAAGAAGGGAGACGGCCCCCCATACATCTACCTGGTGCGACCCTCAAAGGATTCCAAAGAAGTGAGTCGTTTAGAGCGCGGTTATCAAAAACTTGTCGATGGAGGGGTGTCGGGGTTCAATGCGGTATTCCAATTGTTCTCCAAAAAGAAGTTCAGGGTCCGCGAACTATTCGAGAGAGCAGGCTCTGTCCCCATTTAATCCCATCTGATCAGAATCGACCCCAGCAACTGTCCGGCTTTCGCGAACGGGGATTCTCGTCTAGACTGGCGGAGGAAAAAGGGGCATATTTGGTAAGGTGTTAGAAACAGTATGTCCCGTACGGATGGAGGGATGAAAGATGAAAACAAATAAAGTGAGACCGATACCTGAGGGATATCATACAATCACGCCGCTCCTGGTTGTGAAGGACGCAGGTCGCGCTATCGAGTTTTACAAGAAAGCCTTTGGCGCAAAGGAGATTATGCGGATGAGTGCGCCGGGTGATGAGAACGTCATGCACGCCGAACTCCAGATCGGGAGTTCCCGTGTCTTCCTCGGCTCCGAGTGTCCCGAAGGCACGACCCGCTCGGCTGAGACGTTGGGCGGAACGGCCGTGTCGCTTTTCCTCTACGTCGAAGACGTCGACACGGTTTTCGACCGGGCCGTAAAAGCGGGCGCGGAGGTTCGCATGCCTGTGAGCGACATGTTCTGGGGCGACCGCTACGGCAAGGTTGCAGACCCGTTCGGACATGAATGGGACCTTGCCACCCACAAAGAAGACCTCACGCCCGAACAAGTTCGCCAGAGGGCAGAAGAGTTCTTTGCACAAACGGCCAAAAAATAAAGCGGATAGTGTGATATCATAGAGACTGGCGACGCGGGTTTGAAATCAGCGCGTCGCCGGTCTCGTTTACTTTAGGGCGAGAAAACGGAGTCGGCCTTTATTTAGCTGGGGGGAAGTGCAATGAGAAAGGCGTGCATCGCCTGCGGCATGCCGATGGAAAAGCCCGAGGACTTCGCCATGCAGGACTAGAGCCGCGACTACTGCGTCCACTGCGCCCGGCCCGACGGCTCGATGCAGTCCTACGAGGAAAAGCTCGATTCGCTGGCCGGCTTCATCGTCAGGACGCAGGGGCTTGACTGCTCGGCGGCGAGGGATGCGGCAAAAATCATGATGGCAAAGCTGCCCGCCTGGAAGGACAGGGGCGTAGGGTAATAGGGTCCTGAGAAAATTCGGGACATAGTTCACAGAAGATGGACCCTGCCCCAGTGACCTCTCTTTTCAATCGCTTCCGGAAAATCTGGCCTGCCCCTGTCTGGTTCCTGTCCTGAATCTGCGCAATCTGCTCTATACAAGATTCTCACGCAAAGTCGCAAAGCCGCCTATGGATTTTTGTCTTTGCGGCTTGGCGTGAGATTTCCGAAACGGAGGTTGTATATCGCCTCCCGCGTTCAAAAACGTCGAAAAGCTGGCCCCGTGCGACGTCGATGCGGCTCTTCCTCGCAGTTCATAACTTCCAATATTGCAATATGTTATAGGTATATTGTCGAATTTCTCGCCTGGAAAGACGCCTAAGGCACAAAAAATGCATCCGTTCACACCCCGAAACAGACTAAGTTGTTCACGGGTTCTCCAAGGACCGCATTCAGAGACTATAAAGGAGCCGGCACCTTGAAGAAAAGAAGTCTCCACCTCTTCTTTCGGCGCATGTGGACGGCCCTGCGACCGGCCAACGCCGACGCCCACTATAAATTAGGAATTGCGTATGAGGAACTCGGCCGGACCGCAGAAGCCATCGATCGGTTCGATATGGCGGTAAAGCTCAAACCCGACCGCGCCGATTTACACTACAAGCTGGGAACCGCATACAGCATGGTGCGCCGATACTCCGATGCCGTGGAGTCGTACAAGCGGGCGATAAGCCTCCAGGAAGACTGGGCCGAGGCGTACTATAAGCTGGGGATTGCCTACGATGCGCTTGGTCATCATCTGGAAGTTGTGGAGACGTGCAAGGAAATAATACGGCTCAAGCCGGATTGGGCCGAGGCTCATTACCATCTGGGCAACGCTTATGTGAAGCTGGGACGCTGGTCCGAGGCGGCGAACGCGTTCCGCCGGACGATGCACCTCAAGCCGAGCAACAACCAGGCCCACTTCAAGCTCAAGACGATCTATCTGGAGCTGGGGCGTCACTCCGAAACCGTGGAGGCATACAAGCAAAGAATAAACCCGAAGCCGGAGATGGCCGAGGTGCACTACAACCTCGGAAATGCAAGCCTGCAACTGGGCCGGCACTCCGAAGCCGCGGAGGCCTTCAGGCAGGCGATCAAGCTCAAGCCGGACTGGGCCGAGGCGTATTACAACTTGGGAGTTGCATACGCGAATTCGGAGCTCTGGCAGGAAGCGGTAAACTCGTTTCGACAGGCGATAGACCTCGAACCCGAGCATGTTTTTGCACATATCAATCTTGGGGTCGCACGCGCCAACTTGGGCCAACCCGAAACAGCCGTCGAGGCATACAAGAAGGCGATAATCCTCAAGCCGGATTATGCTTTTGCATATTACAACCTGGGGATCACGTACGACGCGTTGGGTCAGCAGACCGACGCCGTCCAGGCATTCAAGCAGGCGATAGCGCTCGACCCCGACTATACCAAAGCTCACAGCCGGCTTGGAGTGGCCTACTCGGTCCTTGGGGTTCGCGACCTCGCCTTGGAGGAATACAAGATACTGAAAAAACTCGACTCGCAACTCGCAAATAACCTCTTCCTTTCGATTCAAAGAGAATCGGCAAGGGAAAAAGTCGAGCCGGCGGTGGCGCTACCAAGCGCCGTTGCATGACGGCCCAACCATACCCTGATTCTTCCCCCTTCGCGCCATTAGTGGTTTCTTCTCTCCCGTGAGGAATTGTCCCTTTTTCAGACTATGCTTCGCCGCAAACGGGTTGCTTGACCGTTCTCGCAGTGCTACAATTGAAAGTGTTCCGTAATTAATTGCGGAGCAAACGAAAGGATTAGCCGCTTGGAAAGAAAGCGTTGCTCATGGGCCGCGGACGACCCGCTCTTGATCGAATACCACGACAAAGAATGGGGCATAGCGCTCGAGAGTGATGACGAGCTTTTTGAAAGGTTGACACTGGAACTCTTCCAGGCCGGGCTGAACTGGCGTTTGGTGCTGCAAAAGCGGCCGGCCTTCAGGAAAGCTTTTTCTAACTTCTCGATTAAACGCGTCGCCTCGTTCACGGAGAAGGACGTCTCGCGCCTTCTGAACGACAAGGCCATCATACGGAACCGGTTGAAGATCGAAGCGACGATCGAGAATGCAAAGCGGTTAACAAAGATCATAGCCCAGTACGGATCGTTTGCGAATTACCTCTCCAGCCTGACTGGTCCGCCCGAAGATTTTCACAAGGAGTTCAAGAAACGGTTCCGCTTCATGGGACCCAAGATTGTTGAGAGTTTTCTGCTGAGCATCGGCAAGCTCGACGGCGCTCACGAACCGGAGTGCTGGATGGCGCGAAAGAAGTCCGGGAGACGGCGCGCATAGAGCACGACGGTTGGTCGGGGGATGCTCGTGACCAGTGAGAGAAATCCAAGTGACGCGACCCCCGTGCTCGGCTGGTTCTGTACCTACACGCCCGAAGAGATCATAGTCGCGGCGGGCCTTCGAGGCAGACGCATCCTCGGCAAGACGGGCGGGTCGGCAAGGGCGGATGCGTACCTTCATACGAATCTCTGCGCGTATGTCCGCGCGTGCCTCAACTCGGCGCTTGAGAACGGTGTTGGCGACCTTGCCGGCATCATCGGCGTCGATTCCTGCGACGCAATGCGCCGTCTCTTCGACGTATGGCGCTCCGACCTTTCGCCCGGCTTCTCCCACATGTTGGCTCTTCCACATCTTCGCACGCCAGAAGCAGTGAGATACTATGCGGCTGAGCTGAATAAACTCATTGGCTCTCTAGACGAGCACTTCCGCCTGAGCATCTCTGATGAAGACCTCCGTCACGGAATCGAAACCGTGAATGAGACCCGCTCCTTACTCCAAAAACTGAGCCGACTGCGGTGCGCGTCTTCGTCTATGTCGGGCAGGCGGTTCTATGAAATTCTGTGTGAAGCGATGACTGCGCCGAAGGAAGAATTCAACTCGCGGTGGCGCGACCGTGTGGAGACATTCGATTCTTCCGTTCCGGATAACGGTTTCACCTTCAGAGTAGTGTTAGCAGGCGGGGTGCTTGACGATCCGTGGGTGCTCGGCGCGATCGAGGGGTCAGGCGGAAGAGTCGTCGCAGACGACATGTGCTGCGGAAGCAGATACTTCGAGGAACTCACGCCCACGGACGAAGAGCCGCTCATGGCAATCGCCAAGAGGTATATCTTCCGGCCGCCGTGCGCGCGCATGTCCGACACGGGGGCTCGCGTCGAGCGTCTGGTGCGACTCGTCGAAGAGTCGGGCGCGCATGGGCTGATCTACTACACTGTGAAATTCTGTGATCCTCACATGCTCGATTGGGTGACGCTCAGCCATGAACTGCAATCGCGGGGCATTCGCGCCCTGCGTTGCGAGACCGACTACTCGGTCAATGAGCGCGAGCGAATGAGAACTCGCATCGAAGCGTTCCTGGAGATGCTGAGATAGGGGTGGGTCGTATGCGGGAGTCGATAACAGATGAATTCGACGCCTGAGAGGCCTGAAATAATCCGGAGACTGCTCGAAAAGAGCGGGGCGGAGGAAATCGACCCGACCGCGCTGAACGGAATCCTCATGCGCGGGATGCACTATGCGCGTCTCCTGTACAAGGCGTTCGCCGAGAAGCAGCCGGTGGCATGGATTAACGTGTTCACCCCTCCCGAGCTGGTGTTCGGCTGCGGATACATACCGTTCTGGCTGGACGGCGCGGGGGGATTCTCCGGCTGGGTCGAGATGAACGAAGTATTCGACCGCGCCGACGCGGCGCTGCCCTCGCGCGACATGTGCACGTTTCTGCGGGCCGCCATGGGAGGGGCGATGATGCAGCTGTTCCCACGGCCCGACGTGGTGGTTTGCACATCGCATCTATGCGAGGGAGCTCCGAAGATTGCCCGGATTGGGGCCGACAGCGTGGGCGTCGAATTTCACATGCTGGACGTTCCGTCGCCGAAGTCGGATGAGACCGTCGAGTATGTGGCCGACCAGCTTGAACGTCTCGCCCGAAGGCTCTGTGAACTCTCGGAGACAGAGTTCGACATCGACAGACTGAGGGAATCTATCGACCTGTCGAATCAAGCGCGAAAAGGCTTTACGGATTTGTACGAGCTGCGCAAACACATACCTGCGCCCGCCACAGGCTCGCAGTTCATCGGCATGGGGTTGGTATATCCCTGGGGAACGCAGACAGGCGTGAACATTGCAGAGTCACTCCGCGACGAGGCGGCGCGCCGCGTTGCCGAGGGCGTCGCCGCCGTGCAGGGCGGCGAGAACTACCGGCTGATGTGGATTCATCTGCGTCCGGTCTTTGAGACCGACCTGATGGCGCACCTCGAGCAGGTGATGCGCGCGGTCATTGTTGTGGACCTGCTGGGCGAGGCATGGTGGCCGGAACTGGATGTGCGAGACCCGTTCCGCGCCCTTGCGACGAAAATCCTGTCCAACCCCGAGCTGTCGGAAATGAATAGAAAAATCGAGCGCATGCTCCGGCTCGTGAGGGAGTACCACGTTGACGGCGTCGTCCATTTCCTTCAATGGGGATGCAGGTGGAACTATGGCGAGAACCGTTTGTTCAAGAAGGCGATGGACAAGGCCGGCGTGCCCTTTCTTACGCTGGACGGTGACGCCGTTGACAAGAGGGCGACGCCCTACGGCCAGATGCTCACACGGCTGGAAGGATTCGTCGAACTCCTTGAATCGGTGAGACATCGTTAGTGGATGGTCATAATCATCTTCGTGGGGATGGACGTGCAATTACGTAGAGGCGCACGGCCGTGCGCCCCTATAAAAACAAATCGATAGCTTAAAACAAAGTTGACAGAGACTAGCCCATCTCTTCCTTCACACGCTTGAAGGCGGCGTCGGTCGCCTCGAGCGTCTTCTTGATGTCCTCCTCGGTGTGCGCAGCCGAGATGAACCAGTTGTGGAACGGGTGGAAGAACACACCGCGCTGGTAGCACTCCTGGCAGAAGAGTTTCGACCTTTCCCAGCCGTCCTCGCTCTTGAAGGTCATGAACGGGAGGGTTTCGGGGCCGCTGTAGCTTACCTCCTGGCCATGCGCATCGGCCTGGTCGAGCATGCCGTCCTTCAGCATTTCGCCCCGCTCATACATCACCTCGACCGAGTCGATGGCTTCCATCTCGTCGAGCGTTGCCAGCGCAGCTGCCATGGGCACGGCGCTCGTGAAGAACGAGCCGGTGAAGAACACCTGCGACGCGGCGTCCTTCAAGCTGTCTCGACCCACGCATGCGGAGATGGGGTGCCCGTTGCCGAGCGCTTTCGAGAAGCAGATGAGGTCGGGCTTGACACCGAAGCGCTCGAGCGATCCGCCCATATGCATCCGAAAACCGGCGCGAACGTCGTCCACGATGAACACGGCTCCGATGTCGTCGCACGCCTTGCGGACAGTCTCGAGAAAGCCCGGAGCCGGCATCTCGGAATCGTGGAACGCTTCGTGCCGGAAGGGCGTGAGGATCACTCCGCCGACTTGGTCCTTATTCTCTTCCATGAGACGCGTAAATGCGTCCGTATCGTTGTACTCGAAGGTCAGCATGTTGGCCCGCTCCTCGGGCGTGATGCCCGTCGTGAACGGGGTGCACCATCCGCCTATGCCGTGGTAGGTTTCCGCGGCCATGACGACTTTATTCCGGCCCGTATGAGCGCGCGCGACCCGGCAGGCATAGGTCGTCGCATCAGAGCCGTTCTTGCCGAAAATGGCCCAGTCGGCTATCGGCACTACACCGACCAATCTCTCGGCGAGTTCAACATACCGTTCGCTGGGCAGGTTGCCGGTGTCGGTCTTCTCGGCTTGCGAGCGGGCGGCCTGTTCGATCTTGGGATGGTTGTAACCGAGCGCCATCGGCCCGTATGCGCACATGTAGTCGATGTACTCGTTTCCGTCCACATCCCAGAAGCGCGGTCCCTCGGCCCGCTCGATGAAACACGGAGACGAACCGAATACGAGAAGCGTGGGACTCTGGTGACCGGGAATGCCACCCGGAAGTACCTTTGAAGCGCGATCGAAAAGGCTATAAGATTTTTCAAACGTTCGCATGTTCGGCAGTCTCCTCTTTGTTATTCGTTACGGGAAGATTCGTCCTGAGACAGGCAATGTACCCATAGATACTACTACTATTCGAGACGGTTTTCAAGTCCTGCGCCAAAATATGGCCCGGGAAAACCGTTTTTTCGTATACTGAAACAATGTTTTAGGAGGCATTGTGCGGTGGTAGGGAGAGTGCCAGCGGTGTCGGCTTCGCTCGCGTTCAGCCGACACCGCTGGTCACGCTTAGGGAGAAGGCATGCATCGGGAGGAAGCATGCGCTTGGGCGCAACGTAAAAGAGGCTGCTCGTGAATCGGGCTCGTGATAGTCAAAGGGGGAAAACGCCTTCATGTCTCGAATCCCAACTCCAGCTTCTGTCGGAAGAAAGAACAACCGTGGTAAGCCAAAGTAGAACACAAAGTTTCGACTTTTTCATCTGCCGGTACATAAATTCGGCCGGTCTTTGCGTGACAGGAGGCTACGGGCCAAAGTCGAATATACGGACACACACTTCCGCTGCCATGTTTGTCGTTCTTCTTGCGGTAAACTCGCAGGTTGTGGTTTCTGTTAACCTTCGCCACTTGTCTTCTCCATGCAAACGAGGGCCTGCGCTTCAAGAATGGATATGAATGGTCGTCATTGTTTGGGGACCGCCCTCATGCTCCAACACGTACTCTTGACATTGGCGAGCGAAACCCATAGCTGCTTCCCACTCCCCCTCAACTACGGTGGACCGGGGACAGTGTTCGATAAGCTCGAGTCCGCTTTGTGGAGCCAACCTCTTCACATAAGCCGAAAATCCGTTTTTCCCCGTATCAGCCGTGAAAACGATTTCGAAGAGCATTTGAAGTTTCCCTCCGCTGAATGGCGTCCCTTATTGCCTTCTCACCTCATGACGTTTGAAAGAGATTAAGCAACTATGCTGCCAACGAAGATGGAGCAATGAACGCTCAAACCGCATCTCTTTGGAATGGAAGGGATTGGGAAGCCTCCAAGGTGGGTAAACTGTTTGCATTGGGAACGGGAGTGGACGACAGGAATGACGCGCTTTGCCGCCACGATGGAGGTAACTCATTCAAAGATAAGGGGTAACGAAGCGGTCTCTTTTCGGGTGATACGACAGAAATGACGCGGGGCAATATGCGGCTGGTTGAATTGAGCCGCTGCTATTTAAAGCTCTCGGACTTGATTCCGTAATTTTTCAATTTTCTTTGGAGCGTTCTCAGCGTCAGACCTGCCTTTTCGGCCGCCAGGTCGGTCTTGCCGCCGTAGCGCCCGAGAAGTTCCATGAGGTATGTCTTCTCCAGCTCCTCCGTCCTTTCCGGCAAAGGTACGTCTATGAGGGATTGATTCGCAGAAGGCATTCCGCCGCCGGACTCTCCCACGTCGGGAAGGTCGCTCTCATCTATGCAGTTTCCGGCCACTGTGGCCACCGCTCGTTCCATGACGTTCTCCAACTCACGCACGTTGCCCGGCCAGTCGTATTTCATGAGCTTCTTCACCGCGTCGTGAGTAATCTCATCGACGTTTCTGCCCATCCTTTGGCCGTACATTTTCAGAAAATGCCGGGCAAGGAGCGGAATGTCTTCGAGGCGTTCGCGCAGAGGGGGGATATTCAGAGGGATAACGCTCAGCCGATAGTACAAGTCTTGCCTGAACCTGCCGTCGCGCACGAGCGCCCGCAGGTCGGTATTGGTCGCGGCTATGAGCCTTATATCTACTTTGATGGATTCGTTGCTGCCGAGTCGCTGAAACTGCTTCTCCTCGAGTGCACGCAGCACCTTCATCTGCGTGGCCGGAGACATATTGCTGACCTCGTCCAGGAACAGTGTGCCGTGGTCGGCGTATTCCAGCTTTCCGATTCTCCGGGCGGTCGCGCTTGTGAACGCGCCTTTCTCGTGGCCGAAGAGTTCGGTATCGAGCAGCGTGTCGGGCAGGGCGCCGCAATCGACCGCAACGAAGCGTTTGTCCTTTCGGAGACTGTTGAAATGAATCGCCTTCGCTATCAGTTCCTTTCCCGTGCCCGTTTCTCCCTGTATCACGATCGTGCTGTCGGTGGGGGCGACGGAACTGATCGTCCGGAATACTTTCTGCATCTTGTGGTTCTTGCTGATTATATTTTCAAAGCCGAACTGCGACTCAAGCTGTTCTCTCAGCAGGATGTTCTCAGCAAGGAGCTCACGCTTCTCAAAGATCTTCTCGATTATGATCTCCAACTCATCGCTTCCGAACGGCTTTGTCAAGTAGTCCTCTACTCCGATCTTCATCGCCTCGATTGCCGAGTCAACCGTTCCATGGGCGGTTATCAACAACAGCGACGTATGCGGATAAATGCTCTTAATCCTCCTCACCAGATCGAGCCCCGAGATCCCGGGCATTCTTATGTCGGAAATGACGAGGTCGAAACGGTCCCCGGCCAAAGACTTCAACGCATCCTCGCCCGAGCGTGCCTCCGCAATAACGCGGTCGGGCCCGGCCAGAGCGCGGGCCAACTGCCTTCGCTGGATGTCTTCGTCCTCGACTATCAGTATCCGCTGTTTATGCATGGCGGTCGTTACACCCTCATCTCTGCTGATGAATCTTGGGAATAAACCGGTATCGCATCGGCGCCATTTATGGCGCACGTGGGAATGTACCACACCGACGAGCCCAAAAGCAAGCATGGCGGAATAGAACGACCCTATTGTGCCTAAAGGAAGGAATAATCAGGGGGAACATTGGAAAATGGCCGGAGAGGTCACATGCGCGGCTACTTGCGAGAGGACTGCGGGGGGCCGTTCTCTTCGGATCGCTTTTCTTCGTCGAAATTAGCGGGAAGAGAGCTCAAAATGCTCAGGGTTATCTCCTCGTAGCCGTCTTCCAGCAGCTTGCTCTTGGCCGAATCGATCGAATCGGCCCGGATAATGCCCTCGCATTCTTTGTTGTTCCGAACTGCCGAGTAATAGAATCGTTTCACCGTGCACTCTCCCTAATGGCAGTGCGACCCGACTGGGCATTCATCCTGCATCCGGCCGCTATCGTCCGGCTCCGAACCGTGACAGATGGCGACACGCGCAGGCGTCTTACCGCCCGCCGGCGGGTTCTGCGCATACTTCTTCCGCTCATGATCCGGGAAATCTCTAGGCAGCCGAAAAGAATTCGATAACGGCGCCCCGCGTCCAGTAACGTGCGTGCAGCAGTAAATTAATTATAGAAGCAAAACTGGCCCTTGTCAAGCCGGGGTTTGTGTGGACGGGCGTGGCCCGACCCGCCTCGCGCTCTCGACGCGAAACATTGACAAGGCTGAACGCGGTGTGTTACCTTCTTAAAAACGGATAGGGTGTCGAGGATGCTGCCTTTCTCAAGCGGGTGAGGGAGCCGGATTACGGGATGAAAACAACGGTCGGGGTGGCGCAGATTAAGCCCACGCTGGGCAATGTGGCGACCAATCTTCAAATTGCCGAGCGCGTTATAGAGGAAGCGGTGGAAAAGGGCGTGGACCTGCTCGTTTTCCCCGAACTCGGCCTGACCGGCTATTATCTGCGCGACATGGTCCCCGTGGTCGCCATGCACGACGAGCATCTCGTAATCAGCAGGATGATAGAGCACAGTCGCAACATTTCGCTGGTGATTGGATATGTCGAGGAAAGCGCCGACCACAGGTTCTACAATTCCGCGCTGTATCTGGAGGACGGCCGCATCGTTCACAGGCACCGCAAGGCGTACCTGCCCACATATGGCATGTTCGACGAGCTCCGCTACTTCGCGGCGGGCGACTCCGTTTGCGCATTCGATACCAAGTTCGGACGCATGGGAATCCTCATATGCGAAGACGCCTGGCATCTGTCCGCCGGCTGCATCCTCAGTGCCGACGGCGCGGACATCATGATACACATGGCGAGCAGCCCCGCCCGAGGGATGAGGGCGAAGCAAGGCCTCGACGTCTATGACATATGGGAGAACCTGAACCGCACCTATGCGAGGTCGTTTTGCTGCTATGTGATTTTCGCGAACCGCGTCGGCTGCGAAGACGGGCTCACGTTCTGGGGCGGCTCGGAGGTGATCGACCCCGACTGCAAGCTGATCGGCAAGGCAAAGTATCTGGATGAAGAGCTTCTCGTGGTCGATATCGATTCGGAAAAAACCAGGCGCGCGCGGATGTACACACCCATGAGGAGAGACGAACGGCTTCTGCTGACCCTGAGGGAGCTTCGTCGCATAGCCGTGCGGGAGAGACTGAACGATGACCAATGAGCTCGATATAAACGCCGAGACGGTGACCGAGATTCTGACCCGATTCATCAGGGAAGAGGTGACAAAGATAGGGTTCAAGCACGTCGTCGTCGGAATATCCGGCGGGGTGGATTCATCCACCTCTGCCTTCCTCGCTGCGCGTGCGCTCGGCAAGGAAAACGTATGGGGCATCATTATGCCTTACAAGACCAGCAACCCCGACAGCATCCGCGACGCCGGGGAAGTGGTCGCAAAGACCGGCATCCGGAGCGAAACCGTCGAGATCACCCCTATGACCGACGCATACTTTGAGAAATATCCCGATGCCGACAACAAACGCCGCGGCAATGTGATGGCCCGCCAGCGGATGATCGTGCTCTACGACAAATCCGCCGAGCACGAGGCGCTCGTTCTCGGGACGAGCAACAAGACGGAGTTTCTGCTCGGCTACACGACGCTGTGGGGAGACATGGCCTGCGCGGTCAATCCGCTGGGCGACCTGTACAAGACGCAGGTCTGGCAACTTGCGGAATTCCTCGGAGTACCCGACGAGATTGTAGGGAAACCACCGAGCGCCGACCTGTGGGTGGGGCAAACCGACGAGGCCGAACTTGGCTTTACCTACCGCGAAGTTGACAGGCTCCTGTACCTCATGGTGGATAAACGTTTCACGGTCTCGGAACTGATCGAGGCCGGCTACGAGGAAACGTTCATCCGGAACGTGTTCCATAAGCTTCAGTACAGCCAGTACAAGCGAAGATTGCCCGTAATTGCAAAGATCTCCCACCGCACGATCGACAGGGATTTCCGCTACCCCCGCGATTGGGGGGTGTGACCGGCCGCGCATTTCCCCGAATGAATCCCATGAGCGCCAAGAGCAACATCCGCGAAAGCAAGTCACCAACCGCGGGCACGCTCTACGTCGTCGGCACCCCCATAGGCAATCTGGAAGATGTGACCCTGCGCGCGCTTCGCGTGCTCAAAGAGGCCGACCTCATCGCCGCCGAAGACACGCGCCGGACCCGCAAGCTGCTCTCGCGATACGACATTCACACGCCGATGGCCTCCTATCACGAGCACAACAAGAGAACCCAAACGCCGCGGCTCATCGAGAAACTGAAGCAAGGCGCTCGGGTGGCGCTCGTGAGCGATGCCGGCATGCCGGGCATCTCCGACCCCGGGCACGACCTGATAGCGCGGGCGCTGGAGGAAAAAATCGAGGTGACGGCCGCGCCGGGACCCAGCTCCATCATCAGCGCGCTCGTGCTCTCCGGCATGCCGACCGACAGGTTCTCCTTTATCGGCTTCGTCCCCAGAAAATCCGGGGAACGAAAGCGATGCATCGAAGACATTTTGAGAAACGAGGCGACGGCCATCCTGTTTGAGTCGCCAAACCGTCTCGTGACCCTGCTGGAAACCGTCGCGGACTTATTTCCGGAAAGAAAGGTTGCCGTCGCGCGCGAGTTGACAAAGAAATTTGAGCAGGTGCTGCGCGGAACCGCCGCGGAGGTCGCGGGCCATTTCCAAGAGCAAAAGCCGCGAGGCGAGTGTGTGATTGTGATTGAAGGCACCTCCCACCTTGAGGAACAGCCGGCAGACACGGCCCCGTCGAACGCCGGCGAAGTCGTGAAAAAATTAATGCGCGACGAAGGGCTTTCCAAAAAAGACGCGATGCGAAAAGCAGCCAAGGAGCTTGGCATCACGCGGCGAGAGCTTTACCGATTGCTGCTCGAGGAAAAGCGGACGGAATGATTCCCGGAATGTGCTCTCGTGTCCCAGCAAATGGATTGCGGCGGGGACTGTCCCAAGAATTACGGGCCGAGCTTGTCGAGGCCGTAGATTCGGGACTGTCCCCAGAACAAAACCAACAAAGGGTTTCAATCAAGAAGGAAGGTAAGCAATGTCCATCATGTTCGAACCGGCACAAATCAAGAACCTGAAGATACGCAACAAACTCGTCCGCTCTGCGACGTACGAGGGGATGGGAACACCCACGGGCGAGCCCAGCAAGAAGTTGGCAAAGCTCTACAATACGTACGCCGACGGTCAGGTCGGACTGATTGTAACGAGCGCCGCACTTCTCGAACGGTTCAAGATTCCCTTTCCTGAGGGTGAAGACCTCCCGTATCCCACGTTTATAGACAACGACAGCGTGATAGCCGCATGGAAGCCGATTGTGAAGGACGTGCACTCGCGCGGCGCCGCGATAGCCATGCAGATTGTGCATCCGGGCAGGCAGGAGAACCCGATACTGCGTGGGGGTGAGCCGCCCATTGCTCCGTCGGCCGTCGAGGAGAAAACCTTCGGCACAATGCCCCGCGAGATGACCGCCGCCGAAATAGGGGATATGGTCGAACAGTTCGCGCAGGCCTGCCGCCGCGTGAAAGAGGCCAGCTTCGATGCCGTCCAGCTTCACGGGGGACACGGCTACCTCATCAGCAACTTCATCTCGCCCTACACCAACCGCCGCACCGACGAGTACGGCGGCGACACCGCCGGACGCGCGAGGATAATAGTGGAAATAGTTCGGCGCGCGCGCGAACTCATCGGCGAGGATTTTCCCGTCATGATAAAGATGAACTGCGACGATTTTGTTCCGGGCGGACTCACAAAGGACGAGGTGGCGCGCGTCGCGGCCGTCATCGCAGAAGCCGGCATCGACTGCATCGAGGTAACCGCCGGAATATATGAGACGCGAAACGAAATGAGTCGGCCGGGGATAAACAAAGAAGAAAAGGAAGCATATTTACGGCCGTATGCCGAAGCGCTCAGAAAAACCGTGAGCATTCCGCTCATCCTTGTGGGCGGAATGCGGAGCCCGAAGGTGATCGAAAAAGTTCTTTCGGACGGGCTGGCCGACATGGTCTCCCTCTCCAGACCGCTCATCCGCGAGCCGCAGCTCATCAAGCGCTGGAAAGACGGCGACCTTAGAAAAGCCACCTGCATCTCATGCAACCAGTGCTCGGACAACGTATTCACGCAGCCGTTGCGCTGCTACGTCGAGGAGGCGGAGAAGAACAAGGCCCGTTGAACCCGCTCTTCCGCGCGCCTGAACGATTCGGTCATGTGGGCCGCTCACCGGCCTCACATGACTTCTTCTTCTGCTCCGAGCAGCTAATAGTTGTCATTCTCGTTATTGGTTGTCATTCTGAGGGAGCGAAGCGACCGGAGAATCTCCAAGATAACGGCGGTTCCGGCGAAAGACGAGATCCTTCACTCGGGCCTGCGGCCCACGGGTCCGAGACCCTTTGTTCAGGATGACAGGGGTGCGAACCATTTCGCGCTCCTCGTAATAACCGTTTCGCTGCGCGAACGCCGGATAGCCCTGCAGCAATCGCTCCCATCATTTCCACGAAATCCTCCGCACTCATTTTCACATTGACCATCGCGCTGGTTCTCCGTATAATGAATTATCGAATGCCGAAGAACGAAACTTTGCCGTCGTATTAAGCGGTTTTTTGACGCACGAGAGGAGGCATCAGACAATGGCGCTCAGGACTCCCGATGAGTACCGCGAAAGTCTGCGCGATGGAAGGCGCGTGTATATTCTGGGCGAGAAGGTCGAGGACGTGACGACGCACCCCATCCTCAAGGTTACCGTCGAGACGGTCGCCCAGGATTTCGTGCTGACGGAGGCGAAGGACCCGAAGGTGCGAGACCTGTTTGTGGCGAAGGATGACGAGACGGGCGAGCCGATAAGCCGTTTTTTCAAGACGCCGAAGACGGTCGAGGACCTTGACAAAAGGAGCAGGATGATCGGCGAGTCCATCAGGCTCACTGGCGGGTTGCCGTTCGGCAAGGACGTCGGCACCGATTGCCTGAACGCGGTCATGGTCGTCGCCGACCGGATGGGCAACGAGGAGTACAAGGAGCGCGCGAAGAATTTTCTGCGCCACATAAGGAAGAACGATTCGGCCATGTGTGGCGCCGTCACCGACGCGAAGGGCGACAGAAGCAAGCCGCCCTCGAAGCAGAAGCACCCCGATTATTATGTCCGCGTGGTGGATAAACAGAAGGACGGCATCGTCGTCAAGGGGGCTAAGCTGCACATAACGAGCGCGCCCGTGGCGAACGAGATAATCGTCACGCCCACGCGGCAGATGCGCGAGGACGAGGGCGACTACGCGCTCAGCTTCGCCGTTCCCGCGAACGCAGAGGGCATCACTATGATATGTCGGCCGGGGCGGGGCGATCTGAGCCCGCACGAGTTCCCCTATGGAGCGCCGATACGCAGCTTGTCGGAGGCGATGATAGTTTTCGACAATGTCTTCGTCCCGTGGGAGCGCGTGTTCATGTGTGGCGAATGGCAGTTCTCGATGCTGCTGGCGTACACCTTCGCGAGTTTCCACCGCTTCACTGCCATAAGTTACAAGATTCCCATTGTCGAGACGATGGCCGGCTGCGGCATCGCGATGGCCGAGGCCAACGGGCTCGAACGAGCCGGGCATATACGGGGCAAACTGGCCGATATGGCCGCGTACGTCGAAACCCTGAAGGCGCTCACGCAGGCCGCCGCGAAGGACCCGGTCATGTACGGCGACATAGCCGTTCCAAATCCTTTGATAGCCAACATGGCGAAGCTTCACTTCGCGAGCGGCTATCACACGTTCATCCAACTGATCCAGGATGTTGCCGGCGGGATTATCACGACCGCACCGACATACAGGGACTGGCAGAATCCGGATACGCACGAATACATTAAGCATTACCTCGGCGGGTCCGACAGGTTCACCACCGAGGACCGCCTGCGCCTGATCCAGTTGGCGCACAGAATGGTCGCATCCGCCGAGCACGGTCACATGGAGGTGACGACCGTGCACGCCGAGGGCTCGATGGAAGCCCAGAAGATGATGATACTGTTCGAGGCGCCGCTGGAGGAGTACGCCAACAGGGCGAAGCGGATGGCGGGCATCGAGGTGTGAAGTATCAAGAGTCTTCGCAGGCGACTGGCGCTTTGTCCGAGGAACAGCTTGGGTAACGTGTTGGTTTCCTCGCACTCACTGTCATTCCCGTGAAAACGGGAATCCAGAGTTCTTTCTGGAGACTAGATTCCCACTTTCATGGGAATGACATAAAGCATTAACGATGCGTTGAGTGAACGGAGAGGCCGTGGCAGAACGGGCGAAGATCGTGATAGTCGGAGCCGGCGCGGTCGGCTCGACGCTTGCGTTCACGCTGATGCGCAGCGGGCTGTTCGGCGAGATCGTCCTCGTGGATGTGAACAGGGAGAAGGCCGAGGGCGAGGCGATGGACCTCAACCACGGCCTGTTGTTCGTTCCTTACGTGGAAGTAAGGGCGGGGGACTACTCCGATTGCGCCGGAGCGGCCATCGTCGTCATAACGGCGGGGGCGAAGCAGAAGACGGGTGAGACCAGGCTCGACCTCGTGCAGAGAAACACGAAGATATGCAAGGACATCGTCGCACAGGTCATGCGATACACCAGCGACTCCATCATCGTCATGGTCACCAATCCTGTTGATATACTCACGTACGTGGCTTACAAAGTGTCGGGCCTGCCCGCGACGCGGGTAATCGGCTCGGGCACCGTGCTCGACAGCGCACGTTTTCGATTCATGTTGAGCGAGCACTGCCAGGTGGACTCGCGCAACGTTCATGCCTACATACTCGGAGAACATGGAGACAGCGAGCTGGCTGCGTGGAGCCTGACACACATCGCGGGAATCCCGATACTTCAATTCTGTTCCATCTGCGGGCTTGATTGCAGCGCCGAGGAGCGCCAGCGAATTTCCGACGCCGTAAAGGACTCGGCCTATCACGTGATCGAATCGAAAGGCGCCACGAATTTTGCTGTCAGCCTTGCGCTCGAAAACATAATCGGAGCCATCATAAGAGACTCGAACGGTGTCATGACCGTCTCGACGCCACTGGACGGCCAATTCGGAATCAACGACATAGCCTTGAGCGTTCCGGCGATACTCAACAGAGAGGGCGTGCATCGCATTCTCGAATCGCCTTTGGCCGAAGAAGAACTGGTCGCCCTGAAACGGTCGGCCTCCGTGTTGCGGGATATTGTCGAGCAAGTCGAGATATAGCGGGGCCTGGAGCGCGAATGCGCGGGAGCGCGTTCGCTGGTCTCTGGGCAATTTTTGACATTTTCTCTCTTCTTGGGTATAATTTTTGCAAGTTGTGAGAAGCATGGAGCTACATACACAATATCTTGTGGCGGAACGGTAGAGGGAGTCGAGCCGAATGGCAAAATTTTCCCTCAACCCTTTTAGATGGTTCAGGAAAAAACCGCGGCCAGTCCCGTCCGCGGCTTCTATATCCAGCCCTGTCCTCAAACCGCCTGCCCAGCCAAGAAAAAGCGGAAATATTTTCCTGCACTTAATCACTCTTCAGAAAACTCTTCAATCGGTTGACCTCGCCGTGCGACAGGGAATCGACTACACCTGGCTCGTGCAGAAGGCCGCCAGCCAGGTTTCTCTCCTCAAGCTGGAGGCCGAAACGGTGGGTGAGGAAGAACTCGCCCAGGCGGCCGGGCAAGTGCTGGCCTATTTCGAAACGGTCTCGGGCGAACGGCTGGACCTTGACGAAGAGGGAGTGGCACTGATTCGCGAGTTCGCAATTATATTCAAGGATGCCATTGGCGACGCAGTGCCCGGCGTGCGCGCTCTCGACACGCGTCAACTTGAACAGTGGAACTCGCGCTACCAGTGGCTGATGGCTCGGATGAAACCCATCGAGGTGGATGTCAGCCCATCGGAGACGGAAGAGGCCGAAGTCGAAGAGGAGGAAGTCGACGATGCGGCTCCGGCTGTCGAAGCGATTGACGAGGTGAGAGCAGACGGAGAGGTTGTTGTAGAAGAGACGACGGAGGAGGAAGACGAGTGGGCCTTGGACGAGTCTTTCGGCGATAAGGCGCCCGCCGCTTTTCCGGGTGAGGGCGACTTCATTCCTCCATTCGACCGGGAGCGTCTGGTTGAATCCACTGAGCGGGAAAGGTCGGATGAATCGGATGTCTCCGAACCGGATTCCATGGAGGAGCTTGCCGCCTACGATCCTGCAGACGAATTCCAGGCGCGCGACGTGGTGATTCCCGATGCAGAGATAAAGAGCGCCCGTGAGTCCATTGAGGCGGGTGAGCCGAGGCCGGAGTTTGCCGAGAGGAAAGAAGAGCCCGTAACGCCAACCACGCGACCGCCGGAGCCTCAGCGTGCCCGGCCTGTGCCGAGGCGCGACGAAGAGCAGCCCGTCAAGTCGCCCGTGCAGTTGGAGGAAGTCGAGCGCCTCAAGGAAAAGCTCCTCGAGCTTCATGAAAAACAGGAGATGCTGTCTTCGAGGATGAGCGGAATACTGGGCGACTTCAAGAAGGTTGTCAGGGGCGAACATGAGAGCCATGAGCCCGTCTCCGTCGAAGAATTTGATATCGAAGATCTCGAAGACCTTATATTCATAGGCCGCAAGAAGGGATAGCGTGTCAGTGCGGGGAAGCCTGTCGATGGAGAGAAACGGCGCGGAGGCGTCGCGCAGAATCATAACGGTTGCCGGTTGCAAGGGTGGAGTTGGAAAAAGTGTCATCGCCTGCGCTATCGCGCTCGAACTCGGCAGGATGGGCAGAGAAGTTATCCTCGTCGATGCCGACCTCGGCGGAGCGAATCTGCACACCTACCTGGGCATGCAGGCGCCGAAGTACGTCATCAGCGACTTTCTCTCCCGCCGCGTGAAGACCCTGGAAGAAATCGTGCTCGATACCGGCTACCACGGAGTCCGGTTCATAAGCAGCGCGGGAAACGTTCCCAGTCAGGCCAATCCCAAGTTCGCCCAGAAGGCGAAAATCATCAACGGGCTTCGCTCATTAAGAGCCGACCACATCATCATCGATATAGGCGCCGGCAGCTCGTATGACGTGATGGATTTCTTTTCGGTGACCGATGACGGAATCCTGGTGACCATCCCTGAACCCACCTCCATAGTCAACAGCTACGGGTTTGTGAAGAACGTCCTGTACAGAAGGTTCAGCATGGCCTTCCGCCAATACTCGCTCGTGATGGAACTTCTCAAGCGGGGGATGAACCCTCACAGCAATTCCGGAATCTCCGCAATCCAGGAGCTGATGGGCCAGCTCGCCACGTTGAACCCCGAATGCTGGCTCGAGGCAAAGACGATGCTTTCGCATTTCATGCCCAATATCATAGTGAACATGACCACCTCGGAAAGCGACGCGCGGCTGGGCGAGAAGCTGAAGAACATAATCGGAAAATATCTTTCGATAGATGCGCGGTGCTTGGGTCAGGTTGTCGAAGACCCCCTCGTCAGGACTTCAGCGAAGAGGATGGTCCCATTCACCGTATATGCGCCCGACTGCAAGGCGGCGTCGTGCGTCAACAGAGTAGTCGAACGCCTGCTTCTGCCCTCGGCTCGCCCGTCGGAGGCCGCGCCAATAGGGGCGCGGATGGCACAAGACTGAGCATAATCGCGGGATGCCCATAGAAGGAAAAGTAGGGAATTACACGATAATCTCGCCCATCGCCGAAGGAGGAATGGGCAGAGTATTTCTCGCCCGAGAGGAACGCGGCGGCCGCCAGATAGCCATCAAAGTCCTACCCGAACATTTCCTCGATAACCGCAAACGCTCGCACTACCTCGCCCGAGAAGTCAAGGTGGCAAAAAAGCTCCAGCATCCCAACGTGATAGACATCTACGGGCTGCATCTGGAAAACGGAATCGGTTATCTGCTGATGGAGTTCATGGACGGCGGCAACCTTCGTCCCCTCATCCAGTCACGAACACTGAGCCTGTACGACGCGCTGAGCCTCGTGCTGAAGATTTGCGGGGGGCTGCACTACATTCATCAACACAAGCTGGAGGACGGCCGATTCCACAGCATCATCCACATGGATATCAAGCCGGAGAATATTCTCCTATCCCAAACAGGTCAAGTGAAGGTCGCCGACTTCGGCCTGAGCATCGCCGAAGATTTCTGGAGCCTGCGCAGTCCGAAGTCACGGGCCGGAACTCCCTTTTATATGTCGCCGGAACAAATCCGCGGCAAGGCCCTCGACATCCGGACCGACATTTATTCGCTCGGGCTGGTGATATATGAGCTTCTCACAGGCGACCTGCCCTACAAGAAGCAGGATAGGGAACTCTACATGAAGATGGTCATAAGCAAGAAGACGAAGCCTGCGCCGCCTTCCTACGTCGAGAAGAAGATTCCTCGTCAACTTGACGAGGTGACGCTGCGAGCGCTCGAAAAAGACCCCGCCGACAGATACCAGACCATCGCCGAGATGATCCTCGACCTCCAACGCCTGCCCCCGGTCCTCAAACAGCTCTCGTTCTGAGAAACAAGATTGATTTTGGGGAGATGCGTGTGATATTCTCCAGCAAAAAACGAAGAGAGGAACCGCTCTCCCTCATAGCGCGCAATAGAAACTCGGTGAATCCTTCTGCTCTTCTGAGATAAATCTAGACTATTAACGTTTCCCCCAGGAGAAATCAAAAAACTCTCCAGCATATTGTACGCCGCTTCGAGAATGGGAGAACCGCAGTGAAGCCTGTTTGGAAAGGAAGAGTTCGGTCAAAAATATTCTTGATAGCGATTCTCAATCTCATCGTCTTCTTCCCCAAATTGTGGGGTCAATTTCTCGGTGATGACTTCGAGTTCAATCTGCATGCCGCCAACTTCGTTCTGTCGGTGGAAAACCTCTTCGCACTTGGCCTTCGGCAGTCTGCTTACTTCTATAGGCCGGTTCCCGTGATAATGTGGGTTGCATTGTATAAACTCTTGGGATCAGCGCCGGCGTGTTGGCATGCCTTAACACTTGCCCTTCATATCGGCAATGGCGTTCTCGTCTATTTCCTGGTCGGTAAAGTTCTTCGAGAACGAACCGCATTCTTGACCGCCTGCATTTTTTCGGTATACACCGGCCACCTTGAAGCGGTGCTTTGGCCGTGCTGTCTCTTTGACAGCGTGTATACACTGTTTGTCTTAATATCGCTCCTGTCCTTGACCGGTTTCTTAAACACGAAGAAAATGCAATATGTTTTGCTCTGTTTCGTGTCTGCCATATTGTCGCTGTTGTCAAAGGAGCCCGCTGCCACGCTTCCGGCCATTGCCGCAATATGGTCGGCTGTTTTGCTTTTGAAAAAAAGATTCGAGGTCCGGCACATCCTGTTGCCGGTGGTTGTGGGTTTTCTATATTTTCTTGTTCTATTCGGCTGTTGGACGGCAAGAGCGGCATTCCTGCGCCATCACGGGATCAGTTCGCCCGACTTGCCTTCAATCATCGATCCGAACATCTTGCTGAATTATGCAGTCCTCTTCGGAAGCCTGGTGGTTCCTCATTACGGTGTAGGCGCGATCTCAGAGTGGCTGCCGCTAGTGGCAGCTTGTTTTCTCGCGGTGCTGGCGGTTGTTTTTCTTGTGAGGGCGGATTCCAGAATCGCAATCGTTCTCGGGGTTGCATGGATCGTCGTAACTGCAATCCCTATTGCGATAATGACTGGCGTATACGGGTATGGAGACCTGGCTGGAAGCCGTTGGAATTACCTGCCCTCTATCGGATTCTGCATGATCCTGGGACAATTACTCTCTTTTCAGCCGAGCATTACCCGATGGCAAAGGCTCAAATCACTGCTCCCTTGCGCCGCTGTGTTTATATATTCCGTCAACACGATTTATCATAACCACTATTGGGCGAAGGCATGGCGAGTTTCCGGTGAGATTCAGACGCATTTCCGCACCGACATAATGCCGCTCTTGAGAGAAC
>CAZSKP010000028.1:0-38076 GCA_964607485.1 uncultured bacterium | reverse complement strand
TGAGAGAACCGGCGAAAGTCTACTTCTACAACGTTCCGGACTCCTTAGGGCGAGTGGGAATTTTTTTTGGTTTTCTTCCCGATTGCATTTCCTCAATAACAGGCGATAAGAAATGCGAATACTATCAGGCCCGCCGGGGGTTCGGCGCCCATGTGAGGTCTCCCGAAGATGTCGTGTCGGACGACAAGTCGTGGAACTATCAGTTTTTCGAATGGGATGCCACAGAGAAACGATTCAAGAAAAGCGACGTCGATTTCGAGGAACCGATTTCGACGGGCGCATCCGCGAACGCTGTTTTGCACTCGTGGGATTTTTCCAGGTATTGGGATTTCCGTCGGTGGGAGGCCGCGCATGACCTTGCAATCGTGCGCGACCGTGAACCGAACATGTCTCTATTCTTCACGACCGGCGAGACTTCCTTCCTGAAGAGTCCGTGGTTGAACGGTAGCCGCATTAAGTACGTCCAGTTGACGTACTCAGCGGCCAATCCGGAATACGACTCCCTGGAAGGGCAGCTGTTTTGGGTGACGAAGAACGACAGCGAATACCATGATGAAGAGTCCATCAGGTTTCCTGTGATAAATGACCGATCCACGCACACATATACGTTACCCCTCTATGTAAATGCATGGTTTCCTAAAAATCCGAAAATCCTTCGGCTTGCTATACGGCCGAGCAACCGCCCAAACACGAACGTAAAGATGGAATCGATCGTCCTCTATTCTTATTAAGGAAACGACCGAGTGCTCATATGCCCCTAAGAGTAAAAACGCTTCGGCCGGCCGTGCTGCCGGACAACAGGAAAACGGTGCCGTATCCGGTTGTCGTCGCTGGTATCGTGGTGGTCTTGCCGCTCATCATCCTCGCGGTGTTTCCCCGATTGCCTATCCTGTTTCATGTTGTCTACTGGGGGTTTGTAAAGGTCGAGGTGGCGACGGCAGAGTCGTCATCACGGACTGTCTGGGAAACAAGGTCGTACACGCGCCGCGGCGCGCCGAGACCCATTTCGATGTGATCGATTACGCCTTTTATCTCGAGCGAGAGATCAACATCCTGTTGTCATTGCTCGATGCGCTGCAGGCGTATCATGTGCCTCCCGCCGAGGCGGATTTCACGCGAGAGAACCCTTTTTGGAAATATCGAGTCACCGAAAAGGTTATGGCGGCAGAGAATTCAGACTTGTTCACGCGGGCATGTCACTCGCCGGCACGCTTGCCGAAGTCGGTCTTGATCGCATATCTGAGACAGGCTCTCAGGAATCTATCCGAATCTGGAAGATTTACGCCGGAGCCCGCAAGAGCCTTCCTTGTCTCCTCCACTGAATATCTGGGGTTCATTTCCCATATGTAGGACTCGAAGGCGCGGAAGGTTCCCGTGCTACGTTCGTAGAAGTCGCGTTTAAAAGTCTTCAGCAACGGCCTGACAATTAGTCGCCAGAAAGACGGTGGCATTAACACGACCTTTTTCCCGAGTTCTTCTTGGACCAACTTTACCAGTTTGCCGATTGTTATGTCGCCATCTGGGCCTCCGGCCAGACTGTAACATTTCCCCTTGCTTTCCTCTTTGTTCGATAAGTAGAGAAGCGCTTGGGCCACGAAATCCACCGGCACCAAATCCAAAGTGGTCTTGCGATTGACCGAAACCACCGGAGCCTTCCATCGCGTGAACAGCTTCAGCATTGGGTATATGACGTTACTTCTCTGCGCCTTTCCATTTTCCGAAAAACCCAGCACTATCGATGGGCGATAGATAACAACCGGCAAGTCATCGGCCAGCGAGCGGACCAAGGCTTCGGCCTCATATTTACTCTGCTCGTAGGTGTTCTTGAAACCGAATTCGTGCTCCAGATTCTTCTCCATGAAAAGCCCTTTGAATCTTCCGGCCACGAAAGTGGTGCTCACATAATCCAGATGCGAGAAGGAGGGATTATTCTTCCTGCAACTTTGCGCGAAATCGAGAAGGCGTCTGGTACCCTCCACGTTTATCTCACGCATTTTGTCCAGCGGCTGATTGAATCTCACATCCGCGGCGGCGTGAATGATGTGTGTAACGTCTTTTGCCAGCTTATCGTGGTTTCGCTCGTCGATGCCCATCCTGTCCCTTCGCAGGTCTCCTCGAATCAGAAGAACGTTAACGCCGTTCGTGTGGTCTATGTCATCAAGCACGTCCTTGAACTTTTCCTCCGCGCTCCGCGAATTCGAGTTCCTGAGGAGGCAATAAACGAGATTTTCTCCATCTTCGACCAGCAGACGCAGTATCTCTCGACCGACAAAGCCATTTGCACCGGTGAGAAAGTAAATCCTTTTCATGTTCTTCGGTTCTCCTGTATCAAGGTCGGGAAATTGAAACGCTAAGATGCAATCATATCAAATATGACCGTAATCTGAAAGAGCTTGAGGGCGCGCACGGTGGCCTAGCCATACGAACGGTCACTTGTTTCTCCGTTGTCCAGCAACTATTTTGCCCTTGAGACTCATGTTCTCTCTTCATGCACGGGGATGCCTCATGCCTCATACAACCTGCTTCCTGAAACTCGTTTTGTGTACGCACCCCTTCTGATGTATACTGAAGCACCCGCTTACGAAGAACATGAGAAGCAGAGGCGCAAAACAGACCGATCATTTGTTGGAAGAGTCTAGCTTAAGAGGGGCGTAATCAGGATGACGAGGAAGAGCGGAATTTCGGCCGATATCATTTTCACCGGCGGTGACATCATAACCGTCAACGATGATGACCCGACGGTGGAAGCGCTTGCCGTCAGGGGCGGAAAGATTACGGCGGTGGGCGGGAACAAGGAAATACTTCGACAAAAAGGCCCGGATACGCAGGTGGTCAATCTTCAAGGAAAGACCCTGATGCCCGGCCTTATCGAACCACACAGCCATCCCGTCATAAGCGCGCTCCTTTATGATTGGGTTGACGTGAGCGGATTCACCAATAAGAGCGGCGAACAGGTGCTGGAAAAACTCCGCAGGGCCGCGGCCGCAGTCAAGGCCGGGGAGTGGGTCGCCGCCTTCGGCTACGACCCCATCCTGATCCGGGACTTGAAATCGCTGAACGCCACTCTTCTCGACGAAATTTCTTCGGAGAAGCCTATCTTCATCATGATCCAGAGTATGCACACGGTGTATGTCAACCACAAGGCCTTCGAGGTCGCAGGCATCACAAACGACACTCCGGAGCCGGAGGGCGGGACATTCGTCAAAGACAAAGACGGCAACTTATCCGGTATGGTTATCGAGCAGGCAGCCATCCTCCCGCTGATGATGCCGATTCTCCTGTCATCGCAGGAACGAGGCCTCGATCTCATCGAGAACCAGATTCGACGCTACGCGAGGGCGGGCTATACGACGGTCGGCGCGATGGGAGTCTTCCCCGTCTTCCTGAATTGGGCGAGCATGCTGAAAGAACTCATCCAACGCGATGATTGTCCGATTCGGATGACCGTCATGAACAAAGCGACCGACCTCGAGCAGGGAATCTCGATAGACTTCGGCCCGAACACCGACCGCCTGAGATGCGGCGGAGCGAAATTCTGGTACGACGGCTCTTTCGGAACCGGTAATGTTTTCCTCGACGAACCGTACCTTAACAGCAAGCTCATGCAGGACGGCCTGGGCGTGCCGAAAGACACCTGCGGCTACTCGATGTATCCGAAACAAGAGTTCAGAGAGCTCGTCCAGAAATATCACGACACGGGCCACCAGATTGCCGTCCATGGGCAGGGCGATCGCGCCATCCGCGACATTATCGATGCATTCGAGGCCGTTCTTCAGGCGTCGCCGCGACAGGACCACCGTCACCGCATTGAACACGGCGGCCTGTTTCCCATTGACGAAATGGACCGGGCCGCGAGGCTGGGCTTGACGGCAAGCTGGCACATCAACTACATCCACTATTACGGAGAGGCGTTGCGAGACGACATCATCGGCCCTGAACGCGCGCGGGTGTCATATCCCATGGGCGCTGCGGTGGGGAAGGGACTCATCAACTCACTTCATAACGACTCGCCGATGTATCCGGCCGAGCCATTCAAACTCATGCGGACTGCCGTAACTCGCAAGACGCTGAACGGGAAAATGATCGGAGAAGATCAGGCTATTACCGTGGACGACGCGATCAAAGCGCTGACCATCAACGCGGCCTGGCAGTTGTTCATGGAAGACAAGGTTGGAAGCCTTGAGGCCGGTAAGCTTGCCGACATGGTCGTTCTTTCGGAAAATCCAAGGAAAGCCGACCCCGATAGACTGGACCGGATCGAGGTCGTCGAAACCTACCGCAATGGCCGACGCTTCTCATTCTCCGAATAGGCAATAAGCACACGCCCTGCTCCGTCCCCTTGAAAAATGGTGTGCGTTTAGGCTAAAATATGCTCTAAGGTCGAAATTGTCTGTGGAGTGTTCCGTCAAGGAGGGACTACACCGCGGGCGGTTTCCGAATCGCCCTACGCGGGAGGAACAAGCGCTATTCTCTCCGCGTAGCATGTATAAGGCCGTCTCCCTGGGAGAAGCCATGCCGGGCGCCGTGGGAAAAAGGTATCTCGTGCCGGTCCTGGTGGTGGCGTCTCTCGTGGGCGGGGCGCATCTCTGCCTTGCCCAAGAGGCAGTAAAACCATTCCCGAGACAACCGTCGCCTTTCGTCTCTTTCCTCGAAAAAACTCTCCTGAGAGTTCCGGCCGCCAGGGAAATCCAAGTGGGCGACATGGATGGAGACGGCAATCTGGACCTTGTCTTCCTCACGCCCGACCCCGCCGTCCTGTGGGTGAGCAAGGGAGACGGAAAGGGCAACTTCTCGCCGCCCACCAAACACGGTTTCGGGCACTCCTATTTCAATGAGGTGGTGGGAGCCGACTTCATCACGGGAGATTTCGACGGAGACGGGACATACGAATTGGTCACCTTTCAGGAGAAACGGATAAGCTCCGAGTCTTCGGAAGCAAGCCTGTTCCTCGTCACCACGAGGCTCGGCGGACAGGACACGTTCGACGAGATTCTGTCCGTCCCTCTTCCCGCCGGGCTGGATGACGCTCGCGGCCGACTCTTTCTCTCCGGCCCGGACCTCAACGGAGACGGCCGGTCAGATATCGTGTTCGGCGACGCGCTCACCGGAGAGTTTTTCGTCGTGGAAAACACGCCGGGGTTGTGGCACTCACCGGGCGAGGCGCATGTGTCAAATCATTTCCGGCTCCGAGAAGAGGGTGAGCACGCAGGCCGGGAGAGATCCCACCAGGTGTTGGCGCTCGACGTGGATAACGATGGGCTGACCGACATCGTCAGGACGGGCAGCGAGGGAATATTCCTCTCCCGTGGCGACAAGGACGCGCTTTTTCTGTCATCCGACGGAGCGATAAGCCCCACGCTTCTATTCGCTCCCTCGGCGGATTTTTCAATTGCAGATTATCCCGTCATTATGGACGGTCGCTGGAACGCGGACCCATATCCCGACATGCTGCTCGCCAACGGGAAAGGAGCGGCGTGGGTGTTGCTGAATCAAGGCGGCGAGCATTTCGCGCCCACTTTTTTTCTCAACTTTCCCACAGCGTCATATGTGGAATCGGGAGATTTCAATGGGGACGGCCTTGACGATCTCGTCACCTACGGTGGCGCCTACAATGGCGTCACCATCCGGCTGAACAACGGCGAGGGGCTGTTTCCCACTTCTATCAAGCGTCCGACGCCGGGCAAGGTGCGCGACCTCATTGTGGACGACTTCAACGGCGACGGACTTTCCGATATCGTACTCACCCTCACGGGAACGGCGTGGGGACTGGAAGGGAGGGTGTTATTGAATATAACGCAAAGGGTAGGGGAGTAGGCTGCAATCTTCATGGTGATCACGAGACGGAGGTAAGCTATGAAACTCGGCGCTTACGGAAAAGCAGTTGCTGTGGCCGCGGCGGTGTTCCTTCTGTTTGGGCTTGTGCCCTCATCTCACGTTTGGGCGGCAGGTCTCAAGAAAGTGGTCGCCGTGTCCAGGTTCGAGAACAAAACCTCCTACGCCGGAGGCGGGCAGTGGGACCTGGATAACGGCATGGCCGACCAATTGACCGACGCTCTCATGCAGAGCGGCCAGTTTACGGTTCTCGAGAGGGAAACTCTGACCGATGTAATCTCGGAACAGGATCTCGCGGCGAGCGGACGATTCCAGAAATCGAAGTCCGCACGTACCGGTAAGCTCACGAGTGCTCAAGTCCTCATTAAAGGGACGGTCACGGAGTTCGAGCACAAGAGCAGCGGGAGCGGCGGCGGCATCGGCATCGGTGGTTTCAGGGTCGGGTCGAACAGAGAAGAGGCGCACGTGGGTCTGATTATTCGCTTGATGGACACCACCACCGGCGAGGTTCTCGCTTCTAAGCGGGTCGAAGGGAAGGCCCAATCGGGCGGAATGAGCCTCGGCGTGAGCGCCGGGATAGTCGATTTCGGCACCGACAGCTTCAAGAAGACCCCTCTCGGCAAGGCGACCCAGATCGCGATCGACAACGCCGTCGAATTCATCGCTGCGGAACTCAGGGACCGTCCGTTTCAGGGCTCGGTCGTCAAGTGTTCGGGCAGTGAGGTGTATCTCAGCGCCGGCCAGAAAGACGGCTGCTCCGTCGGAGACACGTTCACGGTGTACTCCGCGGGGGAAGAGTTAGTCGACCCTTCCACCGGCGAGCTGCTCGGCGTCGATGAAGAGAAGATCGGCACGGTCAAGGTATATGAGGTGAAGGAGAAATATTCCAAGGCGAACATCACCAGCGGTGGGACAGGAATAAAGGCAGGGGACATCATCCGGTCGCAGTAACTGTGTCCGGTAACGGAGGATAAGAGACATGCGGATACTATTGGGCGCTGGAATAGCCTTTCTCTGCCTCATGGTCTGCGGGTGTTCGGGTCTGGAAAAAGCCAACAAGGACGCCGAAAACGTTGGCTATGCGGGAGGCCAGGTGATGCGGCTTCCCCACTCCGCCGCGGAAGGCGCAGCCGCAGGCATCGCGGGAGAGCCGGAATCTAACCCTTACGGTCGATGACGTCCGGTCTGTGAAATCGGGTCGAGCAGCCTCTCCGGGTGAGCCCTGCCTCCGGTGAGGGAAGAGGTCTCTCCGCTATCGTTGGAGTGAGATCATGAACGTGAGAAGATTCCTTTTGTATTTTTGTCCTTTTTCCCTCGTTGCGCTCGTCCTGGCTCTGGCTCCTTTTTCAATATGCCGGGCAGAAAGTCCCTACGGCAACATTCTCAACTCGATAAAGAAGCGAAATGTCGAGGAAACAACCGGTCAACAGCAGGCTCAACCCGGTAAGGCCGTTCCCTCGCCACAGCCAACTCCTTCCCCTGTCACGCCCGTGCCGATGCCGGTGAAGCAACCGGCGCCTCCGTCGCTGAAAGGCAAGAACATAAAGGCCAACCTGGAACTCACCGTTTCAGTGAATGGTTCCGCGCACGACAGCTCATCCGAAAAGAACGCGACTTCCGTCAGCTCCTACCAGTCCTCGGGCACCACCGACTCGATGGTTGACGGAAAGGCGATCATCTCGGTCGCGTTCGAGGAAGCGCCCGCTTTCCCCGACATCCCCGCGTCAAACGCGATGGTCCTCGCGCCGGTCGGCACGTTTACGTATTACCTGGATAGAAAGAAGGTGCGCAAGAGCCAGTGGAGCGGGTCGGAGAAAGTCCTCGGCGACTACATCGTCCATCCTCAAAAGCAGGGCTCGTTTCAGGGTCATTCGAACGACGAAGAATCCATACGGTGCGAAGGGCGCGAGGTATACGAAGGCGTGAAATACGTCACCGCCGCTGTCCCCGGCATGAACGTGCCGCAGCAGCAAGTGCGCCACCTGGGCCCTGGCCCCATCCTGAATCTGCAGGAACAGCCCGACGGCACGATGAAATACAGCTTCAGCGTGGACACGATGGGACAGTGCACCGTGAAAAACATAAGCGGCAGCCACACCGGCTCCAGTTCCGACTCGTATCACTCCGAGGACCACTTCGTGGTCTCCATCGAGGGTACGTTTCCAAAAGGACAGAAGGTCGTTCAGCTAACGCCCGAAAACGTGGACCACTATTTCCCCACAAAAACCGAGGCGGGCGGCAAATCCCAGAAGCTTAAAGTCACCATCACGGGGACGCTCTCTTTTATCGCCAAGCCGGGCAAACTCCAGGTTACTCCCGGAGACGGTCTGGCCTCGTCGGGCCCCGACGACAAAGACCAATTCACACCCGCCTCGAAAACCTATGTCCTCAAGAATACGGGCGAATCGTCTATTAACTATAAGGTCTCAAAGGCGCAGAAGTGGCTGACCCTCTCCAACGCTGAGGGAAAACTGGAGCCGAATCAGACGGCCCAGTTGAAGGCGTCGGTGAATCAGCAGGTGGCAAAGGACCTCAAAGAGGGCGATTACAAGGATACGCTCACTTTTGCCAACGTGACCAACGGAAGCGGCGACACCTCGCGACAGGCTTCCCTCAATGTGGGCGAGGAGCAAACGTGGCGTGTTCTCCTCTCCGGCCAGGAGACCGACGACGTGGGCGGCAAGCTCATGTACATGAAGATCCAGGATAAATGGGGCTATAAGGTCGTGGAGTACGGCGTCCGGTTCAATTACAAACTGACAGCCGAGTTCACGATCAGGAAGAAGAAGGGTAAATGGATATACAAGAAGGGCACGATTAAATCGGCCAGCGTGACCCCGGTCAACGTGTTCGACCCCGATGTCTTTTTCGTCAAGGACACGGTATGCAAGAATTGCGATGTGGTAAACGGACTGGCGGGCCAAAGCCTCGGCGGGGAGGTGGACGGCTCCACTGTCACCCTGTACTGGCCGAAGAAGATAACAAACGTCGTCGTCTACAATAAATTGAAGCTGCAGCACAATTCAAAAGAGGAAACACACAAAGGCTACAGTGCGAACGAGTTTTTCTCGGAGTCGTTCTTCGTTTTCGCCTCGTCCCACGAATTGCCTCTCAAGAACGGAGAGGTCCCTCCCAAGAAACAGGAGCGCGATAGCAGCCTGAACCAGTTCAGGCAGAAAAACAAGAAGCCCATCTTCGTCTATTACCGCTACGTGATGCAAAGGATCAAGTAAGACGCGGGCGGATAACCAGCGGCAAATCACTCGAAATCGGTTGGGCGGTGCTTACTTCATGCACTGTCTTTCGGCGGGCTGCGTTTGACGCTGTACACGCCGTCAACCTTTCGGATGGCGTAGATGATGGCGTTGAGCTGACTCTGATCGGTCACGTCTATTACGAAGTCGAAGACAGCCGTGCTGTCCTTGCGACCATAGGCGTTCATCGACGCGATGTTCACGTTCAGCTCCCTTATTGAGGCGAGCATGTCGGCGAGCATGTTCGGCCTGTCGGCGGCTTTGACCCTGATGCCGGCCGGATACGTGGTCTGGCCCTTGCCGTCCCAGTCTACGGTCAGAAGACGGGCGGGGTCGTCGATCACGAGGTTAGGACAACCCTCCCTGTGGATGGAAAGGCCGCGAGAGCGCGTGATGTAACCGATGATTTTGTCGCCCGGCAGGGGATTGCAGCACTTTGCGTAGCGGACCATCAGGTTGGCCACGCCGGCCACGCCCACGCCGGGGCCCTCCCTCTCGGGGATTCGCCGGGGCGTCTCTTGCGGCTTCTGGACGCGGGGACGTTCCTCCTTCTCTTCCGCACGCTTGTCGCTCTCGGCTTCTTCTTGCACCTTCAACCAGTGCCGTATCTTGCTCCGCGCGCGGGTTGTTTGCACGAATTCGAGCCAGTCGCGCCGGGGCGTCTGTTTCTTCGAGGTCATTATCTCGACGACGTCGCCCTGCTTGAGGCGATATTTGAGCGGAACCATTCGGCCATTCACCTTCGCGGCTCTGCACTGGCTGCCGATGTCGGAGTGAATGGCGTACGCGAAATCCACGGGCGTCGAGCCGGCCGTGAGTTCTATGACCTTTCCCTTGGGAGTAAACACGTACACATCTCCCGAGAACAGGTCTATTTTCAGGCTTTCCATGAACTCTTTCGGGTCCTTGAGGTCCTGCAGCCATTCGAGCAGTTGCCGCAGCCAGAGCAGCCTCTCATCGAACCGCTCGACAGATTCCTCGCCAATCTCCTTGTACAGCCAATGTGCGGCAATTCCGTTCTCGGCGGTCCGATGCATCTCCTCCGTGCGTATCTGAACCTCTATTCGTTCGCCCTTGTTTCCCAGCACGGTTGTATGGAGCGACTGATACATGTTCATCTTGGGCATTGCCGTGTAGTCTTTGAACCTTCCCGGCACCGGGGTCCACAGGGTGTGCACTATCCCCAGCGCTCCGTAGCAGTCGCGCAGATTCTTGGTGATTATTCGCAATGCCCTCAGGTCGAATATCTCGTCGAAATTCTTGCGCTGGCTTATCATCTTGCGGTAAATGCTGTAAAAATGCTTCGGCCTGCCGGTCACGTCGGCCTTTATCCCCGCCTTCCTCAGCTCGGTCTTCAGCAAGGCACAGAATTGCTGAATCTCTTTTTCGCGCTGGGCCTTCTTTTCGGCCACCTTGCTGACAAGCTCGTAATAAATCTCCGGGTGAAGGTGCCGGAGGGAGAGGTCTTCGAGTTCGGACCGGATCTTCGCGATTCCCAGCCGATGCGCCAGCGGGGCGTATATCTGGAGAGTTTCCGTTGAGATCGATCGAATCTTTTCCTCGGGCAAATATTTGAGGGTCTGCATGTTGTGCAGCCGGTCGGCCAGCTTGATCAGAATCACGCGGATGTCCTTGGCCGTCGCGATGAGCATCTTCCGGATGTTCTCTGCCTGGTATTCTTCGCTGTCTTTGAACTTGAGCCGACCCATCTGGGTCACGCCCTCGACGACGTTCGCGAGCTCCTTGCCGAACTGCTCCTCCAGTTCCTCCTTCGTGCGGGACGTGTCCTCGAGAACGTCGTGCAACAACCCTGCGGCGATGGTCGTCGTGTCGAGGTGAAGGTCGGTCAGAATCTCCGCCGCCTTCATGCAGTGGCTCAGGAAGGGGTCACCCGAAAGACGCATCTGGCCGGCATGCGCCTCCGAGGCGTATGCATATGCGCGTTCGACGAGCTTGAGGTCGGCCTTGCGGTTATACTTCTTTATCTGTTTCAGAAGGTCCGTCAATTCGCTCATATCAAGAACATCCGTGAATCTCTCGTGATAAACCTGCCGCTGATTTCATGATACACCTTTGCCCACATCGTGTCAAAGCAATCGGAGACGTTCCATAGGCGGGAACCGTCATCGTACGGTGTGCGCGGAAATCAACCGCGATGGGGTCGTACGTCACGCAGAGAGAGCTGAATGGAGGTGGTCCCCTTGTACGTGTTCAGTTGGAGGCTGTATACAATATCTATGAGGGGACGGTCGGCCAGCATACTCTCGTATTCCGCCATCTTGAATCCTATCACGGGCAACATCTTGCCGTCCTGGCGCACGGCGAACTTCAAATGGTCGCCCCGCACAACCCGCACCCCGCCCGCCACCGAGACTCCGAGCGATGCGAACGTGGGGATGGGATTGGCGTTTCCGTAAGGAGCAAGCCGCTCAAGGTCTTCGAGCAGCTTTCCCGTAATTTCGGAAAGTTGCAGGTTCGCATCGACCCTGATGGCCGGACGCAGGTCGTCTTCTATGAGCTGTTCCCTGCAAATCCGTTCGAACGATGTGCGACAGGCCTCCAGCTTCGCGGGTTCAATCGTGAGGCCGGCGGCGTACCTGTGTCCCCCGAAGCCCACCAGATGCTCCTGACATTTGCTCAGGGCGTCATATATGTGAAAATTGTGGATGCTTCTGGCGGAGCCCTTTCCAAGCTGCTCGCCGAGCGCGATGAGTATGGTGGGACGATGGTACAATTCCACGAGCTTTGAGGCGACGATTCCGATTACCCCCGGATGCCACCGGCTGTCGAAGAGCACAATCGAGAAATCGCGGCGCGGGTCGAACTCTTTCTCCAGCTTGGCGAGAGCCTGATTCAGTATCTCCTCTTCGAGAGCCTGGCGGTTTCTGTTCTCCTCATCCAGCTTTCTCGCGATCCTCTGCGCCAGCGGCTGAGAGGTTGTGAGCAGAAGCTGCACGCCGAGCTGTCCGACGCCGAATCTGCCTGCGGCGTTGAGCCTTGGAGCGAGCTGAAACGAAACGTTGCCCGCGTTGATCTGGCGGCCCTCGAGACCGGCGACCTTCCTCAACTCCAGCAGGCCGGGATAGGTGTCGCGGTTCTCGTTCATCATCTCCAGCCCCGCCTTCGCCAGAATTCGGTTTTCGTCAACCACGGGCACGATGTCGGCTATCGTGCCCAGCGCCGCGAAGTCGAGATTCTCAGGCAATCTCCCCAGCAGCGCGCTCGCAAGCTTGAGGGCGACGCCCGCGCCGGAGAGGTCGCGGAAGGGATAGGCGGAGCCGCTTCGCTTTGGGTCCAGCACCGCGAGGGCGGGTGGCAGACGTCCCTCCGGCTCGTGATGATCGCACACTATCACATCCATGCCCAGGCTCGAGGCAAGCGCGATCTCTTCGTGGCTCGATACGCCGTTGTCGACCGTGATGATGAGCTTTACGCCTTCCCCGTGCGCCTTGCGCACCTGCTCTTTGTTCAGTCCGTAGCCCTCGGAGAGACGATTGGGAATGTAGTAATACGTCGGGCAGTCGAGCGCATGCAGTTCGCGTACCAGCAGGGCGGTGCCCGAGATGCCGTCCACGTCGTAGTCGCCGAACACGAGCATACTTTCCCGGCGCTCGACGGCCTGCCTCAACCTGTTTACGGCGACGTCCATGTCCTCCAGCAGGAAGGGGTCGTGCAGTCTGTCGAGCGAAGGTTGGCAGAATGCAACCGCCTCCTCCACGGTTTCTATTCCGCGATTCAACAGCACCTGTCCCATGACCGGCGGGCAACCCAGCGAGTCGGCGATGGCGCGGGCGTGCTCCGGGTCGGGCTGGGGGACGATCCATCTTTTCTCGGCCGGCATGTTCAATCCTGCTCTCTCTTGTTTCCGTCGATCGTTCCAGAATCAGGGCTGTGCTGTTTCCGTCCGGGATTCATTTGTTCATCTTCTTCAAGGCTTTTTCTACGGCGTCCACCTGGGAGCGGGGAGTGGAAGCCCCCGCGGTTATTCCAATGCGCTCCTTGCCACGGATCATTTCGGGAGTAATCTCCTCGGATGTCTCGAGGTGGTAAGTTTCGGCGTTAACGGAGCGGCAGAGCTCAGCCAGGCGGGCCGTGTTTGCGCTGTTCTTGCCGCCTACGACGAACATCACATCTACCGCGCTCGCGAGCTCGACGGCGGCCGTCTGGCGTGAAACGGTGGCGTTGCAGATGGTGTTGAAAATGCGGCATTCGTATGCCGCTACCAACACGGCGTTCACGACCTCTATGAAGTTTTCCTGCGTTTGCGTGGTCTGCGCGAGCACCCCCGTCTTCGGGCCGATAGCCGTGCCTTTCAGTTGCTCGACATTCTTGACCACTATCGGCTCTTCTCCGGAATAACTCAATATGCCTCTTACCTCCGGATGCGACCGCTCGCCGACAATCACCAACTGATAACCGTCTTCCGAGAGTTGGCGCGCCAGTCTGTGCGCGTTCTTCACGAAAGGACAGGTGGCGTCAACCACCTCAAGACCTTTTCTGTGGGCCTCTTCGAGGATTCCCTTTTCCACGCCGTGAGAACGTATCACCAGCACGCCCTCGTCAACTTCTTCGAGGGATTCGACGGGAGTAAGCCCCTTTTTCTGAAATTCCTCCACCACCTGCGGGTTATGTATTATGGGACCGAGTGAATATACCTTCTTGTCCTTCTGTGAAAGGTGCTCCTTCGCCATGTCGAGGGCACGACGCACGCCGAAACAATAGCCGGCCTGGTCGGCCACCTGGACGACCCTCTTCATCACCGTACCGCCTTCCCGCAAAGAGCCTCGACGCGCTCGGAGATCGCCTGAACAACCTGCTCAATAGACATGTCGGTCGTATCGATGGAGAGCGCGTCCTCGACTTTTCTCAAAGGCGCCGTTGACCTTGTCATGTCCCTCTCGTCCCGTTCGAGCACCTCGCGCTTCAGCTCTTCAAGCTTCACGCGATGGCCCGCTTGTTCGAGGTCCTTCTTCCGCCTGCGGGCGCGCTCCTCGGCGGATGCGTCGAGGTAAAACTTGAACGGTGTGTCGGGAAAAACCACCGTGCCGATGTCGCGGCCCTCCATCACTACGCCCGATATGCGCGCCATCGCCTGCTGTTGCTTGACCATTGTCTTCCTGACTGCGCTTATCGTGGCCACTCTGGAGCTGGCGTCGGTCACCTCCGGCGTGCGGATGGCCTGGGTTATCTCTTCTCCGTCGGCAAATACCCTTGTTATCTCCCCGGCGGGTTTCAACTCGATCGTCATGTTTGTCGCCAGCTCAGCGACCGCCGACTCGTCGGCAATATCCACCTTCTCTTTGAGCGCCTTCCAGGCGACGGCCCGATACATCGCGCCCGAGTCGATGTACAGGAGCGAGAACCTGCGCGCAACCATTCTGGCCACGGTGCTCTTGCCTGCTCCTGCGGGCCCGTCGATGGCGATCACGATATGTTTCTGCTTCGTCATTGGTCAAGCAATGTCATCCAAAAAGCTTTTTCCGACCGAGAGCGGCGGGAGACTGAGCAGTTCGGCTATCGTCGCGCCGACATCGGCAAACGTCTCGCGCACACCCAGGCCGGCCCCCTTTTGTCGGCGTCCCCTCTTGGCAAGCAGCGGCACGTGTTCCCTGGCGTGGTCGGTGCTGGGTGTCGTCGGGTCGTTGCCGTGATCGGCCGTTATCAACAATACCTCATCCGCAGCCAAAAGGTCGATGTATTCCGGAACCGCTTCATCGAATTCCATAAGCGCGCGGGCGTAGCCCTGGACGTCGTTGCGATGCCCGTACTTCATGTCGAAATCGACGAGGTTGGCGAACAACAGCCCGTCGAACCGGCGGCGCATCTTCTCCGCGATGGCCGAAATGCCCTCCGTGTTTGAGCCAACGTGCCGGCAATCGGTGAATCCTCGCTGTGCGAAAATATTGTCGACCTTCCCGACGCCCTGCACCTCCATGCCGGAGTCGAGAATTTTGTCGAGCAGCGTGGGCGATGGCGGCTCAACGGAAAAGTCCTTGCGGTCGGCCGTCCTCACAAAACTGCCCGGCTCGCCCGTGTAGGGCCTGGCGATAACGCGGCTGACCCTGTAGGGCCCGGTGAGCATCGCGCGGGCGGCCTCGCAGATCCGGTACAGCTCGTCGAGCGGGATGACGCTGTCGTGCGCCGCTACCTGGAAGACGCTGTCGGCCGATGTGTAAACGATGAGCTCGCCGGTTTGAAGCTGGCGAGGGCCAAGCTCATCTATTATCTGAGTGCCCGAGGCGGGCTTGTTGCCGATGACGCCTCGGCCCACCGCCTTCTCGAATCGTTCGATGAACTCGCTGTCGAACCCATTTGGAAACACCGGGAAGGGCTCGGAGAGAACGACGCCCATCATTTCCCAATGGCCGGTCGTGGTGTCCTTGCCCGGTGACCGCTCGGCCATCTTGCCGTAGCAGGCCGTGGGCTCGGGGGCAGCGGGCACACCGTCGAGCGGAACGATATTGCCCAGACCCATGCGCTCCATGTTGGGAAGCTTGAAGCCCTCGTAAGACGCCGCCGTGTGAGCGAGCGAATTGGAGTCCTCGTCGCCGTATTCGCGCGCGTCGGGCAGAGCGCCGCAGCCGACGCCGTCGAGCACTATGAGAATCGCTCTGGCCATGTCACCGAGTTCCACGTTTCTTCCCGCTCCGCGCCGATGCCTTTCGCTTCTTTGAGGGAGCACGTCCGCCGAGGGCCGCGGCGATATTGCGCCTGTAAGGCGGCCGTATTATTCCTTTTTCGGTTATCAGGCCCGCGACGAGACGGGCGGGTGTCACATCGAATGCGGGGTTATAGACGTTCACGTTGTCGGGCGCAGTGCGTTTTCCCAGCCCTTCGGTTACTTCGTCGGGACTTCGCTGCTCAATCGGAATTTCCGCGCCGGTGCGCAGTGAGAGGTCGAATGTCGAGCTAGGCGCGGCGACGTAGAACGGTATGCCGTGCGCTTTGGCGAGCACCGCGACGCCGTACGTGCCGATCTTGTTCGCGACGTCGCCGTTTGCCGCGATGCGGTCGGCGCCCGTGATGACGAGGTCCACTTTTTTCTCCTTCATCACCTGCGCAGCCATGTTGTCGCAGATGAGGGTCACGTCTATGCCGGCCTGCATCAGCTCCCATGCGGTCAGCCTGGCGCCTTGGAGCAAGGGCCGCGTCTCGTCGGCGATGACGCTTACCTTCTTCCCGTCCGCATGAGCGAAGAAGACCGGAGCCAGTGCCGTGCCGATGCCTCCCGTGGCCAGAGCGCCGGCATTACAGTGAGTCAGGACCGTCGAGCCCGACCGAATGAGCTTCATTCCGTGCTGGCCGATCTTCTGGCAGAGGTCGCGGTCCTCGTTGTGAATGAGAAGCGCCTCTTCCGTCAGCGCCTCTATGATCTGTTCAGGCGCATGATTTTTCATTTCGTGCGCGACAGAGCGCATCCGTTCGACTGCCCACGCAAGGTTGACCGCAGTGGGGCGCGCCGACGCCAGATAGGAGGCGACTTTGTCAACTTTCGCGATAAGCTCATCCGAGGTCGCCGCCCTGTAATCCCTGAGCGCAACAAGCACTCCGAACGCCGCCGCAATGCCTATCGCGGGCGCGCCTCGAACTTTCAACTGCTTGATGGCGTCCCAGACGTCTTCGACGGTATCGCAATAGATGTACAAGAGCTGTGTCGGCAGTTTCGTCTGGTCGATCATCTTCAGCCGACCGTTTTCCCATTCTATCGTCTCGGGCCTTGCCACGACCATCTTGGATTCTCCTTTGGTCTGTTGACATTCTTATTTCAGGTAAGCTCCCAGATGCGCGGGCGCGCAATGCTTGGTGTAGAGGCCGAGCAGACCCGTTCGCTTGGGGGGTTGGTGCTCGGGGAGCCTGGCCAGGCGCTTCTTCAAAGTCTGTTTGATTTTTGGCGGACTCTGTTCTTTGCCGTTGATGCCGACCAGCTCGAGCCGACGGCCTTCGACATCGATGAGAATCAGGTCGTCGTCCTGAACGACGGCTATCGGCCCCCTGTCTGCCGCCTCGGGTGAGACGTGACCGACGCACGGGCCTCTGGAGCCGCCGGAAAACCTGCCGTCGGTTATCAAGGCGACGCTTCTCCGGAGCGCTTTATCGGATGAAATGGCTTCCGTTATGTAGGCGAGTTCGGGCATTCCGTTGGCCCGCGGTCCCTGGAATCTTGTGATAACGGCATCACCGGGCCGAATCTCTTTCTCATAAATGGCGTTCAAGGCGTCCTCCGCGTTGTCGAACACACGCGCCCGGCCTGTGAATTTCAGCATTTCCTTGACGACGGCAGACCGTTTGATAACGGCTCCATCGGGGGCGAGGTTGCCCCACAGGATGGCCAATCCGCCGGTTTCGTCCAAAGGGTCGGTGATCGGTCGGATAATATCGACTTTGTGCAGCGAATGGTTCTCCAGGAACCGGGGAGTCGTCTCGAAATACCCGTCTTTCCTCAGGTCGGCGAGGTTCTGGCCCAGAGTTTTCCCCGTGACCGTGAGCGCGTCCATGTGCAGATGGTCTTCGAGCTCCCACATGATGGCGGGCACTCCACCCGCCGCCCAGATCAGGCTGCTCGGGTGCACGCCCGAAGGGCGGACATTCAGTATGAACGGGACACGATCGTTTATTTCGGCAACCATCTCGAGAGAAAACTTGAGGTCGAGCTCGCGCGCGATGGCGGGAAGATGCAGCAGCGCATTTGTGGAACCACCGATTGCGGCATGAACGACCAGCGCGTTTTCGAGCGCCGCCTGGGTGATTATCTTCTCTGCGGTGATCCGTTTATCGAACAAGGCCAGCGCCGCGCTTCCAGTGCGGCGCGCCATCCTTGTCTGTAACATGTAGCCGAGGGGCAGAAGCGCCGAGCCCGGCAGAGCCATTCCCATCGCTTCGGCGAGAATCTGCATTGTGTTTGCCGTGCCCAAAAAAGCGCACGAACCGGCGGTGGGGCAGGCATGGTCGCAGTAGAACTGATAATCCTTCTTCGTCATCTTGCGCCGCCTAAAGCCGGAGTGATGCGTGCCGACCATGTCGAGAGTCGTCTCCGACGGCCCCGGCTGCATGACTCCGCCGGGCATGATGATTGCCGGCATTCTCAGCCGGGCCGCGGCCATGAGGTGTGCGGGAACGCTCTTGTCGCAACCCGCTATGAAGACGGCGCAGTCGAAATGGCCCGTTCGCACATGAAGTTCCGAGGCCATCGCAATCAGCTCTCGCGAGGCGAGCGAGTAGTTCATTGCTTCGGTGCCCTGGGCGATGCCGTCGCACATGTCTGTGCAATAGTAAATGGCGGGCGCGCCGCCTGCCTCCATTATCCCGTCCCTGACCGCTTGGGCGATTCTCGGCAGGTGGACGGAACCCGGATGCGAGTCGCCTCCGGCGCATTCTATGAGCGTCCACGGCTTATCGAGGTCGGCCTTCGTCCATCCGGTCCCGAGTCGGAGCGGGTCGGCCTCGGGAGCAGCCGCTCGACGCTCGATGCTGAGCCTGCCTTTCTTCCGATGTTTCATAAAGTCTCCTATTCTTCAGCCAGGACCGCTCGGCAGGGGGAACCGTCTCCGCCTTGTATGCGCAAAGGCAGACAGATGAGCTGGTAGCGGCCGGGCTTTACTCTGGAGAGGTCGAGGCCTTCAAGCACCACGACCCCCGCGCCGAGCAGGGTGAGGTGTGTGAGAGGATTTGCCGTGCCGTAGCGCTCCACGGAAAGGTAGTCGATTCCCACCAGATTCACTCCGATGTCCACGAGATATGTCGCCGCATCCTCGGCGATGTAAACGAAATTCTTCCGGAACTCCTCTGTGCGCCACAAGGAAGAGTTCGAGGTTTTCAGCAGGACCCTCTTTTCTCCTTCCAGGTGATGTGAAACGAGCGCATCCCGAGAAATCGCGTCGGCTTCGGCGATCTCCACTACTAGCGCGGGACCGATGAGGCTGTCGAGCGGAATCTCATGAACCGCCTTTCCGTCACCGAGAAAGTGAAACGGCGCGTCTATGTGAGTGCCCGTATGCGCGCCCATGTTCAGCCGTGAGATATTGGCAATGTCGCCTCGCTCTATCGAGGAGAAGAGCGTGATCTCACAAGGCGGGTCGCCCTCATACACCGGCATTGCGACGTGGATTGGCACTGATATGTCGTGATACTTCATGACCCTCCGGGAAATAGTCTGAAGCCGTCTTCTGCATTCTCAGCGCGACGTGATTTCACTCGTGCCTGTTCTCGGGTTCACCGGTCGCAAAGAGCCATCAGCTATCGGAGATGATTCGAGGAAGAATCGGGAGGGTGAGGCTGGCTCCATCGCTTGAGCGCCCTTACCTCATCGACGAACTTGCGAATGTCCTTCTCCAGCCCTTCTATCATGTCGTCCAGCACATTCGAGCTGGGGGTTCTGATAAAGCTGCCCTCGAGCAGTCTCTCGACATCCTTCACCATGCGGTTCAGATAGGGACGCACGTTGCCGATGGTGTCACTGATAACCTTATCGATGCGACGCATAAGCTCGTCGTCGCTGGGCCGAGTGAGTTCCGCTCTCCCCGGCCTGTCCGGCGAGCCGCATTCGAGTTCAAGTTGCCGTGTGTCCGGAGCCTTCATGGTTTCATTGGAGGTTCAGCGAAAATCGTGAAGATCAGATAACCCATCCCTTCTCGCTAAATTATATATGGTCGAGGGGCAAATTTCAAGGCTTTGGGGGGAAGAAGTGAGTTGCTGCCTCATAAATGGGACTGTGGACGCAGCCACGCAGCGCATCATGGTATCCATCGACCCCGCATAGCCTTACGGCAATTCGCCCCTGCATTTTGGAGGAGGGTCGCGCTCGCCGTCGCTCGTTGTTTTCATGAAGCGGTTTCGTTCCAATTTTAGCTTGACAACCGTTTTCCGTAGAGGTATAATCGGCGCAACCCATTTACTGAGTGAGCAGTTGCAAGGTTTCGCTTTTTCTGAGGCTTACGCCAGAGGGATGGTGTTTCAGGGAGGGAGGCGGCGCCCTCTAGCTCTCTTGAATTCCTGCCGGTTTTTGGTCTGTCACTCATTGGCTACAAGGTTTGGGAGGAAGAGATGAAAAATCGCACCGGAATGATTTTGGCATTCGTTGCCCTTTTGGCTGTTTTCTTCTTCGTTATTATATCCGGCAGTGAAGACAAGGCATCCGAGGCGGCGGCGAAACCCTCTATTGTTGCAGTTCCTCTCGATGCCCCGCTCTATAAAGAAGGCGAGTTGCTGGTTCAATTCAGGCCGACGGTAGGGCAAAGCGCGGTCATTCAGGCTAACTCCGTGGTCGGGGCGACGACAATGAAGGACCTGGGCAGGGCCATTGAACTCGTGAAGCTGCCCCCCGGGATGTCTGTGACCGACGCGATGGCACAATACGAGAGCAACCCGGTGGTTGCGAGCGTATCGCCGAACTATTTGAGGTCGATAAAGCAGACGGTCCCCGACGACACTCTTTTCGGCTTTCTCTGGGGGATGAATAACACCGGACAGACTGGCGGCACCATCGACGCGGACATAGATGCGCCCGAGGCATGGGACCTCACGACCGGCGACTCCAACGTGATTATCGCCGTCGTGGATACGGGCGTGGACTACACGCACCCGGACCTCGTGGACAATATGTGGAGGAACCTGGCCGAGCTGACAGGCGTCGCCGGGGTTGACGACGACGGCAACGGCTACATAGACGACATTTTCGGCATAGACACCGTCAACAATGATTCGGACCCAATGGACGATTTTGGACACGGCACACACGTGGCGGGTACGATAGGCGCCGTGGGGAACAACGCCATGGGCGTCGCCGGAGTCAATTGGAATGTCCAGATCATGGCCCTGAAATTCATCAGTGGCACTACCGGTACAGGCTCGGTTGCAGATGAAATCGAAGCGCTGAACTATGTAGCCGACATGGCCAACCGTGGCGAGAAGGTCGTGGCGGTGAACGCGTCATATGGGGGATATCTCCCCGATTTTACGTTTGAGGCAACCGCGATAAACAACTTGCGCACGTATGGAATCCTGTTCATCGCTGCCGCAGGCAATGATGCGTTTGACAACGACGCGTTGTTTCATTATCCGTCCAGTTATGCGCTGCCGAACTTGATCTCGGTTGCGGCCACGGACGACAATGATCAGTTGGCCTCCTTCTCCAATTCCGGCCGAAGAACGGTTCACGTTGGCGCGCCGGGAGTCAACATCGTGAGCACTCTGTGGGCCCCAAACGCCGGAGACCCGCTGTATGGCGACTTCGAGGTGCCCTGGTCGGGAACCTCGATGGCCACTCCCCATGTCAGCGGCGTTGTCGGCCTGCTGTATGCCCTCTTCCCCGGTGTGGACCCGGTCACCGGCTGGCCCGGGGCCAGAAATCGGATTCTCGCCTCGGGCGACCTCGACCAGTATCTGGTCGCCAAGACCATGACGGGCAGGCGACTGAATGCTTTCAATGCCTTGACATGCTCGAATTCCGAGATTCTCGCCCGGATAAGGCCGAGCACGAGCGAAGCTAAGACCTGGCTTGACCCCACGGGCACGACGATTTTATTTACCATCATACCGCAAAGGAATGACGTGACCGCGATTTTTGCGGAGGATAACTTCGGCACTCTCGTGAGCGTTCCGCTTCGACTCTCCGCGCTACACATCAACTGCGCCGATCCGGCCGGAAACGTTGTGGTCAATATCGGGGGACAGAACATGACGCTGCTGGACGACGGCGCCGGCCCGTTTGACCTTGTGGCCGGGGACGGCGTGTATTCCGGCTCTTGGAGCCCGCCGTTGAATGAGACCGACATCACGGCAAGGTTTCCGAATACGGGTACATCCATAGGTTCTACGAATGATACCTTTACCATTCATGTGCGGAAAAGTGATGATCCTTCCGGAAATGTCGTAGCCGATGCAGGCCGCGATATGACGGTAGAGGAAGGAGCGGATTTCCGGCTGGATGGTTCCATAAGCAGCGGAAATCCAAATTCTTTCAGCCCGCTTCTCTATGAATGGGCGATTGATGTTCCCGGGCTAGGGGTGCTTTCTCTGACCGACACCGAGACGCCTTTTCCCAGCGGCATTGCGTCGCTGGGGGGAGAAAGCAGCGCCACTCATATAGTCAAGTTAACGGTCACTGACCTTAGCGGCAATCAGGCTACCGACACGGTCACGATCAGGGTGGTCCCTGCAGGCGGCGGCGGTGGGGGGAGCAGTTGCTTCATCGCGACTGCGGCCTACGGCTCGGCGGATGAACAGGACGTCGTACTGCTCAGACAGTTCCGCGACCGGTATCTGCTCACGAATCTGCCCGGACGTGCCTTCGTTCGACTGTACTACGAGTATTCGCCCCCGATGGCAGCGTTTATATCGACTCGGCCCGTTGTCAGGAAGGCCGTCATGATTGGACTGACGCCCGTCGTCGCATGTGCGCACGTCGCACTCGTGACCACGACGCTCGAAAAGCTTCTGATAGGCGCTGTCTTTGCACTGCTGTTTGTCGGTCTGCTCGGCCTGCTGAGAGTGAATCACAGACGAGCGCTTCGGCAGAGCGACGTCGGGTGATACGTTACAGAATCTGAGGAAAAAAAGAAAGCCCCCGAGGCAGACAAGGCCTCGGGGGCTTTCTTGTCACAGCGGAATTCGCCGTTGAAACATTGCGGAAGACGGGGCTCGGGGAAGGCCGGGTTTCCGTCTGTTCCTCATGCCCGGCCGCGCACCGACCAGCGTCCGATAACCAGCCCGATGAGCAATATCACGAGCAGCACGATGACGCCGCCGATTGCAACCGCCTTGAGCGTGTCGGGGCTACGGTACTTCGCAAGCGTGCCGCTGAGCTTATCGCGATCCGCTTGGACGGCATTCAATTGCGCGCGCAGACCCTCATTGGTCTTTTGAAGTTGCTGCGATTCCTCCTGGAGATTCCTTATCCTCTGATAGCTCGCCGTCATGTCGGCCTCGTACTTCTTCAGCTTCTCGGCGGACTCGCTGAGCATTTGCTCAAGCTCCGTGACACGCGAGCGGAGTCCGAAGAGGCTCTGGTCCCGCTCCGACTCTGTCGCCCGCACTGAGGCGAGCCAGTTGAACACGGCCTTGGCCCAGTCCATGTTCTGATATGCTTCGATGTTCGCGTTGTTCAGCATGGCGCGGTCACTCTTGACCAAAACGACGCCCCGCCCCATGTACGCGACGGCCGCGACGGGCGGGTGAGACCCTATGCTGTACAGCCCGTTGTCGGAATAGCAATCGTCGTCGCCGGTCATGATAGCGACGGCGTCCTGCGAAAGGACGAGCGGGGGGCCGCCATGAAAACTAATGCTCTGAATCTGGTCGAGTCCGAAATCCGACCGTCGAGGAAAACGGGATAGGACAAACGCACGGCCGGCCGGAGACCCCTCCGTCGCCGAGGAGGTATCGATAAGGTTGCTGTTGTCAAGCGAGATACCGAATATCTCAATCAATGGATTCACTATTCTGGCGGGTCCCCCATGAACGAAGAGCGCGCCTCCCTTCTGGGCGACGAACCAGACGAGTGCCGATATTTCTCCCTCCCAAAGCGGCCGTTCGGGACTCGGATGAAGGACGACCACTTCGTAGGGTAACAGCTTTTGCCGCGTGATCTCACCCGACGACATCGACGCCACGAGCACCCCGTTATTCCTCAACACGTCCGCCAGCTTCGAGTAACCGGAAGGTTCCGTGCTGAAGATCGTGTCCGTCGGCGCCAGCGCCGGTTCGAAGAACATCAGCCTGTTTGCGTCCGCGGAGGCATCTGCGCATATCAGCATCACAATGAACGCTGCCGCGACAAATCCGGTCCTTTTCAAGATATCGTCCTCCCCATGTGTTGGTGTGGTTTTCTCTTGGACCTCGGGGCTGCGACTTTTCCGATGCAAGGTCCCGACTATTCTATTTTGTGCGTGCCGGTTTGTCAAACGGCCTTGACAAAGACAGCGTGCTTTGATACATTTACATCTATATTTGGTCTGTGGCGGGCTTTTCGCCTCTCCCAGCAGTGGCTGGTTCTACACCGGGGAGACGATTCCCGGCACAAAGGCGCATGCGAATGGAACCTCTTCCCACCCCCGAATCTTCTATTCCGAAAACGCGCGAGCGCATCCTGCTTGCGGCAATGGAGCTGTTTCGCAAGCACGGTTTTCACAACACGTCCCTGTCTCAAATCCTGCGCAGTGCCTCCATCACGAAAGGCGGATTCTATTTTTATTTCAAGAGCAAGGAGGAGCTCGGGTTCGGTGTGCTCGAGCTTGCCAAAGATTTTTGGATGGAAAACGTCGTCGCCGCGATAGCTCATGAGCCCGATGCCAGAACCCGGATGAGGCGGATGGTCGAGATCATGACGCGCATGTATCGCGGCGAAATTTTCCACGGATGCGCTCTGCTGGCCGTTCTCACGGCGGAGATGATGGAAACCGAATCGGAGTTCGCCGGCCGCATAAGAGGCATATTTGCGGAGTGGCAGAGGAGTATTGTGGATATTCTGGAGCAGGGCAAAGCCGAGGGCGTTTTCCGCGAGGATGTGGATTCAAGGGCGCTGGCGCTGATATTGATAGGCTGTTGTCAGGGAACCACGATGATGGGCCACCTCGACCCCCAGAGGGTCGACTATGACCTGCTGTTGCACGACCTCGAGAGATGGATTCTCGAGGGCGTAGCCTGACATCCGGATGATGTATCGACGCCGGCTGCGGCCGCTTGACCTGCCAAGATTCTGCGAATATTTCATCGAAGCGGGCGTTCCTTCAAGCGCGAAGAAAAGCGATAACTGGGCGCCCCAAGCGACAGACCCGGAGGTACACGTGAACGAGAACTACATGCTGCTCGAACAAGACGGCTACGTCGCCACAATCACAATCAATCGGCCCGAACAGCAAAATGCCATGCTTTCCGTCATGTGGAAATGGCTCGCCGAAACAATGGAGGCGCTCGACGAGGACAACGATGTCAGGTGCGTCATCATTCGGGGCGCGGGAGAGAAGGCGTTTGCCTCGGGAGCCGACATCTCGGAGTTCGAGGTGTGGACGAGTCCCGAAAAGGCGCGCGAATACGGCGGCTTGATCGAGTACGCACTTCAGAGCATCGAGCGCCACAGGAATCCCGTGATCGCAATGATTCAGGGCTACGCGCTGGGAGCCGGGTGCGAGCTCGCCGTCGCGTGCGACCTCCGCGTTCTGGCCGACTCGGCGAAGATGGGCATACCCTCGGCCAAGCTGGGCGTGATGCTCAACTATGAGAACTATCAGCGAGTCATCGACCTCACGGGCATTTCCATCGCTCGCGAAATCTTTTTTGTAGGCCGTCCTCTCGACGCCCAACGCGCAAAGGAAGTGCGCCTGGCCAACTACGTCGTGCCGAAGGACGAGCTGGAAAAGTTCACGTACGATATCGCCCGGGAGATTTCCGGGAACGCGCCGCTCTCGGTCCGGGGCAGCAAGCGCGTCCTTCAAGCCTGTCTCGGACACGGCATGCTCGATCGCGCTCGGAACGCGGACTTGGTTGCCGAACTCGACGAGCTCAGCGCGACGTGCTTCCTGAGCGAGGATGTGCAGGAGGGCGTCAGCGCGTTCTTCGGTCGCCGCAAGGCGGATTTTAAAGGCAAATGACAGAAGGGGGCAGGCAATGAGCGTTACCCGGGAACTGTGTGAACATATTGAAAGAACGAGGTTCGACGATATCCCTCCCGACGCGGTTGCCGAGGCGAAGCTGTGCCTGCTCGACTGGCTCGGAGTGACGCTGGGCGGCGCGAACGAGCCGCTTACGAAAATTCTCATCGAGGTCACCGATCACCTCGGCGGCAAGAAGCAATCGAGCATCATCGGCCACGTCCGCAAGAGCTCCATACTGAACGCTGCATTGATTAACGGCTCGGCCTCGCATGCGCTCGACTTCGACGACGTGCATTTTCTGATGATGGGCCACCCGACTGTTCCCGTCATGCCCGCGCTGCTCGCCCTGGCCGAGGCCCGGAAGTCAAGCGGGCGCGACTTTCTGACTGCGTTCGTGCTCGGCTTCGAGGCGGAGTGTCGGATAGGCTCGTCCGTGCTGCCGTTCCACTATCAGCAGGGCTGGCATGCGACATCGACCATTGGACGTTTCGGCGCCGCGGTGGCGTGTGCAAAGCTGCTCGGCCTGGACAGCGAGAGGATGACATGCGCCATCGGTCTCGCGGGCACGCAGGCCGCCGGCCTCAGGCAGGTCTTCGGAACCATGACAAAGCCGTTTCATGCCGGGAAGGCGGCGGCCGACGGGGTTCTTGCTGCGCTGCTTGCCGAGAAGGGATTCACCTGTTCCGACGATATTCTCGCGGGCGACTCCGGATTCTGCAAGGTGCTCTCGCCCGACTCCAACCCCGAAGTGATAGCGCAGGATTTTGGCAAGAACTACGCCATCGGGGGCGTCCAGTTTAAACGTCACGCCTCTTGCTTTGAAACTCATCCCACGATAGATGCGGCCTTGGATTTGCGCGAGCAGGTGAGGCCGGATGAGATCGAAGAGGTGCTCGTCTCAACGGTGCCCATTACGCTCGAGATAGCGGGAAAGCCCGAGCCGCGGACAGGCCTCGAGGGGAAATTCAGCGTGGCATATTGCGCGGCGTTGGCGCTGGCCCACGGTCAGACCGGCGAAGAAAACTTTACGGACGAGAAAGTGTTGAGCGAGCGGCTGGCCGGCCTGACGAAAAAGGTAAAGGTGCGCGCCGATGATGACCTCGGCCTCACGCAGGCCGAAGTGGTCGTGCGCACGACTGACGGCCGGGAGCTCAGACGCCGCGTTGACACGCTCGAGTTGAGCGCGGATAAGCAGAGGCGCAAGGCCGACCTTATCGAAAAGTTTCGCTCGTTCGCCGAAAGGCTCCTTCCGGACGGAAGGGCTGAGTCCGTCATAAAATTTGTGGATAACTTGGAAAAGCAAAAGAGTGTGAGCAGACTGCCGGCTCTTTGCCGTCCGTAACAGGGGAGAAAGATGCAGAAAATTCTCGAAGGAGTAAGGATACTCGACCTTTCGCGCATGCTTGCCGGTCCGTACGGGTCGATGCTGCTCGGCGACCTCGGAGCCGAAGTCATAAAAATCGAGGAGACCGGAAGCGGCGACCTCACCCGCACGAGCGCTGCACAGGCGGCGCTGCGGGGCATCAGTGCCTATTTCCTGAGCATTAACCGCAGCAAGAAGAGTTTCACACTCAACCTCAAATCCGACAAAGGTCGCGCCATCTTCTATGAACTGGTGAAGAAGGCCGACGTCGTGTACGACAACTTCCGCCCCGCCGCGCTCGAGAAGCTCGGTTGCGCGTACGAGGTACTTTCCAAACATAATCCGAAAATAATCTGCTGCTCGGTGTCGGCGTTCGGTCACGACGGACCGTATCGCGACCTCCCCGCCTATGACCTCATCCTTCAGGCAATGGGCGGCACAATGAGCCTCACCGGCCCGGAGGGCGGCGACCCGGTGCTCATGGGAGTGCCGATGGGCGACCTGGCCGGCGGCATGTTTGGAGCGTTCGCGATATCGGCGGCGCTGTATCAACGGGAGAAAACCGGGCGGGGCCAGAAGCTCGACATCAGCCTGCTCGATTGTCAAATATCTCTGCTGATGTATCTCGCGCAGACCTACATCGCCACGGGCGAGGTCCTGTCGGCTCGCGGCGCGATGCACCCGCTCATCGCGCCGTTCCGCGCATTCAAGACAAAGGACGGACACATTGCGATCGTCGCATTTCAGGACAAACACTTCGAGAGCTTCTGCAGGATCATCGAACGCGAGGATTTCCTTACCGACGAACGATTCGACTCGCTGGTCAACCGCGCTTTGAACAAGGCCCAGCTGTATGCTATCCTGGATGAGATATTCCCGAAGAGGACGACCGCGGAGTGGCTGAAACCACTGCGCGAGGCCGACATCCCTTCAAGCCCGGTGAATAACATAAAGGAAGCGCTGAACGATTCCCAGGTGCGACACCGCAAGATGGTAGTCGAAATAGACCACCCCGAGATAGGAAAATATGAAGCGGTGGGAAATCCCGTCAAGTCGTCGGTCATGAGAGACGGCGAGTTCTTGCCGCCTCCGATGCTCGGCCAACACACTGAGGAGATACTCACCTCTCTTCTCGGTCTCTCGGTGGAGGAAGTTCAATCCCTGCGCGATGAGGGCGTGGTCTGACCGAGGAAACCCTGAGGGGAAATTGGAGCGCGACGTGCAGAAGGCCATCGAGAAGGCCGCCGAGATAATTGTCGAGCGGGGGCGCGTCGTGGCGTTCTCGGGCGCGGGCGTGTCGAAGGAGAGCGGAATACCCACGTTCCGCGACCCGGGTGGATTGTGGGACCGCTTTGAGCCGGGCGCCACCGGCGGAATCATGGGCGTCATTTCCACATACACGCGAAGGGCGCCCGACATACTTGAGGAGCTTCTCGATACGTTCCGCAAAGCGAGACCGAATCCGGGCCACATTGCGCTTGCCGAGCTCGAGAGGCTCGGGCTGGTTGTGTCGGTCATCACGCAGAATATCGACAACCTTCATCGTGAGGCCGGAAGCAAGACGGTGTATGAATTGCACGGGAGTGTGTACAGGCTCAGGTGTCTTGGCTGCGGCATGAAGGTTACCCGCGAGCGGCAGATGTTCCTCGACCAGTTCGCCGAGCTGATCGCCGAGATGAGGCGAAAGGGCACGCACAACATATTTTCGCTGATGCCACGCTGCGAATGCGGCGGGCTGTTCAGGCCGGATTTCGTCGCATTCGGCGAGGCCGTTCAGGACTTGCCCCAATCTATCGAGGCAGCGAGAAGCTGTCGCGTGATGCTCGTGCTCGGCACTTCGGGCGTCGTGTATCCGGCCGCGTCGCTACCCGACTACGCGCGCGACGCGGGCGCGGTCATAATCGAGGTGAACCCGAAGAAGTCCGCGCTCACGCATCTTGCGGACGTTTTCCTCCAGGGGCCGACCGGCGAACTGGTTCCCAAGCTGACCGAAGTGGTTCGACGCAGATTAGGCGATTGAGCGATGTGAAGAGTGCATTCACAGTGACGTTTTGGTATATTCAGATGGTCGATATTCGCGCGGCATCACTTACTTAGGAGGACGTGAAGATATGCCCGAGAAGAAGATTCGAGTGCTGGTGGCCAAGCCTGGTCTTGACGGACATGACCGCGGCGCGAAGGTGATCGCCCGAGCGCTTCGCGACGCCGGAATGGAAGTCATCTACACGGGCTTGCGGCAGACGCCCGAGCAGATCGTCGCGGCCGCTCTTCAAGAGGACGTGGACGTGATCGGTTTGAGCGTTCTTTCCGGCGCTCACATGGGATTGACCCAGAAGATCATAGCGAGACTCAAGGAGCAGAAGGCGGGCGACAAGATGGTACTCGTCGGCGGAACGATCCTCACGAAAGACATTCCGAAGCTCAAAGAGATGGGCGTCGCCGAAGTGTTTCCCACGGGAAGCCGCCTCGAGGAGCCGATTAAGTTCATCAAGGAAAAGGTCGGAAGCGCATGAACGCGCTCGGCCGAAAATCTTACTCCGGACAAGGTTCAGGCAAACGGGAGAACTGAATGCAGAGTACCCACAAATTTGACATAGACACACCCGCGCTCCTGATTGATTTGGATAAGATGGAGCGCAACATAGAGAAGATGGCCAAGTTTTTCCGCGACCGCCCCTGCAATGTGCGGCCTCACACGAAAACTCATAAGTGCCCCGTGCTGGCGCACAAGCAGCTCCAGGCCGGCGCTGAGGGCATAACGTGCGCGAAGTTGGGCGAGGCCGAGGTAATGGCCGAGGCGGGAGTGAGGGATATCCTGATTGCAAACCAGATTGTGGGCGCTCAAAAGGTCGCGCGGCTGGCTGAGCTTGCGCGCCATTGCGACGTGATGGTCGCGGTCGAATCGGCGCAGAACGCGGCGGAGCTTTCATGGGCCATGAAAGACGCAGGCGCGGCTCTTCGCATTCTCATAGAGGTGGATGTGGGAATGCACCGGTGCGGCGTGAAGAGCGCGGAAGAGGCGCTGTCGCTCGCCCGGATGGTCCTCGACAGTCCCGGGCTCAATTTCCAGGGCATTATGGGCTATGAGGGCCACGCGGTAATGATCCCCGACCGTGAGGACCGGCGGCAGGCCTGCATCGACTCGATGACCGTGTTGACCAATGTCAAAGAGACACTCGAAAAAAACGGTATCGAAGTGAAAATTGTGAGCGCAGGCGGAACGGGCACCTACGATGTTGCCGGCGCATTTCCGGGCGTTACCGAAGTTCAGGCGGGCTCATACATTCTGATGGATTCGAAGTATCGCGGCGTGCTGCAGGATTTCGAGTGCGCGCTCACGCTTCTCTCGACGGTCACCAGCCGGCCGGACGAAGAGACCGCGATAATCGACGCGGGCATGAAGGCGATGACCTTCGAGTTCGGCATGCCGGAGCTCGTGGGCGTTGACGGCGCCTTTGTCTCCTTCCTCTCGGAGGAGCACGGCCACCTGTACATAGAAGACGCCGACCTCAAGGTCGGCCAGAAGGTTGAGCTCATCCCCAGTCACTGCTGCACCACCATCAATCTGCACGACAATTTTTACGCCGTGCGCGGCGACCACGTCGAGGCCGTTTGGCCCATCTCTGCCAGGGGAAAATTTGTGTGAGATGACGCGTCAGGCATGCGGCGGCGGCGGAAGGGAATCGTGCTTGGCGCCGGTGTCGGCCAGGGGCAGAAATATCCTGAAGGTCGTGCCTTTTGACGGTTCGGAGCTGACGTGAATCAGCCCCCCGTGTTCTTCCGCTATCTGCTTTGCGATGGCCAGTCCCAGGCCGGTCCCCTTGGCTTTTTTCGTGGTAAAGAATGGCGTGAATATCTTATCCCGCGCTTCGGGTGGAATTCCGGGACCGGTGTCCGCGATTGAAATCTGCAGGGCCTTCCGAGCAACCCCCGCGGCGTCGCATCCTGAGAGGCTCATCGACGGCGGCCGGTCGACCTCGTGAGTCTCCAGCGACAACTTTCCGGCTCCCTCCATGGCTTCGAGCCCGTTGAGCGCTATATTGAGAAGGCACCGATAGAAGCGCGCCCTATCAAGGTTCACAGGAATCGTTTGCGTGTGGCTCTTGAGTGCCACCTCGACCGGCTTGCCTGCCGAGACCTCTCGTATTTCCTTCCATACCTCTTCGAGCAACTCCACGAGGTTGCACGGCGTAAATGCCGGCTGTTGCGGCTTGGCAAATTCGAGCATCTCCACAACGAGATCGGACAGGTGGTGAGTGGCCTTTGCAATGATCTCGTTTGCCCTGGGAAACGCAGGGTTTTCTTCACGGTTCGTTCCCAGTCGGAGCAGGTCGCTTCCTCCCTGGATTTGCGTAAGAATGTTCCTTATGTCGTGTGAAAGGCATGCCATGGCGCGACCGATTGCGGCCATCTTGTCCTGCTCGATTGCGCGCTCGCGGTGCATGGCGGTTTCGAGCGCCATCCCGATGTAACATCCGATCGCCTTCAGGAGTTCCACCTTCGTTCCGACCAAAGGGGTGGAGGCGTCCATTTGCAGAAAATATAGCGCGCCCATAATCTTGTTGTTGCGAAACAGCGGTATCGCCGTCTCGATGGCGGGCGAATGGCCGGAAGCCTGCGGTTCGTGGCCGTTGAGAACAAGCCTGATCTGGGGTGTGCGCTGCGCGAGGACGACATCGAGAATCGTTTCCGGCTGAATGTTCAGTCGGGAGGGGTCGACCAGTTCCTTGTGGATTCTTACTTCCGCCACCTTCTCAAGCGCGTCGTCCGCGAGCCCCGTCAGATATGCGCAGCCGACGCAGAAATCAAATTGGTCCGCAAGAAAGTTCAGCGAATGTTCTATCACCTGCTTCGGGTTTGCGGCCGGATTCATTGCGGCGGAAAGCTTCTGCAGGAGCAGTGCGTCGCGGAGCTGCACGTTCTCGATGAAGAGTTTCTGCCGTTCGAGCGTTTGTTTGATGGTCAACACGAGGGTCTCCTCGTCCCACGGCTTGGCCAGAAAACCGTGGACCTTCCCCTCGTTTATCGCCGAGGCGGCGACACCGACCTCGGCATATGCGGTGAGCAATATCCTGGAAGTGGTAGGGCTGATGGAAGCGACTCTTGCCAGCAGTTGCACTCCCGTCATGCCTTTCATCCGGTAGTCGGATATGACCGCGTCGAAGCGCTCGTCGTCGAACATGCTGAGGGCCTGTTCGGCGCAATGGGAGTGTTTGACGGCAAACTGGTTTTCTTCGAGCACCCTTTTCAGCGCCGTGACAACCCACGGTTCGTCGTCGACCACGAGTATATTGGCCGCGTTCGGCCTAGGATGCGTGTCGGCGGTCGTTTCCATCTGCATTCATACTCCGCAGATTGATGACGTCTTGAGCCTTCGCCGCGTCCATCAGTTTTTCCACGCGGGCTATCAATTCTGCGTCATCCCACGGTTTTCGGAGAAACGTACAGATTCTCCCGTCCCTGAGCGCTGCCACCATCTTGTGGTAAGGCGCCCAGCCGGTCAGGAGTATGCATCGCGTGTCCGGATGCTTCTCCCGAACGACGGACAGGAATTCGAGACCGGTGCGGCCGGGCATCTTCTCGTCGATGATTGCGACGTCGACGGAATGCTGACTCATCATCTGTTCCGCCGCGTCCGCATCTTCGGCGAGGAGTACCGTCGCGATCCTGGGCGAGAGCACCCGTCTCAAGGCCCTTCGGACGTTTGTGTCGTCGTCAACGACGAGGACGGTTCCTGGTTTCATTTTCTCAACTTCCTCCCTCCGGTTTCAACTCGTTTGGGCCATCGTTTTCTATAATCACGCGACCGTCGGGGTCCTTTGCCACCCTCGTAATCCCCGGGAATTGGCCTTCGAGTTCCTTTGTGTCATCGTCGCGCTCCCTCAGGCTGGCCAGGATGTCGCACTCCAGTTGCGTCTCCTCGGCCGCGACGATCGCTTGTCGAACGGCGGCCACCACCTCGACATCGTCCCACGGTTTTGTGAAGAAACGGAAAATTTCCCCGCCGTTGACGGCCTCGATTACCGTCTGGGTGTCTGCGTGGGCGGTCAGCATGATGCGAGTCACGTGTGGATACTTTTTCTTGACGATTCTCATGAAGTCGAGGCCCGAACATCCGGGCATCCGTTCGTCGGATATGATGACGCTCACGGGATTGTCGGCGAGCACGGACAGGGCCGTCTTGGGGCTGTCGGCTTCGAGGACGATGTGTGTCTCGCTCGCGAGTATCCTCTTCACAGCCGCGCGGACGCCCTCGTCGTCGTCCACGATGAGAATTCTATGTCTAGCCATCCCTTCCAACCTCCAGCAGGGGTGCTTGCTCCTCGTGACCGTGGCCGGGAGTTTCCTCTTCTTGATAGATGTATGCGGTTGACATGGAGGGGTCGAGCCGAGCGTAGTTCTTTATCTTCTCGACATAAACCTGTGAGAGCGTTTCGCCCCTTGCGATGAGCAGGATGCCGCCGGCGGTGATCATGTTTTTTGCGAGCACCATTCCTTCCTTCAGCTCTTTGACTGGAATAGCGGTTTCCACCGAGCCGGACGCCTTCTTCGATTTTTCTTCGGCATAGGGGGCAAGCGCGTTGACCACTTTCGGGTCGAACAGCGAGCCCACCTGCGAACGGAGCAACTTCAGCCCGTCTCTGGCGTGAAGCTCCTGAGAGGTCGCCTGCGGATGAAGGAATCTGTCGAAGGCGTTCGCGGCGGCGATGATTCGAGCGCCGAACGGGATGGCTTCTCCGGAGATTCTGTCCGGATAGCCGCCGCCCCCGAAGTTCTCGTGGTGGTGACGGATCAGTATGCCCGCGTCGGAGAGTCTTGTAATGCTGTGGACGCAGTTCTGGCCCAACACGGGGTGTCTCTGCAATATTTCCTTTTCCATCCGGCTGAGCATCTTCGGCGGCTTTTTTAATATGCTGTCGGGAATTCCTATCTTGCCCACGTCGTGGAGCATGGCCGCGATTTCTATCGTTCGCAATTCTTCGCCCGTTATGCCAAGCTGGTTCGCTATGAAGCGGCTGGCCTGTGTCACCCTTCGGGAATGGCTGCACGTTTCGGCGTCGCGCATGTCGAGCAGCGCAGCGAACGTCTTGATCGTGTCGACGAAGTTGCCCTCCAATTGCCGATACAGTTGTTCAAGCTCCTCGTTCTTTTGGGTTATGGAACGGGTTTGTCTCTTTACCTCCAGCGCCAGCTTTTCGGTCCATTCCTTTAAGGCTCGGTTTTGTTTCATGGTGAGTTTCGTCAGGTTCCGGTTCTCAGCGCAAAGCTTGTAATGGTTGAACGCCTGCCTGACCGAAGCTCTCAGGTCTGCGCTCCACGGCTTTACGATAAAACGAAAGACCTCGAGGTCGTTTATCGCGCCTATCGTCGAGTCGAGGTCGGCTCGGGCCGTGAGAATCATTCGAACAGTGTCGGGTGATTTGTTCTTCACGTGTTTCAGAAGTTCGAGGCCCGACATGCCGGGCATCTTCAGGTCGGTCAGCAGCACGGCCACTTTCTCACGCTGGAATACGGAAAGCGCCTCCTCGCCACCGGAGGCGAGAAGAACGTGGTAGCCCTCGGCCTCGAATATCCGTTGGAGCGAATGAAGGACATTCGCCTCGTCGTCCACGCACATCAGTGACGGCTGGTCGTTCTCATCCGTTTTGCCGCGCAGCTTTGCATTCATTTTCTCTGATCACCGTCATCCTGTTCTTATCCAGCTCTTCCGCCAGCAGAACGACCCTTTCGTCCGTGCCGGCGAATCCGCAAACATACTGGCAGAGAACGCGCAACTGGTTTGATCCGGCGCGGTACTTGGGTATTTCCATGGGCTGACCCGACGCGAGCACATTTCTCACGAGCGCCGGCAGCCCTTCGGGCAGACTCTCGTCGAAAGCATGCCCGAGTAGGAGAGCGGCGCCGCCGAAGAGCCTGTTTGCTTCGGCGTTCGTAAGAGCTATGATGCCGTCCTTCCCGATCCCGATCACAGCGATCGGCAGGCCCTCGAGAATGTCCTGCGCCAGGCAAAGGACCTTATTGCTCAGCTTTAGTTCCCTCGTCCGCTCGGCCACACGCTCCTCCAATTCGCTGGCCCATTTTTCGAGCTCTTGATTCTTCTTTTCGATTTGCTCCTGCAGTTTTCTGTTCTCTTCGACGAGCTCATAGTGCTTTATCGACTGCCGTATGACCGTCTTCAGTTCCTCGTCGTTCCATGGTTTGTGAACGAACCGGAAAACCTCGCCCTCGTTTATCGCATCGAGTATCGAATTCACCTCGACGTATCCGCTGAGGATGATGCGTACCGTTTCGGGGCTCAGCCGTTTGACTTCTTTCAGGAACTCCACACCGGTCATGACCGGCATGCGCTGGTCGGATATGATGACCGTGAAGTGTCCCTCGTTCAACAGCTTCAGACCGTCCTGACCGCTCAGAGATGTCTCGAGTGCGTAGTCTTCGTCGGCGAGCGTCCTCTTTAGAGCCCGCAGGACATTGGCTTCATCGTCAACCAGCAGAACTCTGTGTTCAGACATCGCCGTTCCTCGCGATGGGCATGCTCAACGTGAACTCCGTTCCGGCGCCAACCTCGCTCTTGATGTCGATTTTGCCTCTGTGCCTCTGGATAATGTCGTAAACGACGCTCAGGCCCAGGCCGGTTCCCTCGCCCAAGGGTTTTGTCGTGAAGAACGGGTCGAAGATTCGCTTGATGTTTTCCTCGGATATGCCGCATCCGTTGTCCGCTATCGAAACCGTGACGTTTTCTCCGTCCAGCCTGGTGGTTATGATTATTTTCCCCTGTTCTTCGATGGCCTGGGCGGCGTTTATGAGGAGGTTCATGAAGACCTGGTTCAACTGCATCGGATAGCATCGGATGAGGGGCAGCTCTCCGTAGTTCTTGACGACCTCGGTCTTGTACTTGAGCTCGTTCCACACGATGTTGAGGGTTGTTTCCAACAGCTCGTTGACGTCGGCCTCGGTTTCCTTGTTGTCATCGGCATGCGAAAAGTTCTTCAAGTCGGCCACGATTTTCTTGACTCTGACCGTGCCTTCAGACGACTCGCGCGCCAGGTTGGCGAGGTCTTCAATGACGTAAGGTATTCGCAGCTCCTCCCTTTTCTTCTCCAGCTCTTCCCTTACCATCCTGCAATGCTCATCCGATGAAGCGGGCATCTCGCTGAGGACCTCTTCGTATGCCTTGAACATCTGCGAAATCTTATCGACGTACTTCACGAGAGTCCCCATATTGCTGTGAATGTAGCCGATGGGATTATTTATTTCGTGTGCGACGCCGGCTGCGAGCATTCCGATCGAGGCCATCTTTTCCTGCTGCAACAACTTGGCGTGGGCCATCTTAATTTCCTTGTTGGCCTCTTCGAGTTCCTTGTTGGCGCGCGTGAGTTCACTGTTCATTTTTTTTAGCTCGTCGTTCTGCGCATCGAGGAGCCTGTTGGCTGAGAGCAAGACCTGCTTGGCCGATTCCTGTTTCATCCTTTCCTCGCACAGTCGGCTTGTGTTCTTCGTCATACGCTCTGCAAGCAACTCCAGGGTAGTCTTCTCATCGGGGCCGAAATTGTCGTCGGTCTCCCCGAGTATCCAGAGGAACCCGATCACGTCCTTGGATTTGTTGAGCGGGATGACTATTCCCCCGGCCGGGTCGAGCGGCGAGGCGCTTTCGTGTGCCTTTTGCGAAACGCGCACTTCCATGTGAACGTTTTCGATGCCAAGCGTGGAGTTGGTCAAATCGTGCAACCTTTCATTCAGAGCGGCTTTGATAGAAGCCAGTTCCTCCTCGGAAAGCTCGCGCGTGGCTTGCAGCACTCCGGCGATTTCGTCTTTTCCGAACAGAATAATGGCGGCCGCCTTGTAGGGCGCCAGCTTGTCGAGCGAATCGAGCATGAGGAAGGCCATCTGCGAAAAGCCCGACACCTCCGTGAGCTTGTCGCTCAAGTCGTAGAGCACCTGAAGCTCGAACACCTTTCTTCTCAGGTCGGCGACGAGGTCGCGGTTTTTTCTTTCGAGCCGTTGTTTTTCGAGAGCGTTTTGGGCCACCCGAGTGACTTTTTGCACGCTGTCGAAGGGTTTCTTGATGAAATCGTAGGCCCCCAGCCGGACCGCCTCGATTGCCGCGCTTTCGTTTGCGTATCCCGTTATCACTATCACTTCGGTCAGGGGCGCTTTCATCTTGACTCTTCGCAGCAAATCCACGCCGTTGACTTCTGGCATACGCACATCCGTGATGACGAGGTCGAAATCCTCTCTTTCGATTATCTCCATTGCCTTGGCTCCGTCTGAGGCCTCCGAGAATTCAACGTCCATTCCGTTAAACGTTTTCCGAAATAGCGACCGGATGATTTCCTCGTCGTCAACCACTAGGACTTTGGGGCATTGAGTCGGGCACATTCCGTATTCTCCTTAGTCTATCCGTTGAACCGGAAGCAGTCGTTCAGACATCGTTTTCCTTTGCCTTGTGAGAATAGAGGGCATGGATTACGTTCAGAAACTCCTCCCGGTCGTAGGGCGACAGCAGGTAGTAGAAGATTCCGATTTGCCTCATGGACCGTTCGAAGGCCGTGCTCGTTTCAGAGACTGCAAGGATGATCGGCAAGTCGGGGTGAACACTCTTAATCGTTCCGAGCGTTCTCGGGGCGTCTTTCCCCAAAAATTCTCGCCCCACGATTATTCCGAGCGTGTTGCGAGGTCCCGACAGGGTATTCTTTAGTTGTTTCATGTTTCTTACCACCTGTAGAGAAACGTTCATCTGCTCGATAGCCGCCGCGGCCGCGATGAGGTCCTGGTTGTCCGGGGCGGCCAGGATGATCCAGTCGTTACCGTTTTCAGCCATTGTTCTTCTATTTCGCACGTCGGCGTCCCTTATCTTGGTTTTTGCGCACTTGGAAGTTTTCGTTCGTTCGACTAATTCAATGTTTGTGCCAGATTGGTGCAGATGCTCGGAACACGTTTCCGAGAAAGCAGTTACGGTGACACGAGGAGGTCTCGCGAGGGCCGGCGTCAAAGTCTGTAGCGTCGGTGGGCTGACGGTGTTGCCGGCGCGGGGGGAGGG
>CAZSKP010000027.1:48049-66026 GCA_964607485.1 uncultured bacterium | reverse complement strand
CTTGTTCACCTGTGCGTCCGCGTCCGCCGAGGCCGCACAAGCGGAGGCCGCGTCGCCGAAGAGCCAGAAGTACATGTTCATCGACGAGGTCAAGCCCGGAATGAAGGGGTACGGGCTGACCGTGTTTTCCGGGACGAAGATCGAGAGGTTCGACGCGGAAGTAATCAGCGTCCTCTACGGTACCGACCCCCGCAGCAACCTCATCCTGGTGCGCATCTCGGGCGGACCCATCGACAAGGCCAACGTCATCGCGGGCATGAGCGGAAGCCCGATATACATGGACGACCGCATCATCGGCGCGCTCGCCTACTCGTGGAGTTTCTCCAAAGAGCCGATCGCCGGCATCACGCCCATCGACGAAATGCTGCGCATCTTCGACTTCCAGCAACGGACCGACGCGGGGACTAAGGTTGGCCGGGAGGAAACCGGCTCGGCCGGCTGGGCGCACGGGGCGAGCCTGAGCGTTGCTCTGCCGACGACGATGTCGGAGTCGGCGGTGATGAAGCCCGTCATGACCCCCATGGTGTTCTCCGGATTCTCGAGGGAGGCGGTCGAGTTCTTCCGGCCTCAGCTCGAGGGCTGGGGAATCATCCCCGTGGTGGGCGGCTCGTTTTCGGAGAAGCTGGCCGACACGGACGCCCCGTTCGAGGAGGGGGCGGCTATTGGCGTGCAGCTTGTCAGGGGCGACATGAGCGCCTCGGCCATCGGCACCGTGACGGTCAAGGAGGATGGAAAGGTGCTCGCCTTCGGGCATCCGTTCATGCTTGCCGGCTCCGTCGATTTTCCGATAACGACGGCATACGTGCACACGATTCTCCCCAGCCTGGCCGTTTCCACCAAGGTAGGCTCGTCGTTAAAATCCGTCGGCGCGCTGACACAGGACAGAAGGAACGGGGTTGCGGGCGTGCTGGGGAGTGCCTCGAAAATGGTGCCCCTGACGCTTCGGGTCAAAGGCGTGGGCGAAGACCCCGTCCAAACCTTCAACTTCGAGATAGTCCGCAGTCGCCAAATGCTCCCTCCAATGGCCGGGATGGCCCTCGGCGGCTCGTTCAGCCAGGCGGCCAGCAGCCGTGGCGAGTTCACCGCAAAAATTCATTATGAAATCGAGCTGGACGGCTTCCCTACCATCCGCAACGACGACTTCATCTCCGGCCTCAGCGGTTTCCCGACGCTGACCTCTCTGGGCTTGTTTAGAGACCTTACGAGGCTTCTCGCCAACCAGTTCGAGGAGCTCACGATTAAGTCGATATCGATGGACGTCGAGGTGCAGGAGGCGATCGAGTCGGCTCAGATTACCGGCGTGCGCATCCACAAGGACACCCTCAGGCCCGGCGAAGAAACCGAGGTCCGAGTCATCATGAAACCGTACATGAAGGATTCGATGGAGAAGCGCTTCACGCTGCAGATTCCCGAGCACTTTCCCGAGGGGCAGGCATATTTGCAGATCTCGGCGGCCTCTCAGACCGCTTTCTTCGAGAGGATGCGCAGCCCGCTCAGTTTTCAGCCGACCAGCATAGAGAAGCTCGTCGAGCTGGTGGACGAGGACTACCCGGGCAACCGCATGGACATACGACTCCTGGTCGCCGACCCGGGCATCGTGATAGAGGGGGAGGAGATGCCCGCGCTGCCCTCCTCCGTGTTCTCCGTCATCTCGCAGACGATGGGCAGAGAACCGATGGGAATCACAAGGGCCAGCGTACTGTCGAAACGAGAAGAATTCATGGATTTCGAGCTCGATGGTTCTATTATCATCCCGATCACAATCGACCGAAGGGCGCGATAAGAGAGAACCGTAACGGTAAGGAGGAGAAAGCGTGGTATCCCGCAAAGCCTTGAGAAGCGTAACCTTTTTCATCGTTCTTTTTGCCGCTGCAAGCGTCTGGGCCGTGAGCAGTTCACTGTGGGAGTCGGAATCGAAAGAGGATTTCGACGCGGGCGAGCCCGACGGTGTGTCCGTCATGGCGCCGGGACAGATTACGCTCGGGCCAAGCGCCGACGTCTCTCTCATCGACGCCCTGTACGCGTGGACGCTTACAGAGGACTCCAAGGGAAATATCTACGCGGGTACCGGAAACGACGGCAAGATATTCAAGATTTCCAAGGGAGGCGAGACAGAGGTGTTCGCCGACCTGGAGCTGCAGCAAGTGTTCGCCCTCGCAATTGACAAGAAGAACACTCTTTACGCGGGAGGTTTCCCCGGCGGGAAAATCTATTCCGTCAACGCCGGGGGTGAGATAGCGGAATACTTTGACACGGGCCAGGACTCGGTGTGGGCGCTCTACAGAGGGCTCGGCGGGATGCTCTATGCGGGAACCGGCGACAACGGACAGATTTTCGGCGTCGAAGCCCAGGGGAAGGGCAAGGTTCTCTACGACTCGTCCGAACGGCGCATCCTTTCCCTTCTGGGCGACGCCGAGGGCAACCTCTACGCGGGCAGCGAGCAGAACGGTATCATCTATAAGCTGGGCAAAGACGGACACCCGTTCGTCTTCTACGACACCGAGCTCGAAGAAGTCACATCGCTGAGCATGGACTCCGAGGGCAACCTCTATGCGGTTTCTTCGCCCGGAGAACTCTTCATGAAGATTCCGCCGCAGGCGGTCCCCGCCATGCCTAAGGCCGCCCAGGCAGCGGCCGCCCAAGCGGTCGCCGCCGCCGTTCAGCACGCCGTCCAGGCCGAGGCGGCCCCCGCGGTGCCGGGCATGCCTGCAATTCCGAGCCCCAAGAAGCGCACCTGCATCGTGTACAAGATTGCGAAAGACGGAGCCGCCTCGAAATTCTGGACGTCGCCCGAGAAGTTGATTTTTTCGACAGTTTTTGACGGGAGCAATCTGCTGGCGGGCTCGGGGGATGACGGGATAATATACGAGATTTCGCCCACGGGAGAGGATGGAATCTACTACAAGGCCGAGCAGAAACAGGTTCTCGGCCTGCATCGTTCTGCAAGTGGCGTGATAATTGCTTCCCTCGGCAACGACGCGGCTGTTGTCAGGTTTGACGGCGGCTACTCGTCGAAGGGCGACTTCACCTCGCAGGTCCACGACGCCACGGCGGTCTCGCGGTGGGGAAAGGTGTTCTGGGAAGCGGACACGCCTTCTCAAACGCGCATCTCCCTCGCGACACGGAGCGGCAACAGCGAGGAACCCGACGATACGTGGAGCGAATGGTCTCGGGAACAGACGAACGCCGAAGGATTTGTCTCGGAGTCGCCCAGCGCCCGCTACATTCAATGGCGCGCGACGTTGACCACCTCCAACCCGAAGAAGGCGCCGACTCTTCGCAAGGTGACGGTGGCCTATCTGCAAACGAACCTTGCCCCGGAGGTTCAGTCTGTCAGCGTCGGCGCCGAGGCGGGCGGCGGTAAGAAAGAAGTTCCCGGCGCGAGCGAAATGGCAAAGGCGCTCAAGGCTCTCGCCTCGGGAGGCGCACCTGCCTCCGGGCAGGATGGAAACGGCAAGGCGAGCAAGGACGGAGTAAAGACCGCTCCGGGCGCCCACGAGACGAAGCAGAACATACAATGGCAGGCGGATGATGAAAACGGCGATACGCTCATATATAAGCTCTACTTCAAGGGAACCGGCGAAACACGCTGGATGCTTCTTAAGGACGAACTGAAGGAAAAAAGCTACGAGTGGGATACCGAGGCCGTGCCCGACGGCGAGTATCACGTTAAGGTCGTTGCGAGCGATTCGCCCAGCAACCCGGCGGCATCGGCGCTCGAGGCCGAAAGGGTGAGCGAGCCTTTCATGATAGACAACACCTCACCGACCGTCACGTCGCTGCGCGCATCGCGCCGCTCGGGCGGGTCAGAGGACTATCGGGTCGCGTGCGTCGTTTCCGACAACCTCAGCCCGGTACGCTCGGCACAGTACAGCATAGACGCGGGCGACTGGACGCCGGTGTTTCCCGAGGACGGAATCTTCGATTCCCTCTCCGAGAAAGTGACGTTCACGACCGATAAGCTTGAACAGGGCGAGCATACGGTCGTCGTGAAGGCGGTCGATTACTTCGGCAACGTTGGCGCAGCGAAGACGACATTCGTCGCAAAATGAACGAGACCGGCAAAGAGAAAGGCAAGATACTGGTCGTCGACGACGACCCCATCAATGCCGACCTCTTGAAGACGAAGCTGGACGCGCTCGGCTACGACGTCACAGTCGCTCACAGCGCCGGCGAAGCCCTGTCCGCCGACAGCAGGACGCGCCCCCATCTCATTCTGCTCGATGTCGTGCTCCCGGACATGAGCGGTTTCGATGCCTGTCGAAAATTCAATCAGATTCACAAGGACAGGTACGTCCCCGTCATCCTGGTGACGTCGATGGACGACGTGAGCAGCAAGATAAAGGGCCTCGAGAGCGGGGCGTACGACTACGTGACAAAACCGTTCGACGCGCAGGAGCTGCTCGCGCGCGTGCGCTCGGCGATGCGAAACAAGAGGCTTTACGACGAGCTCAACGCCACCCGCGCAAAACTAACCGAGGCCGAGAAGCTCGCCGCCCTTGGAGAAATGGCAATAACGCTCCACCACGAAATCAACAACCCCCTCCAGGCGATCGTGCTGTCGGCGGAAAACATGCTCCACGACCTGAAGGAAGCGGAAGTCTCGCCCGACGACATTGACATAGTGCTCAAGAGCTGCAGCAGAATACAAGAAGTGCTCAAGCGAATAACGAAGCTCAAGCGGGTTCGTTCCGCGACTTATATCGAAGGCACGGACATGCTCGACCTCGACCAGTCCGTCTGAGTCGCGGCTCAGAGCCTGCGGTCCACGCGCCTGAGCAGCAGCGAGTTTGTCACCACGGAGACCGACGAGAGCGCCATCGCAAGCCCCGCCCACTGCGGTTCGAGCAGCCCGAACGCGGCTATCGGGATTCCCAGAGAGTTGTAGATCATCGCCCAGAAGAGGTTCTGCTTGACCTTTCGCAGCGTGAATCGGCCAAGCCGTATGGCGCGGACAACGTCCATCAAGTCGCTTCTCACCAGCACGACGTCGCCCGTTTCCTTTGCGATGTCGGTGCCCGAGCCTATGGCCACGCCTATGTCCGCCTGCGCCAGCGCGGGCGCGTCGTTTATGCCGTCTCCGACCATTCCGACGCGCAGCTTGTTCGCCTGGTATTTCCTGACGGTCTCGATCTTGTCCTCCGGAAGCACCTCGGCCTCGACCTCCTCGATGCCGAGCTGCCGCGCGATGGCTTCTGCGACGCGCCGGTTGTCTCCCGTGATCATGCAGGTCTTCAGCCCGAGCTTCCTCAACTCTCCGAGCGCCTGCGCCGCGTTCTCTTTCGGCGTGTCGGCCAACGCCACCAGCCCCTTGAGCTTGCCGCCCGAGGCCACGTATATCAGCGTCTTGCCTTCCGACATTAGCCGGTCGGCGTGCTGTGCGGCCTGCGAATAATCGACGCCGTATTTTTCCAGCAGCTTGAGGTTGCCCACGGCAAGTTCGCCGTCATCCAGCTTGCACACGATCCCTTTGCCGCCCAGCTCTTCGCATTGCGACACGTTCCTTGGCTCAACCCCACGCGCGCGGGCCTCCTCCGTGACAGCCTCGGCGAGCGGATGCGACGACCTGCTCTCGGCCGCAGCGGCGAGCCGCAGCAGTTCGTCCTCGGCCATGCTTCCGTCGAGCGCGAGCACGTCAGTCACCTGCGGCTTGCCCCGCGTGACGGTGCCCGTCTTGTCGAACACGAGCGTCTGCAGCCGCGAGATATTCTCGAGCACCGACGCCTTCTTGAACAGTATGCCCCGGTTCAGGCCGACTCCGCTGCCGACCATTATCGCGGTCGGCGTCGCCAGGCCGAGGGCGCACGGACATGCGATGACGAGCACGGCTATCGCCGCCGAGAGCGCGAGGATGAACACGCTGCCGCCTGTGGCGGGCGTCCCGAAAACAAGCCAGAGCGCGAAGGTCACGACGGCGGCGAGGACGACCGCGGGCACGAAGTAATTGGAAACCGTATCGGCGAACCTCTGGATGGGCGCCTTGTCGCCCTGGGCTTCCTCGACCATCCGCACGATCAGCGAGAGCACGGAATCTTTCCCGACCCGCGTCGCGCGTATCTTGAGCACGCCCGTCCGGTTTATGGTCGCGCCGGCGACCTCGTCGCCCGGCTCCCTGTCAACGGGTATCGACTCGCCGGTGAGCATCGATTCGTCCACGCTGGATGAGCCCTCCACGATGACGCCGTCAACCGGAATCTTCTCGCCCGCCTTCACCAGGACCACGTCGCCCACTCCGACGTCGGAGGCTGCGACTTCGCGTTCGCCTTCGTCGGTCAAGAGGCGCGCGCGGTCGGCCTGGAGTTCGAGGAGTTTTCGCAGGGCGCGACTGGCCCGGCCCTTTGCGCGGGCCTCGAGCATCTTCCCGAATCTCACGAAACAGATAAGCAGCGCCGATGTCTCATAGAACAGGTGGCTGGCGGGCATGGCCGAAGGGAAGAACGTGACCGCGACGCTGTACAGATAGGCGGCGCTGATACCGAGCGCGATGAGGACGTCCATGTTGGCGGATTTGTTCTTGAGCGAATGGTACGAGCCGGAATAGAAGATGAAACCGGCGGTGAACTGAAGGATAGTCGTCAGCGCGAACAGAGCATACGCCCTGCCTGAACCGATGAGGCCGGTGTACGTGAGCACGAGTATCGGTATGGTCAGGGCGACGCTGTAGAGCAGCCAGTACAGTTCGCGCCTGCCCTCCGACTCGGCCTCTTCTTCCTCCTCACGGGGCACATAACCGAGGGTGCGGACCTCTCGGAATATGCCGGCTCGGTCGATCTGCGACGGGTCGTATTCGACCGTCGCCTTTTCGGCGGCGAAGTTCACGGCGACCGACTTCACGCCGGCAAGGGAGCCGAGCTTGCCCTCGATGTTGCCCGCACAGGTTGCGCAATGCATACCGCCGACCAAAAACGTCAGCCTGCCGCTTTCCCCGTCTTCGGACCGGGCCTTGTAGCCGAGGGCCTCCACCTTTTTCACGACGCTGGACGGCTCGCCGTCGTCGCCCGCGTATTCCACGGTCAGCGTCTCGGCGGCGAAGTTGACCGCCGCGCGCGCAACGCCCTCGAGTTCCCCGACGCCTTTCTCGATGGTGTTCGCGCAGGTGGCGCACGTCATGCCGGAAATCTTGAACCGGCCCGTTTTCTTCGCGGGAGCGGCGGGGGCGTCCCTGGCCGGCGGGGAAGTCGTCGCGGGCGGATGCGAGTCTGACTCTTCGTCCTCCCCATCGCCGGGTTCTTCACCCATTTCGAATCCGGCCTCTACTATGGCCTGCTCGATCCCTTTGGCGCCTACCCGGCTTTCGTCGAACCGAACGGAGGCCGATTTCCCTTCGAGCGAGACCTCGACGAATTTCACGCCGGGCAGTCTTCTCAGCGCGCCCGCGACCGTCTGCACGCAGTGGTTGCACGACATTCCTTTGACGGAAAATTTCTTAGTCTGCATCTTCCTTCTCCTTTCCGCCCTCGTCGGTGACAACAGCGGTTATGGTCGGCGTCAGTTTCCCCCGTCTTCCGAAGTATTGGCCCGTCAGGCGCGAGACCAGCAGTCCCACCGCCAGGCCCGCGACCGCTCCCAGCCCGCCCCAGAGTTCCCTGAGGCCCGGGCCGGCAGAGTAGAATCCCACAACGACTCCTGCGAACAGGCCCAGAAGCGGCAATATGTAACCCAGAAAAGAGGCCCCGATGAGGCTGCCGGAGCCGAGCTCGACCCGCACCCGCTGGTTCACCGACACACCGAGCGGGTCCAGAACCTCGATCTTTCGATTGCCTCCCGACGTGGGAACGCAGCTCGAAGCCATGTCGCAATGCTCGCAGATGCCGCTCTGCGACACCTCCACCCGTGCGCGTCCGGCGCCGGCTTCGATTACCGTTCCGACTTCACTCTCCATGCGGCTCATTGTCTCAATCCCTCCGACTACGCCTTGAACCTGAACAGCAGCTTGATAATCTCGTCCAACTTGGCGTCCTGTTCGCGTTCCGAGCCCGTGCGCACCGCCGTGGCGACGCACCCCTGCAAATGTTTTCTGAGAATGTTGGCCTCGACGCGCTTGATGGCGGCCTCGACCGCCTGCAACTGATTGAGGATGTCGATGCAGTAGCGTTCTTCCTCGATCATTCGCTGGACGCCGCGAATCTGCCCCTCGATTCTCTTAAGCCTCGCTACCTGTTCCATGTGTGTGGTTATCGTGGCCATTGTTCTCCTCTCGGTTTTGCTTCGCCCCTCTTACCACAATTATACCATACCCCCCTAATGTATGCTAGTCCTCCCTCCCGAAAATAGGGGAGTTTGAAAATGCCCCCTTGCCCCAAGTGTTCGCGAGGGTGGTTGCAGCTATTCCACTTCCGGTACGCTCCTGCTTCCGGTTGGACCATCATGTATCTTCTCGTAGGGGCAGACCCCCGTGTCTGCCCGTCTTTCTCCCGCATTATCGCAATTATGCGGATATTCGCGGGGCAGGCACGGGGGCCTGCCCCTACCAGATGTTCCCGTGCTGTTCTTGTCGGATCATAGGGAAACCCTCGGTAGGGGCAACCTCCTGTGGTAGCTGCCCCGTCACAAAGGGGGATACGGTGTGCTGGCTGGGCAAGATGATAGTTGATTGGAATTCGGGACTTACAGCGCACGCGCTGGCCTGTTAAGGAGCGTTCGTGCTCTCCCGCTTGACAAATCCATGCACAGGTGCTAAGATATGACTGACCAAGTCAGTCAATTCCTTGCCGCTCGTTTGGCCGAACCTATGACAGAGCAGAGGCGAAAATCGACTCTGATAGTAGGAGGTTCCCATGTCACAGAGGGTGAAGCCTGAGAACCGAATCATCGACATCATCAGGGCTGCAATCGACGTGTTCAGCCGAAAGGGGTTCCGGCTGGCCCAGATGGAGGAGATTGCAAAAGAGGCCGGGGTCGCGAAAGGGACGCTCTACAATTATTTCCAGAGCAAGGTGCATCTGTTCCATTACGTGCTCGAGGAGGGCATGCCGGATGAAAACGTCCCGCCGGTTCCTCCCGGCGACGCATTCCCGGCGAGCGAGCAGGAGCTTCTTCTCTTGATAAAGGAGGGATTGAGGGAAGGAAGTCGGCTGAAAAGCATAGACAAATTTCTGGCGAGGGAAGCCGGGGATATCGACGTGGAGGGAGAGTTGGGCGAGATCCTGGAGGAATGGTGGGACACGGTCGAGAGGAACCGTGTGCAGGTTATCGTTCTGGAGAAGTCGGCCCCCGAATTTCCCGAGCTGGCGGAGGTGTTTGACACGTATGCCCGCAAACAGGTCTTGGGACAGCTTGAGCGGTATCTCGCCGCTCGGATACGGCTGGGAGCGGTCCGGCCATTGACCTCGGTCCCGGCGACGGTCCGCTTCATCTTGGAATCGGTGGCCTGGTTCGGCTGGAGACAGTTTGCCATCGGGACCGCCCCGCTTTATTCCAAGTCCGAAGCGCTCCCCGACCTGGTCTCGATCATTTCGCGAGGGCTCAGGAATGGAACGCCCTCGGACATGCGGTCCGACCCGCCCGACTCGACTCGCGGGGAGGGGAAGCATGAATGAAGTGAGAGGCCTGCCCGAGAGGCGCCACGATATCGACTGGCTGAGGGTGTTGGCGGTGCTGCTGCTCGTTCCCTACCACACCGCGGTAATCTTCGACAGGGGGCACGTCTCCTACATCAAAGGTCAGCCGAACGCCGTCATGGAGGCCTTTGCCCACTTCCTGTTCCAATGGCACATGCCGCTCTTCTTCCTCCTGTCGGGAGCGGCCACGCGCTTCTCATTAGGAGTCCGGAGCGGCGGCCAGTACATCGGAGAAAGGACCAAGCGGCTCGCGGTTCCGCTGGTCTTCGGCACGCTCGCCATCATTCCGCTCATGGTGTACTATCAGCGTCTCTACTACCACGAGTTCGTCGGTTCCTACGTTGATTTCTACCCGCATTTCTTCGAGGGCATCTACCCCCGGGGGAACTTCTCATGGGGGCACCTGTGGTTTCTCGCCTATCTGTTCGTCTTCTCGATGCTCGCTCTGCCGCTCTTTCTTTCCCTCAGAAAAGGGTCGGGCGGGCGGCTCGTTGCCGGGCTTGCCTCCGTGTGCGAGCGTCGCGGCGCGATATTCCTGCTCGCTGTTCCTCTTGCCATCAGCGAGGCGGCGCTGCGGGCGAGGTGGCCCAATTTTCAGAACTTGTATGATGACTGGGCGAACTTCTCCTTCTATCTCATCGTCTTCATTTACGGTTACCTGTTGTTTTCCGACGCACGCTTCGGCCGAGCATTGGAGAGACACGCCCGGGTTTCCCTCGGTTTGGGGCTCATCTGCATGTCGGCCATCTTTGCCCTTCGCTGGACGGGCGCCGCTCCCGCAGCCGGCTATTCGCCGGGATGGATCTCGTATATGATCCTCACCGGATTCAATTCGTGGTTCTGGATAGTTGCCATCCTGGGTTTCGGCCGCAGATACCTGAATTTCGGCAACAAGGTTCTCAAATATGCAGTCGAGGCCGCCTTGCCTTTCTATGTTCTCCATCACGCTGTGATTGTCGTGACCGGGTACTATGCGCTCAAATTGAACGCGGGCGTGCTTGAAAAATTTCTCGTCATCTGCGTCGCTTCGCTGATAGCGACCATCTTCCTGTACGATTCGCTCGTGAGACGAACGAAGGCGGCCCGGCTCCTTTTCGGAATGAAGCCCAGGAAGGCCACGTTTCTTCCGCCAGTGAGACAGACGGCCTGAGACGCGGAAACAAGAGCCCGCAAACGTCAGCGGAAGCTCCTCTTGGAAACTGCTTGACTCCGGGCTTCATTTTGCAATATCATTTCACCAAGGATTTCCCATGAGGGCACAACCCCACCGGCCGATGTACACCCGGAGGCCGGGGCTTTCGGAAAACCAGTGACGCTACGAAGACGACACATCCGAGTTTCCAGCCGGTCGAACATCGGAAGGAGCGCCGAACCCTATGCCTGCAAATTCCCGGTTCGCTAGAACAGTGCGGCTATGGCCGCTTGCGGCGTTTTCTGCAATTGCGGTGCTGCTTGGCGCCGCGCAACCGGCGCTTTGCCAGGAAACGATCCTCAAGGAGACGGAGCCCGAGCGCATCTCGCCCGTTCAAAGGGTCGGGGGCGCCTGGGCGAATTGGCCTCAGTCCGAGAATTTCAAGATCACGCTCGAATACCGCAACTTCACGTATTTTCAAGATGAGGCGCGGGGCGACAGCCGGGATTCCATCAACGTGGGCCGCCTCCGGGTGGAGTACGACAACAGTTTCCGCGACAACATGCGCGTCTATATCAATGCGCTGCTTCAGGCCGACGACGACGATTTTACCCACGGGTTTGTGGACGACTTGGAGGATGACGACCTGAAGAGGAACTACCTCAATTTTCCCGAGGCCTTCCTGGACATTTACTTCGACACGTTCGACCTGCGTCTGGGAAAGCAGATAGTGAATTGGGGAAAAGCCGACGCCTTCAATCCGACCGACAATGTCACCCCGACCGACTACTCCAATCTGCTCGAAGGCGAAGACATCGGCGTGGTGGCCGTCAACCTGAACTACTATTGGGACAATTGGAACCTGCAACTCATAGGCGTGCCCGGATTCACACCGACACGGCTGCCTCCGAGGGGAACGCGCTTCTCGCTCATTCCCCCTGTGACGCCTCTGCCCGTCGAGGACCCCGAGCTTCCGTCGAACACAATCGACAACTCCCAGTTCGGCGCCCGGTTGAAGACGACGTATCGGGGATGGGACTTCTCCGTGAGCTACTACGACGGCGTGAACGATATTCCCTCGCCGGTGCTCCGGCCAAGCCCCGTGTTCCCGTTCGCCACCGTCGTCCCCGTCTATCATCGGTTCCGCGCCATAGGGGGAGATTTCGCCACGACGTTCGACAGGTGGGGTCTCCACGGCGAGGCGGCCTACCTGAAATTCGACGGCGACAAGGAGGATGCCCGCATCGACTACGTCATAGGATTTGACTACACGAAGAGCGACATACTATTTGACCACGACCTTTTTATCATTGTAGAATATGCAGGAGAAGAAGTGACCGAGAAAGGCAGTGCGCTCGACACGGGCACTGCGCTCGACAGGGTGTTCATGAGCGCCGTTGCGACGAAAATCACGTACGAGTTCTCCGAGTACACGAGGCTCGAAGTGAAGGGGGCGGTAGACTTCTACCAGGGCAACGATTTCTATTTTCAGTCCCAAATGGTTCACCAGGTGACGGATAATTTCGAGGTCGCCGTCGGCGTCGACGTCCTGGGGGGTCCGCGTGATACGTTTTTCGGACAGTTCAAGGACAATGACAGGATGTTTGCCAAGTTGAAGTATACGTTCTAAGCCCCCGGCGTATGGTTGTCCTTTCTTTAGGGATGAGGAGGAATTGAAAATGAGTGTTCCGAGAATCATGGCTGCGGTCTTTCTGACGGCACTGCTTTCGACGGTCAGCCTCACGGTGCGTTCCGAGGAGCTCACCGGCCGCCAGATAATGGACAGAGAGGAACAGCAGAACAAAGGCGACGACGAATTCAACAAGATGAGCATGAAGCTCATCAACAAACGCGGCCAGGAAAGGAACAGGACGGTCGAATATTACAGAAAAACCGACGAAAATGACAACGACAAGATTCTCATGCGATTTCTCGAACCGGCCGACGTGAGGGGGGTGGGACTCCTCACGATAGAGCACTCCGACAGCGACGACGACCAATGGCTCTACCTGCCCGCACTCCGCAAAGTGCGCAGGATATCGGCCAGCGACCAGAGCGATAACTTCATGGGCACCGACTTCACCTACGAAGACATCCGCTCCGAAAAGCTCGACAAACACAAGTATAACGTCGTCGGAACCGAGCCCATCGACGGGCACGACTGCTATCTGATCGAGGCCCTTCCCGCCACCGAAAAGCAGAGCGAAGAGAGCGGCTACAGCCGCCGTGAGGTATGGATCAGGAAGGACATCTTCCTCATGGTCCAGGCCAAATACTATGACAAGAAAGGCGAATTCTTCAAGATAGAGTCGCGCAAGGACATAGTCGAAGTCGAGCCGAACATCTATCGTCCAAACTTCATGGAGATGAAGAACCTTAAGACGGGCCACACCACGCAGCTCACATTCGACGAAAGACAGGTGAACGGCGGTATTGCTGACAGGATATTTACCGAACGCGAGCTCAAGCGGGGATAGCCCACACGGCCGCATTGCGTTATTATTAATTGACGTGAAAGGATGATGACGCATGGTGGTGCAAGAAGAACAGTTGGGCACGCCAAAGCGCGAGCAGCTCGGCTACGAGGTGCCCATATCGTTTGTGAGGCTGATATTGCTGTCGCTGGAGGAAATACTGGAGGAGAACGCTCCGCCCACGTTCCAGATGCTCGGCCGTTCCATGGGACGAGCCCTGGGAGCGAAGAAGTTGGACGATATCCCTGAAATTCTCAGACAGCACAAGCTTGGCATAGTGGACATTAAACAAGAATCCGAGGACAAGATCACCGTACGATTCAGGGAGTGCTTCGGCTGTTCGGGCATGAAGGGTTACAACGAGGCGATCTCGCAATTGGAAAGAGGAGTTATCGCGGGTGTGCTGGAAGGGGCGACGGGAGCGACCGTGAGCATCAAGGAGTCGAAGTGCTGCACGGGAGGAAACGAGTTCTGTGAATTCGAAGCCGTCCTGATGCGGTAAACCCTCCGCCGGCCGGCGCGCATCTCTCCAAACTCACCCCTTGCTTGCTTCCCACCGCACGACCATCGATCATGGATGTCTCAGAACGAAAGATACTTGAACTGACTTCCCAGGTCGAGAAGCTTCGGCTCAAGGCCAACGTGAAGGAAAAGCTCCTGGGCAGGACCATCCGTGAATCAGAGGTGATATCCCAAAAGCTGGCTCTGAAACAGGAGGAACTCCGCAAGCTGAATGTCCAGCTCGAGAAAGCGAAGAACCTGCTGAAGCAATCGTTCCAGCGATACGTCAGCGCCCAGATAGTCGAAGAGATTCTCCAGAGCTCGGAGCCGGTCAACCTGAAGGGCCAACGCAAGACCGTGAGCATACTCCTCTCCGACATCCGGGGCTTCACTGCTCTCTCGGAGCGGTTGGAGCCCGAGGAACTCGTCCGGTTCCTGAACTCGTATCTGTCCGAGATGATCGACATAATCTTCAAGCACGAGGGCACTCTGGACAAGTTCATGGGCGATGCCATCCTCGCGTTGTTCGGCGCTCCCGTCGCACACGACGACGACGCCCTGAGAGCCGTCAGGACCGCGGTCGCCATGCAGGAGAAGTTGCGCGAATTGAACGGTACGTGGAGGATAAACGGCTGGCCGAACATCGAGATAGGCATCGGCGTATCGACGGGCGAGGTCGTCGTCGGCAACATCGGGTCGGAAAAACGGATGGAATACACGGTCATCGGACAGGACGTGAACTACGCCCAGCGTATCGAAGCGCTCACGAAGGAGCTTCCGGCCGACATACTGATCAGCGAATCGACCTACGAAGGAACCAAAGACTTCGTACAGGCCGAGAAGTATGAACCCCTCGCCGTCAAAGGAAAGAGGGAGCCGATAGTCGTCTATGGCGTTTTTGGAGTGAGGTAGCCGGGCGTCGGGCAGTCGATTCTGAGCCGCTCGCGATTTCGGTCTTCCACCCCGGAAAGCGGCTCACGAGAGACCGGGTTTTTGGCTTGTGCTCAGGCGCTCCGCGGCTTGACAACATATGAGGATTGTGATAGCATAACGTCGTTTTGGAACAAAATTTCTATGCCAGGAGGTTTTCACAAAAACATGATACTTGAAGACAAACAGGAAGTGACCAACCCGGACCCGGAAACAGGAGCGGACACGACGGACGAGAAGAAGTCTGACCAGCCCGACCCCTCATCCACCCGGAGCAAGAAGCTTGACGAGATAGATTTTGACAAAATCGAGGATATGTCAGAAATCTACGAACGAACCCTCAAGGACTTCGGAGAGGGCGAGGTCGTCAAGGGCACGATTGTCTCAATCGGATCCGACTCCGTGCTTGTGGATATCGGGTTCAAGTCGGAGGGGACGATCTCACTCACGGAGTTCCCCGAACCGGACAAGTTGCAGGTGGGAGACGACCTGGACGTTCTGATCGAGGTAGCCGAAGATCAGGACGGCATGATAGTGCTCTCGAAGACGAAGGCCGACAGGATCAAGAACTGGGCAAAAGTCCAGAAGCTGTACGAAGAAAACGAGCTTGTCGAGGGAAAGATCGTCAGAAAAGTCAAGGGCGGCTTCAAGGTCGACATTGGCTTGGATGCATTCCTGCCTGCCTCCCAGATAGCCCGCCGACCCGTCGGAGACCTCGACCAGTACCTCGGACAAACGTATAAGTTCCGAATCATTAAGCTGACGAAACGGCGAAGAAACGTCGTGCTCTCAAGGAAACAGGTGCTCGACGAGGCCAGGAGCGAGGAGAAGGCGAAACTGCTCGCCAGCCTTCAGATCGGCCAGGAGCTCGAAGGAGTGGTCAAGAATATCACCGACTTCGGCGCGTTCATCGACGTCGGCGGCATCGACGGCCTGCTGCACATCACGGACATGTCGTGGGGCCGGATAAAACATCCCTCCGAGGCCGCATCGGTTGGCGAGAGGCTCAAGGTGAAGGTGCTGAACTTCAACAAGGAAGAGGAGAAAATATCGCTCGGCCTCAAGCAGATGACGCCCAATCCGTGGACGCACGTCGCGGAGAAGTATCCCGTCGGAGCAGTCGTGCGCGGCAAGGTCGTCAGCATGACCGACTACGGCGCCTTCGTTCAGCTCGAAGACGGCGTCGAGGGCATGGTGCACATATCCGAGATGTCGTGGACCAAACGCGTGAGGCATCCCTCCGAAATCGTTCACATCGGCCAGGAGATCGACGTGAAGCTGCTGAACGTCGATGCCAAGAACGAGAAGATATCTCTCGGCCTCAAGCAGATAGGCGAGAATCCGTGGCTCAAGATGAAAGAGAAGTATCCGCCCGGCACGGTTGTCCCCGGACTGGTCCGCAACCTCACCGACTACGGCGCCTTCATCCAGATCGAGGAGGGCATAGACGGCCTGCTGCACATCTCCGACATGTCGTGGACGAAGAAGATCAATCACCCCTCCGAGGTGCTCAAAAAAGGCGATGAGGTGGAGGTGCAGATACTCAGCATCGATTCCGAACACGAGAAGATATCCCTCGGGCTCAAACAGCTCGAGTCCGACCCCTGGCGCGAAGTGGGAAAGCGATACCACGTGGGCGACTATGTCGAGACCACCATTTCCAAGCTCGTCTCCTTCGGCGCTTTCGCCCGGCTCGACAACGGAATAGAAGGGCTCATCCACATCTCCGAGCTCTCGAAGGAGCGGGTCAGCAAGCCCGAGGAAGTCGTCCATCCCGACGACAAGATAATCGTCAAGATCATCAGCATAGACCCGGCGAGCCGAAAGATCGGCCTGAGCCTCAAACAGTACAAGGAAGACCTCGAGAAAGACGTCACCGACATTGGCGACCAGGAAGCGCCCACCGGCGTGAGCATTGGCGAATTGGCCGGCGAGGAATTCTCCTCCAGAGCGGGGAAAATCGCCGCCGACAGCCCGGAGGCCGCCGCCGAGGAACCCGAGGAAGAGAAGGCCGCCGCCGAGGAACCCAAGGAAGAGAAGGCCGCCGCCGAGGAGCCGGAGCAGGGCACGGAAGAAGTTCCTCCCGAAGAAAAACAGCCGCCTGAAGAAGGCGAGAAACAACCCGAAGACGCCGCGACAGGACAGTAAGAACACACTCTGCCGGACCGAGAGCGGGGCAGAGTCCTCTCGAATCTCGCGCTTGTCGGAGCAATGAACGAAAGGGGTTCCACTTCTTATTCGGCAACACGTAGGGTTTCAATAGAGCGCAGGTCGGAAGATGTCCCGCCCTCTTGGACGGAGCGGCGGCCGCCGAGAGCCGCGTTCCGATAGCGAGCCGAAGATGTGCCGTGCGTCAGGGTTCGTCGGGGGCTGTTGAAGGCCCCGCTGAAGGGGCGGGAAAAGCAGCAGAAAAAGCGCAAAGCTATCTTAAACAGCGAGGCGGACCTTCCTTTCCTCGCTTTTTTTGTTATAGGCAGTGAGGTTTCCAGTCAATTGAACAAGTCGTTTTCGGTGAAAGTATGAAATTCGCGCTCTTGGTCGCCGACGGCATGGCCGATTACCCCCTGGAGGAGCTGGGAGGGCGCACGCCGCTTGAGGTCGCCCACACTCCCAACATGGACGCGCTCGCGCGCAAGGGAGCCGTCGGCATCGTTCGCACCATTCCCGCTCAGATGCCCCCCGGAAGCGACATAGCGAACCTCAACCTGTTGGGATACGACGTGGCCAAGTACTATACCGGGCGCGCACCTTTGGAGGCCGCCAGCCGCGGCGTCGAGCTCTCCGACGACGAAGTCGCGTTCCGATGCAACCTTGTCACCGTTGACGACAACATCATGGTCGATTACAGCGCCGACCACATCACCAGCGAGGAAGCCGCCGAGCTCATCGCCGCCGTGGACGCTGAGCTGGGCGGGCCGTCGTTCAAGTTCTATTCGGGCGTGAGCTACCGACATTTGCTCGTCACGCGACCCGAAAACGGCAAGCGGTGGGACACCGACCTCGACTGCACTCCGCCCCATGACATCGTCGGCCAGTCGATCAACGGGCACATGCCCCGCGGCGGCGACGAGCAGTTGTTCGGCAAACTCATGCTCGATTCCGTCGGCGTGCTCTCCGCGCACCGGGTGAACCGCCTGAGGCTTGAGGCTGGCAAGAGGCCTGCGAACATGATATGGCTGTGGGGACAGGGCAGGCGTCCCTCGATGCCGACATTCTCCGAGCTCTACGGGATGACCGGCGCGGTTATCTCGGCGGTTGACCTGATTCGCGGAATCGGGAAGTACGCGGGCCTTTCGGTCGTGCACGTGCCCGGAGCCACCGGCTATTTCGATACCGACTACGCCGGCAAGGCAAGCCATGGCCTCGACGCGCTCAAGCGC
>CAZSKP010000027.1:0-48039 GCA_964607485.1 uncultured bacterium | reverse complement strand
CTCAAGCGCTGCGATTTCCTGTTCGTGCACGTCGAATCTCCCGACGAGGCCGGCCACGTGGGCGATGTGAAAGAAAAAATCAGGGCGATTGAGAATTTCGACAGGTTGATAGTCGGCCCTATCGCCGAGGGGATATCGCATTCGGAGCCCCATCGAGTGATGGTGCTCCCCGACCATTTCACGCCCATCACGCTCGGCACGCACGCGGCCGACCCGGTTCCCTTCCTCGTCTGCGGAACGGGCGTTCCGGGAGGCGGCGCCGCTGGCTTCAGCGAGGCCGAGGCCCGGAGGGCCGGAATCGTGGTGGAGCAAGGATTTGAGCTTTTGCCCGCTTATCTGAGGAAATGAGATTGCACGAAGAATCGTCTGGTTTCTGAAAGGTGGAATGACGAAATGGGCCTGATCGTCCAGAAGTATGGCGGCACCTCCGTCGCGAACGCCGACAAGATAAAGAACGTCGCGAAGCGGGTCGCGCGCACGAAAATGGAAGGCAACAGTCTCATCGTCGTCGTCTCGGCAATGGGAGAGATGACCGATGAACTCGTCGAGCTGGCGAGGCAGATCACCGACACTCCCAATGAGCGCGAATACGACATGCTTCTGTCGACGGGCGAGCAAATATCCGTCGCGCTGCTCGCGATGGCCCTGCACTCGCTTAAACAAGAGGCCATATCGTTCACGGGCGGCCAGGTGGGCATTCGCACCAACGGCTGGCACACAAAGGCCAGGATAATATCGATAGAGACCGACCGTATTCAAAAGGCGCTGGACGCCGGCAAGATAGCCATCGTGTGCGGCTTCCAGGGAGTCTCCGGCGACCTCGACATCACGACGCTCGGCCGGGGCGGCTCCGACACGAGCGCCGTCGCTCTGGCCGCCGCCTTCAAGGCCGACCTGTGCGAGATATACACCGACGTGGACGGCGTGTACACTGCCGACCCGCGCATCGTGCCCGAAGCGCGAAAGCTGCCGAGAATCTCCTACGACGAACTGCTCGAGATGGCCAGCCTCGGGGCCCAGGTCATGCAGACGCGGGCGGTCGAGTTCGGGAAGAAATACGGAGTGCCCATGCGAATCAGGTCCAGCTTCAACGATGACCCAGGCACCCTTGTGACAAAGGAGGTTGCTTCGATGGAAGAGGTAGTGGTGAGCGGAGTAAGCCTGCACGAGAAAGAGGCCAAGATCACGATAGTCGGCGTGCCCGACAAGCCCGGAGTGGCCGCGAAACTGTTCGAGATCATTGCGTCGCAAAACATCGTCGTTGACATGATTATCCAGAACGTGAGCGCACGCGGAGCGAGCGACATCTCGTTCACCGTGCCCAAGGAGGAGATGAAGAGAGCTCTCAAGGTCGGAGAAGAAATGAAGAAGACCCTGGGCGCGAGAGAGGTCCGCGCCGACGAAAAGGTCGCCAAAGTGTCCGCCGTCGGAGTGGGCATGCGGAACCATTCGGGCGTGGCCGCGCGGATGTTCAAGGCACTTGCCGACAAGGGAATCAACATCGACATGATCAGCACCTCCGAGATCAAGATTTCCTGCGTGGTCGATGCCGACCGCGGCCGCGACGCGCTTCGGGCCGTGCACAAGGCCTTCGAGCTCGATAAGGCGGCCGCCACCATCGAGGAATGAGCCAATGAAAGTCGAACTTTATGACACAACCCTTCGGGACGGAGCACAGGGCGAGGGCATCGCCTTCTCGGCCGAGGACCAGCTCGTCGTGGCGCAGTTGCTCGACGGGCTGGGAATTGACTACATCGAGGGCGGCCAGCCTGCCTCGAACCCGAAGGCCGTGCAGTTCTTCAAACAGATCGGCCAGGCAAACCTGAAACATGCGAAACCGGTCGCCTTCGGAGGCACCTGCCATCCTCGGCGCCGTCCCGAGGAAGACGAAGCGCTCAAGAAGCTGCTCGACGCCGCCACGCAGCAGGTTGCGATCGTTGGAAAGGCGTGGGACTTCCACGTCAGGAAGGTGCTCTCCGTGTCGCTGAAAAGGAATCTCGCACTCGTCGAGGATACGATCCGGTTTCTCAGGTCGCGCGGCCGCGAGGTCTTCTTCGACGCCGAGCATTTCTTCGACGGATACAGGGACAACCCAAATTACGCGTTGGCGGTCCTCGATGCCGCCAAAAGAGCGGGCGCAAGCCGGATAGTCCTCTGCGACACAAACGGCGGAAGCCTGACGTGGCTCGTGTCGGAAGCGATCGACGCCGCGAAAAAGGCGGTCGATGCACCGCTCGGCATCCACGTCCACAACGATTCCGGACTGGCGACGGCAAACACGCTCATGGCGGTGGAGAAGGGCATCGCGCACGTGCAGGGAACGATAAACGGATACGGCGAGAGATGCGGCAACGCCGACCTGTGCGTCGTCATTCCGAACCTCTGTCTGAAGATGGGGATTCCCGTCGTCAACCGGCTGCAGCTCAGGAAGCTGCGCGACGCGTCGCACACCATAAACGAGCTCGCGAACATCGTCCCCCGAAGCAATCAACCGTACGTCGGCCACAGCGCCTTCGCGCATAAGGGCGGATGGCACGCGGACGCGGTGGAAAAGGACCCGCGCACCTGCGAGCATGTGTCTCCCGAACTCGTGGGCAACCGCAGGCGCGTGCTGGTGTCGGAGCTCGCGGGCAAGGGCAGCGTCGCGTCCAAGGCGAGGTCGGTCGGAATCGACATCGACCGCAAGGACCGCCGCACGCAGGAGCTGCTCGGGCGGCTGAAGGACCTCGAGCAGGCCGGCTACCAGTTCGAGGGAGCCGACGCGTCGCTCGAACTCCTGATGCACAAGGCGCGTGGCACACACAAGAGCTTCTTCAGGCACGCCGGCTTCAGGGTCATCGTGGAGAAGAGGGAGGACAACCAGCTCATCTCCGAGGCGACGATAAAGGTCGTGGTCGATGGAAAGGCCGAGCACACCGCCGCCGAAGGAAACGGCCCCGTCAACGCGCTCGATAACGCGCTCAGGAAAGCGCTGGAACCGTTCTACAAGCAGGTGCGCGAGATGCATTTGTCCGACTTCAAAGTCCGTATCCTCGACGCCAAGGCCGGTACCGAGGCCAAGACGCGCGTGCTCATCGAGTCGAGCGACAAGAAGGACACGTGGAATACCGTCGGCGTGGACGAGAACATCATCGAGGCAAGCTGGCAGGCGCTCGTTGACAGCATCGAGTACAAGCTGATGAAAGACGAGCAGGCGAAGAAGAAGCGCGCCCGGGGGAAAGCAAAATGAGACGGGGAGGCCGAATGATCCCTTCGTTTCTTCGAAATGGTGTCCTCGTCGGAGCTTTTCTTCTGATCGTCGCATGTGCGGCCGGCTGTGCGACCACCGCTCCGGCCAGGCTCGACCTCGCCGAAGCGGTCGAGAATCCGCAGGCCCACAAGAACAAGCGCGTCGAACTGACGGGACATGTCGTGACATATGAGCCGGCCAGAGGAGACGCCTACCGCACGCTGCATTTCACCATCGGTTACGGGCCGGATGAAAAGATTGCCGTGTTCAGCTCCGGCTACACCGCCGATGCCATAGCGAAAGCTTCCGCGCTCGTCGAAGAGGCCTTCGATGCCGGCGAGCCACTCACCGTGGTCGGCAAGCTCAAGGTCGCGCCCGACGCGAAGACGACCGCCGGGGCGGAGCTGAGGCTGGAGTCGGTCGAATATAAAGGACAGAAGATCGACGTCAGACGCGGCCGCAAGACACGCCCGGGCTTCTCAGTCGGCGTGGGCGGCTGGTACTTCACGCCTTCGGTCGGAGTGGGAGCAACCATCACGCCTTGATGTACCGTTTGTCTCCCGTTTTGTACAGGCCGCATAATCATCGTTCGACATGATGATAAACGCTGGCGAAAATATGCGCGATTTGATGGAAGCATGGCCATGCTGTTCCCTCTTCTCCGTTCGCATTGATGATCTCCCTGAACGAGAACGGTCTTACTTCTCTACCTTCATGCCTCAGGCTACGACGGCAATCGTGCTTGGGCATCACATAATTACCGAAGAGGAATGGACGTGGTATGCCACGGGCGATGGCGGCGAACACTGCGCCGCCGATGATCACTGCAGCGAAATCTGCAATGCAATCAGGGCAGAGCTGACTCGCCAAGGGCATGAAGCCGGAGTTGTTGACTATCCCCGCGAGAGCGGGCTTCAATTTCGTTTCGTGGCGCAGGCCGCCGGGCTCGGGGAGATCGGAACGAATGCGTTCTTGTTTCATCCGGATTGGGGCCCCTGGATCCACCTGCGGGTGATGGCTACCACGGCGCCGCTTGCACTCAGCGCGCGAGTAGCGGGAGAACAACTGTGCGACCGGTGCGGTCTGTGTGTTTCGGAGTGTCCCGCCGGTGCAATATTCGATGAGAACTTCGAGGGACTTCAGTGTCGCTCATTTCGCAAGGCCATAGGCGAATATGAACCGTAAGGACCTCGTCGCGAGCTCAGATATTGCAAACGCTGTATTACGATATGCCCCAAGGGAAAGCAACCGATACTCCGACCAAGCCTGAATGGGAACGTCGAACAAGAGGCCTAAGCGGATAAGGTTACGGGGGGAGATACCCTGAACTAAGCGTTTGAATCACATTTTTCCCGCCAAAACCATTTGAGCAACATGCTCCTTCACTTTCGATTCACCTCACAAATGCTTGCGGGCGGCATAGGCGAAAAACGAAAAGTATTTTCTCCATGATGTGTCAGTGGTTGAAAACTCATTCGAATCTGCGAAAAAGTCAACTATCGCCTCGCGAAGACGGGCAAGTTCTTTGAGCCGGTTGACATTTTTTGTGTCCTCCAACGTCAAGTCTATCAATTCAAGAGCGCGTTCAAATGCCTGTTGACAATAAACGGTGTTATTCTTGGCCCGCCATTTTAATGAACGCTCGACCTCGCCGCCGATATTAGCCATCTGCTCGACAAACGACAACTCATACCAGCGTCCTGCGGCAAGTTGTTTGTGTTGATAGCTCATCGTTTGACTCTCTTTGCCACAATCTCGACGATCTGTGTGCGGATGTTTTCATCCTCCACTCCGCGGCTTCGGTTTCCCTGGGAAGGGCGGATATTAATCAGGGAATCAAATTCAATGAACTCATCTCCTTGTATTTCCGGATAGAAATTGATTCCCCAAAGGTTCTTCTGCCTTGATCCATCCTGCAGGAGGAGCGCCTCTAAATCGGAATGAAGCTCGGCGTCAACCGCAATGAGCTCCCTCTCAACATCAACTACCGCCTTTACGATATTCCCAAAGAGAAGCTCGGCCATTTGTCTCAGTTCATCAAGTGTTACCGTGTCTATTATCATCTTCATAAGTACCAAACTCTCTCAGGCCACTTCAACGAACAATGAAAGAAGATGCAGTTACGTCCATAAGTGCTCACCAGAACCGATGCTAAGGTAACAAATCCATTCCGCAATGTCAATGAAGACACTTTGAGTTTGGATACATCAAGAAGCTTTAAGACAAGCCGCGCAGGCAAAAAAGAGCCGATCTCGAGAATGGCCCGACCGGGCGAACCTTCAATAAAGGTCCAGATCCGAAACAGGAAAACGCGCTTGAATTCCTGCCAACATCTGCTGTATACTGACGGTGAACAAAAGGGCGAAGTTTGAAGTGCGAAGTAGGAAGGATGAAATACAAAACCACATATGGGTCATGTTCTTCTAGACATTTCGTCCTTCGCTCTTTGCCCTTCGCACTTAGGAAAGGAAGAGGAGACATATATGACCAGACAATTGACTGCCATCATTGAAAGGGAAGGCGACGGGTTCGTCGCTCTGTGCCCGGAAGTTGACGTGGCCAGTCAGGGCAACTCTGTTGACGAAGCCCGAAGGAACTTGCAGGAAGCCCTAGAGCTGTTCTTCGAGACGGCATCGCCTGAAGAGATCAGGGACAGACTTCATCATGAAGTGTATGTTACTCAGGTGGAGATAGCTATTGGCTAAGCTGCGAAAGTTGTCCGGACAGGAGGCTTGTCAGATACTCGAGCGTCATGGTTTTCAAGAGGTGCGCCGGAGTAATTGGGGTCAGATCTTGCAATGACACATCATTCCTCAGCCCCAGCTTATTGAAGTAGTACCACGATCTCAGCCAGCAACATGTCCATTGCCTGCGCGAAATTCACCTGTTGAGGAAAGGGTAATGTTTCGCTTGCGCGTGCTTGTGTATGCAAGTGGCTGTCCGCTATATTTCGCGACGTTTTTTGCATATGATCCATCGTTTTCTTGAAGGACTGTCCCCCCGCGTAGTTACTCACGACTTCGGTAAAGTTTCGCATGCCAAAAATTGGCGGAACATGATCGATAATCGTTCGTACCAGCATTGCAACGGCAAAACAGCACCCTTCCGAGTATGCGACGTTTATTTCTTCGCACAGACGGACCAGTTTGCAAAGATCGAAGTTCGGCGGACTGAGTGCGCGCAGCTGTGTGATGCGGTCTTCAGCGATGTAGGTCTGGCCCCCACTCACGGTTGGTCGTACGGGAGAATACTCAATACGAACTTCAGGCGGTCGGACACCGGGCGCCCTTTGGCGCTCGGGTCGAAACTGTCGCTCGATCGGCAAAAGCTGGGCCTCGATGTACCTTGAACGTTCAGCATACGTCTTGAACGCACGCTGGATGTAGTTCCAGAAGTCTCTTGGCGTTCGGCATTCCACAACGAAGTCGGGTATGCGATCACGGACGCGCGAATCATCAAGTAGTTCATCTCGCCGATTGCGATACTCTCCAGCACGGGTAGCACCGGGACCCTCCTCGGCAATGATTCCGAGTATCTCGCGAAATTCTCCAATGCGTTCGGCTAACGCGGCAGCCTTCGGCATTCCGTGTCCTTTCGTGACAAAGCAATATTCGTGGAGAAGACTTCGTTTCGGGCATCCCAAATTACCATTTGATTTTGCATACTGCATACGGATTGCTCGAGAGTAAGGAGCAATTATTGTTCATTAAATCATTAAAGCCTTTTGGGTCAGCATCCTCAGAGAGGATACCGTTGCTTTTCCGCTTTCCATTTGAAGGAAAGATCCTAAATATTATTTTCGTAACGCATCCCAAAATCTGCAAACGTTGCTTCACCCTCTTGCTCCTGCCGCTTTGAGCAATCGCACAATCTCTTTATGACCTTTTCTTCTTGCAACCAACAACGCCGTTAGACCATTGTCGGTCTTGGCAGTTACATCCGCACCTTTGTCTAAGAGCATCTTCACGATTTCAGCGTGACCTTTTGCCGCCGCGAAGATCAAAGCTGTTGTACCCCCATGCTTGTATTTGGCATTTACGTCCACACCTTCCCTCAATAAGAATTCCACGGCATCGAGTTGTCCCTTATGAGCGGCCCGGAGAAGTTTGGTCGCCGCTTCATCGTCAACCGATTTGACCCGAACATCTTTCACGACTTCGAGTTTCTGTGTTTGCTTGAATGTTGAACTGAAGAAATCTTGGGGGACATCTTCAAAAGCATCGTTTCCGAAGTTGTATTTTATGCAATCTAATAAGTGCTCGGCCATATATCTATCGAGTTTTTCAAGGATTTTGTATTCTTCTATCGCAGAACGTTTATCGTCGGTCAAGACGCAGGCGAGCCCAAGTTTCTGATGTCTCATGGAATCACGTGGTTCAACAGAAATTGTCCTTCTATATGCCTTAATAGTCTCGGAATAGCTGTTCAACTGGATGTCGCCGGTTTTATATAACTCACCAGGGCTCACTTGAATGCCCAACCAGAAACAGGATGTCATCAGACCTGTATACGCTTCATTATTAGGCTCAATACGGATCACCTTTTTGAACAAAATCACTGCTTCTTGGTGGTGATTCATTTGGGCACATTTCGTGGCAATTTCGCACTGAACAGCAGCGTCATCCGGCTTAAGTCGGGCCGCTTTGAAATAAGCGGCTGTCGCCTGTCCGTAGTTGGCCGAACCTAGCTGCGAATATGACATACCCAGTTCGTACTGAAGGTCGAAATTATCTGGTGCAAGCTCAACCGCCTTGCTATATGCATCAATAGCCTCTCTAAAGCGCCGCATGACGAAATACGCTAGCCCCAAGCCCCTATAAGCAGTGACATTGTCTGGCTTGATACGTATCGATTGTGTGAGAGGTTCTACCGCTTGCGTGAGAGCTTCTATCGCCGCCTGGTGCTCGCCTAAGTTAAGGTAGGCCGCACCTAACCCAACATATGCCTCCCCAAATTCAGAGTTTCTCTCGATGGCCTTTTCATAATAGAGTATCGCTTTCTCATAATCCTTTGCCGCAAGATAAGATTCGCCAGTAGAAAAAAGAGTCTCAGCAGTTTCAGGGCTTTCGGGAAAATGGAGCGGTAGATTATCTGAATCCTTCGATTGAATCAAATTGATTACTCTTTCGGCGGGTATCGCAAAGTTGAGATTCTGTCCTTCCAATGTTTGCGCTGTCGCGACACCAATCACATCTCCCTCCAGATTCACAACGGGGCTTCCGCTTGATCCTGGAGATATCGGAGCGGTTATTTGAATCATCCTTCCATAGGATGGAATTTCGCGCACTCCTGAGACTATTCCGTCGGAAACCGACTTTTCAAATCCCAAAGGGTTTCCAATCACAAGAACTCTTTCCCCCTTCTCGGGCTCTCTTTCACTGACATGGAGATATGAGACAGGACACGGGGGATTTTGAAGATCAAGCATGAGAAGGTCGGCAGTCACATCTTCCGCGAGAATATTCTTGACGGGATAAATCTTGTCGTCAGACAACTTTACTTCCGCACGACATGCGTCTTGCAGCACATGACGATTCGTTACTATTTCACACTTATCGGTTACGATGAAACCACTACCCCATTTCTTTTCCCGGCCTTGACTGTCAAAAGCGGAAATTTGGACTACAGAGGGCTCAATTTTCTTGACCAGATCCTCAATCATCGCTACACTTCTTATTCTCCAATAAGTCCCACAAGACTTGGACTGACTCCATTTTCATGCAAAGTGATTATATGGAATTACGAGCAACATGTCAACTAGGGTAAAAGCAGAAAGCGAGAGACTTTTTCAGCCTAGAGACCGTAAACCGTTCAAGGCCCGACCGGTTTCCCGTCGGCGGAGATTTCTTGGCCTTTGTACTGCAGCAGATAGAGGCGGTAATAGATTCCCTTCTTTGCTATCAGCTCGGCATGCGTTCCCTCCTCGACTATCTGGCCCTTGTGCATGACGAGGATTCGGTTCACCCCCTTGATGGTCGAGAGCCGGTGAACGAAATCCCGAATCAGTATTGACAGGACCCGAATCATGTGCTATCATTATGATAGCATTGTATGAAGAGGAGGTTGCTCATGGCACAGATACTGGTCCGAGACCTAGATGAAGAAGTCGTGGAACGTCTCAAAAAACGCGCCAGGGAGGGGGGGCGTTCTCTGCAGTCGGAGGCGAAGTCGATTCTCGAGCAGGCGGCGCGTGAGCCCAAGGTGAATATGAAAACCGCCCGGAAGGTCTGCGACGACTTTCGTCGCAGATTCAAGGGACGCAAGTTTCCCGACACGGTGAAAACTATCCGCGAGGCGCGCGCGAGGTGAGCGTGTTCATCGTAGATGCGAGCGTAGCCGCGAAATGGTTCATTAAGGAGGAACACGCCGATGCCGCGCTTTCGGTGTTGGACGAAAAAAACCAACTCCATGCGCCCGACTTTTTGCTGCTGGAGATGGATAGCATAATCTGCAAGTGGATACGGCGCAATGCCGTCAGCCCTGCGGAGGGAAGCGACGTGAGAAGCGCAATCCGCCAGTATCCCGTACAATATCATCCGTTCATATCATTTCTCGATTCCGCCTTCGCCATTGCCAACCAGACAGAGCGGAGCGTATATGACTGCCTATACGTTGCGCTTGCGGCTCTTCTGAAAGGCAGGATGGTAACGGCAGACCGCACCCTCCATGACGCCATGAAGAAGAGTCCTTTCAGGAAAAACGTGGTCTGGGTTGAAGCTGTCAAGTAGGCCCTTTCTCAACCCTGCTCTCCTGGCCTTTGTATTGCAGCAGGTAGAGGCGGTAGTAGATTCCCTTCTTTGCTATCAGCTCGGCATGAGTTCCTTCCTCGACGATCTGGCCTTTGTGCATGACGAGAATCCGGTTCACCCCCTTGATGGTCGAGAGCCGGTGCGCGATGACGATGGACGTTCTCCCCTCCATGAGCTGGCGGACCGCCTGCTGTATCAGTCGTTCGGTGTTGGTGTCCACGTTCGAGGTGGCCTCGTCGAGCACGAGAATCTTCGGCTCGTACGCCAGCGCACGCGCGAATGAGATGAGCTGCTTCTCTCCGCTCGAAAGGTTCTTGCCCCTCTCCCTGACCGGCTCGTTGTAGCGGTGGGGGAACCGGTCGATGAAGGCCTCGACGTTGGCCTTGCGCGCCGCCTCCTGCACCTTCTGGGCCGAAATGGCGTCGTTGCCGATTCTGATGTTCGATTCGACGTCGCCCGAGAAGAGGAACACGTCCTGGAGCACCATCGCGACGTTTCTCCTCAGCTCGTGCTTTTCCACGTTGCGGATGTTTTTCCCGTCGATGAGGATGCTCCCTCCGTCCACGTCGTACATGCGCGTGAGCAGTTTTATCAGGCTGGTCTTGCCCGCGCCGGTTGCGCCCACTATCGCGAGCTTCTCGCCGGGCGCTATTTTAAAAGAGACTCCGCGTATGACCGGCTCGTCCTCTTTGTAACCGAACCACACGTCCCGGAATTCTATCTCTCCCCGCACGGTGTCCAGCGGCGCAGGCTCTGGAGGGCTCTCTATCTGCTCATGAGTGTCGAGCAGTTTGAAGATTCGTTCCGACGCGGCCATCGCCGACTGCATGATCGTGTACTGCTGGCTCAGGCTGAATATTGGCTCGAAGAATCTGCCGACGAGCTTGATGAACAGGACGAGCGAGCCGAATGTGAGGGCGCCTCGCACTATCTGCCCGCCGCCGTACCAGAGGATGAGGGCCAGCCCGACGGAGCCCATGAATTCGACCAGCGCCGACAGGCCGGATTCGTAGAAGACCGAGAGGAGCTGCGCGCCCATCAGGTCGGTGTTCACCGATTTGAACTGACGCCGGTTCGTGCGCTCGCGGGCAAACATCTGCACGATTCCCATTCCGTTAATGTTCTCGTGAAGCAGCGAGTTCAGTTTCGCGAGCAGGACGCGTATCGACCGGAACGCGTCGCGCGCCTTGAGCCGGAAGAACATCGTTGAAGCGAGCAGGAACGGCACGATCGTGAAGGTGACCAGCGACAGCCGAAAATCGACGATGAAAAGGATGGCCACGATGGCGACTATCTTCACCACATCGCCCAGAACGGTAACCACCCCGTACGCGAACATCTGGTCGAGCGCCTCGACGTCGGTCGTGACCCTCGTGATCAACCTGCCGATGGGCGTCCTGTCGAAGAAACGGGCCGGCCTCTTCAGGATGTGCTCGAAGATTTCCATCCTCAGGTCGAAGATGACGAACTGGCCCGTCTTCTCCGTCATCACCCCTTCCGAATAACGGGAGACGAATTCGCCCGCCATGGCCGCCAAGAAAATCAAGGCGACGGTGTTCAGTCCTTTGATCTCGCCGGTGAGGATGTGCGAGTCGATGGCGATCTTGACAAGGTACGGCTGCAGCAACTGGAACGCGGAGACGAGAATCATCAAGCCGAGCGAGGCGAGGATTCGCATCTTGTAAGGCCTCATATATTCCCACAGCCGCCTCACGAGCCGCGCGTCGTACGCCTTTCCGAGGGCCTCTTCCTCGTGATATGTCCCGATTCCCAGTCCGTGCATATGATTGGTTCAGGGTTCAGGGTCTCGAATTTCGGGTTTCCCCTTTTTCCCTTTTCCCCCTGTCTTTCTTATCCCATTCTCTCCAGTTCTTCCATCAATAGTTGCTTCTGATAGAGGTCGGCATAGATGCCGTCCCTCTCGATGAGCGCATCGTGGTCGCCCTCCTCCACGATTCGGCCTTCCTGCATCACCACGATCTTGTCGGCGTCCTTGACGGTTGACACGCGATGCGAAATCATTATGGTCGTCCTCCCGTGGAGAACATCCTTCAGGTTTCTCAATATTTGTTCCTCGGTGTGAGTGTCAACGCTCGAGAATGCGTCGTCCAGAATCAGTATCTTCGGATTCGACAGGAGCGCCCGCGCGAGAGCCGTTCTCTGCCGCTGGCCGCCCGACAGGTTTATGCCCCGCTCGCCGATGAGCGTGTCGAACGCTTTGGGGAACATCTCGACGTCGGGCATCAGGCCAGCCGTTCGGGCGGCGGCCTCTACGGCGGCTTCCCCGGCGTCGGGCGCGCCGAATGAGATGTTTTCGCCCAGTGTGATAGAGAACAGAAAGCTCTCCTGAGGGACGAGTCCCGTCTTCGCTCGCACTTCTGCGAGCGGTATAGTGATGATGTCTCTGCCGTCTATGAACACCGCTTCGGGCTCGGTCTCGAGGAACCTTGCAATCAAGTTGATGAGCGTGGTCTTGCCCGAGCCCGTATGCCCGACGATGGCGAGAGTTGTGCCGGCGGGGATGCGGAGGTTGATGTTCCGGAGGGCAAACCTCCCGTTCATCCCGTTGTTGTCGGTCGAAGGATAGGAAAACGAAAGATTCCGTATCTCGATCTCGCCCCGCTCGATGCTGAAGGGACGAGCCGTCGGGCCGTCAACAATCGACGGCTGCTCCTTGAACACCTCGTTGACGCGGTGGAGCGACGAGAGTCCCCGCTGAGAGGCGCTTATAATCATCCCAAGGAATGCCGTCGGCATCGCCAGGATCACAAGGTACTCGCTGAATGCGACGAAATCGCCCAGCGTTATTTGGCCTCCTATCACGCGCCTTCCGCCGACCCAGATGACGACCAACATTCCCAGAGAACTGACCAGCGTTATCATCGGCATGAGCAGGCCGTGCACCTTTATCAGGCCGACATTGCTCGAGAGGTAATCCTCGCTCAGCCTGCGGAAGTGCTTCGCCTCGCTCTCTTCCTGCACGTATGCCTTGATGATCTGAATTCCCGAGATGCTTTCCTGCGCGCGGGCGCTTACATCGGCAAGCCGTTCCTGCACCACGCGCGACCGATGGAACAGCACGGCGGCGAACTTCTTGAACACGACCATGAACATCGGGTAGGGGATGAGCGCAAGAAGCGTGAGCTCGACGTTCATGTAGAGCATTATGGGAATCGCGCCCACATATAAGATTAAGGTGCTCGTACAGTACAGGATGACCGGCCCGACGAGGCTCTGGACATATTGCATGTCATTGACCGCGCGGGACATCAGGTCGCCGGTGGGCATGCGGACATAGTACGATGGAGCCAGGCGCTGGAGGTGGGCAAACAGGTCGTCGCGCATGTCGCGCGCCACCTTGCGGCTGTTGCCCAGCAAAAACCACCGCGAGCCCGTTCTTATCACCATCTGCGCCGCCGCCACGACCAGTATCATCAGCGCGTAGAGATGGGGTTTCCCCAGTTCAGCAGAGCCCTTGACGTGCTGTAAATGCTCTATCGTCTGCTTCGTCAGCCACGGGATGACGAGCGCCAGCCCGTTGGAGACGAGCAGGCAGGCGCACCCCAGCACGTAGGCGCCGACATAGCGGCGGACATATGGTTTGAGGGTTCGGAGGTCTTCAAACATCTGCAGTCAAATATTCACTTCCGGCGCGGAGGGGGCAAGAAACGAAGCTTATTATAACCGACACGCTCCCGACCGTCAATTACGCCCCAACGAGCGCGGGATGTCCTGAAAACTTGCCAACCGAAGCCTTTTGATGTAAACTAGTTCCAACCTTGTACGAGTTGCTGGGAGGACAATATGAAGAGTCTGTGTTGCAGGGTCGTTCTCATTGGCGCCGCTTTGCTCCTGCTCCTGACTGGGCACGCCCTGGGAGCAGGCGAATTCGGCGATATGCATGATGCGAACCGTGTCCTGGTGAAATTCAAGAAATTCCCCTCGCAGAGAAGATTGAGGAACTTCGCGATTTCCCATAACCTGCAACTGGACCGGACGATTCCTCGAATCGGCGTGTTTCGCTTTCGGATTCCCGAGGGACAGAAAGCTCGCACCGTCGTCAAGAGGCTCATCGCGAATGACCTCATCGAATTTGCCGAGCCCGACCGTCTCCGCTTCGCCGCCTACGAGCCCAACGACCCGATGTTTCCCTCACAGTGGGATATGGCTCTCATGAACATGCCCGCGTGCTGGGACCTTGAGAAGGGCCAGCCGGATGTGGTCATCGCCGTGCTTGACACTGGAATCGACCTCGACCACCCCGACCTCGTCGACCAGCTTTGGGTGAACCCCGGTGAGATTCCCGGAAACGGCATCGACGACGACGGCAACGGATATGTGGACGATATCAACGGGTACGACTTCGCCGGCGACGGCCTGCTTCCTCTTCCGGCCGCGGAAGACCCCATCCCCGACGACATCTACGTCGGCCACGGCAGCCATGTCTCGGGCACAATCGCGGCCGAGCAGGATAATAGCGAGGGCATCACCGGCATTGCGCCGGGAGCGAAGCTCATGGCCGTGCGCGTGCTTGGGGGAAGAGTGGGGATCGGGTACACGAGCGACCTGGCCGAGGGTATCGTCTATGCGACCGACAACGGCGCGAACGTCATAAACCTGAGCCTCGGCGGCACGGACAGGAGTTTGACTGAATACAACGCCCTGAAATACGCCTGGAACCACAACGTTTTCATCGCGGCGGCCTCGGGAAATGAGGCCCAATACGGCAACCCGATCGTCTATCCCGCAGGATACGTGTTCGCCATGTCGGTGGCGGCCACAAACAGCAGCGATAACGTCGCCACATTTTCCACTCACAACGAGTTTGTTGAAGTCAGCGCCCCCGGCGTAAACATCCTCTCGACGGTGCTGGGAGGATTCTATGAATCCGTCGGCTGGTCGGGAACCTCGATGGCCACGCCGCACGTGGCCGGCCTCGCCGCTCTGCTCTATTCTACGTATTCCGGCATACAGAACTGGCAGGTCCGGTGGATGCTGCAGGCGGGGAACATCGACCTCGCCCCGGCCGGGTGGGACGAGTTCTCAGGCTTTGGCCGCGCGGATTGCGAGCAGCTGCTGGCCGTGCCGCCGCCCCCGACTGATGTTCTGAAAATAATCTCGCCGCCCGAAGGAATTCAGTTTACCTTCGATGCCCTCATCGCACTCCTTTGGAATCCGGTCGAAGGCGCTTCCAGCTATCGAATCAGGGCCACGCCTCCCGGCGGAGGAACGATGACCCTCGTCACCACCGACACCTACTATACGAGGCACCCTTTGCGGCCTCTGGCATCGGGCAATTACGACGTGACGGTGGAGGCGCTGGACGCCGGCGGGGCGGTAATCAGTTCCGACACCGTTTCATTCAGCAAACAGTGACGCGGCGGTCGCCATTCAGCCCATTCTAATCCTCCGCACGCCTGAGAGTTTCCCGAGCATTGGAGGACATTTTCGCGGAGATGCCGGCAGGACTGAAGCGCCCGCAGTTGTATTGACAAGGCGCGTCATAGACTGCTATAATTTTTCCGAAAATGGCGGTGTAGCTCAGCTGGTAGAGCAGAGGAATCATAATCCTTGGGTCGGGGGTTCGAATCCCTCCACCGCTACCAGGGCATGAGGATGCGGGCCCTGCCTGCCGTTGATTACCACACCCACAGTTTGACCGGAACGACGAGGTTGCGGGCGCTCGGCAGCGGGTACTCGCGGTAAACGTTCAGGTAAATGCGAGTGTCGTCAATTGAAACTTGGCCGCCACGCATCAGGCCATGCTAGTCCTCGACGCGAATTTTCCGAAGCTTCTTCGTGTGGACCGTCCTGATGAACCACATCACGAGTGTGGGGCTGAGACGGTGTAACACCCAGTAGAGTTTTGCCTCGCCCGTCACCACGATAATCGCCTTATTGCGCTCGACTCCCCGGAGTATTACCTCGGCGCATTTCTCGACGGGCAGCAGTTTGGGCACCGCCGCAAGCAGCTTTTCGCGGTCCACCTTGATTACTTTGCTGTTCTTCATCGGTGTATCTATCAGGCCGGGACACACCACACTGACCTTGACGCCGAGGTCGGCGCCCTCCGAGCGGAGCGCGTTTGAGAGACCGACCACGCCGTACTTGCCCGTAACATACGGCACTATCCCCGTTGCGGGGACCAGTCCCGCAAGAGATGCGGTGTTTACGATGTGCCCGAACCCCTGCTTCACCATGACGGGGTAGGCCGCCATCACGCCATTGACCACCCCATACAAATCCGTGTCGATGACCCTGCGCCAATCGTCGTACGAAAGGTCCCGGGCCTCGCCGAACGTGACGACGCCCGCGTTGTTGAAGATATAGTCCAGCCTCCCGTATTCTGCGACCGTGTCGTCCACCATCATCTTGACCGCTTCGAAATCGGTGACGTCGAGGGATACGGTCTTCGCCCGGTAACCGGCATCCGCCATCGACGCAGCGGTTTCGTCGAGCAATCCGGCGTTCACATCTGCGAGAACCACCTTGGCTCCGCGGCGCGCCAGCTCTTCTCCCACGGCCCGGCCGATGCCGGAAGCTCCGCCCGTTACGATGGCGACTTTGCCCGTGAAGACTCCCATGGCTCTTTCTCCTTATGCCCGTCTCTTGTGGTTCCAGACAGAACTGCCTGAAGAAGCATGACGGGCAGGAGCATATCAGAATAGGGACAGAATTTCCACCGGAGGATTAACTTTCTGTCGTTAATACTCTATAATTAGTGGGTTCAGAAGGTTCAAATGGAAGTTGATTATATACAAGGAGATTTCAGTGTCTATATTATTCACGCCGGCGTGGATCGACAAGCTTGAAATCAAGAATAGGTTTGTGCGTTCGGCCACGTACGAAGGGATGGGGACATCGAACTGGGGACCGAGCGACGAACTTCGCAGACTGTACGAAGACCTCTCGAATGGAGGTGTGGGGCTCGTCATTACCGGCGGAGCTTTTGTCAAAAGGCATAAGAATTTCCGCTTGGCCGGAAGAGCGCCCACTCCCTTCGCGATGGATGATGACAACGAGATCGGTGCGTGGAAGAGCGTGACCAAGAGAGTGCATGAGTGCGGCGCAAAGATCGCTATGCAGATCACTCATCCGGGCGGTCGGGACAATCCAGTTCTGAGAGGTGACACGCCCATCTCTTCATCTGATATTAAGGATAAGCGCGGAGATGTCGTTGCTCGCACAATGTCGGTTGAGGAAATAGGACACGTTGTTGAGGATTTTGCACAGGCCTGCCGTCGAGTGATGGAATCGGGTTTTGACGCCGTTCAACTGCACGGGGGCCATGGATTTTTGATCAGCAGCTTTATTTCGCCCTATCTTAACAATCGAACGGACCAGTACGGGGGCAGCACTGAAAACCGGGCAAGATTTATCACGGAAATCGTTGAGCGAGTGAGGGAACTCCTCGATGAGAATTATCCCGTCATGATCAAGATGAACTGTGATGATTTCATCCCTGGCGGTCTGGACACAGATGAGGCAGTTCGGATTGCAGAGATCATCGTTGGGTCAGGAATTAGTTGCATTGAGGTGACAGGAGGATTGCCCGAGAGCCGGTATTTCCTGGGGAGTTTGGAAAGCCAGCTGCTCAAGCCCTCGGGCAAATATGGCGGAGAAGCATATTTTCGAACCTCAGGCTTTGCCATAAAGGAAGCTGTCAATGTGCCGGTCATCCTTGTAGGCGGCATGAGGACGCTTAGCGTTATGGAGGAAATCCTTGAAGAGGGGGCAGCCGATTTTGTCTCGCTGTCGAGACCCTTTATCCGGGAGCCTGCTCTGGTCAAGAGGTGGGCGTCGGGTGACTTGGCGAAGGCGCAGTGCATATCGTGCAATCAGTGCCTTGACAACGTATTTCGAAATTCATTGAGATGCTATGCGAAAGGTGACGAAGAGGAACGAACCGAGAACAAGGGCAACTCCCCTTTTTGAGAGGAGGCCGTAGGACATCGATAGAGGCTCGGCATTGATGCAAACTCAGGACATATGTGGAGCGCTGTTGTTAGAGGCAAGCATTTGCTGATACAGATACTCAACCTTCCGATACCTAATTCTTGTCACCATTTCTTATTCCCTTTATTTATAGGTACTTAAGCTGCCAATAATTCCCTGATGGATTGGGGTCGATTGGCATATATATTGCCATGACTGAAGAGGTACAAATGTTTCTTGTCGAAGAATTGGGCCGAGATGGCGAAACCAAAAGATACACTGCAAGAAGTAATTGAGCGGCTCAGGGCGAAGAATACAAACACGCTATTTGGCCAGAGATTGGCGGATCGGTTGGAAGCTGCCAGAGCGCCGGCACGATAAGGTCGTAGCGCTAAAGCTGTTCCAACCGTTTTTATACTAACATATTGCAGAGATCTGAATCTTTTTTATGGAACCGAACTTGTTTTCAAGACTCTTCGTGTTGGTTTCCCGAACGCGAACATCGTTGTCGTGGACAACGCCAGCCTTCCGGAGAGCCGGCCCGAAATCGAGGCTCTGGCAAAGAAGAATGATTGTCTCTTCGAACAGATCCCTGCACCGGGCATAGTGCATCATCAATTCATCCAAAACGTAATATGCTCGGTGGCTGAAAACGGGGCGGCCGAGCATCCTCTGATATTCCTCGATCCGGATATATGCTTGTGGGAGAATTGCGAAGATTTTGATTTTGACGGTTTGATTGCCGGCAGGATCATAGGCGGCTACGAAGACCCGATAATGCAGACATATTTGATGCCGCGGATTCACACCTCGTTTATGTGGATTCCGAGCGCCCGCAAGCTGCAAAGCGCCATTTGGAGGATCAAGGCAAAGCACTACGATTTTGAGCCGTTTCTCTCCTATTCAACGGTAATGAAAGGAAAGTGGTACAGGTACAACACGGGGGCGGCGCTTTACGCGGTGCTTGCGGGCAGTTTTTCGGCGTTCACAACGGAACATTTCGATTGCTACGACCACATATTCTGCGGCTCCCATTTCGACCTGCTCTGCAACTATTATGATGAGGAAACCGAGAAGAGGATGCGAGAAATACATGACAACGCAAGGCTGGGAGACTTGCAGGCCCTGAGGGGAATCTGGAAGCACCAGATGTCGAAAGCTCGAAAAGAAGAGAATACAAACAACTCCCAGAGAAAGGAGGTGTATGCAAACAATGAGTGAAGAGCACATGGATAGGCAGCTCTATATGGAGCCCAGAGTGCTGGCAACATACTCAAAAGAAGAACTCGATGAGACGATAAAACCTCACGGCACGACCGATACCTACGGCTGCGAAGAGGGGTGCGGATGCGGATGCGGATGCGCATGTCCTCCAGGATAACCTGAGATGAAGGGGAGGTGGTTCTGAGCCTCCCCGCGTACATGAAAGAACAGCCTTGTGTCGCGCCCGAAGTGGCGGCAACACGCTCACAGGAGGAACTGGAGCAAACGATACAACCTCACGGACCGGTCGATTCTGCGGTGGCCGGTTTGCCCGTGAAGACCCCCATGACTCTTTCTCCTTATGCCCGTCTCTTGTGGTTCCAGGCGCAACTGCCTGAAGAAGCATGACGGGCAGGAGCTTATCAGAATAGGGACAGATTTTCCTTAGGAGAGCATAACATCTTCGACGTGACGCGCGATAACAAGGCGTCTTCCCTCCTTTTCAATCGTCAACTGTTCCCTCGGGGGTTTGCTTCTGGAGGAGTCCCAACCTGCCCTTTGATGAAGGAATTCCTCAACATATTTCGCTCTATGATGTGAAAAGAAAACATTGCCGATCCCCCCATCATAAGTCACCTGTCTCTCCAGCCGCATCTTTTTCCTAGCCTATCTATTTTAATGTCAATTAGTTACAGACTTCAACCGCTTCCCATAGCAGAATCGCGTCGGTGTGGTATTGATAATGCATCATTGCGGGTGGTTCATTGTTTTTTCTGATAATGCGATGACAATCGTCTGAGACAGGAGCCTGGGTGGGAAGTTTCGTCAAAGAGCTCAAGTTGAAGAACGAAAATACCCGAGATGCCGCGAAAAGACTAGACGGCTTGAAGGAACGCCTCGTTTGTTCAAGGAAAAGTGACGCGGCGAAACAGGTCGCGACCGTTTTTATCTTAACATATTGCAAAAACCTCGAACTGTTCTACGGAACCGAGCTGATCTTTAAAACGCTGAGGGTTGGTTTTCCCAATGCGAACATCGTGGTTGTGGATAACTCGAGCATTCCGGATGCCAGGGCCCAGGTAGAGGTATTGGCGAAAGGGAACGATTGCCATTTTGAACAGATTCCGGAGCCCGGAGTCAAGCACCATGAGTTTATCCAGAACACGATCTTCAGCATGGCCGCCGACGCGACTGCAGCAGGCCCCGTCGTGTTTCTCGACCCGGACATCTGCCTTTGGGACAGTTGCGAGGAGTTTGAATTCGACGGATTGATCGCCGGCAAGTTGATAGGCGGGTTCAACGACAATATCACGCACACCCACACGATGCCGCGATTGCACACATCCTTCATGTGGATTCCGGATGTTCGAAAACTGCGGGATGAGATATGGAAACTCAAGGTCAGGTACTTTGATTTTCAGCCGTTCCTTCCATACTCATGCGCGATGGGGGGCGTTTGGTACAGGTACAACACGGGTGCGAGCCTGTACGCCGCGTTTTCGGACAGAGTTTCCCATTTTACCCCCGAACATCTGGACCACTACGACCATATATTCTGCGGGTCGCACATAGACTGCCTGTATCCCCTGTACGACCCGGCCACCAGGCAAAGGATGACGGAAATACACAGAAACGCAAAAGAGGGGAATTTGCATGCCCTCAAAGGAATCTGGAAGCGCCAACTACTGAAGGATGGGAGCAAATGGGATCCCAAGGGCAACCATTTCCTAAAAAGGAGGAGTGCTGATGAGAGAGGAAGCACGGCATGAGAGGAAGCAGCTCTACGTCGAACCCAGAGTTCTGGCCACGTATTCCAAGGAGGAGCTCGAGGAAACCATCAGGCCTCATGGTTCCGCGGACACGTACTGCACCGGCGGGCTCTGCGGCACGCCCGACGGCAACGACGGCGGCTGCGGGCCAATTCTGTAGGAGCAAGCTCTCAGCCATAACCGGCTGAAACCGATGGGGTCAATCGCTCACCTCGAGTGATGGCACGGCGGCCTGTCGCCGCAGGGTAACACTGTCATCAGCGCGGCAGGACCCAGGAGGAGAGTCATGACAGAAGAAAGAAGAGATGGGGAAAAGCAACTTTACGTGGAACCCACGGTTCTGGCCACATATTCCAAGGAAGAACTTGAGGACGCCATCAGGCCTCACGGTCCCGACGCCTCATACGGCGGCTGTGGCTGCGGGTCAATTCTGTAGGAGCGAGCGCTCAGCCATAACCGGCTGAAACCGACGGGGCCTATTACTCATCCCGAGCGATGGCACCGTGACTTGTCGCCGTGTGATGTCACCGTCATCAAGGCAGCAAGAGAGAAGGGGGGACCTATGGCAGAAGAAAGAAGGAGTGGGGAAGAACAGCCCTATGTAGAACCCGCTGTTCTGGCCACATATTCCAAGGAGAAACTCGAGGAGACCATCAGGCCTCACGGTCCCGATAGCTCATATGACACCGGCGGTTGCGGGCCCGGCTGCGGGATACCCCCACCGGTGGCTTAGGCTTAGTCACCTAACACCTGGAGGGTTCACCGCTCACCGCGAGTGATGTTCGGGTGGCTTGTCGCCGGGAGGTGATGTTTTCATCAGCGCGGCGGCAAAGAGGAGGAGACTCATGGCAGAAGAAAGAAGAGATGGGGAAAAGCAACTTTACGTGGAACCCACGGTTCTGGCCACGTATTCCAAGGAAGAACTTGAGGACGCCATCAGGCCTCACGGCGCCGACGCCTCATACGGCGGCTGTGGCTGCGGGGCGTAGCGCCATAGCATAGCTTGCATGCGCTCAACCACGTCCGAGAGAGCTCGAGCTGAGCCGAACCATCCCTCGCGGCTTGTGCTCCAATGGCATATCACCGAACGATGCAACCGCCGGTGCACTCATTGCTATCAGGAGAGCTACTCGGGGGAAGAGCTCCCTTATGAGGATCTGCTCGCGGTCCTGGACCAGTTCGAGGAATTACTCGAGCACCAGCGGCGCGCGCGGGCACCGCTTCCGGTTTCGGGCTACATAAACGTTTCGGGTGGTGAGCCCTTCATTCGAGCGGATTTTCTCGACCTGCTCGAAGCCTTTCACTCCAAGAGAGAATCGTTTGGCTTCGGAATTCTCACGAACGGGAGCTTCATCGACGCGAAGATGGCTCGCCGGCTCCGCAGCCTTGGCGCTGCCTCTGTGCAGGTGAGCGTCGAGGGCACGAAGACCCGGAACGATGAGATCCGGGGCGCGGGCGCCTTCGAGCAGACGGTTTCCGCCCTGAAGCACCTGGTGAGCGCGAACGTCCGAACCTCCATATCCTTCACCGCGCAGAGAGCCAACTTCCGCGAATTCGCCGATGTCGCCCGATTGGGCCGGGAGTTGGGCGTCAGCCGCGTGTGGTCCGATCGACTCATCCCGTGGGGCAGCGGCTCCGAATTGAATGACGGGATGCTCTCGCCCGAACAGACGCGAGAGTTCTTCGAGGTCATGCATGAGGCGCACGGCGAGGCGGCGCGTTCCTTCTGCCGAACTCAGATACACATGGGCCGCGCCCTCCAGTTTCTCGTGGGCGGAGGCAGACCCTACCATTGCGGCGCCGGTAACACCCTCGTGACCGTTCAACCGAACGGGGACCTCTATCCATGCCGCCGCATGCCCATACGTGTGGGAAACGTTATGGAAACTCCCCTGGTGGAACTGTACAACGACAGCCGGCTGTTTCGGGACCTCCGAGACAAAGACCGCATCAGCGAGGGCTGCGAGCGGTGCTCATTCTTCGGGCAGTGCCGCGGAGGGCTCAAGTGCCTCTCCTATGCGCTGACGGGCGACCCGTTCAAGGCCGACCCCGGCTGTTGGCGCGCGCTGAAGGAAGAAGAGAAGGCAGGTATTGAGGAGACATCTATCGCGAATCCCTGAGCACACACCAAGAGATGACCTCGAAGCGGCCTCGGTCATTCCCGGCACCGCTTTGAATAGGAAGCGGAGGAAACGGTGACCAGTGTGAGAACAGATTTTCTGCCTGTCGATTTCTATCGTTTCCTGGACGAGGAAATCGGAATCAGGTCGAACTCGGAAGAGATATTGGCCCACCTCAGGTCGATGTACCGCCGCTTTTATCTGGGTTCCGACGATGAGCCGTCACACCGACAGATGAAATGGGAGAACATCGCCTGGCCGGGAATGCAGATAATGGACGACCTCGCCGGGTCGAACGAGCTGCTCATCGATGATAAACGCTATTTCTACCAGTTATCAAAGGTCGACGGCTACAGTTGCTTTACGTGTCAGGACCTTCACACCTCTACCGAACGCCTGTCCGGATTCTGCGACCCGCTCATCCTGATTCAATCGTCGTTGCTCACGACAATCGGACTTGCGGCGAAGAACTATCACCTTGTCCACGCGGGCGTTGTGGCGTGGCGGAAAAAGGGTATCGTTTTCTCGGCCACCTCGGGCATGGGAAAAACCACGTCGGTGCTCAAGCTCGTGGAGCGCGGCTGCAAGTTCCTTTCCGATGAGGTTGCATGCTTTGACCTCGCGCGGGGCATATTGGAGCCGTTCCCTCGAAAGGTGAACATCCGCTCTGAGTCGCAGGAACTGCTGGGCTTGCGCCTGGGAGCGAATACGGGAGAGGCTTCGGGGGAAACTTCCGTGTCGGAGCGGATGGTGGACATCGAAGACATCGTTCCTGGAGCCCTTTCCCACAGTTGCAGGCCCCGTTTCATAATTTTCTTGAGAGGCTTCGGAGAAAAGCCCAGGCTGGAACGAGTCTCGGGCTCCAACGCCATGTTCGAGCTGCTCAACTCCTACATCGGTCCGATAGAGAATACGGCTGCGCTGCTGTTTGAATTTACCCCCACGTTCAACGAAGCCCAATGCTTTAACCTCGTGCTGGGAGACCCGGAGGAAACAGCCGACCTCATCCTTCAATTGGTGGACTGAGGGGCCGGAAGAACGAACGGACATACGAAATGATTTCTGAGGTTCATTTTCAAACCGTTCTCGACATCTGGAACGAGAGGCAGGAACAGAGCGCCTGTACGATAACGGGAAACTGTATGTCCCCAATGATAAGGGAAGGAGATACCCTCGTCATAAGGCATGGGAGCCGCGACATCCGCATGGGCGACGTGGTTGTGTTTGGGGCTCCCGGCAAATTCCGTGTCCACCGCGTGGTCGGAATCGAACGCAGAGACGGAGTAGAACTGTTCCTCCTGAAGGCAGACCGCAAATCTCGTCTTCACCGGCCCGTCTCGCGCGGGGAGATACTGGGAAAAGTGATTGAGGTTCGGGGAGCCGAGGGGCGGTTTCGGCTGGATTCCGTCTTCTGGCGAACTGTGAACTACATTCTGTCGATTCGCTCATATGTGAACGCCCGAAAACGTTCCGCCGATTCCGTTCTCTGGAAAGGGCTCAACGCCGTCTCTGTCTTGAGGTCCAGGGTATTGCCCCGGGGATACGGCATCGGCCACCTCCTGTGGAAGCAGATTTGCTGGGTTCATAGGATATGCTTCGATAAACGGGCGTATGGGTTGAAAAGAGGAACAGTGGAGTAAGCGATGGGAACAAGAATGCCACTTCGCAAGGATGGGGTCCTCTCTCGTCAGTTGGGCGACGAATCCGTACTCTATGATTCGGAGAAGGACTCCGTGCATATCGTCAATTACTTGGCTGAATTCGTCTGGAACATGTGCGACGGCACGCACAGCCTCGACGATATAGAGGAGTGTGTGAAAGACACCTACACGGTCCCCGACGGAGCCAAGGTGCGGGAGGATTTGGAAGGCATCATCCAATCCTTTGTAGATTTGGGGATACTCAGCTTCGTAGACGCCTGAGGGGCGTCAGGCCGGGCGGAATCATATGTCCATATCGATAAGCGTTCAGCTTACCACTCGTTGCAACTTCCGGTGCACCCACTGTTTTCTGGATGGCTCCGGAGACGACCTTCCCCTGGATACTCTCGAGCGGATCATTCCGTTTGCAAAGGCGCACAACTGTTCCCATTTCGATTTCACCGGCGGCGAACCCACCATCCATCCCCGATTTCCGGAAATCGTTCAAACGTTGGCTGAGAACGGCCTGGCCTTCACCATGATCACCAACGGATGGGATTTTGCCGACTGGTATCAAAACGTCAAGCCTTCTCCCGATGTCATAAAGAGGGTGTTTTTCAGTCTGGACGGGGCCACGGAGGACGCTCACGACCTCACCAGGACGGAGGGCTCGTACCGACGCGTCCTTCAGGCGGTCAGCATTTGCAGGTACAAGAATATCCCATTCGGAATACGGACGACCGTCACAAAGAGAAACATTCGCCGGTTGGAGGAGATAACGCTGCTGGCGGCGAAACTCGGAGCCGAGGAACTTGTCCTCATACCCCTTCAGCCGACGCCTCGAACGGCCGACCTGGAAATGCTTCTGTCTCCCGGAGACCTCAGGGAAGTCATCGAACACATCTCACGCCTGAAGAAAATCTTCAGGATGAAGATCACGCCCAGCGTCGGCTATTATGATCCGAAACCCCTGGCGTTGTGTCCCCCCATGACCACGAAGCAACTGTTTGTCACTGCCAAGAGCGAGGTCGGGTTCTGCTGTCACCTGAACAGCTATAAAGGCGGAACGGAGGATACGGACATCATCGGCAGCCTAAACGATATGACTCTTCACGAGGCCCATCAACGCATGATCGACGCGGTGGCCGCGTTTAAGAAGGATAAGCTCCGGCGCCTTGACGAAGGGAACTTTGGCGCGCTGGATTATTTCCCCTGCTGGTATTGCCTGAAATACTTCAAGAAGGTCGATTGGCTGGCGGAATTTCCCGAAAGCCCGTGGGCGGGCGAATTGCGCGCCGCCGAACCCGGCGGGCCCTTGCAGGACATTGCTCTGTTGCAAGGAGAATAGAACGAGAAGCCGAAGCAGGACGACAGAATGAATCCGGAAGAGCGCAGGTTTCAACCGAATCCCGAGGTTATCGAGACAGTGTTGGATGATGAAGCGACTCTCATCTGTCTGGATACGAAGTTGTCCTACGGCCTGAACAGCACTGGGTTGAGGATATGGCGCTTCTTGAAGCAGGGGTGCGCCGTCGATGAAATCGCGGAAAAGATGCACGAGGAATTCGATGTCGAGCGAGAACGAGCTCGAAAAGATTCAGTAAATCTCATCGAGACTCTGCTGGCCTTCAAATTGATTGTGCCAATCCAATGATAGACATGGGAACCGCGCGAATACGCGCCGAAGCGTAATCAGACAGTATTGTGAAAGGGAACATGTCGCCGTCCTCGCGCGAGAAAAAGCTGTTGCTCACGTTGCTTCGTCCTGGTCTCGACAGAGAAGCCGCGCATCGAGTCGGCGAAATCGTCGGAAGACGATTGAACTGGGACGATGTCCTGACAGGCGCGCAGCAGAATTGTGTTGCGCCGCTCGTGTTTCATAATCTGAAGAAAATCGGGATGAGCTCCGCCGTTCCCCCTCATGTGTGGCGGGAGTTCGAGTTGACCTACCGCAGGGTCGGCTTTCAAAACGCCGTCCGTTATGAAGAGTTGAGAAATGTATTGCGCTCATTCGAGGATGCGGGAATTGAGGCGATACTGCTCAAAGGGGCGGCGCTCGGAGAGCATGTTTGGGAGAACGTCGCCCTCCGGGAAATGGCCGACGTTGACCTTCTGGTTCGCGAGGAAGACCTGGACAGGGCAGACGCGGCCCTGCTCAAGTTGGGCTATGTCCATTCCGAGGGCTGCCGGCCCAAGGAGTGGTACAAAGAAAATCATCACCACCTGGCGCCCTATCGTAACCCGGCTAACGGGACGGTCATGGAGATACACCGAAACATCGTCAGGCCCAACAACGTGTTTCGGATCGACGCCGATGGACTGTGGAGAAGAGCTGGGGCCGCGAGCATTGGAGGCGTTGACACAAAAGTCTTGTCTCCGGAGGACTCCGTGATACATCTGTGCCTGCACCTTTCCTATGGCGGGGACTTCGTCGGGAGGGTGAGGAATTTATCCGATATCTGCCAGGTCATAGGAAACAATGGCGATTCGCTCGATTGGGATTGGGTGGTCGAGGAAGCGAAGGAGCGCAACTTCGAAAGGTTCATATACTACCCCTTGTTCCTCGCGGCGGATGTCATGGGCGCGCGCATAGACAAAGAGGTCTTGGAAAGCCTCAGGCGCGGCTCGAATTTGAGCAAGTTCGAGGACCAGCTGCTCAAGCGGGTAATCAAATCCAGCATTCTTTCGGGAGACGAATCTTCGCCGATTCTTCCCAAATGGTTTGTTAAGAGGCTGTGCAGTGAGCTTCTGAGCAAAGACCGTCTTTCCTACAAGTTGGTGTGCCTGCTGGAGTCGCTCTCTTTGCCGCCCGCGAGGTTGACCGGGAATAGTGATAAGAAGTTGGCTTCGAGGATGGCCTTTCTCTATTATCCCGTTCACCGTCTTTTCAAACTTCTGTTTCGCCTCGGCGGAATGATGATAAGGAGAATCACTCAAAGGGCCGGCGTCATTTTCGCCGATTAACCTGATCTTAGGAAGAGAACGAACGTGGCTCTCGCGATAGAAACAATCAATCTCACAAAAAGATTCCCCCGGATCAAGGGATACCGCGAACTTCTGATGCATCCGCTCAGAAGAAAGGAAACCACTGTTCTCGAAGATATCAACATCCAGGTCGAACGGGGTGAGCTCTTCGGGCTGTTGGGTCCGAACGGAGCGGGGAAAACGACGCTGATAAAGATTCTCTGCACACTCGTGCTGCCCAACGAGGGAAGCGCCTTCGTCAATGGATACAATGTCGCCGATCATGGTAAAGAAATTAGGAGAGACATCGGCTATGTGATAAGCGAAGAGAGGAGCTTCTACTGGAGGCTCACGGGCCGACAGAACCTCAAATTCTTTGCGACGCTCAACAACCTTTCCGCCCGACAGGCCGCGCGGAGGATAGAAGAGGTGGTCGAGCTTACCGGGCTGGAAGATGACATCGACAGGGTCTTCAAGGATTACTCTTCGGGGATGAAACAGAAGCTGGCCGTCGCAAGAGGCATGCTCACCAATCCGCAGATTCTTTTTCTCGACGAGCCGACCAGAATGCTGGACCCGCTAGTCACGCGCGACCTGAGGAAATTTATCAAAGAGCAGATAGTCGGCAAGGAGGGGCGAACGGTCGTCCTGGCCACGAACAACATGCAGGAGGCCCAGGAATTGTGCGACAGGATCGCCATCGTGCATCGAGGAAGGATAAGAATCTGCGATTCGCTGGACGGAATCAGGCGAATCCTGAATGGGAAAGACAGGTATGTCCTGAAGCTCAAGAGCCCCTTAGAACATCTGAAGCGCGAACTGTCCAATTCTTACTTCACGGATAAGATCGACAGAATCTCGTCCGAATCTTCGGATGCCAACGGATCGGCCGTCAGGGTCGAAATCAGTTCATCGAAGGATAACGTATCAGAGATAATCGAGAGGATCGTGCTGGCCGGAATCAAGATAGAAGCCTGCTACCCGCTGGAAGAATCCCTTGACCAAATATTTGCAAGGGTGGTTGAATGAACCGATGATTCTAGCGCTCAAGAAACCTTTCGCGTTTATCTACAAGGACTTCATCCACTCCGCCAACTATAAATTCGCATTCCTGGCGCAATGGTTCGGAATATTCTTCGCCTCGTTGACGTTCTTCTTTCTGTCGAAGCTTTTCGGAAGCGCCGTCACGCCGTACCTCAAACCCTACGGCGGAGATTATTTCTCTTTCGTTTTGATAGGCATCGCCTTCGCCAGCTACCTTCGGGTTTCATTGGGCAGCTTTTCAAGGTGTATCTCGGAAGCGCAGGTGTTGGGCACGCTTGAGGCCCTGCTCGTCACCCAGACGCGGATTCCTACCATCATCATCTCATCGTCCCTGTACAGCTTTCTCATAACTTCCGTGAGAGTCATCGTGTTTCTGCTGTTGGGCGCGCTGTTTTTCGGCCTGAGAATAACCGATGCCAATTATATCGGCGCTCTGGTCATCCTGCTCCTTACCATCATATCGTTCAGCAGCCTGGGCATCGTCTCTGCCAGCTTCATCATGGTTCTGAAGAAAGGCGACCCTCTGACCTGGGTGTTCAGCAATGTGTCCTGGCTGTTGGGTGGGGTATTCTATCCGGTCGCGGTCCTGCCGGGGTGGCTGCAAAAAATCTCGTATCTGTTGCCGATTACATATGCTCTCGAAGGCATGAGGTTGGCTCTGCTCAAGGGCTACACGATGGCCGGCCTGATGCCGAGCATAATTCCTCTATTAGTCTTCTCAATCGTGATGCTGCCGATAAGTCTCTCGATGTTCAAGTTTGCGGTGAAGAAGGCGAAGATGGATGGGTCTTTGATTCAGTACTGACCCTCTCTCGCACGCGCCTGAGAAGAAGGCCCGACCGGATGAGTGAATCTGCTTCTCACCATGGACACCTGCCGCGCCTGATCGCCCTGGCCAGGGGCTATATGCCTTCTCGCATTTTCCTGACGGCTCTCGAGCTCGATGTCTTCGGTCAACTGGGCAACGACGAGCTGAGCGCGTCGCACCTTGCGAAGAAAATGCAGACTGACGAGAGAGCCACCGAGATATTGCTCAATGCGCTCGTCGGGATGGAGCTTCTGAAAAAGAAGGGCGAACTGTTTGCAAACGTCAAGGAGCTTGCAGGCTTTCTGATGCCGGGCACGCCGGACTACGAGGGCGGCGGATTAAGCCACAATGTCCACCTCTGGGACCGCTGGTCTCATCTAACGGAAACGGTGAGAACAGGCCTGCCCCGCGGAGGAGAGTGGACGGGTCAAAAGAGCGAGAATCTGGCCCTCGCTATGAAACAGCGGGCGCGATTCGGCGCCGACAAAGTGGCAAGAGTTCTGAACTGCGCGGGTGTTCGTCGCATGCTGGACCTTGGCGGCGGTCCCGGCTCGTACGCGCTGGCGTTTGTCCGGCGCTATCCCGGCATGGAGGCGGTCATATTCGACAAGGACGACCGCGCCCTGAAGATAGCGGGAGAAGAAATCGAGAAAGAGAACCTGGATGGCCGCGTCACCCTGAGGAAGGGAGACTTTCTCGCGGACGAACTGGGCGGCGAGTACGACTTGGTGTTCCTTTCTTCTATCATCTGCATCTGTGGAGAAGAGCAGAATTCTCTTTTGCTCCGGAAAGTGCACAAGTCTCTCACGGATGGCGGCCGGGTGGTCATCCGGGATTCGATACTCGATGAATCGAGGACGAAGCCCGCTTCTGCGGCCATCTTTGGAGTGAACATGCTCGTGGGGACTCCGAGCGGCCGTTCCTATTCATATGCGGAAGTGAAAAGCCTGCTGGAACAGTCGGGCTTCAGAGATGTTCACCGAATCCCCATCGACGGCTCCCAACTCGTCGTGGGGAGAAAATGAGAATCATGCACGACCACACTGCGCCTCAACGGACAGCTGAATCCGCCCAAGCCAAAGCGCCTGGGCGGGCCGATGAGCTTGAATCTCTCATCGCCGGCGACGCCTTCAGGCTCAAGATAAACGAGCTGAGACTCACCCAGAGGTATGAAAAAAGGCCGCAGGACACGAAAGTCTCGGTGATAATGCCGACCTGGAACAGGGCTTTCGTTATCGGGAGAGCGATCGATTCGGCCCTGGGACAGCTTTACGGAAATCTTGAGCTTATCGTGTCCGACGACGGAAGCACTGATAGCACAGAAGATCTAGTGAAGTCAAACTATGAACAAGATGGAAGAGTCCGGTACATAAAAAGCAGACACACGGGCGTGAGCCACGCGAGGAATGTCGGGCTCGAACACTCGACCGGCTCACTCATAGCCTATCTCGACTCCGACAATGTATGGGCCGATAATTATCTTCTCCTCATGGTGAATACGTTCGTTGATAACCCGAACGTGAACACCATGTATTGCGGAGTGAGGGTGATAGACAACGTCGGAAAAAGAGATTACATAAGATTGAAGGAATATGACAGAAAACGCCTCTTAATGAAAAACTATATCGACATGAATGTGTTCATGCATCGAAGCCTCCTGTTTGAGGAGTTCGGGGGATTCAATGAAGAGCTGACGGCGTTGGTGGACTGGGAACTGATCTTGCGATACACGGAGAAGCACGTGCCATATGTGCTTGACTGCAGCCTTGCGACCTATTATATTGAAAGGGACTTCGGACATATAACGCGTGCAGAAGATGTGCGTGAAAACTATCGGAAAATAAGGAATCTGAACGGTTTAGCATGAGAACGAGCGCGCAGCAACCGCCCATCTTGCTCTGACCTCGCTCAAGTGAGTCAAGATACGCTCACTACATGAGGAGAACTCACATGGCCGCCCCTTCCATCCTGGATTTGTTCTGGATATTTGTGGTGCTGGCGACTGTCCAGCCTCTGCTGAAACAGAAACTCATGGAGAGCGCCACATTCCCCTGAGCTGCTATCCGGGAACGAAACGGCCTTTGTGCAGGGAGGAACACCGGCATGTATCACTTTTTTCCCTTTCTGGCGAAATACGGCGTATTCTTCTTCCTGCTATTGGTATTCCTTTTCGTGATGATCGAAATCAAGGTCATCGGCTATGCGCTCGAGAAAGTGGGGATAGACCATCGTTACGTGTTCATCATACTCTTCCTGTCATTCTTTGGAAGCGCGATAAACATCCCGGTCGCAAGGATTCCAGGCGAAACGATAACCCTCGAAGAACCGGTTCATTACTTCGGGATGCAAATCGTCGTCCCCGCATGGGCGACGACGAAGGAAACAATTGTCGCGGTGAATCTTGGCGGCGCAATCATACCAGTGGTCGTCTCGCTGTACCTCCTGCTCAAGATTTCGCGTCCCTTGAGGGCGCTCACAGCAGTAGCCATCGTGACCGCGGTGTCCTACCATTTCGCCACACCCATACGAGGGGTTGGAATCGCGATTCCGACCTTCATTCCGCCCATAGCGGCAGCCATGTCCGCCCTTATCTTGATGCGCAAAGAGGCTCCCCGGATAGCATACATAGCCGGGAGTGTCGGGACACTGCTCGGCGCGGATATTCTCAACCTGGGGAAAATCAGCTCGCTTGGGTCTCCCTTCGTCTCCATCGGAGGCGCAGGCACATTCGACGGGATATTCTTCTCCAGCATCATCGCCGTGCTGCTCGTCTGAGCGTCGTTTCACTCATGGCACACGCCGGCCGACGCGTCAGGAGAGCGGCAAAAGGAAAGACCGTCCATCCGTCGTTCGGGTGTCCTTCTTGCAACACATCAATAGTGGCTGGAGGCGGAGCATGGATACAGAAGGCGCCGGTATTTGTGAGGAGAAGTCGAAGGAGATTATCCGTAAGGTCAGGGATTGGGCAAATGAGAATGCGTCCAGACCGGAAGCGGCCAGACTTCAGGAATGGGTGAGAAAAAAGGAAGCAGGCGAAAACGCCGAGCCGCTGATTGACATGTTCATCTGGATCGGATGCCAGAAGAGTCTTCGCCCTCTGGGGCTCTCCATTCTGGAAACATTTCGCGGGATGAGGCTGGTCGATATCATGAATATGGCCGAGCGCCGGATGATATTTCTGCTTGTCGGCATCGTCATGGCGAGGCTGAACAATACGAAGCTCAAAGAGAACATATTGGATCCGGAGATCGCCTTCGATTCGCTCAGTTACACCGCCGATACGCTCCGGACCGAGTTTGCGTTCTCCTGCGTTCCCGACATTTCCGCGTTCGCCCAGAGCTATGGCTGCAAGGTGAAGATTCACGAGGACTCCGTCGCCACGGTGACGGAGCATTCCGTCAAGGACCTCGATGATATTGCCCGGCTTGAAGATTCCGGCCTCCAGATGCATGACCGCCTCCTGAACAATTTCAACGTCTTCAGTTTAATGGCGGAGCGCTTCACTCTGTTCAGGCTGTTTCTCGGCGGAGGTCCCTTTTCCATGGCCGCCATCCTGGCGGGCCTGGAACCGTTGGCCAAGAAGACCATAAGGGAGCCCGAATTTGTGGAGAGGCTTGTGGAATTCTGCACCAATGTATCGATCATGGGGGCGCAGGCAATGGCTTCAGCCGGAGCCGACATCGTCTATATAGGAGACCCGACCAGCGGCCTGCTCTCGCGGAAGCAATACGAAAGGTTCTCCGCCCCTTACACCAAACGGGTCGTGGAGGCCCTCGATATCCCTGCGATTCTCCACATCTGCGGCAAAACCTCTCACATCATCGAGCCGATGTGCGAGACGGGCGTACAGGGAATAAGTCTGGATACGCTCGTCGATCTGCCGGCGATTGCATCCAGGGTTCCCCCCGATGTCGCCATCATCGGCAATCTGGACCCGGTGGGCCCGCTTCTGACTGGAACTCCGGAAGAAGCGGCGCGCGTCACCAGGAATTTGTTGGACAGCATGCGCGATGTGCCCAACTACATGTTTTCCGCAGGGTGCGAGGTGGCCCTCGAGACTCCTCTGGAGAACATCAGGGCAATGATTGATACGGTAAAGTCATATCGTTGAGACTTCACGTTTCAGCCAGCCGGGAGGAGGATGAATAATGAGAATTCGCGCGATGACGTTCGGAACGAGGCGACATTCTCTACGGGTGGCGCCATAGGGGCGAACGGTAATGGTCGGGTCGATATAAGAATATTCAAAAAGTGATTCTGCAACGGAGATTCAATCATGTCAGCCAAAGCCAAAGAGAACATCTATCTGCTTGAAGAAATGACGTGGCCGGAAGTCGAGAAGGCGCTGAAGACGGTGAAACTCGCAATTGTTCCCGCCGGGTCCACGGAGCAACATGGACCTCACATATGCCTGTCCTGTGATTACAACCGAGCCTATGCGCTTTCAAAGATGCTCGGCAGAAAGCTCTATCCGAAAGCCTTCGTCACTCCGCCCATCAACGTCGGTGTTTCGCCGGAACTGATGCACTTCCCGGGCACGATGACCCTCCGTGCGTCAACCCTGATCGAACTATTCATGGATTACGCAAGCAGCATGAAAGCGCATGGCGTCACAAAGATGATAATCATGAACGGGCATGGCGGCAACATCGCTTCCATAGATATCGCGATTCAGCGGATGAAGTACGAACTCGGCGTCACTGCGGCAATGGTGCGCCCGACGGAACTCGGAGGGATGGAGGTGCTTGACCGGCTTACGGTCGAAGGAGCGGGTCATGCCTGCCAGTTCGAAACATCGGAGGCCCTTTTCCTTATCCCCGACCTCGTGCGAAAGGAGAAGATTCAAAAGGCAAACGTGAAGCCGTTGAAATATCGGCACACGCAGGATGTTATGCCCGGACTGAGCGGCGTGAAATTTCCGTACGAATGGGAAGAACGGACGGCCGACGGCGCTCTCGGCGACCCTCAAATGGCGACAGCCGAAATCGGTCGCGACCTGTGTGAGGCCGCCATACGTAAAATCGCCGAGTTTGCCGAAGATTTCATCAAAGGGTGAGGCGCACCCGCCGTGGTCTCATACAACTCGTGGAAGGTCATGTCGGGCAGGATGATCGCGAGTATTTTTATCTGTCATGCCTTGCAGTGGTTTCAATCGAAAGGCAGTTCTGTGTTTTGTGTCTTCTTGTGTTTTACTTTGGGCGCTTTTTTGAAGGTGACGTTTAGATGTCTGGACGCAGGGTAGTCAATCCGCTTACCTTGCAGGAGCTCGGCCACAGTGAGGAGTTGTAGCCGTGGGTGCTTACCCCAGGGGGATTCGTAGAATCCTGTCTTTGCGGCCTCCTTTCGCATTGCCTTTGTTGGTTCGCGCAGGCTTACAAGCACGCCGATAGCGGCTCCTTCGCGTTCGACTACACCGTGCAGGTCGCGAAGATGTGAGACGGTTACTCGGCCAGCCTTAACCGAGAAAATGATTTGTTTGTATTTGGTGGTTTCGGGGCTATCGCGGAAAAAGAGGCGCCCATCAACGCCCTGGTCGGCTCCCTTCTTTCCCTCGACTGGTCTTGCATTCACGAGTCCGAGCCCCCACCATTGGAATTGATAAGGGTCTTGCTCTGCCAATGTTTCAGCGTCCGGAAGCGATACGGGCTCGCCAACAACGTCATAACTGACTTGCTCGCCAAAGGCACTCTGGAGACGGTGCTTCATTAGGGTGATGGCCAAATGAGTGATATCTATCCCTATCCAACGACGGTTAAGGCGTTGAGCGACAGCAATGGCAGTTCCGCAACCACAGAACGGGTCAAGAACTATATCGTTTTCATTAGAGCTTGAGCTTATAATCCTCTCCAGGAGAGCTTCTGGCTTTTGGGTGGGATATCCGAGTCTTTCCTCTCCGCTAACTATGGCAATATCAGTCCAGATATTGGGGAGTTGTTTACCTTTTTTCTCCCGTTCTTTCAAATAATATTTTTCTCTGATGGTTGTTTTTCCGAATGCAAGACGATTCTCTGCTTCCAGCTGTCTCATTCTCGTTTCATTGAAGCGCCACCCTGTCTTGGGAGGATACCATCGCCTACCCTTCCGGTCCGTGTAAATGTACTTTAGGTTTGGGCGGTCTCCCGGATTGATAATTGGCTGCGTGTTGTATGGCCCGCGCCCGTCTCCATCATCGAGATTAAATGTCGCCTTATCATCCTCCGAAAGGGGCTGTAATATGGGCTTGAAGAAGTACTGGTCGGATTTGGAATACCACAAGATAATGTCGCTGTTCTTAGGAAGATTGCGATAAATTGGTTTTCCCGCAGTAGTCCTCTGCCAAACGATTTCGTTGCGGTAATTCTTGAGGCCGAAAACTGCATCGCATAGCAGCTTCAGGTAATGGCTTGCCGTCGGGTCGCAGTGGAGATAAATGCTGCCGGTGGCTTTCAGGACACGGCGGAGTTCGACAAGGCGCGGTGCCATCATAGAGAGATATGCAAGCATGTCGTTCTTGCCCATGAATGTCCAAAATGCCTGCATTGCTTGAGACAGCCGCCCTCCAGCCTCTACCACTTCGGCATAAGCTTTTGCCGCCGCTTGGTCCCAGTGCCATGTATCCTCAAAGGCCTTGATTTGCGCAGCCGATTGCGAGCCGTTCCGCTCTGCGAAGAGGACGTTATAGTCTTGGTCGCTTTTAAAGGGCGGGTCAAGGTAAACAAGGTCAACCGTCTCATCCTTGACATAGCGTCGGAGGATATCGAGATTGTCGCCGTAGTAGAGAAGGTTATCGGGCATGATACTTCCCCAAAAAAACGTGCGGTTGAGCGTTTGCCGAGACCGATGCTGTATTATATCAGAATGGCAATTATTTTCGAAGGGTATTCCCGAAAGTCAAGGGCGGAGCCAATTTTTCCCTCTTGAAAATTTTCTTAAATCACTGTCGGCAAAATTCTTGCGAACATCTTCCGCGCTGCTCAATTGGACATGTTCATATGCTATATTCCAATTTCCCATCTGTCAACAAGATTTCCTATTGCGCTTGGGATAGGCGTCCAGCACGCTGACCTGCCCGCTCTTCATCGTCAGGCCGCCTTTGTAGCTGCATTTGTTGGGGATCCGATGGAGCTATTGAGAATGGCATTAGTAATGCCCCACCCATTCCTGTCATTCCCGTGAAAACGGGAATCCAGAGTAACCGCGAAGGGCAATAGATTCCCGCGTACGCGGGAATGACACCGTTGATTTGCCGCTGAGGGCCTCTGCAACCGAATATGGGACATTCGTTACGTCGTTCTCAGTAATATCTTAGCCGTTATTCCTTCTCCTCGACTAATGTCCCGTTGACATACTTGTGGAGTATGCTGGAGACAAACGTCTGATACGGCAGGCCTTCCTTGACAGCCATCCTCTGCAATTCGAGAAGGTCTCTTTCGGAAATCCGTATGTTGAGCCGCCTGTCCTTTCGCAGGGTGTTGCGCGCGTATCGCATCAGGTCTTTCTTCCTTCGCGCGAGGTTCTCCACGGGAACCCACTCGCCCTTCTCCAGACTCTCGACGATTTTCTTCTCCTCTTTCGTCAGTTTCGTCTTCATGTTTTTTCTCCAAAATATTTCGCCGTCATCTTCCTGCTCGGAATAATCGTTTTCAGGAACACCTCTTCCTCGTTCTCGACATAGGGGACGATATACGCATAGTTATTGATGCCGACGACCATGATGCGCTGGCCGGCGTATTTCCGCTGGTCGGGATGCTCGTAATCATCCAATATGTCGCCTCTTTCAATGTGAAAAACCACGTCCTCGAAACAGATTCCCCTCGATTCCTTGAGAGCAAGGCTTTTCTCCGTATTCCAGTTTATACTTTTCACCCTTATATGATATCACATTGTGTGCATTTTGGCAACCTTCAGACTGGTGTCCTGTCCCGGGAAAAGCTTGAATAATGTTTCGTGTTCCTTGCGCTTATTGTCATTCCCGTGAAAACGGGAATCCACGATTATTCCCTTCGAACTGGATTCCCACTTTCGTGGGAATGACCTAAACAGGCAACGGCACGTCGGGTGGATTTATAAAGGTACTTCTGGGACAGCATACTGAGTTACTATTAGGAGCAGTTAATAGTCGTCATTCTGAGCCCTTCAACTTTGCTCAGGATAAACTCCGCGAAGAATCTCGAAGAATACAGTAACTTCGGGCCAAACATGAGATCCTTCACTCGGGCCTGTGGCCCTTCGTTCAGGATGACAAAAATGTGAAGTATTTCGTGCTCCCCGTATTAATGTGAAATGAGGGCAGTGATATCGGGAACGGATTCGCCGGAGGGCAGGCCTTGCTCCCTCTGCCTCGGAGTACTTGGGAGCGGGCGGAATCTATTCAGGCGTTTGTTAAAAAGGTAGAGGCCGCGCGCTCGCAGGTTCCGGCAATTACGCGAATTGACGCCTTCCGACGCAATCCTTCATCTACCTTTTCGAATGAGTTCAGGGCGCGTATATCTTTCTCCTCCAGCTTCAGGAGCAGCGTCCCAAGCACAGATGAGCCGGCCTTGGGCTCGAGGATAAGTATCCTTTCCCCTCCGGAGACGCGTTCGTTCCGCGTGAAATCCTTTGCTACTGCGGCGGTGAAAGGGATATACCTGCCCGTGATGTTGCGGACAAACTCAGGGTCCATCAGGAAACCGCTCACAAAAATCGCCTCGCCTTCTGTGACATCTCGAGCGGTTACCTTCACGTCTTCCGCATGCACGACGCAGACAAAATGTTCGGGGAAGAAGGTGGTTTTCATCATGTTCGACAGCCCCCTAATACGCCGGCCAGGCGATACAGTAGATGTGCTTCCCTCCCTTTTTCATCGGACCCTTGAGATAGGCCTTCAGTTCCGCATCGGTGAAGCGCTGCGTCACCTGTTCCACGGGAGGAAGCTTTCCGACGGGCCATTTCTTCATTATGTCGCGGATCAGTTTCTCCATGTAGTCGAGAAGCGCCTCGACGCCGGGAATGGCCTTTTTCCCGTCGGCCAGCTTTGCCTTGCCGACGCATCCCTCCGGCGTGCCGATGACCTCGATGGGTCCCAATCCGGCGTGCGCATACCACGGAATCGGAAGCTGATACGCGTTGCCGGCTTTGTCCAGATGCCCCGCCGGCAGATATCCCTTCGGTTTGGTATTGACGGCGTCTTCCATCTTGATCATCTCGGGAAAGAGCGCCAGACTGTAGCTGGTCTCGACTTCGTCGGCATGGATGAACGGAGTCTCAAACGGCCCTCCGTGCTCCTTATCCTTTATCCATGTCGGGATAGCGTAATACCAGTTCAGGTTGATAAAGACGCCGGGAACCTGGAATCGTTTCGTGAATCGATGGATCGCGGTTGGGATCACATACTCCTGGCCGTGACCGTTCAGCAGAATCTGCTTGCGGAAACCCGCATTCCAGAAGCCGGCCATGACCTGAGAAACCGTCGCGGTGAACGTCTCCTCATCCACCGGGATCGTGCCCGGCATGCCGATGTGGTGAAACGGATGCGAGCCGTACCATATGGGCTGAGCTACGGTGCAGCCGGTCTTTTTCGCCACGGCCTCCGCCATACGTGTCACCAGAAATGTGTCCTCACCGTAACATGCATGGGGGCCGTGGGCTTCGGTCGAGCCTATGGGAATGATGATCACATCATTCTTCTTGAGCCTCTTCTGCACGTCGTTCATGGTCATATTCTGGAAATAGACTCCATCGGCGAGGTCCAGATGGCCGCCCCTGGCGGGAAGCTCCCATTTCTTCGACATGATGATTCTCCTTTCGTCTGCACTTCACTCCGGCGCGCGAACCGGAGCGCTATCGTGCTTCCGCTGCGCCTTGAGCCTTCTGCGGATGAATCACTACCTTTATCGCTCCTCCCTTGCGTTCCACGAATGCGGCTATTGCTTCATTGATGTCGGCGAGAGGGAATCGGTGTGTGATCAGAGGTTTCGCCTTCACTCTGCCATCCGCCATGAGCGGCAGCACCCGCCTCAGGCTCCAGTCGCCTTCGGCTTTTCCCCCCGCAAGAGTCATATTCCACTGCACGACCTTATTCAGGTTGACGGGAATGTCTCCTTCATAGATTCCGACGAGCGCGACGCGCCCGTTCTTCCTCGTGTACTCCACGGCGCTCCGTGCCGCCTCCGCAGTTCCCGCGCACTCGATGGTCAGGTCGGCGCCGATATCGCCGGTCAGCTTGAAAATCTCTTTTACGACGTCACTCTCGCGGACATTGACGGTCACGTCGGCGGCACAGGCTTCTCTCCCAAGTTTCAGCCTTTCGGAGCGAGTGCCGGTGAGGACGACCATCCCCGCGCCAAGCGATTTGGCAAGCTGGCACGCCATGAGGCCGATCGGTCCGGGACCGGAGACCACAACGGTTTCGCCTGGCCGGACTCCGCCGATTCTGGTGATGCCGTACAGCGCGGTCCCGGCGGTCGTGATCAGCGTAGCTTCATCAAACGAAAGGGCGGCGGGAATACGGTGGATCGTGTTCACGTGGCAGACCGCGTATTCGGCAAAACCCCCGTTGACGGTAAAGCCGTAGTGGCGGTGGCCGGCCGCGATGTTGCCATAATTCAGGCAGGTCGTGTAAAGACCGCGAATGCAGTTCTCGCAAATGCCGCACCCCTTGTGCGGCTCGACGGCGATTCGGTCGCCAACGGCGTAATCGGTCACACCCTCGCCCAGCGCGGCCACGACGCCCGCGAACTCGTGACCGGGGATATACTGCCCAAACGGCGGATTGCCGGGCCAGCCATGAGCGACGATCTTCGGGTCGGTGCCGCAAATGGCGCAGGCTTCGACCCGGATCAACACCTCCTGCGCGCCCGGGTCGGGAACGCGTGTTTCGATTACCCGCAGGTCACCGTAGCCGAATAGCACGGCGGCCTGCATTTTCTTGGGAATAGTCATCCCTCGCATCCTCGATTTTCCCGGTCAATCAAACGCGATTCCGATTTCTTGCAGGATGGTCCTGGTGTTACTTAAGCTTTCTTCGATCATCCTCTGCGACTCGTCGGCTTCCTGCCATCCCTCGGTTTCATACGAGAGCACCCCGTCATAGCCGGCGTCGCGCAGAATCACGAGTTGCTCTTTTAGCCTCACCTCTCCCTTGCCGAGCGTCACGGCCTCTCGCCCGACAACGTCCTTCCAGTGCACGTGTCTTACTTTCTCCGCCACCGGCCGGAGCACGGCCAATTCGTCTCCCCTGGCGGCTTCATCCAGTTTCCACTCGAAGCCCTGGTGGGTTGTGCCCACATAGTCGCCGCGACGAGGATTTGCGGTGTCGAAATTGACCACAAGCCACGGCGAAGGCGCGAGAGCGAGAATTCTTCCGAGACCCCCCGGCGAGAGTGAAAGCGAGCCGTGCGGCTCCATTGCAAGGCAGACCTCGCATTTTTGCGCCACCTCGGCCAGCCGTTCCAGCTTGGGCTTGAGGATTTCGAGCGCCTCGGTTTGACGCATGCCCGCGGGCATACGTCCCTCACCGGTAGCCACAACCGGCACGCCGGCAGCGGCCGCAAACTCGAGCGAATGGCGCAAGTCCTGCTCGGCCGTCTTCTCAGAGATCAATTCGCGGTGGGAACCGATGCAGGAAATGCCCGTGAATCCGGCGTCCAGCGCTTTTGCCCGAAACTTGGCCGGATCGTCCTTGTCAGTCCGGACGTGGTCGCACCACGAGAGGTTGGCCTCTACCTCGACGTACTTGTATCCGGCGCGGGAGATTCTCTCAAGCGCAAAATCAAGGTCGTATTTGCGGAACGCGACGGTGTTGCAGCCGATTCTCATTTCTTCCCCTTTGTCATGTCAAACACCACTTTGAGGGCTTTTTCACCCAGCGAGAATTCAAGCGCCTCCTGCGCCCTGTCGAGTGGAAATTTGTGCGAGGTGAATTTTTTCCAGGGAAACTGCTTCTTGTACCGTTGCATCATCTTCATCGTCCGATAGTATTCCGAGTTGGGATGATTCGTGTTTCCGATGAGCAGCACGTTCTTGGCCGCGAGATGACGGTGAACGTTGATGGTGGTCTCGCCCGAGTCCACAAAATTTCCGGCCTCCAGGTACGTCCCTCCCCGGCGGAGCAGGTCGAGGCCTTCCGGCACGACCGTGGCGAGGCCCGTGGTCTCGATGACCATGTCGGCGCCCCTGCCGTCGGTGAGTCCGCGCACTATTTCGAGGCGTTCCTTGAAGGTTGTTTTTGCGACGTTCACGAGATGGTCGGCGCCGAACTCTTTCGAGAGCTTGAGCCGATAATCCGACGTGTCGAGCGCGATGATCTCTCCCGCCCCGAGGACTCGGCATTTGATAAGGTGCGCGATCCCCATCGCGCCCACTCCCTGAATGAGCACCGTATCCATCAGCCCGAATCCGCGTGAGGCAAACTCCATGTAGCCCTTGGCCCTGTCCACGTTGTTTGTCACAACCATCAGCTCGATGTTGACCGCAATGTCGGAGGGCATGTCCTCCGGAACCTTGTAAACAAACGAGCCCGGAAAGACATACATATATTCCGCCCATCCGCCGGTGACGTGCGGCCACTTGTTGGAGGGAAAATAGACGCCATACGTCTTGTTGTGAGCGCAGTACGGCCATCCGAAGACGTGGCGGCAATAATAGCACTTTCCACAGATGATGTTCGGACACATCGTCACGCGGTCGCCAACCTTCAGCGGGCGGCCATCGTAATCGAGATACGTGCCGTTGATCTCCACGATGCGGCCGACGTTTTCGTGGCCCTTGACGCACGGGAACACGCCCCTCTGCTCGGCTTCGGTGCCCGCATAGAGAACCATCTCGCCCTTGAACGAATGCTTGTCCGTTCCACATATCCCGCTCATCTGCATCTCGAGAACCATCGCGCCGCGCCTGGGCTCGGGATACGGGAACTCCTGCAGCTCCATTATACCCGGAGCGAGCATTACGGCGGCCTTAACCCGCTTCTTTTTCATGATACCCTCCTCTTATTCACAGCCTCGGCCGCTGGATTTTTGGCGCCGATTGCGCTGGATTTCGGCATATGCACGCGCACCGCGGCTGATAGTGGCGGGCGGCATTTTTATTAGTGAATACTATCATACTATTCAATGTTTGTCAAGGAATTTTAAGAAAATATGTGTTTTTCCTTGACAATCAGGCCAAAAGGATGGTAGAATGTCATAGTTAACGCTCATGGAATCGACTTTTTATTAGCTAACGCTAGCACATAACCGAACAGGATGATTGAATATGATCAGGCCTGCGCGCAAGGCGACGAAAGCGAAAGAGGCCTCCCGAATGAAGGCGGAAAACAGAAGGCGGCGCATCCTCGATGCAGCCCTTCACGTGTTCGCCCGGGAAAACTACCATGGCGCGACGACCGCAAAAATAGCCGAGGCCGCCGGAATAACGGAACCGGTCATCTATCAGCATTTCAAGAGCAAGAGGGATTTGTTTCTCGAGGTCATCAGAATAAACCGCAAGCAGATGGTCAAGTGGAACGCCGAGGTGTTGAGCGCGCACGATGACCCAATCAAACGGTACCAGGCGTACACGGACATGTTCATGTATTACACGACCCAAGCCAACCGGGACGTCGCGACCATATGGTCGATGGCATTCCACGTCAACGATCCGGATTTGCGAGTGGAGCTGCGGAATACGGAAGACGAATTGCTGAAACAGCTCACCGACGACCTGCGGCGCTCAATGGAAAGCGGGAAGATCAGCTCACGTCATGCGCCGCAAGTGCTCGCGACGTTGATCTTTTGCCTGCACGGACATCTGACCTGGTTAACGCACGTCGGCGCCATTCATTTCCAGGGTTGGATATATGAAGATATCAAGCGATGTGTCGAACACTTGCTGACCGACGACCATCGTGACGTGCCGATACCGCCCCTCCCCCCGGCGCAGGAGAGGCCGTCCGGGTGATGAGCGGCGAGCGACCCCTGTATGAAGTGAAGACGGCGTGAACACAAGCGTGAATGGGTACTCGGCCAAGAGACTGATTGACAAGTCTGAGGAGGCACCATGAAGATTGGACTGTTCACACCAATTCTGTTTCACCTGTCAGTTGACGAAATGCTCGACAAGCTGGTCGACCTCGGAGTAGGAATGGTCGAGCTCGGCACGGGCAACTATCCGGGCGGTCCCCATTGCGAAATCGATGAATTGCTGGCTGATGAGAAGAAGCTCAGGGAATATCATCAGCGATTTGCCGCGAAGGGCATCGAAATCAGCGGGCTGAGCTGCCATGGGAACCCGTTGCATCCGGACGCCGAACTGGCGAACGCCCATCATGTCACATGGCGAAAGACCGTTCAGCTCGCGGAAAAGCTGGGGGTTGCGGTTGTCAATTGTCTCTCCGGGTGTCCCGGTGATTCGGAGGGGTCGAAATATCCGAACTGGGTCACCTGCGCATGGCCTCCCGATTACCTGGAAATCCTCGAATGGCAGTGGAACGAGAAAGTCATCCCATACTGGAAAGAAGAGTCCAAGTTTGCGGATTCGCACGGGATAAAGAAGATCGCCTTCGAGCTGCATCCCGGGATGGTGGTGTACAATCCTGAAACCCTGCTCAAGCTCAGGGAAGCCGCCGGAGACAACATAGGGGCGAACTTCGACCCGAGCCATCTGTTCTGGCAGGGGATCGACCCTGTGATTGCCATCAGGAAACTGGCGGGTGTCATCTATCATTTCCACGCAAAGGACATTTATATCGATCCGCTTATTTGTCCCCAAAACGGCGTGCTCGACACGAAACATTTCGGGCAAGTCGCAACTCGCTCCTGGAATTTCCGCACGGTCGGCTACGGGCACGGCCCCGGCACGTGGAAGTCAATCGTAAGCGCCCTGAGAATCGTCGGCTATGACTACGTGATGAGCATCGAACATGAAGATATTCTCGCCTCCGTGGAGGAAGGGCTCAGGAAGGCGGTTGCATTCCTGCGCAGTGTTATTTTCGAGGAAGAACCCCCCGGCGGCATGTGGTGGGCGTGATCGGAAGACGAATCGCGGCTTTCAACGATTTGAGCGAGACGGATGGTAATTCTTCAATTCATCAAGGAGGAGGACTGCAATGGCGGACAAACTGAGAGTGGGAGTGGTCGGTTGCGGCGAGATATCGGGGCTCACGACATGGGGCTATCGCGTGGACGAACGGTGCGATATCTATGCGGTTGCCGACCCCAACACCGAGCGGGCGCAAGAGCAAGCTGCCGAGTGGAAGGCGGAAAAAGTTTACAGCGATTACCGGCAGCTATTGGACGACAAGGCGGTGGATGTCGCGGTCATCATCACCCCGCACGACCTGCACAAGCAGATGGTCATCGACGCGCTCGACGCGGGCAAGCACGTCTCGGTGCAGAAGCCCATGGCGCGCAACGCCGCCGAATGCAAAGAAATGATCGAAGCTGCAAAGCGCGCAAAGGGCAAGTTCCAGGTGTTCGAATGCTATCTCTTCTATCCGCCGGTCGCAAAGGCGAAGGAATTGATCGATGCCGGCGAGATAGGAACCGTCTCGATGATTCGGCTGCGCACGACAAGCGGCTCGCTCGAGTGCGGCTGGGAGCTTAAGTCCAGTTCGTGGGAGTGGAAGTTCAATCAGGAGCGCGTCGGCGGCGGCACGATGTTCGACGACATGCACCACAAATACGCATTGGGAATATTCTTTGGAGGACCCGTCGACAAGGTCTCCGCGTTTATCGAGAATCCGGGAATGTTCCTTGACACCCCGGCGACAGTCATGTGGAAACACAAGGCGGCTTCGTGCTACGGAATTCTCGACGCGGTGTATGCGCCCGATTTGATCATCGACACCAAGTACTACCCGGTCGAGGAGCGAATCGAGATCACTGGCTCAAAGGGCATCATCTGGGTGACGCGACTGACCGGAGGCCTGATGAAGGTAGCGCCGCTCATCGTGTGCCGCGACGGCGAGACGCACCATTACAATGATATTCCCGCGGAATGGGAAGACGGATTCATCCGGTGCGGGCAGCACTTCATCGACTGCATCCTCGAGGACAGGCAACCCTCGCTCAGCGGCGAAGAGGGGTTAGCGGTGGTGCAGTTGGGAAGAGCAGTGTATAAGTCCGCAGAAGAGGGCGCCTCGGTGGCGCCGGATTCGATAGTCTGACTTCTATTCAGGCCTGAAGGCGGGCGCTGGCGAAGGTCGGCATGACTCCTCTTCAGGATGAAACGTGTAAGCAGAGAAAATGGGAAACCGCATTTCCGGAAAAGCTTGACAGCCCCGATTTGTGCCATTAGAATGGACCTGTTGTTTGGGCGCTTTTGATGGTGTTTCTGACCTGTGTCGCATCGAGGCAGTTCTCGGTACTTTTTATACGATAGTACTCTGAGGGGCACTGCCGAGTCCTCCCGTTTCGGCCATACCGTTTTTCGACCAATGAGTAATGACGACAGACATATCTCTGTGAGAAAACACGTTCTCATCGTTGACAGCAGCGCCGCCTACCAGGACAAGATAAGAAGGATATTATCCGGCGGAAAGATTGCGTGCCACAAAGCTCTCAGTGTCAAGGCCGCCCTTGGGATGCTCTCAAAGAGAACGTACGATGTGGTGCTGGTCGAAACGGACCTTCCTGACAAAGACGGATATGAATTAGTGAAGCTGATTGCCGAGAAAAGCCCGTCCACGCAGGTCGTTCCCCTGACTTCATCCGGAGACTTTCGGAAGGTCAGCCGTTGTATGACGGCGGGAGCTTTCAATTATCTCAGGAAGCCCTTTCAGCCCGAACAATTGGAATTCCTGGTCGAAACCGCCCTCGATGCCCAGCCGGCCCCAAGTGAGAACCTCTTTCTCATCGAAAAGGTCCCCCCCGCAGCCATGATGGATCGGCTCATTGGCAAGAGTCGAGCGATGAAAAAGATATATAAGCAAATACGGCTCTCATCCGCCACCGACATTCACGTGCTGCTCATGGGGGAGAGTGGGACCGGCAAGGAACTTATCGCGCGTTCGATACACGAGCACAGTGCGCGGAGCCAGGAGCGGTTCATTGCAGTCAACACCGGGGCCGTTGAGCCCAATCTCATATCGAGTGAACTCTTCGGTCACGTGAAGGGCGCCTTCACCGGAGCCAGAAGCACGAGGAAAGGCATGTTCGAAGTCGCGCACCGGGGGACTCTTTTCCTTGATGAGTTGAGCACGATGGATGAGCAGATCCAGATCAGTCTTCTCCGCGTCCTGGACGACCGCATCATAACGAAAGTCGGAGGCTCAAAAGCGATCAAGGTTGACGTTAGGATCATTGCCGCCACGAACAGTAACATTGAAGATGAGGTCAAGCATGGCAGATTCCGCGAGGACCTGTATCATCGACTGAATGTCTTTACCATCAACGCTCCTTCGCTTCGTGAGCGAAAATCCGACATTAAGATGCTGGCGGATTTCTTTATCAGTCATTCCGCGCAGAAATTTGACAGGGCCGTCGATGGAATCACGAACGATGCATTAAACCTCCTGCGGGCATATGACTGGCCGGGCAACGTAAGAGAATTGAAAAACACCATCCAGCGCGCCGTGCTTCTGTGTTCGGGCAACAAGATAACCCCGGATGTGTTGCCCGACCGCCTCAAGACCCGGTCTGCAATCGGCGGCAAGATGACTGTGAATGTCGGCAAAACGCTTGCGCATGCGGAGCGGGAGTATATCGTCGCGACCTTGACATGTCTCCGGGGCAACAAGAAGGAAACCGCAAGAGTCCTGGGAATAAGCCGAAAATCCCTCTATAACAAGATCAAGCGATACAATATTTGACGAGGGGCGGGTACATTTTACACAGGCACCCCCCATCTCCCTCCCGCCCCGTCATCACACGGAGTATCCCCAGTGGCCCGATGAACCTCCGGTGAAGAAATCGGGGCGAAACGTGTACAATCTATACACAGAACGGGTCGAAACCGCGGTCCTGTGTAATTGTTACTCACTTCCTCCGTCTGACCCGCCGCTCCCACTCCCCGGCCTCTGCTCGAAGGCCATGTCGCCCGACCGACAAGTGTGGAGAAGTCTTTCGCAATAAATGGCTTGCGATTCCTCATCCCTCCGGTGCGCGTGAGCTGGCACCATATGTGCATCTTTATCCGTATCCTACCTCGCTTAGGGCTGCCGGAGAGATCCGGCTACGATTGTCATCAACCTTCGCGTGAGAAATGAGAAAGAAGATCCTTTTGTTGCTCAAGTCGGGATTCAGATTTGAGCGGATGATACGAGCGTGCCTGCAACGGGAAGACTTCGAAGTGGATGTCGTGGGAGGCGCGACCGAGTGCATCTACAGGCTGAAGATGTATCCGCACGCATTGCTCATCGTCGAGCAGGACGCGTATGAGATGGATTGCCTGGAGCTGTTGTTGAACGCTCAGGATGTCCAATCGAATATACGCGTGCTGTTTCTCGGCTCAACGGAGCAAGAGAACAAGGCCGAAATAGTCAAACTGGGGGGAATTTACCTCGACTCGCCAATCAATCCTGATGCGTTGCGGGAGGTTGTCGGCAGTCTTTCTTGAGAATGTTCAAGCGACCGGCACGACACTGCCGACGAATGCTCAAGGAACGAGACATTACTGACTCGTTTTACTAATAAAATGAA
>CAZSKP010000026.1:0-68731 GCA_964607485.1 uncultured bacterium | reverse complement strand
CAACTCGGCGAAATCGACGTCTGAGGGCCCAAGCCCGGCCATATCGAAAGCGTCATTTCCGGCCTGTGCCGCCGGGCTGCTCGAAAAGCTTTCGCTCAGCGTGATGTGCTCCTGTCCGGTCTTTGCGCCGACGCCGATTATCTCGACGGGCTCCTTCTTGAGGTCGTGCGCGCGTTCGAGCGTCGTAACAATGATGGCCGCCCCGCCGTCGGAGATGAGCGAGCATTCGTCTTTCGTGAACGGGTGAGCGACCCGCTTGCCGTTGAGCACATCGTCGATGCTCAGCTCTTCGCGTTTCTGCGCGTGCGGGTGAAGGGAGGCGTGCTTCCGTATCGAGACGACCGCCTGCGCCATCTGTTCGCGCGTCGTCCCGTACTCGGCCATGTGGCGGGTGGCGAACATGCCATAACCGCTGATGAGGGTCGTTCCGTAGGGCACCTCGAACTCCATGTGTCCGGCGGCAGCATACAGGGCCGTTATGTCGCCGCTGAAAAGCTGGAAAAGACGCTCGAACCCGCAAAGCGACCGGAGCGACTCTCCTGAGGTGATGAGCACGACATCGCATATCCCGGTGTCGATCGCGCCCGCGGCGGTCATGATGTTCAGTATGTGCGTGGCGCCACCGATTTGCATCACCGAGGTCAGGCGGGGACGGATTCCGAGATACTCCGAAAAGAGGACGCTGTGCATCGGATGCAAAACGGCAAATGAACCCGTCGTCAGCACTCCGTCGATGTCGCTCTTGCTGATTCCACAGTCTTCGATGGCTCTAACAACGGCCTGACGGGAAAGGTCGAAGGTGTCCATGCCCGGCACTGTGCCGATGTCGCTCTCGCCGATGCCCGCGATGGCAATCCGCTCACGCCAGCGTCGCGCCACCTTTCTATTCCTTTCGACCGCCGTCTTCTTCAAACAGGCGCCGGCACACCCCACGCCGTCATTCCCGCGAAAGCGGGAATCCATTATTTCCTTCCGTCTTCCTCAAACAAGCGCAGGCATGTGTTGTAGTGGATCATCACCGTGTCCCGCACGTCCTGCGAGTAGCCGCCCGCAAGGACAACGCAGAGAGGAATGTTCGAGCCGCAGAATACGCCTATCACCATATCGTCGCGTTTACGGAATCCTTCGTGAGTAAGCTCAAGCGAGCCGAGCTGGTCCTGCCGGAACGGGTCGGCTCCGGCGAGGTAGAATACGAAGTCTGGCTTGAACTCTGCCTGAATTCGCTCGATCGCGCCACTCAGCCTTTTGAGATATTCGTCGTCGCCGACGCCGTCATCGAGGCCGATGTCCAGGTCGCTCCGCTGTTTTATCGGGTAGTTGTTTTCCTGATGGATGGAAAATGTGAACACGTTCGGCTCGTCCTGAAAGATGTACGCGGTTCCGTTGCCCTGATGGAGGTCGCAATCGACTATTGCGATTCGGGCGACCCTCCTCTCCTGGAGAAGCTTGCGGCAGGCGATCGCGACATCGTTGAAAAAGCAGAACCCCTCGGCGTGGTCGGCGAAGGCGTGATGATAGCCGCCGCCGAGGTTGATGCCGCGTCCGGCAACACCGGCTCTCTCCGCCGCCACGAGCGTGCCGCCCGTGCTCAGCAGGAAAGCATCGACGACGTCGCGCCTGACCGGCAGCTCGGAACTGAACGTTGCCGGCGTCAACCGTGCATTGAGGGCATCGTCGAGATATTTTCCATCATGTACCAGCCTCAACTCTTCGCGGGTCGGCAGCCTCGGCGCGAGCACCTCCACTCCGGGCCGCGCGAGGTCGCCGTTCTCCTCCAGCATCGCATAGACAAGCCGGTACTTCTGCGCCGGGAAGACATGCATCCCTATGTCACAGTAGTATTTCTCGGAATAGACAACTGCAGTCATGGAGGCGACTCCGCGCGTTGGAGAGAATGAGCGCGAACGGCCGGCCGTCGGGGCGTAGTATTATTCTGGCCAGCCGGTCAACTTTCATTCATTATAGGCTTTGAAAGCGGCGGCTGTCAAGGAATCCTGTCCGGCACAGTGTCGCTCAGATTCTTTGTGGCGTCACGATCCGAAGGCACGGCCTTTGAAGCGCTCGACCTCCTCGCCGAACGGTCCCCTCAGGCTGCCGATGGCATACACGCCGCCGAGTATCTCGACCGGTTCGAGCTCATAGATGGGGTCGGCCGGAGAACGTTCGAAGCTGACGGTGGCCGGGCCGCCGAGGAGTTCATGAAACTGCATGTCCTCCTGCCACGTCTTGACGAGACTGATTTCGGCGGGAGAATCCACGTCGGGCTGGGGAATGACCTTCAGTTGATACAGAGGCCGCATCATGACGTGGTCCATGTTTGGCTCGCGATAGATGCAGACCGCGGCGTCGATAATCTTGAAGCCGCGCCTCGTACACGTGCCGCGAACGACCTCGCAGTCCTGCGCGAACGTGAACTCGGCCATCTTCTTCGGGTGACCGAACCGCTCCCGTCCGCCGGCGAGGCTGGCGTCGCTGTCCACGTAGATATAGGCGGTATAGGCGACCGGCTCGCCCTTGTATCGGGCCGACAGGTTGACGATCGCCTCGCGATAGGGGCCTATGTTGGTCACGAACCTGTAGTTTGCCACGATTATGGCCGCGACCGGTTCCGGCTCGGGCTCGAGCGGCTCGGGTATGAGGGCTGCCGCCTTTTCGGGATTGGGTTTCACCAGAACCTGGATAAGCTCGAAATTCTTGTTGACACGTGTGCCTTCCGGATACAGCGGCGCATGTACGGGTCCGCTGTGGCCAAAGCTTTCCTTTTTCATCGCGCATAGTCCTCCTTGATCTGTGGGATTGCCGAGAGAAGAGATTCGGGGCAAGAACCCATCCGGTCTATTGCCAAAACGACGTTCCCCTTGACAATCTCATCGAGACTGTCATTCTGAGGAGCAAAGGGTCGCAGACCCGGGCGACGAAGAATCCCCCATTTTCGCATAACCCTACGCGCCTCATCAGGAGATTCTTCGCTTCGCTCGGAATGACGCACAGACGATTGCCCTTTGGGGCAACAGGCCGTTATTCCGTCAGCACCTCCATGACGGCTTCGCGGCAAATCTCGTTCGGTCCCTCGTATATTTGAAGCACCTTCGCGTCTCGCAGGTACTTTTCGACGATGTAATCCTTCATGTACCCGTAGCCGCCGAGCACCTGAATCGCTTCGACCGTCACGCGCACGGCCATGTCGGTGGCGAAAACCTTCGACATGGCAGTGTACAGCCGGTTCGGGGGAAGCATGTTGGCGTTGACCCAGCAGGCGCGCCAGACCATCAGCCGCGCGGCCTCGATCTGGATTGCCATCTCGGCCAGTTTCTGGGCAATCGCCTGATGTTCGATGATTGGTTTGCCGCCCTGCACGCGCTCCTTTGCGTATTCGAACGCGATCTCATAAGCGCCCCTCGCGATGCCCACCGCCTGGGCGCTGACCGGTCCGCGGGCGTTTGCGAGACGGGCCATGTGAATCGCGTAGCCCATCCCCTCGGGGCCGATGCGGTTCAGCTCGGTCAGCTTCACATCCTCGAGTATCACGTCGGCCGTTTGCGAGGAGCGAAGTCCCATCTTGTCTTCCACCTGCCCGAAGCTGAGCCCCGGCGTGTCTCCCTCGACCGCGAACAGGCACGAGGTCTCAAACGGCCGCGCCGGGTCGGTTACCGCGAAGATGATGTAGAGGCCGGCGACACCGGCGTTTGATATGAAGCATTTCCTCCCATTGAGAACGTAATCGCTTCCCACCTTGCGGGCGACCGTGCGGCACGAGCCCGGAGGAGGCACCTTGGCCTCAAGGTCCGAACCACCCTGCGGCTCGGTCGTTCCCGAGGCGCCGAGCGCGCCCTTCTCGACGATGAGCGGAAAGAACTTCTTCCACTGGGCCTCCGTCCCGGCGAAAAGGATGGGCGCGGTCGCCAGCCACGTCGCTCCCATGGTCGTGCATACGCCGGGCTCGACCGTCGCAATCTCCTCCATTAACAGCATCGCGTCGGTTACCTTGCCGCCGCCGCCGCCGTAATCTTCCGGAATGAAAAGGCTGAGGAAACCCAGCTCGTGGAGCTTTTTCGGTATGTCCCAATTGAATGTGTGCCCCTCGTCGAGCTTCCTGACGATCGGCTTCAAGTCCTTTCTGGCGAAATCGCGAGCCAATTGCCGAAGCGCAGTCTGTTCATCGGAAAGTTCAAAATTCAGCACCGCAACCACCTCCAAATTCTTGAAGAACCATTTCTATGTACACCGTATATGCTCTCAGTTCAAGAACGCGAACAGATGTTTCTCCATCAGCTCGAGAACACCTTTAGCATCCATCTGCCAAAGCTGCTGCAGGCGGCCGATGATGAGGAAGCCGACGTATCCGTGCATCGACGACCACAGGTGCGTGGCCACTTCCTGAGGATTCATCGCTGGGTGGATCTCGCCGGTTTCCTGGCAATGCTCGATGACCTCGGTAAACGGCAGCCAGAAGTGTTCCATTATCAGGCTCCGCGGCGGGCGGTCCCACAAGTACTTTTGTATGAACTCCGTCCCGAAAAGCAGGGAGTAGTAGTGGGGATTTTCGACCCCGAACCGTATATATGAACGAACGAGGGCGCGAAGCTTTTCCCTCGGGCCGGCGGCCCGAACGAGTTCTTTCCACATCCGGCGGGCCAATTTGTTCACGCCCTTCTCATAAACGGCGAGCATCAGCGCCTCGAGGCCGTGGAAGTGGTTATAGATGCCCATGGGCGTGATTTGAACCTTCTTCGCGACCTTTCGGATGGAAACCCCGGCCACGCCTTCGCGCTCGAGCAACTCGCAGGCGGCCCGCAGTATACGCTGCTTCGTGTCGGTCTTCTTCGGCTTACGTTTCACATATACATTGTATATTAAGAATGCGAAAAAGTCAAGGGGAAATGCCGCTTGGCCGATATGGTAGTGGAGGACTTTGCCCGAATCTTTGAAAAAGGATGGCGGCGTGTGATAGAATTTGACCCCATGGAACGCAGGGATTTTCGGGTATTCTACAGGGAAGACCTATGATGAGATTTCGTCTTCTGGCCCCCTTAGGCTTGTTGTTGCTTCTCGTTATGCTCTTGGCGCCAGGCCTTTGCGAAGCACAGCCCTTCAGTGTGTACGTGGTGGAGTTCGCGAACCCCGGCGGCGCGAGAGGAGAGGAGTGGCTCGGCCCCTTTATTGCCGATTCCATCGAGAACAACTTGAAATGCCTCCCCGAGGTGAAGCTGGTTCATGGGAAACGGCCGGGGAATGCGGCTGGCGGGAGCGACCTCTCCGGCCCCGACGCACTGCGTTCGAGGCTTTGTGCGATGGCCGGGGCGGAAGGAGCCCGGTTCGTCGTGGGGGGCGATTTCCGGAGCGATGGCGAGAAACTTTCCGTCGAAGTCTATCTCTTGCAGGCCGAGGGAGTTAAACAGGTTGGAGGAGCGTCGTTCATTACTTCCGAGCAAGATCTGTATTCACGCCTCGATGACCTCTCCGTGTCGCTCGCGAGAGCGATGGGCCTGGAGTACTCAGATGATCAGTTTGCTCGAATGCGCGTGATTCCGACCACCTCGATTGAGGCCATGTCCTTCTATGGAAGGGCGCTCATGACGACACCGACCTCGAAGGAGCACGCCGACCTTCTCCTCAGAGCCACCTACGAAGACCCCACCTACACCGACGCGCTTTCGAAGCTGGGGCTTTACTATTATGAGACCGGTCGGCTCGCCAAGGCGCAGGAGGCGTTTGAGACGCTGCTCAAGAGACAAGCGGATTATTCGTACGCCTATTACAACCTCGGTCTGGTTTACCGGTCGAGGAAATACTACTCCAGGGCCGTCGAGGCGTACCGCAACGCGCTAAGAACAGAGCCGGAAGACTCGGATATCTGGAACAATCTAGGGGTCACCTATTGCCTGATGGACATGCGCGAGGATGGCATGGACGCATTTAGGCGCGCGATCGAGTTGAATCCCGATGATGCAACTGCGCGAAACAATCTCAGCGCGCTGGAAGCCATGGGGACGGAGCGCCCCGCAGGGGCGCGCACAGCAGCTGCGGTGAACAAGCTGAAGGAGCACATCGAATCCGGAGCGGCCCTGTATGCGACGGGTGACTACTGGCGCGCGATCAAGGAATTCGACAAAGCCCTTGACATCCAACCGGACAACTTCAAGGCGAATAACAATATAGCGCTTGCGTATCTGAAGATCGGAGAACTGGAGAAGGCGAAAGAACATTTCGACCGAGCTTTGAAGGCCGACCCCACCGCACTGGATGTCAGCGAAAACCTTGCAAGGTTGGAGAGCGCCCCTGAACCCTCAGAGGCCGCCTGCCAGGCAGACGCCTCTTCCGAAACGCTCGACGAATCGCATGCCCTCAGTGCGGCGGGCAAAGTGTATCTGTCCAGGCGGTCATACGAGCAGGCGGCCAATGCATTCTCCCGGGCGCTCGCCTCGTTTCCCGACGACGTCGAAGCGCTGAACGGGCTTGGCACGGCCTATTTCGCGTTGGAGAAATTTGAGAAAGCGCGGGAACAGTTTCAAAAAGCGCTTTCGCTGGAACCGGAGAACGAGACCGCCAAAAAGAAACTGAAGGACGTGGAGTCCGTCCTGGCTGTGCTTGAAAAAGAGCCCGATGGAGAAGAACCGTTCCGCCTGTCCACGCCGCCGCAGATTGAGGCGCGTGTCCGACTCATCCAGGCGAACGAGCTTTGTGAGGCGGGCAATTACGAGGAAGCCGTCGGAGAATACCTCCGCGCGCTCGACCTTGCGCCTACGTCGGTCGAAACCCTGAACAATCTCGGCAGCGCATATTTTGCCCTGCAACGCTACAAGGAGGCCAAGGCCGTATTGGAGAAGGCCAGCCGGCTCGACCCCGATAATGAACTCATACAACAGAACCTCGATGTGCTCGCGAGCGTGGACCGGGCCGAGAAGCCGACGGAGATGAAAAGGCTGGAAGCCCCTCCGGAAAGTCCCACCGCCGAGGTCACGAAAGAGGCCACTCCCAAGCCGCCCCCGTCGTCAGACGCAAGTGTGAAAGCGGAATCATCGACCGACACGGCAGCCCCGAAAGAACCTCCGTCGGCGTCAGCCGCTCAGGAAGAATCCGCGCAGACCTCCGAAGACGTTCCTGAAACGCCTTCGGAATCAGCCTTGCGCCAGTTAAGCCTCGGGGCGTCAAAAGAGGTAAGGGGAGATTTCGAGGGAGCTCTGGAGCACTATCGCGAGGCCGTTCGTCTGGAACCCGACAATCCCAACGCGCAGCATTACCTCGGCAACATTTATTTTCGTCTCGGAGCATTCGAGTCGGCCATCGAATGCTACAAAGCCGCGCTTAAGATCGACCCGCAGCTTGCCACGGCCCACAATAATATCGGCTCGGCCTATTACCGGCTGGGACGCAAGCACGAGGCCCGCGCCGCATGGAAGCGCGCCCTCGAGGTGGACCCGACGCTGGAAAGCGCTCGCAAGAATCTGGAGAAATTCGCCGACGACCATGCCGCCCCCACCGATGTTCCTTCCGAGTAGTGTTGCGTTTCACAAGTCCCGTGTAAGATACTCCCAGGAAGTCGAAGCATGCTTTTCGATGTCATCCTGAACGAAGGGTCTCGGACCCGTGGGCCGCAGGCCCGAGTGAAGGATCTGAGTTTTGATGCAAGTCATCACGCAACAAGAGATTCTTCGCTTCGCTCAGAATGACAGCCATTATCACAGTCTCAGCGTCATGTTTGTGATACATCACTCATGAAACGCAATGACAGACAGTGAAAAGGCCGCCCGGTGAGGTCTCCGAGCGGCCTTTTCTTTCTTTCGGGCAGTCGATCACACGTCGTAGTACAGGTAGAACTCGTATGGGTGCGGCCGAAGCCTGAGCGCGTCCACCTCGTTGGTGCGCTTGTATTCTATCCACGTCTTTATGACATCATCGGTGAAGACATCTCCCTTAAGGAGAAAGTCGCAGTCGGCCTCGAGCGCGTCGATGGCACCCTCGAGCGAGCCGGGCACCGACGGCACTTGCGCCATTTCCTCGGGCGGAAGGTCGTATATGTTCTTGTCAAGCGGTGAGCCGGGGTCTATCTTGTTCTGTACGCCGTCCAGGCCGGCCATCAGCATCGCGGAGAAGGCGAGGTACGGATTGCACGAGGGGTCGGGTGGACGATACTCGACCCGTTTCGTTTTCGGGCTGGGCGAGTACATGGGTATCCGTACGGCGGCGCTCCTGTTTCTGCTCGAGTAGGCCAGGTTCACAGGCGCCTCGAAGCCGGGGACGAGCCGCTTGAAGGAGTTCGTCGTGGGATTGGTCAGAGCGGTCAGCGCGGGAGCGTGCTTGAGCAGTCCGCCGATGTAGTAAAGCGCAAGGTCGGTCAGGCCTGCGTATTTATCGCCCGCAAACAGCGGCTTGCCGTCTTTCCACAAGCTTTGGTGCGTGTGCATGCCGCTGCCATTGTCGGCAAAGACGGGCTTCGGCATGAACGTGACGGTCTTATTGTATTTCTTTGCTACGTTCTTCACGATGTACTTGAACCTCATCAGCTTGTCGGCCATTTTGAGAAGCGAGTCGAACCTGATGTCGATCTCCGCCTGGCCGGCTGTGGCAACCTCGTGGTGCTCGGCCTCGATGTCCATTCCGCAGCGCATCATCGTCAGCGCCATCTCGGCTCGCATGTCCTCGAGCGAATCCGTCGGTGACACGGGAAAATATCCTTCCTTGTATCTGGGCTTGTAGCCGAGGTTCGGATTCTCTTCGCGGCCCGTGTTCCAGGAGCCTTCGACCGAATCGAGGTAGTAATATCCACAGTGCTGGTTCTGGTCGTACCGGATGTCATCGAAGATGAAGAATTCGGCTTCGGGTCCGAAATAGGCCGTATCCGCGATGCCGGTGGACTTCAGATAATTCTCCGCCTTCTGCGTGATGTACCGGGGGCAGCGGCTGTAGCGCTCCCGTGTGATGGGGTCCGCGATATCGCACTGAAGCACTAACGTCGTCGCCTTGTAGAACGGGTCGATGTAGGCTGTGACTGGGTCGGGGATGACCAGCATATCGCTCTCGTGAATCGCCTGCCAGCCGCGAATGCTTGAACCGTCGAAGCCGACGCCTTCTTCAAATACTTCCTCGGCCAGCTTCGCCGCCGGGATAGCGAAATGCTGCATCAATCCCGGAAAATCCATGAAGCGAAGGTCCACCATCTCGACTTTGTTTTCCTTCACCATTTTCAACACGTCATGCGGGGTCATTTTTCTTTTGCTCCCTTCCGTTATGGAAAAGTATTTTTCTGACGAAACGCCCTGATGTACTGTCCCCGTCCCCTTTGCGCGCTTTTCAAGGTACCCCGGAGACCGGGGGATGCCGACTGATTAAATCGCTTCCTCGCCGCGTTCGCCCGTGCGGATGCGTATTACTTCCTCCACCGGGTTTACGAACACCTTTCCGTCGCCCAGCCGGCCGGTGCGGGCCGAGGAAACGATCGCGTCAATCACATTCTCTACTTCGCTGTCGGGCACAACTATCTCGAGCTTCACCTTCGGGAGGAACTCTATCTCGTATTCCGCCCCGCGATAAAGCTCCTTGTGCCCCTTTTGTCGGCCGAATCCCTTCACCTCGCTTACGGTAAGCCCCTTGATGCCGACGTTGGACAGGGCTTCCTTCACTTCCTCAAGTTTGAATGGTTTGATGACTGCTTCGATTTTTTTCACATTATCACCTCATGTGTGGAATCCCATCTCGATCCGGACACATTGGGGAGATGATTTCGCCGTCGTCCGACTGCGTGCACGTATTGGCAATCGAAAGGTCGAGAATCTCTCGAGGTCATATTATATATCATAAGCAATCGAGAAGGATAGCAAGCAAAAAGGATACCATTTCCGAAGTCATGGCCCGCGGGAACGGCGCGACATTCATTTCTCCCTTTACTTACAAGCATTCTGAGCCCAGCCTATTCGATTGTGCGGACCACAGTCCGCCGGTCGAATCGCTTCGGCGCTGCTCATTTCTTAGGCGACTGCCTATGAAACAGGCACCATGCCGGCCTGAATGAACTCCAAGAGGCAGGCGCATCCAGACACGCCAGTCTTCCTAAGACGTTCTCTGAGAGAGCATTGAGGTTATGCCGGCGTTCCGTTCACATGCTATGGCATCAGACTTGCCCTTACAGAGAATCTGAAGACAAGCAAACAGTTCATAGAGAGGCGGACCTGATGATGCGAATTATGGGGTTCGCTTCCGAATGAATGCGGGGCATTCAAAAGGTCGGTCCGCCTCTCTATGATCCTTTTTACAGCAATCTTCTATCGGACAGTCGGTTTCCCAACAGCAGCACGGCGTGATCGTCGGATTCTCAGAGGCGGGCTCGAGACCACACCTGTTTGGAGGTTCATGTTCATGGAAAGAAGAATGAGATTGTTCGTCGTCATCCTCATCCTTGTGGTTGGTTTCCTGGTACCCGGCGTTGCGCTTGCCGGCAATGGGTCGGCCACGGAAACCGACTCGGGAACGACCGCCTGGATGTTGACGTCTACCGCGCTGGTTCTTCTGATGGTTCCCGGTCTGGCCATGTTTTACGGCGGACTGGTCCGCTCCAAGAATGTACTCGGCACGATGATGCATTCGTTTGCCGCGATGGGCATCATCGGCTTGCTTTGGGCGGTGTGCGGTTACGCGATGGCTTTTGGGCACAACGTGCTCGGCGGCTGGTTCGGGTGGAGTTGGGATTACTTCGTCCTTAAAGGGATTGACAAATCGGTCACAAACGGCATTCCCGAGTACGTGTTCGCCATGTTTCAAGGCAAGTTTGCAATCATCACGCCCGCGCTGATCGCGGGGGCGTTCGCCGAGAGGGTGAGGTTCAAGGCGTACTGCATTTTCATCACACTTTGGGCTCTCCTCGTTTACAACCCGCTGTGTCATTGGGTGTGGTATGCCAACGGCAACGACATGGGCTTCTTGTACAGGATGGGCACGATAGACTTCGCCGGCGGAACGGTGGTGCACATTTCCTCCGGGATAAGCGCGCTCGTTCTCGCCCTTTTCCTCAAACCCCGGAAGGGCTATCCCCGAAAAACCATGCACCCAAGCAACCTGACCATGACCATGATCGGCGCGGGCCTGCTGTGGGTGGGATGGTTCGGATTCAATGCGGGCAGCGCCGTCTCGTCCGATCTCAGGACCGCACAGGCGTTGACCGTCACTCAGATCGCTGCCGCAACGGGCGCCGTCGCATGGATGCTGATCGAAGCCATCCACAAGGGCAAAGCCACATCGCTCGGCATCGCGAGCGGCATCCTGGCCGGGCTGGTGGCCATCACGCCTGCCGCGGGCGCAGTTCTCCCGTACGGCGCGATTGCGCTCGGGGCGCTGGCCGCCTGCATCTGCTACGGCGCCATCCAGGTAAAGAACACGCTTGGATACGACGACAGCCTCGACGTGTTCGGCGTACACGGCATGGGCGGGATTACCGGGGCGCTCGCCCTCTCGTTCTTCATGCGCAGCAACCATGTGGGCGCACTGAGCCAGTTCGGCACTCAATTCGTCGCCGTGCTGGTCGCCGTCGCATATGCCGCCGCCGTCACCTTCGTCCTTGTACTGCTGATAGAGAAAACGATAGGCCTGCGCGTTGACGCCGAAGAGGAACTGGCGGGGCTCGACTACAGCCAGCACGGCGAAAGCGCTTATGCCCTGTCAACCGTGGACTAGAGAGCTGATGGGGACTGTCCCAAGAAATTACGGGCCGAGCCCGTCGAGGCCGTAGATTCGGGACTGTCCCCGGAGCAAGGAAAGGAAGGCATTGACATGGCGAGAGATTTCAGGGTTCTTCCTGGCGGCTCAGCCAAAGAGCCGCATGCAAGACCCACCGTCTCGGCCGAGAAAATGCTGATGCACTTCCGAAACGTCAACGCCTCAGTATTGCGGGATGCGCTGAGCACGTGGGGCGACATCTGGGACCAGCTCGAGGGCTCGCTGGTGCATGGCGTGATGGTGGATCCCGAGGTCGCGGAGAGCTTTCAGCCGGAGTGCGGCTGGCCCGAGTTCTGCCAGAAGCTGTGGCTGCTCAAGCACCATCTCGACTACGCCAAACGATTCTGCGACGGCAAGCCATAAGCTGCCGACCCAAGTAACCCTCTCCACTACCGAGTCTGTAGTTGTGCGCAGCATGCTGCGCCCAACAAAAATCTGAAAAGAATTCTCAACCACGGGGAACACGGCGCATCACGGGGAAAAAGCAAAAACCGCAATATCAATAGCGAGAAAATTTCCTGCACGGTAGGATAGTGCAAAGGTGGGATCAGGTCTTACATTATTAAACTGCTCATTCCATTTTGGCAAATGTACGAATTAACCAGTCTTTCAGTTTATGAGTAAGATCTTTTGAATCCTGATATGTTAGTATCCTGAGGCCGCTGATATCAAAAGGCATATCTTCCGCAGTTTTTGAGATGAGCAATACTTGTTTTCCGATCGCATGTGAAATTCCCAGTTCATAGAAAACATTTGCGTTTCTTCCGGTAATCTCAGCTATGATCAATCTTGCTTTCGCAACAAGCCACAGTATATGAGGTAAAATGCTACCTGAAATTTTTTCTTCGTCGCCTCTCATACATCGGAATCCCGCTGACTCAACCACATCTTTTATAACACGGAAAGTCTCATCGAAGTCTGGCCTAAATGGCATAAGCACAAAGATGAGTTCTTTATCAACCTTCATGTGCAAATCAATTCCTAGCGCTTCGAAAAAAGCATTTGCGCCTGGACCTATGGCTTTTTCTTTTTCTTGAATGGAAGCTCCTTCCAGTTGACTCTTCAAAATCAAATGATTTAGCTGCTCAAATCGTTCTTTACTGGCGGCCAAATCCATGCCCAGAGCTTCTATCTTTGCCTCCAGTTGATGTCTGAATTTGTCTTCTCGATACTCTTTCACCTCACGCGACATACGATTCAACTTAAGACTGAGAAATGCCAAAGCTATCATGACTGAGAGAAGAGCAGGAATCATATATAAAATAATGAGCGCAGGTGAACTCATGTGGCAATGGTCCTCCGTATAAGAAGGTTAATACTAACTACAAGCATTGCTATTGATATAGCAAAATTTAAAAAGGCCAGAAAACTGGCTTGCATAATCTGCTTTGAGTTTATTCCGACCGGAGAATGCTTCCAAATGATGATAATCAAGATATTCAACAACAGAAAGAAAACGAACCAGCCTATTGTTTCGGGAGCTGGTATTAGCTCTGAGATCCCTGCTGCGGCTATGAAGGATAGCCCAAGAAAACCTATCTCCACAGGAGATTGTAAAAAACTCTTCCAGAATATGCTACCAGAGGGTGTCCCGTTTATGTATATCTTGAACAGAAATTGCAGAATCAGGAGAACTAAGGGAACCAACCAAGGAGATGCATCAGCCATTAATCTCTGAATACAATCCATTAGGGACATCCTAATTTCAATGAGGCTTAGATGTGGCAGATATAGCCAAGCACAACATAGCTCTTTCAAACATTAAAACTCGGGCTTAAGATACATCTCATTACTTAATTTATAAAGAATAAAGCTGGAAATGAAAGCATTACCAATAATAGCCTAGACATGCACTTCCGCAGATATCTCCTTTTCTTTCTCCAGCATCAAATCATTCTACCATAAACCGAATGCAGTATGTTAGACGAAGATTATGGTCTGCAAGTTGGAGATAGACAGATTAGATGGCTTTATGGGAGAATGCTTTCAGATAGACTCCCTGTCTCAAAATATCGAACAAATCCGGAGACAATTTTAACTCGACACGTACAGACACAGCAGGAGACAGCATCACTGTCAGCTTAAATCCTGGCCACCATACATTATTTATTGCTTACTTTCCCAGTTGCTCTTCACAAACCTTGATCCATTCTCCAAATTCCATGAAACCAGCCTTTTCCCCAAGCATACTTGATAGAATTCCGCATGTTGCTGCACACGCTGGGAGCGAATCGGAGTCTCTCAAAATCTTCAAAGCCTCGGGTATAACTTCATCCTTTGGTCTTTTAGCAATATGGTGCATCAATGCATGGCGTGTGGCGTCGCGAATGTTTGGGGCTTCCAGTATGTCGAAGAGTTCTTTCGTGGTTCGACTCTGAGGCGAGATATCCTTTCCATCTTGCATTAGGTCCGAACCAAATATACCGCTAGGCATGTGGCGGTAGATAGACAACTCTCGTTGCAGAATATCAATGCAAATAGAAGCTGTAGTACGCAGATCTGTATCGGGCGTTTCCGCTTCATATTCACAAAGTTCGTTATATGCATCTCTGGACCCAAACCGCGCTTTTTGCTCAAGTTCGGTCAATTTCTTCAACTGTATCAGATCAGTCTCATAGTCAATTACGAGTTGCTTCATTTCTCTGGAAAACGGGGATATTCTCTCTTCCACTTTTTCAGATATATAGTGTTCAACTCTGCCTTCCGTGTAGTCTTGAGCCGTTTCTTCTATAAGGCCCTGAATTTTGGCATCTTCAAACTCTTCGTCTAATTTCTTTCTTACGTCGTCCCGCACAAGCTGAACTTGTTCATCCAGAGCATTCGACACTGCATTCTTATAGTACATAATGCGGAAACAGAAGTTATTCCCAAAAAAGCCAGTACAAATATTGTCCAGTTTCGGTAAGTCGAGATTGTTTTCGTTCTTCTGTTTAATTCCTCAAAAAGGTCAGCGCGAGTCTTTTCCGTTTTTCTGTCCAATTCTTCAGAAAGGCTTTGTCTGTCTTCTAATGCTTTCAACCGTCGCAACATTTCGGAATTTGCGTCTGCCATTCTATGGGTTCTCCTACCTCGGGAAATCGGGGTCACTCATTGCCACATTTTCTTTTTTTGTCAAGCTTGATTATCCAACTTTGTGTTAGTTTTGAAATCGGATTGTTCTTACTGATTCCAAGATACTACTATCAGTTAACAAAGTCAAGCCTCGGGGCCTGCGCCTTCCTTGAGTCCAAAGTCCGAACTCCTGAGTCCAAAGTCTAGACCATAAATCCATTCGACAGGTCTTTCGAGAACCTCAAGACAAGCTTAGGATGAAAAGAAAAATCCCTCTGAGAACTCTGTGTGCTCTGTGGCTGAAAAGAGAGATTCTTCGCTTCGCTCAGAATGACATGTTGTCGGAATGATGGTTGGCCCGGAATGACATCTGCGTTTACCTGTGTGCATCTGTGGTTCCCCTTCATTTTGGATTTGGGATTGCGGGTTGCGGATTGGGAAAGAAAGTCCAAAGTCCAATATCCGAAGTCCAAAGTCGAATGCCTGTTTCCGATGGTTGGAGATTGCTTCGTCACGTTGTTCCTCGCAATGACAGAGAAGGATTTATCCACGAAGGGCAGGAAGGTTCATGTAGATGGATTCCTTGGTGGCGCTTCGTGTTCTTAGTGGATAGGTCGGTTTCGGGTGAACCGAAGACCGTCCCCCCGCTTCTTGACAGTCCTATGACCCTGTGGTAGAATCGGGCGTGAATCTCAGTGGCACGCAAGGGGATGTGTGTGTCCGGCATCGGAAGGGGCATCGTGGAAATACAGATACAGAAGGAATCGGCGCGCTGCATGGCATGCAGCCAGCCGTTTGCCCATGAGCAAAAGCATTTTTCGCTGCTCAAGATAGACGGGAACAATTTCCTCAGGGAGGACTATTGCGAGGGCTGCTGGACGGAGCGCTCGGCCGCGGCGGACGACATCTATTCGTTCTGGGAGACGAAGTATCGAGACCCCTCCGTCGAGCGAGCGACGCCGAAAGAGCAGTTCATCCCTCTGCTCAACCTCTGCTACGAGTCGATAGCCCAGGGCGGCGCCGACGCCGAGGCGATGGCCTACGTGTGCGCGATGATGTTGAGGCGGCAGAAGGTGTTCCGGTTCATCCGGGAAGAAAAGGACGACTCGTCGGGGAGAAGCGTGCTGGTGTTCTCCGACAAGCATAACGACACGCAGATACGGGTCGTGGACCCGCAATTGACCGAGTCGCAGTTGGAAGAGGTCAAGCTCAGGCTGGAGGAACATCTGGGTCATGCCGGAGGGCAAGAGGATGAGCCCTAAGTCCGTTCCGCCCGACAAGCCGTACGTATATGCGTTCAGCACAGGTCGATTGGTTCTGCTCGTGTGCGTCGTGCTGGCCCTGATGGCGCTCAGCTTGATGCTGGGAATCAGGATCGAGCGGTTCCAGAAGCCGAGCAACTTCGCAATCGGTGAAAGCAGCCGCCCGGCGCCCCTGAAACCGCCGTCCGAACCGGCCGAAGAGCCTCCCGAGGCTGCCGCGACCGCAACCGCTCAACCTCAGGACGTGGCGCCCGCCGCTCCGGAAAAGCCCGAGGTCAAATCAACGACTGCGTCGGAGCAGCCGCCGCCCGCGCCGGAGAAACCGAAGGCGGCCGAACCCGCTCCGCCGCCAAAGCCGGAACCCAAAGTTGCGGCTCCAGCGCCGAAGCCCGAGCCGAAGAAGCCGGCGCCGCCTCCCGCCAAGAAGGAAGAGCCGCCCACGTTCCACTATGCCATACAGGTGGCTTCCTCGCAGGACAAGTCCATGGCGGCTTCTCATATGGAGGTTCTCAAGGGGAAGGGCTTCGCCTCGTACGTGGAAGAGGTGGACCTGGGGGCCAAGGGCCGGTTCTTCCGCGTGATGGTGGGGCCGTTTCAGACCGAGGCGGAGGCGAACAAAGCCCAGGGCAAGCTCGCCGCGGATTCACGATTTGCCGATTGCTACGTCCGCTATTTGCCGTAGGGAGGACGGGCGGGATCATTGCAGCGGGAGTTCCGGGGAGCTTCATTGCGAATTTCAAGCAGGCAGGCAAGTGTCAGCCTGCCTTTTTGCTAGTGTGTTGTCCTGGAGATACCTTGATAAATTCACCAGCGCACCACCCGCTATTTGTGTCATTCCCGTGAAAACGGGAATCCATGATTTTTCCCTGCAAACTGGATTCCCACTTTCGTGGGAATGACAATGAGCCTGACGATGCGAGATATTATTCAAGCTCTTTCTGAGACAGAACACTGGGATATTAATTTGACCGGCTCAAGCGGCTTCTGCGCGTCGGCCGGCGCATGACCCGACAAAAAATGAAAGCGCGAGAAATCATTCTTCCGGTTGCCAGCGCGGTGCTGCTCGCGGCGGCGTTCCCAAGCACGAGCTTGTGGCCGCTTGCGTACGTCGGTCTGGTTCCGCTGCTGCTGTGGCTGCGGGGGAAAGATTACCGGAAGGCATTTTGGGGTGGCATGCTGGCGGGTGTGGTATTTTACGGCATCACATTCGCATGGTTCGCGTCGCTGACGTACTGGGTGGGCGGAATCGTGCTCGCGGGTGTCGGGCTGCTGGTTGTTCTGTTCTCCCTGTTCTGGGGAGTCATCGCTGTCGGCAAACGGTTCTTCGACAGGTGGATGCCCGCCGCCGTCGTCGTGGCGGTGCCTGCGATGTGGGTGGTGATGGAATACATCCACAACCATATCTTCACCGGGTTCGGCTGGGGCTCGCTGGGGTACACGCAATCGAGCAACCTCCTTGTGGCACAGTTGGCGTCGATCGGGTCGGTTTATGCGGTCACCTCCTATATTGTCGTAATCAATGTTCTCCTGTACGAGCTCGTTCGCCATGTGAAGCGGCCATCGCTTGCGCTTCCCGTGGCCGGGATACTGATCTTTCTCGGAGGCGCCGTGCCCTTGTGGGGAAAGGGGCGCATGCAGGAGCCGGATATGTCGTCTTCATTGCGCGTGGGGGTCATCCAGCCCGACTTCTCGCTCGATGTCAAATGGAGCCGCGAATACAGCGCCCACATGTTCTGGACGCAGGAGAGACTGACGGAGTTCGCGGCGGCTGATGGGGCGAAGCTCGTGGTGTGGCCTGAAAGCGCCTTGTACGGCTACCTCATTGACAAACTCGACGAGGTAGGCGAGGTCGTTCGCGCGAACAACATATACCTGGTCATGGGAAGCGATCATTATGAGAATACGGGGACGGGCCCGGAAGAGGAGATGCGTTACTACAATTCCGCCTTTCTCATTTCCCCTGACGGGCAGGTGCTCGGCAGGTACGATAAGAGGCACCTCGCCCCGTTCGGTGAATATGTGCCCATGGGACGCTTGCTGTCATTTCTGGGAAAGGTGGTGCCGCAGATTTCCGACTTCAGCCCCGGCAGGAAGATTACGCTTTTCGAATTCGACGGGAAGAAGTTCGCGGTGCTGATCTGTTTCGAGAACAGCTTTCCTCATCTTGTCCGCGAGTCGGCGAGCCTCGGCTGCGATTTCTTAATACAGCTCACCAACGACGGGTGGTTCGGCCGGACCGCCCAGCCGAAGCAGGACTTGGCCATCGCCGTGTTTCGCGCAATCGAGAACGGCGTCACACTTGTCAGAGGAACGAATACCGGCATATCATGTTTCATCGACCCCTGGGGACGAGTCAGCGGTGTCGTGGGCGCGTCGTGGGGCGAGACCGTCTTTGTCCGCGGATTTTCCGTCGAGCGGATATCGACCGTTCCTCACGACACTTTCTACAAGTCCCATGGAGACATGTGGGTACTCGCGTGCGCGATCCTGACGGCGGTTCTTCTCGGCGTTTGCGTCGTGGTGAGGAAAAGGAGTCGGAAAGGATTGATCCACGAAGAACACGAAGGAACACGAAGAACAGAACGTGAGTGAGCTTCGCGGATACATCTTCTTAAGGCAATATCCATGGAAAAACTTATCGAATCGAAAATAACGGAAAAGCTCGTTACCGCCATCAAGAAGGCGATCGATGACGGCAGCCTGCGGCTGGAGTCGGTTCCGGACATCACCCTGGAGATTCCCAACAATCCTGCTCACGGTGATTACGCCGCAAATCTCTCGCTGAGGCTCGCCAAGCAACTGAGAATGCCGCCGATGAAGATCGCGGATATCATCGTCGAACATCTCGATGCCGCCGACCCGTTTTTCAACAGAGTCGTAACCGCTCCGCCCGGATTCATCAACTTCTATCTCAAGGAAAAGGCGGTGGCTGCCGTCGTGAAGCAGGTGTTATCGAAAGGCGCTCTCTACGGCAGTTCGGACGTCGGAAAGAGCAAGAAGGTAAACGTCGAGTTTGTCAGCAGCAACCCCACCGGCCCACTTACAATCGGCCACGGCAGACAAGCCACCATCGGCGATGTGCTCTCGAACGCCCTCAGCTTTTGCGGGTACGACGTCACGCGCGAGTACTACTACAACGACGCCGGAAACCAGATGAATATGCTGGCCCGCTCGGTGCACGCCCGCTATCAACAGCTTTTCGATTCCTCCTATCCCTTTCCCGACGAGAGCTATAAGGGAGACTACATCCGCGACGTGGCGGGCCTCGTCCGCGAGCAGGAGGGCGACAAATTCGCGGGCAGGGACGACGAGGAAACACTGGAGTTCTTCAGGCGCTTCGCCGTGCGCGAGATGATCGCGCTCATCGACAGGGACTTGAGAAATTACGGCGTCGGATTCGACGTGTGGGCGCGCGAGTCGTCCCTGTACGCCGAAGGCAAGGTCGAGCGCGCAATCAAGCTCCTGCGCGAGCACGGATACATCTACGAACAGGAAGGAGCCGTCTGGTTCCGCAGCTCCGCGCTCGGCGACGAGAAGGACCGCGTGGTCGTCAGAAGCAACGGCGACATGACGTATTTTGCGGGTGACATCGCCTACCATATGGACAAGCACGAGCGCGGCTTCGAGCGCGCAATCAACATATGGGGCGCCGACCACCACGGTTATGTGGCGCGCGTGAAGGCGGCCGTCAGGGCGCTCGGCTATCCGGAAGATTTCCTCGAATGCCTCGTGCATCAGATGGTCAGCTTCGTGCGCGAAGGCCGGGAGATAAAGATGTCCACCCGCGAGGGCCAATTCGTCACGCTCGACGAGCTCGTCCGCGAGGTCGGGCTCGCCGTGGCGAGGTTCTTCTTCGTGATGCGCAGCGCCGACAGCCATCTGGTCTTCGACCTCGACCTGGCGAAGAAAGAGTCGAACGAGAACCCCGTCTATTACATCCAGTACGCCCACGCCCGCATCAGCAGCATCATGAAGCACGCCCGCGAGCAGAATGTTGACCTCGACCGGCTCGCCGACGCCGACCTGTCGCTGCTTACCGAACCCGAGGAAATCGACCTGATGAAATATCTCGCCCGCTTCCCCTCGGTGGTCGAGGCAGCCGCCGAAAGGCGCGAAGTGCACAGAATCCCGAATTTCATAATCGACGTGGTTGGCCTCTTCCATGCCTACTACAACAAGCACCGGGTAGTCACCGACGACAAGCCGCTCACGCTCGCCCGCCTCGCGCTCGTCGAGGCCGTCCGCCAGGTCGTCAGAAACGCCCTCCACCTCCTCGGCATCGAAGCCCCTGAGCGGATGTGAGCTCCACCACCCGATTCACTGCGATTGACATTTTCTATGGGCGAAGTTATAATGATGGTAACAGCTTGCGGGGGTGGTGGAATTGGCAGACACACCAGCTTGAGGGGCTGACGGGAGCTATATCCCGTGGGGGTTCAAGTCCCCCTCCCCGCACCGCCGCCTGGGCCAACACCCGGGCGGCATTTTTTGTGTATCGAACTCGCTCGACTGATCGTCCTGCGGAATTCGCAAATTGGTGCACGCTTTAGGGGTAAGCTCAAAAGAGACTAAGCTGGTCGGCAGTGACGGGCAGCGTTTTTTCTCTGACTGGGGCGGGTTTTTCCCTCTTAGGCGGACGTGCCGGAGATGTGCTGAGTGACTGGATGAAGCGGCGTTTCATCTCGGCTATCGACGCAGCGATCGTCGCGGGCGGATGGAGGCGGGCCTGGAGGACGACGCCCTCGAGGCATCCGATAATTCCCACCGCGACCGACTGGGCATCGACGTCCCTATTTATCTCGCCGTCTTCCTGCCCGGCTCTTATCGTGTCGGCCAGGCTTTCGACGTATCCCGCGTAGGCGGCCTTGATGGCATCCTCGAATTCGCGCATTTCCTGCTGGGCGCCCGCCGAGACGAGGAACAGATACATCGAGCAGGGGCTTTCGCCGGTCGCCACCATCTCCGACGTGGCGTCGAAAAGCTGCTCCAGCTTTTGAATGACAGATTGTGAGGCCTCTACCCTGCTCATGATGGTGTTCTGCCACTTATCCCTGATGCAATCGAGCACGGTGAGGAACAAATCCTCTTTTCCCTTGAAATACCAATAGAGGGCGCCCTTTGTCAGGCCGGTCGCCTCCGCTATCTGGGAGACAGAGGTGCCGTGATATCCTCGTTTTGTGAACAGCCTCGTCGAGGCCTCGACTATTGCCTTTCTGGTGTCCGGATCGGTTTTTTCACTCATGGTCGGAATTTCGCAGAGGACTCACAGATAAGCAAAATAACAGACTATCGTCTTTCTGTCAAGTAAGATTTTCGAAAAGTGGGAAAGAGCGGGAAAACGACCTCGCCGGGCGCTATTCGACAAGCTTCTTCGCGCGCCTGTCCTTCACCTTCAGCGCATGTTTGAGCCGGCGGACGATTGTTCTCTCGATGCTGGTTTTTTCCTTGTCCGACATCGATTCCATCTTTATCCGGCCCGCCGACATGCTTCCGTGACCGCCCGAGGCCCCCAGTTTTCCTATCACGCGCTGCACGAGCTTGCCGGCATTGATTTCCGAATCCCTCGTTCGGACGGATACGAATATCTGGTTGTCATAATATCCGCCGACGAGTGCGCAGCGGGTGCCTTCGAGCCGGGCAAGCGTGTCAGCCATTTCGGCCACCATATCAGGGTTACTGATCTCTCCCAGAAAGCTGATAATGGCGTTGTCAAATGTCGTCGCGTTACCGATTGCCCGGTCGTAAATCTTGAAGTATTCCGCCGGCACTTCGGCATATTCTATTCTTGACAGCAATTTCAAGTTTGCGCGTGGATAGAGATGGAGGTACGCCTCGAGGTCGTACTTGCTCGTCTCCCGGCCGAGGTCGCGCGTATCGGATTTGATGCCGTACAGCAGCGCGGTCGCCAGGCGCGGGTCCATCTCCATTTCTTCGGCAATGTAATACTGTGTGATTATCGTCGAGGTCGCTCCGATGCGGCTTTGGATGTCATGGAACTCGATCTTCCGCGATTGGGGATGGAGGGGATGATGGTCGATGACCACATCCGGCTTGATCATCTCGGGCAGACCCAGCGGGCCGGAGTGCGGCTGGCTGTCGACCAGAACGGTTGCGTCGAACTTCGAGAGGTCCATCTCGTCCAGGCGCTTCAAAGGAATGGCGAGTTGCTGAATCATGGCCCTGTTTTCGGCCCTGCCTATGATGCCAGTGAACCCGATGGCGACCTCCGCTTCGAGTTTTTTTTGGATAAGGTCGCGAAGCGCGAAGGCGCTGGCCAGCGTATCGGGGTCGGGATTGTCGTGCGAAATAACCAGTATTCTCTTCTTGCCGGAGAGCACCTTGAGCAGCTTAGCGACTTTCTTCGCGGTCGCCCGTGTCTTTCTCTTATCCATGCCGTCCTCTCAGTCGCTTTTTCGGCGGATGGCTTCTCCCGTTTCGCTTCGCAGATTGTCGGCTGCGATCTCGAACCCCATTTTCCGGGCTTGTGCGAGCGCGGTCGGATGAGACCGCACGGCGTCTCTTGCGTCGATATCATTGAGCAGAAGTTTTCCAAAGAACTCATAATCGAGCGTGGCGAAGAAGGCTGTGATGGTCGGCAGGCCGCCGTCGAACACACTCTTCTTTTTCATCCCTCCGACCTGAATGAAGAGCGCACGGCGCGAATCGAGGTTGGGCATGCGCCGTCGGAGCACGTATTTGCGAACCCAGATGGCCTGACATCGGTCAACCACCGCCTTCAGTTGAGCCGGAAGTCCCATAAAAAAGACGGGAGACGACACGATCAGAATGTCGGACTCAGAGAATTTCCGGTGCAGCATCTGCATATCGTCGTCTATGACACACTGGCCGGTCCGCTCGCATCCTCCGCAGTTCAGGCACGGGGATATCTTCAGGTCGCATATCCGGAATTTTTCGCTGGACAGGCCTGCCTCGCGCACACCTTCCAGACATGCGTCGAGAAGGGTTTCGGAGTTGCCGTTCCTGCGCGGGCTCGATGCGATGGCCAGAACTCTCGGCACGTCGTATCCCTCCATCCAAATCTATCTTAACACAATTTGTGCGTCGATGGATACGAAACGAATCTTGATAAAGCAGGCGCCGACGAAACCGGCCCGATGAGTTTGACCCGCAGCGACTTTCTTGTGGGGCGTTCTTGCTTCAATCTCGGCCGGCAGGGCCAGGGGAAACGATGCGCCCCCGGGGATACCGGGGCACGATGATTTCGTTCAGGTTGCCGTCCAGTTCGCCGCTGTCCAATAGCCAGCCCCGTCCGTGTCTTGACAATTCCTTCGTCTGGAGCACCAGCAGGCGTTCCGGCGCGACATGGTTCTCCACAAGCTCGACCGCGATGACCGCGCGTGCGGCCGAGACCTCCTCGCGACGGACGCGGTCCAGGGAGAAGCAGCTACGGTGGCGGTAAGGGTATTCCGCATGACGTTTCTTTACGATCTCTTCGAGAAAGGAAAGCTTGTCTTCCCAATAGTCTGCAAACGAGAGAAGGCCGCGCTCGGAATCGAATGTGCTGCGGGCGGCCGGAGCAAGGCAGGAGTAAGCGCGCGGCCAGTTGCGCACATGACCAAGAAGCGAGTTGAAGAAGCACGTCACAGCCGCCTCGGGCTCGGCGAAGCACGCCTCGATCTCTTTTTGTTTGGAAGATAGGCTCACCTGGGACTCTCCCTTCCAGTCACGCGACCGCATACCGAAGACTTCGCTCGTTCAATTATACATCAGAAGACACCGCGCACACAAAAACGCGGGCCACACCAATCACAGTTTTTCGAATCGGTTGCGTCCGTTACGTTTGGCGGCGTACAGAGCCTGGTCGGCGCGCTCGATGATCGTCTCGAGCGTATCCGTCGCCGGCTCGAAAGAGGCAACTCCCCCGCTCACTGTAAGGCCCATGTGCACAAATTGCTCGCCCTCCCTCTTGCCAAGCTGTTCCGCCACGCCAAGGCGGACTCGCTCGCAATACGTATATGCGACTTCCGCCTCAGTCTCGGGCAATATTGCGATGAACTCTTCTCCCCCCCATCTCCCCACAACGTCCGTGCCTCTCGAGCATTTGAGCAGGAACCGGGCCACGGCCTTCAGGACTTCGTCGCCCGCCGGATGGCCGAGATCGTCATTGATAGTCTTGAAATGGTCAATGTCGAATATGGCAACCGACAGCGGACGGCCATATCTCTTCGAGCGGTCTATCTCGTCCTCCAGGTACTTCTTGCAGTAGCGCCGATTGTATAATCGGGTGAGTTCGTCCGTGGTTGAGAGCTCCCTGTACCTTCCAAACACGATGGCGTTCTCGATGGCCGCAGAAGCATATTCGGAAAGAGTAAAAGTGGACTCCAGCTCTTCTTTCCTATAAGGCTCGCCCGTGAACTTGCCGCCAAGAGAAAGGTAGCCGAACGGCTTTCTTTTGAGCCCGAGGGGTATGCACAGCTTTGCCTGCAAAATCTTGGCCTCTTTCCTGATCGCCTCCATCTCTTCCATGCCGGTGCTGTGTTCCGCCTCATCAGTGAAAAGTATGCGGCCATTTTTCCAGAGCCACGCGTAAATGCCTTCGCTCACGGAAAATTTCATCTGGTTCAGAAATTCTTCGTCCAATCCCCTCGACGCTCGGACCGAAAGCCTGTAGCCGTCTTCTTCGACAAGCACCAGAGCGGCCTGGTTGACCGTGAGAACATCCGTGGCCGCTTCGACTATGAGGCCGAAGAGTCTCTTTGTGTCTCGGATGCTTGTCGCCGCCTCTGCCAGCTTTCCCAAGAACCCATAGGGCTGGCCTGCTCCATACGGCGGGAAAGCCGCCTGAGAGGTTTGCGCCCGGCCCGTTTCGGGTCCGATGGGCAGGGAGAGTGTGGAGCGGCGCTCCTTCCCGTGCTCGCGTCCGACGCGGAGTTCCCCCAGCAGCCGAGCGAGCCGCGCCGTTCTCTCAATTTTTTGTGTTACTCTCTTCTTGTCTATGGGCTTCGAGATTGTGTCGTGCGCCCCCTGTCTCAGGGCATCTGCTATCGGCCCGGCCTCAGTGTCCTCTGCCATGACGAGCACCACGACATACTTGCTGATTTCAAAAATCTCGGGCAGAAGTTCGGAAACGGGGCGACCGTCCAGCAGTTCGTCCACGATGACGATGTCGACCGAGGTACTCTGAAGCGCATCCAACATCTCGCGGATACTTCGGGCTTGTATCAGATTGTATGACGGCCCAAGGCACAGGTCCAAGAGACGCCTCGCCCTTTCGTCGTTAGTCGCTGTCAGAGTGATGAGGTCCATCGACGGGATCCCCTGCCCTTGGCCTGTCCATGTTCTTTTAACATATGGGCTATTATTGTGTCAAGTAATAATTTTCTCCAGTGAAGACCAGGGCGTTGGAAAGCCCGGTGCCCAAATGACTTCGGAGAATAAGCTTTTTATGGGGATTGGAATGGCGCGGCTGGGCACAAACTATGGATGGGGCTCAGCGCTCCTTGCTCCCGCGTCCGCGTGAGTCAATGGGATAATTGTTCTCCAGGTAATTGCATATGACGGCGGACTCGTTGATTACCTTATCCCCATCCACCAGCACGGGAACCATCGCCTTGCCCGTCAATTGCTCCACCTCCGCCCACCTGCGGGGGTGGAATCCGACCCAAATCCCCTCATACTCTACCCCGAGCTGCTTGAGCTTTCTTCGTACCCGGAAGCAGTACGGGCAGGTCCAGAGATGATACAGCTTCATCTCGCGCCTCCTTGCGGCGGCATTTCCACCACCTGGCCGTCATAGGAGAGCCGAACGTTCGCGGGCAGATCCGCTTCGGCCTTCTCGTGGTCGAACTCGTGGCTCAAATGAGTCAGCAGGGCGCGTTCGGGGCCTATCCACTCGATAGCCTCGAGGGCGCCTTCGAGGTTGAAATGCGTCGGATGCGGCCGGTAACGCAGCGCGTCAATTATCAGAAGCCTCAACCCCTTCAGTTGTTCCATCGACTCGTGCGGTATCCCGCTGCAATCAGTCAGGTACGCCGCATCGTTGAACCGAAACCCCAGAATCTCCGCCCGCCCGTGCAGCAGTTTGACGGGAGTGATTCGGACCTCCTCGACCGCAAGCTCATCGGGCATGGACGCGAGCGTTATATGAGGGATCGCGCCCCACGAATAATCATGGTCGAACGCGTAGAAGAACACTCGCCTCAATCTTTCGACGGTCGGCTCGTCGCCGTAGCACGGGATCGAGCCTTGCGATTTCCAGTTGAACACCCTCACGTCGTCCAGCCCGTGGATGTGATCGGCGTGATAATGCGTGAAAAGGATCATCTCGACCGAGGATATTCCGCTGCGCACCGCCTGCAGCCGAAGCTCGGTCGCGGTGTCCACCAGGATGTTCTTGCCCGACGCAGTCTGCACGCAGATCGACGCGCGCGTGCGCTTATTCCTCGGGTCAGACGACGTGCACACCTCGCAGTTGCACCCTATTACCGGAACCCCGAGCGAGGTCCCCGACCCCATGATAATGACTTTCATTGCATTTTCCAGAAGATTTCGTCCAGCCCACCCTCATTATATCACCGGCTCGTGCTTGCAGCCATTGAACACACGGGAGGAAAAAGCTACGGCTAACTGTGATTTGCGCGGGAAACTTAATCCTCGAACAGCGCCTTCACGAATTCGTCGGGGTGGAAGGGCTTGAGGTCGTCGAGGGACTCGCCCACGCCGATGTATTTGACGGGGATGCCGAACTCCTGTTGTACCGCTACGACGATGCCGCCCTTGGCGGTGCCGTCGAGCTTGGTGAGGACGATACCCGTCACGCCCAGCGCCTCGGTGAACAGACGCGCCTGGGAGAGCGCGTTCTGGCCGGTGGTCGCATCGAGTACCATGAGGACCTCGTGCGGCGCGGTCGCGTCGAGCTTGCCGACGACGCGCTTGACCTTCTTCAGTTCTTCCATCAGGGGCGTTTTTGTGTGGAGACGGCCGGCGGTGTCGATTATCAGGTGATCGCACTTTCTCGCGTGGGCGGCGGAAAGCGCATCGTATGCCACCGCGGCGGGGTCGGCCCCCGATTTGTGTTTCACGATGTCCGCTCCCGCCCGCTCAGCCCATATCTCCAGTTGCTCGACGGCGGCGGCGCGGAAGGTGTCGGACGCGGCAACCATTACCTTCTTACCTTCGCCGCGACGCATGTGCGCGAGCTTGCCGATGGTGGTGGTCTTGCCGACGCCGTTCACGCCTATCATCAATGTGACGCGCGGGCCGGATGGCTGAGCGGCCTCGGGGCCGGCTTCGGCCGGGGGCGACATCAATGCGACCAACTCCTCTTCGAGCACGGAGTAAAGCTGCTCGGCGTCGGTCAGTCGGTCGGCCTTCACACGTGCGCGCATTTTTTCTAGAAGCTCGGTCGTCGTCTTCACTCCCATGTCGGCCTGGATGAGCGTCGCCTCTAGCTCCTCAAACACGTCCTCATCTATCTTGCCGCCCCGAAGCACTCTCCGCACGCGTGACGCAAAGCCCTCGCGGGCCTTGCCCAGTCGGCTCCGGAGCCTTGCGATGATGCCGGTCCGGTTCTTTTCGTTCATTATCCGTCGATTCCTTCCATCGAATCCGGGCTCCGACGAAAAACCGCCGGAGGTGAAAAGCCCGACTTGATTCCGCAAAAAAAGAGCGGGACGAAACCGAATTCTGTCCCGCAGGGTGGGAACTGCGCTGTATTATACCACTAAGCCACGCTGGGCTCAAGGAATTCGAAAGCGGTCGCCTTCTTAAGCTTGACCGAGACGATCTGACTGACGCCGCGCTCTTCCATCGTGACGCCGTACAGCACGTCGGCCAGTTCCATCGTGCGCTTATTGTGAGTGATGACGATGAACTGGACGTCCTCCGAAAACATGGTCACAAGCTGAGCGAACCGCAGGATGTTGCTGTCGTCGAGCGCCGCGTCCACCTCGTCGAGCACGCAGAACGGGCTGGGCTTCGTCCTGAAGATGGCGAACATGAGCGCGATCGCGGTGAGGGCCTTTTCGCCTCCGGAAAGGAGCGAGATGTTCTGTGCCTTCTTCCCGGGCGGATGCACGTTTATCTCGATGCCGCTCTCGAGCGGGTCGTCCGGGTCGATGAGATACACGCTGGCGCGTCCGCCGCCGAAGAGGTGTCGGAATATCTCGTGGAAATGCGAGCGAATCTGCTCGAACGTCTCCATGAACATCGTTTGCGTGGTTTCATTTATCTTCTTGATGATTCCGAGAAGCGCTTCCTTCGCCTTCCTGAGGTCGGCCTCCTGCTGGATAAGGAAGTCGTACCGGTGCTGCAATTCTTCGAACTCCTCGATGGCTATCAGGTTCACCGGGCCCATCGACTCGATTTTCTCCCTCAGCCTCTGGGCCTCTTCCGACGCGGCCTGCGGGTCGAACTCGTCTTCGACCGTGATTTCCTGAGCTACCTCGGACATCGAGAGCCGATACTCCGAGAGCGTCTTCTCCTTCAGGAAAGAAATCTTCTCGCCGGTTTGCGCGAGCGCGATTTCGGCCTGATGATGGTGGTCGGCCGTTTGCTGCATCATGGCCCGCGTCTGCTTGAGGTTGCCCTCGATCGCCTCTATGCTTTCGGAGAGCAGGCGCTTCTGCTCTTCGAGTTTTTCGATTTCCGAATCGAGGCGGTGCTTCTGCTCGAATATCTGCTGAATCGCCGCGCGGGACGCCTCGATCTCACGAGCGAACCCATCTCTTGCCTCGGCGCCCTCGTCGATATCCTTCCGCTTTTCCGTGATGCGGCGGTTCGCCTCCTGCGCGTCGCTTTCCAGCCGTCCGAGTTCGTGCCTGAACGTCTTACAGGTAAGTTCGAGGGATGAGACGTTGACTTTGAAATCGGTTATCTCCGCCGCGAGACTGTCCTTCCGATTCCTGAGCTCACCCAACCTCTCTCCCGCTACTCTCAGCTTTTCCTTGGTCTCCGTCTCGACATTCGTCGCGTGTTCTATCTGCAGGAGGAGTTCCTGGCGCTGCCTCGTCAGTTCCTGGTTTTCATTCACGGCAAGCGCATGCTCATGCGAGAGCACGTCGCGCTCCTGCTCGTCGCGCTTCTTTCCGTCGCTGAGCTGCTGTTCGTCGCGCTCCGCCTTGGCAAGCTCGACCTCGTGAGAGCCGACGGCGGACCGGAGTTTTTGAAGAAGCTCTTGATTGTGCTCGATGTCGCGTTTCAGCCCGGATATTCTCGCGTCTTCCGCCTCGGCCTCGGCGATCGTTTTTCCGATGGAGTTCCTGAGCTCCTCTATCTCGTTCTTTCGGCCAAGAAGCCCGCGCCCCTGGCCCGCGTCGCCCACGCTTATGATGCCGATGGCCGAAACGGCCTCGCCTTGAAGCGTCACAAGGTCGCATCGCGGCTGAAGCGAGGAGGCCAGCGCGAGCGCCCTGTCGAGCGAGTCCACGATGACGGTCGAGCCAAGCAGCGCTTCTGCGACCGGGCGCATCCTGTCGTCGCAGCTCACCATGTCCGCCGCTTTTCCGACCATTCCTTCGGCAAGCGCCAGCCCTTCGAGGGCATGCCCGTTCGAGTTGAACGAGGACAGTGGAATGAAACTGGCCCGACCGCCGCCGTTCGACCGGAGCATTTCCGCGCACCGGCGAGCCGTCTCGACGTCTTCGACAACGACGTGCTGAAGCCTGTGGCCGAGAGCCGACTCGATGGCCGCCTCGTGCTGTGTATCGGCGCGGAGAAGTTCGGCGAGCGTTCCCAGCACGCCGTTCGCCTGCGGCTCACCCTGCTGTTTGGCCAGCATCACAGCGCGCACGCCGTCTTCGTACCCCTCGAACGTGTCCCGAAGTTCTTCGAGCGAAGACAGCTTCGAGCGTGCGGCGCTGAGGAAATCGCGGATGGTGTCTCGCTTTGCAATCGATTGTTCGAGCTCGGATTCCTTTGATGTGATGGTTTCGGCGACGGAGCTTATTTCCGAGCTGAGCGAGGCCAGGGCGGCGCGGAGGGATTTGGTCATATTCCTGGTCTCGCTCAGTCGGTTTTCAAAATTGGATACGCTTTCTTCCATCTGAGCTTTCCGTTCGGAAAGCTTGGCTATGCGCTTCGAGAGCACCTGAAGATTGGTTTCTATCGAGCCGAGTTCGTTCTGGAGGTTGACCTTCCTGTTCAGTTTCTCAAGCGAAAGCGAACGCAACTGCTCGATGCCGCCCTCACACGAGCCGAGCTCCTCGGTCAGACCGGCCAATTGGGCCTCTTTTGCGTCGAGCTCGCCCTTGGCCTCGGAGGCTCGTTCCGACGCCTCGCGTTCTTTTTCGCCTGTCATCCTCCGCTCATTATTCAACGCTTCGAGTGAGCGTTCGAGTTCCTCTATCTCGGCCAGGTCGCGCTTCTCGCGCTCATCTACCGCCGATATCCTTTCGCGCAGCAGGGCGATCTGGCTCTCCACTTTTTCTATCTGAGACTGGAAATCGCGCGACTGCTCGTGCGAGCCTGAGAGCGTCTTCTCCAATTCGAGCATGCCCAGCCGCGCCTTTTCGAGCTCGCTCTCTTCCGTCGATTGCTTGGCCGTGACCTGCTCGAGCCGGTCCTGCAGCCGCTTTACACGCTCCCTGAGTCCGGCATGTTCTTCATCCAGCCGCCCGTACTGAAGCAGCGCGAGCCTGAGCTCGAGCGAGCGCAACTCATCGCGGAATTGACGATAGCGTCGAGCCGCGTTGGCCTGTCGTTTGAGCGAGTTTATCTGGCGACGCACTTCGATGATCGTATCCTGCAGCCGGAGCAGGTTTGCATCGGTGCGCTCCAGTTTTCTGAGAGCCGCGTCCTTGCGGCTCTTGTATTTTATGATTCCGGCGGCGTCCTCGAATATGTAGCGGCGTTCTCCGGGCTTGGAACTGAGGATAAGGTCTATGCGCCCCTGCTCGATGAGCGAATAGGAATCGACGCCGATCCCTGTTCCCATGAAGAGTTCGACTATATCCTTTCTGCGGCAGGGTAGCTTGTTCAAGTGGTATTCGCTCTCGCCGGAGCGGAAGAGGCGCCGGGTTATGCTCACCTCGGAGTAATCGAGCGGCAGACGGCCGCTGGAGTTGTCCATGACAAGCGTAACTTCCGCCATACCAAGGGGATGTCGGTCATCGCTCCCGTTGAAGATGACATCTTCCATGTGTTGCCCACGCAGGACGCGCATCTTCTGCTCACCTAGAACCCACCGGATCGCGTCGGCTATGTTGCTCTTGCCGCATCCGTTGGGGCCGACAATCGCAGCTGTGCCCTTTTCGAGCTGCAGGCGGGTCTTTTGCGCGAACGACTTGAACCCGAAAAGCTCAAGTTGCTTAAAATACATGAGTTAGGTCTCCAGAAAATACTGCTTTGCGCCGCGTCTGGATATACATGAGGCCGGTTTTCTACTAGTGTACCATATTCCGCGAATTTGTCAAGAGAAAAATACAACATATAGAGGGAACGGCAATTGCACCGTCCATATTTTGTGTCTAGTGAGAGAAATCCGCACCACACAGGGTAGGTTGCGGAGGACGGTCAAAAAAGGGGCGCCAGTGCACGGATGCGCCGGCGCCCCCTGGGTCTGAGTTGCGGGTCAAGAGGAGTGCTCCTCTTACTTTCCAGACTCGATAGCAATTTTCTTACGCTTTGCTTTTTCCGCCTTCGGCAGCTCTATCTCCAAGACCCCGTCTTTGAATTTGGCCTTGAGCTTCTCGGAAAGGACCTCAGCCGGGATGTGCACATACCGATGGAAATCGCCCGAGAACCGCTCACGCGACCAGTAGCACGACCCCTCGTTGAGTTTCCCTTCCTCGCGCTGGCCCGTAACCGACAGGACATGACCGTCGAAAGAAATGTCGATGTCTTCCTTGGACAGACCAGGCAGGTCCATTCTCACGAAGATTTTCCCGTTATCCTCGTACATGTCCACCGAGGGATGCCACGCGGTCGGCAGCCCTACTCCTCTTTCAAACAGACTCGGAAAATCCAGGAACGTGTCCGAGTACATGTCGGGCCAATCAAACATACCTGTGAATGGAGCCAACCCTCTCAGCCCTCTATATCGTGTGATAGCCATTTGCCACACCTTCCTTTCTCCTTAACTTCTTGCTTCTTTACTATAGTATGTCAGCATTAGCCGTGCCAATGAAATGGGAATGATCTTGACACCACGCTGTAATTGGTAACATCTTGTCCCGCATGGACTTAAAGCACCAGACATTATGTAGGTTTGAAGCTGTTCTTGGACCGCTGAGTGATGGCTGTTGCACTTTAAGACGAAACTGGTCTTATTATCTGCGCAGCTTTGAAACAACTACCCCTTCAGGAATCCGACCAGTGGCCAAAAGAAGTGAAGATTGGTGGGCTGTTTGGCTTAGCCAGTGTGACCGGCCAAGAGGCCGAGGTCCTTCCTCATGAGCTCTTTCAGCTTGGGAAATCTGCGGGCTGCCGCCGGGTGGTACGTGACAAGGAAACTGCGCCCGCCGCGGCTGATGATTTTCCCCCGTGCGTCGGCAACCTTCGCGATTCCGAGCACCGTCTTGGCAGCCACCTCGCCGAGGAGGCAGATGATGCGGGGATTGACCAGCTTCAATTGCTCCTGCAAATAGGGATTGCAGGCCTCGATGCTCACCTTTGACGGCTTGCGGGAATGTATGGGGATGCATTTGATTGTGGAGGTGATGAATATGCGCTCCCGACTGATGCCGGCCTCGCTCAACATCTTATCGAGGAATTTTCCCGACGGCCCGATGAATGGACGGCCGGTTTGGTCCTCTTTTTTCCCCGGGGCTTCCCCGATCAGCATAGCGGCCGCACCGATAGGCCCCTCGCCCGGCACCGCGTTGTGTCTGGTTTTGCACAGCGGACATCTGCGGCACCGCCTCACGCGGGCATGCAGCCTCTCGAGTTCAGCCAAACGATTCTTCTCGGATAGCCTCATTCGGTCATTTCATTAGTGGGAGGAAATCAGCGCCCGTCGGGAAGCGTGCCGCCGTGCCGGATGATTTGGCCCTCGACCATGTAGATGACGTCCTCGGCGATGTTTGTGGCGTGGTCGGCGATCCGTTCAAGATGGCGCGCAACAAACATGTGGTGGAGCAATCGGTCGACCTGGTCCGGGTACTTCCTTATCGCCTCCTGAGTCTGCTCCACTATTTTCCTTTCGATGTCATCCACCTCATCATCGGAGGCGATGACCTCTCGCGCCAGGTCGGGATTCATATCGACGAAAGAGTCGAAGCTCTTCTTGAGCATCGCTTCGGTCTTTCGTGTCATCTCCCGATAGTCGAACGAAACGTCGGTTCTCTGCGTGTTCGCCAGATAGATGGCGCGCTCGGCTATGTTGACGGCCAGGTCGCCTATGCGTTCCAGGTCGTTGTTGAGTTTGAGCATGGCGGCAATGAACCGGAGGTCGATGGCGACCGGTTGATAAAGCGCAAGTATCTTGAGGCATTCTTCTTCAATCTCCACTTCTCTGCTGTCTATTGTCTTGTCGATTGCAATCACCTTGTTGCCCAGTCCGGCGTCCCTGTCTTCGATACTCTTGACAGCACGGCCGACGTTTTCCTCGACTATCGCGACGAGGGACAGGATATCCTTTTTCAGCGCCTCGATTTCCTTTTGCAGGTGCGCGGTCATTGAAATCGTCCCCCCTTATCCGAAACGGCCCGTTATGTAGTCCTGCGTCTGCTTCTTCGAGGGATTGGTGAAGATTCTTCTTGTCGGACCGAACTCGACAATGTGCCCCTGGTAGAAGAATGCGGTAAAATCGGAAACCCTGGCGGCCTGCTGCATGTTATGCGTCACGAGAACGATAGTATAATTGCTTCTCAGGGTCTCAATCAAGTCTTCGATCTTTGTGGTGGCAATGGGGTCGATGGCCGAGCACGGCTCATCCATGAGAAGCACCTCGGGCTCAAGCGCAATCGCCCGCGCTATGCAGAGCCTCTGCTGCTGACCGCCCGAAAGCGCGGTGCCGGGAGCCTGAAGCTTATCCTTAACCTCGTCCCAGAGCGCGGCGCTCTTGAGCGCCCGTTCCACCCGGGCGGTCAGTTCGCCCTTGTCGGTCCGATAGTGCAACCTGAGCCCGTATGCAACGTTTTCGAAGATGCTCATGGGAAACGGAGTGGGTTTTTGGAATATCATTCCCACTTTTCGGCGCAGCTCGATCAGGTCGACGTCGGCAGACAGCAGGTTCTCCTCGTCGAGAAAGACCTCGCCCGTCGCCCGCTGCTTGGGATAGAGCTCGTAGATCCGGTTATACACGCGTATGTGCGTCGATTTGCCGCACCCGGAGGGTCCTATGATGGCGGTCACACGATTGGGCGCGATCTCCAGATTATTGTCGAAAAGCGCCTGATGCTTTCCATAGAAGAAGGAGAGATTCCTCACGGAAACCTTGCTTGGCCTGTCTCCGCCGGGTGACGAAGTATCGCGCTCCTTCGGGATGATTTTGGGCGCTCGCGGCAAATCCCCTACCCGGGCCTTCTTTGTCACGTCCATCCTTTCCTCCTCCGCAATGAAAGGCGCACGCCCAATGTCAGAATCAATACACCGGCCATAATCAAGAAAGACGCGCCCCACGCCATTCGTTGCCAGTCGGCATACGGCGACATGGCGTAATTGAATATGGTGACCGTAAGATTGGCGGTCGGTCCGTTCAGCGACTTGGGCCAATAGGGGCTGTTGAGCGCGGTGAACAGAAGGGGCGCGGTCTCGCCGCTCACGCGGGCGACGGCAAGCAGCACGCCCGTCAGCAGACCCGACCGTGCGGCCCTGAAGACGACGTCGATCGTCATTTTCCAGCGCGGCGCGCCGATGGCAAGAGCAGATTCGCGAAGCTCATTGGGCACAAGGTTCAGCATATCCTCCGTCGTTCGTGCGACGACGGGAAACATGATGACCGCCAAAGCGACCGCCCCGGAGTAGCCGGAGAAATGGCCAACCGGCACGACCATCAAGGTGTAAACGAAAACGCCGATGATAATCGAGGGGGTGCCCATGAGCACGTTTGCGCCCATGCGGACCCACGAGGCAACCGCCGCATCGCGTCCGAACTCGGCGAGATACACACCGGCAAACAGACCCACCGTGATACCCATGATCGACGCCAACAGCGTGATGAGAAGAGTTCCATAAATTGCGTTCGCCAGCCCTCCGCCCGGTATGCCCGGCGGCGTCGGAAGCTGGGTGAAGAAGGCAACGTTCAAAGCTCCCATTCCCCTGCGCGCCACGACGTACAGAATCCAGCCGAGCGCCGCCACGCCTATCAATGCGGAAAATCCCGACACCATCTTCACCAGCAAATCGGTTCGCCGTCGCGCGCCAACGGAGCGAGTTTTCACAGGCCACCTCCGGCGGTCTTTTGCAGTCGGCTCAACCACAATTGCGCCGCGAATTGAATGAGCACGGTCACAACAAACAGCACGAGCCCCAGCTCTATCAGGGAGCTCAGATACATCGGCTCCGACGCTTCGGTGAACTCGTTGGCGAGCGTCGATGCAATGCTGTTTCCCGCTGCGAACAGCGAAGGGGAAATAGTGTGGTCGTTGCCGATGACGAACGTCACGGCCATCGTCTCACCGATGGCTCTGCCCAGTCCCAGGAACGCCGCGCCTACTATTCCACGGGCGCCATACCGGAGCGTAACCTTGCGGGTGACCTCCCACGTCGTCGCCCCCACTCCATACGCCGACTCCTTCACGACGGCGGGCACCATCTGGAACACGTCGCGGCTGACCGCACTGATGAACGGCAATATCATGAGCGCCAGTATTATGCCCGCCGTGAGCATGCCGATGCCCATCGGAGGTCCGGTGAACAACGGCGTCCAACCGCCGGCCTTCGACAGGAATGGCTGCACGTGGTCGGCCATCACGGGAGCAAAGACGAACAGGCCCCACATTCCGTAGATTATGCTCGGAACCGCCGCCAGCAGCTCAATCGCTCCGCCGATGAGCCGACTCGCCCAGGGCGGCGCCAACTCGACGAGAAAAAGCGCGATTACCAGGCTGAGGGGAACGGCGAGAAGCATCGCGATAACGGTGGAAACCAGCGTGCCATACAGGCTGCTCAGGGCTCCGAAATCCTGAGTGACCGGGTTCCAACTCGTAGATACCAGGAACTTCGCACCGAAATGCAGCAACGAGAGTTTGGAATTCGCAGTGAGCTCCGCCAATATGGCGACCAACACGACGAAGATAACCGCCGCACAGGAGGCGGTGAACCATTTGAAGGCCACGTCGGCGCCCCTGCCCGGGACGGCGGACTTGAAACCGGCTGCCGGTGTCTTATTGACCGGAAACGTTTTCATCTTCCTCGCTGAATTCCCACGAAGAGTGCCGAATGCGCCGCACTTGCGAAGCGGAGCATAAAAGCACAGGGGCAATACCGGTTGCCCCTGTCTCCTTGTGGATACTTGTTATTTGGAACTTCGGTTCTATCCCCGGAAGGCAAACCGCCTTCACGGCCAGATTGGTCCGCCCGCTTTAATCTCAGTCTTCCAACTCTCCTCGACGAGGTCAACAACATTCATCGGGATGGGCACGTAGTCGAGATTCTTCGCGATATCCTGACCATGCTTATAGCACCAGTCGAAGAAAGCGAGCGTTGCTTTGGCCTGTCCCGCGTCCTCCTGATTCTTGTACATCAGAATGAACGAGGCGCCGGTTATCGGCCATGAATTCTCTCCCGGCTGGTCGGTCAGCACGACGTAGTATCCGGGAGCATTCTTCCAGTCGGCGTTCGCCGCCGCCGCTTGAAACGTGTCCATGGTGGGGGCGACGTACTGCCCCGCGCGGTTTTGCAGGAGCGCATAAGTCAGCTTGTTCTGGAGCGCATACGCGTACTCGACGTAGCCGATAGCGCCTGGTATGCGCTGAACATAGCTGGCGACGCCCTCGTTCCCCTTTCCGCCCGCGCCGGTTGGCCAGGCCACCGCCTTGCCGCTGCCCACCTTCTGTTTCCATTCCTCGGAAACCTTGCTCAGGTAGTTGGTGAATATCCACGTCGTGCCCGACCCGTCGGCCCGGTGCACGACCGTTATCGCCCTGTCCGGAAGCTCGAGGCCGGGGTTTGCCTGCTTAATCGCCGGATCGTTCCACATGGTTATCTTGCCGAGAAACATGCCCGTCAGAGTTTCCGGAGTCAGACGAAGCTTTCCCGACTCGATACCGGGGACGTTGATGACGGGCACGACCCCTCCGATGACCATCGGGAATTGAATCAACCCGCTTTCGTCGAGTTCCTCCGGCTTCAACGGCGCATCCGACGCTCCGAAGTCCACCGTCCTTGCTTTTATCTGGGCGATGCCGCCGCCGGAGCCGATGGACTGGTAATTGAGTTTCACGGTCGTGAGCTTGTTGTACTTGTATGCCCACTGCGAGTAAACGGGATACGGAAACGTCGCTCCCGCCCCGTGTATCATTACTTCCCCGGCAGTCACGCTCAGGGCGAACGCAAACGCCAGCGCTATTCCCAACAGCAACGCCTTCTTCATAGTCGGTCTCCTTTGTTGTCAATTAAGTATCGCACCTAAATGTTAGTTTTCTGTTAAGTTTTCGTTAGGATCGTGCAAGGCCGGAGGCGCTTCCCCCCGCCCTGCGCATCAGGAGGAAATTGCAAATATCTTCAGAACTTGAATATAACATCAAGCTGAAGTCTTTGATAGTCTTCCTTGGGTTTCTTGTTGACGTCAACGTCGTTGATGAAGTATGACGCGGCCATTTGCCAGTTCTTAGCGAGCTGGTATGCGAGGTTAATCTCGTGGCCCTCTACGTCGGTTCCCCCGCCGCCAAAGTCGGAGTCGGTAAACGTGCCGAACACGGCGTCCTGCTCGACCTTCTTGTACAGGTACCTGAACTCCCATGAACCTAGGTCACTTGCCTTGCCGATCTTGAACCCGGCCGACCAGCCGGTGTCCTGACTGCTGGCCGCGTTATTTCTCACGTAATCGGCAAAAGCCGTGACGGGCATTCCCTTGACTCTGAATCCCGCCTCGCCGAAGACCTCGAACAAATTGAAATCCTCCCCAAACGTTCCGGCGACGGGACCCTCAGTATTGCCGAAGGAATCGCCATCGACAAAGAACGGCCTGCCTTCGACATTGCTATAGTCATAGTAACTCAGGCCGCCCATGACATGTGCCTTGTCGTCAAACGCGGTGAAGTTGTATTTCAGCGCGCCCTGTGCTCCCCAAAGCGCAGAGTCGGCAGCGGCGGACCGTTCGATCACCCAGAAGCCGTAACCCCGGGCGAACAGCTCGACCGGGTCGAAATCCTTGTGATATTCGATGGCGCCTCCTTCCGGATTCACGTCGCTGTCCCAGATGAGTTCACTCGACACGGGCGTGATGAACGGACGGTGCATCTTACCTCCTAATATCTTAAGGCCGGGCGCCGCATCGGGGTGCCAGTCGAAATAGGCCTGGGAAAGCCAGATGTGTTTCAACGACCATGCGTTGGTCAGCGTCTGATTGCCCGACACCGGGTCGCCCTCGTCGTGGCCGTTCGCGTCCACCACCTCCGCCGTGGAAAGCTGGAAATGCAGATCCACCGTGGGAAGGGCCTGCGCATCGACTCCCAGCCGTGCGCGGATGCGGTTGCGGTGCCTTTCGTCGGTCTTCCTGTCGTCGTCTATATATTCATAACGGTAGCGTAAGTCACCCTTCAGCTTCACATGTTCAGTCCAAAGAGGTTTTTCTTCCTTCTTCTCCTCGATCCAACCGGCCTGTTCGTCCTGTGTCGCCTCAAGCGCTTCGAGCCGCCGCAGGAGCTGTGAGATGGTACGGTTCTGCTCCTCAACGGTCCTGCGAAGCGCCTCGATTTCGTCGGAGCGGCTCTGGTCCTCAGCATATGCTTTGCCGAGGAGCGCGAGGAGTACGATACAAGCACACAAAATGACTTTCTTCATACGCTATACGCTTCCTTTCTGATGATGTGAGAATCAAATTGACCATGCGATTTCCAACTCGACAGCGGTGTTCATTTGACGGAATGCTACATGAAGATTGTTGGAGGGAGATTACGTCAGAGTTAGAATTAGATTAGAATTAAGGTTGGCGACTTGCTCAACGCTTTGGCAGGTGGATTGAGAAAACGCTGCCTCTTCCGAGAGAGCTCACGACCGTGACGCGGCCGCCGTGGGCCTGGGCGATGTGCTTCACTATCGCGAGTCCGAGCCCCGTGCCGCCGAGCTCGCGGCTGCGCGCTTTGTCAACGCGGTAGAACCTTTCGAACACCCGTTGCAGATGTTTCGCCTCGATTCCACAGCCCTCATCTCGAACGCAGATCGACACCTCGGCCTCGGATTCGCTTGCGCCGACGGAAACTTTGCTCCCCGGTTCGCTGTACTTAATCGCATTGTCGATGAGGTTCACGACCGCCTGTTCGAGAAGTTGAGGGTCCACGTCGGCGGTGATGTCTTCACTGCAATCCAGTTCAATGCGTATGTCTTTTTGGGAGGCCTTCGGCTCGCAACCCACGAGAGCGTCGCGGAGCACATCTTTCAACCTGCTCTCCGTGAGGATGACCTTTTCCTTCTCGGTTTCCTCTTCTATCCTTGCGAGGCTGAGAAGGTCTTCGATTATCGCGTTCAGCCTGTCGGCCTGTTTCGCGATTATCGCGAGGAATCGTTCAGCGTCCTCCGGATCACGTATCGCGCCGTCCAGTAAGGTTTCCACGAATCCTTTTATCGATGTAACGGGTGTCCTCAATTCATGCGAAACGTTGGCGACGAAGTCGCGGCGAATTCTCTCGAGCCGCCGCAGGTTTGTCACGTCTGACAGGACAACCACCGCGCCGATGCCTTTTCCCTGGGCGCCCAGGAGAGTGGTCCCGCGGGCCTGCAAGAACCTCTCTTCTTCATCCCGCAGGACGATGTCGGCCTCGACGGGTTCGCCGCTCGCAAGCGAGCGTCTCATGAACTCCTGAAGCTCCGTGTTTCTGACGATTTCCTGAACGGTCCTCCCTCGCGCGTCGGCGGCGTCGATGCCGAGCAGTCGCGCGGCGGCCTGGTTGATGTCGATCAACCGTTCTCCGCTGTCCACGGCCAGCAACGCTTCGACCATGCTGGAGAGCACGGCCTCCTGTTCATTCCTATGATGCAATACAGTGCGGATCCTGTCGTCGAGTTGCGCGGCCATTTCGTTCATCGCCTGGGCCAGGGTCGCCGTCTCATGCGCATTGGGTACCTGAAGTCTGTAACCCAAGTCGCCCCTCGCAAAACGCTCCGCACCCGCTTTCATCTCCTCGAGCGGGCGGCTGATTTTGCGTGCCATCATCCAGGTTATCACAGCCGCGGCAAACGCTATCGCCACGCCGCCAAGGGCTATCCTCAGGTAAATCGTCCGTAGCGCCCGCTGTATGCGGGTCTCCGGCACGGATGTTCTCACGACAGCGGCGACCCTCTCGCCGTCGAGTATCGGCACGGCGAGGTACATCATGTTTTTCTCCAGCGTATAGCTGTACCTCGACGACGTGCCCGTGCGCCCGGCCAAGGCCTGCTTGATTTCCGGGCGGTCGCCATGATTGTCCATGGCGGCGGGGTTTTCGTCGGAATCGCCGATGACCTTCCCGGACGGGAGTATCACCGTGATGCGAGTTGAGGTTTTCCTGCCGAGTTCCTTGCACAGCGCGTCGAGTCCCGAGGCGTCCTGCAGGCCGGACCGCCGCGAGATATATTCGCCCATAAAATCCGCTCTTGCCTCAAGGTCGGTTGCGGTGCTCTCGACGTAGAATTGCCGCAGCGACCTCGATGCGTAGCATGTGACTGCGGATAATGACAGGAGAATAATCAAGAGGTAGGAGGAGTAGAGCTGCCACAGGAGCCGCTTCCGCTTCATGAGCTACTCCTTAAACCGATAGCCGATGCCCCGCACTGTCTCGATGTACGCCTTGGCGGAACCGAGCTTCTTCCTGAGCCCGACGATGTGAACATCGACCGACCGGGCCGTGACGGCATAGTCTTCCCCACGGACAGCGTCCACGATCTGGTTGCGCGTGAACACCCATCCGGGCCGACGAGCCAGGAGATGGAGAATACGAAACTCCGTGAATGTCAGCTCAACCGGCTTGCCTTTCAGCAAGACCTCGTTACGACCCGGGTGAATCACCAAGTCACGGACATGAATAGTCGAACTATCATCGGCGGGTTCTACTGTCTTCCTGCGGAGAACCGCCCTGATCCTGGCGACCAGCACCCTTGGACTGAAAGGCTTGGTGATGTAGTCGTCGGCGCCAAGCTCCAGGCCGGTGACGATGTCGGCCTCCTCGCCCTTTGCCGTCAGCATCACGACGGGCACGTGCCGGGTCGTCGGGTCGTTCCTGATCACCTTGCAGACCTCCAGCCCGTCAAGGCCGGGAAGCATCAGATCCAGCACGACGAGGTCGGGCGCCTTGAAACCGACGGACCTCACGGCATCCTCACCCGAGCGCACTCCGACTACCTTGTACCCGTCCTTGGCGAGGTTGTACCTGACGAGTTCCAGGATGTCTTCGTCGTCCTCGACGACGAGGATGTTCTCTCCGGCCATTGGCCCCTCCGTATGTCAAGCGGCGCGATGCAATAGTATAACTTTTGCCACTTGCATGTTACAACAGTGTTAGAAAAATGTAAAATTTGCGTTAAGGGAGCCAATTTGACCATCTATTGTCTTTTGGGTGCGGGAGGCTTGTCGGTGTCACCCAGGACACAATTTAACCTTCATCAGGCGCGCAGAGTCTAAATATTATGGAAAAACCGTGAGGGAAAGAGGTATAATAAAAAAAGAACGGCAAACCACCCCGTCTCCGCGGCATCGACTGACTCATTCTCCTACCCAGAAGGAAAAACTAGGCTGTTCTGGGTGGCCTGATCGAGGCCGGCTGGCTGATATTTAAGAGGAACTTTTCTGGAAAATGCGAGAATCCTACAGAAGCATCATTCCGGTTGATACGCGATACATGCTGTCGGTTCCATTGGCTCTCATGCTGGCGCTACTCGCGGGATGCGCGGCCGTCGGACCCGACTATGTCCCCCCTGATGTTCCAGCGCCGGGAAAGTGGAGCACGGAGCTACAAGGCGGCCTGACAGCCGAACCCCTGGACAGCCGGACGCTGGCCGATTGGTGGTCAACGCTGAACGACCCCGCCCTGACCAGCCTAATCGAGCGCGCCGTCGAAAACAACCTCGACCTGCGCGAGGCCGTGGCACGCATTCGTGAGGCTCGCGCGAGCAGGAACATCAGCAGGGCCGACCTCTTTCCGAGCGTGAGCGCCGCCGGGTCGAGGACCAGAAGCCGAAGCAGCGAACAAACCGGCGGGGGCATCGAGAGCAACTTTTACTCGACCGGCTTCGACGCCGCGTGGGAGCTGGATGTGTTCGGCGGAGTGCGGAGGTCTATCGAGGCGGCCAACGCGGACCTCGACGCGAGCAAAGAAGACCTGCACGATGTGCTCGTGACGCTGCTTGCCGAGGTGGCTCTGAACTACGTTGACACGCGCACGTTCCAGACGCGGCTCTCCATAGCCGAGGCCAACCTCTCTGCACAGGAAGAGACATACGGGCTCGTCGAGGCGCGTTTCGAGGCCGGCCTGACGAGCCAGCTTGACTTGGAACAGGCCAGATACAATCTGGAGAGCACACGTGCTCAGATACCGTCATTGCGGACCGGGCTCGACAGGGCCAAGAACAGGCTGGCCGTCTTGCTGGGGAAGAATCCGGGCGCCCTGGGCATCGAATTGTCAGAGCGAAAGCCCATTCCGGTGACACCACTCGAGGTCGCCGTGGGCGTGCCGGCAGACACCCTGCGGCAAAGACCCGACGTCCGGCGCGCCGAGCGTCAACTGGCGGCGCAGACGGCTCGCATCGGCGTAGCAACGGCCGAGCTTTATCCCAAGTTCACATTGTCCGGTTCAATAGGTCTCGATTCGCCCTCATTCGACACTCTGTTCCGGACGGGGAGCCGTACCTTCAGATACGGTCCCAGTTTCTCGTGGCGCGTTTTCGAAGCCGGCCGCATACGCCAAAGCATCGAGGTTCAGAATGCTCTTCAGGAACAACTGTTGATACGATATGAGGCAACGATACTCGCGGCGCTGGAGGAAGCCGAGAACGCGCTCATCGCCTATGCCGATGAACAAACACGCCGGCAGTCGCTGATCAAGGCCTCAGAGGCTGCGCAGGTGGCTGCCGACCTTGCGGAAACTCAGTATTCGTCCGGCCTGATCGATTTTCAGACCGTGCTCGACGCGCAGCGCTCGCTGCTGTCGCTGCAGGACCAACTATCGGTGAGCGAAGGCGAAGTCACATCCGATCTGATACGCCTGTACAAGGCGCTCGGCGGCGGATGGACATCGCTCGCTTCCGCTGCAGAAAAATAGGAGGTGCTCATACTTTGGCAACAACACCCGAATCCGACATCTCCCGTACCCTGGGTACGAGTCCTTCGTTGAAACGCGCCAAGCGATTGAAGCGGCTGCTCCTCGCAGCCGTGCTGACAATCGCGGCACTGGGCGTCCTCATAGCCTGGCGGAAGTCTGCCGAAAACGCCAAATTTCCCAAGTACGAGACACAGAAAGCGCAGCGCGGGAACCTGGTCGTTTCGGTGACTGCGACCGGTACTCTCCAGCCGACCAATCAAGTCGAGGTGGGCAGCGAGCTGTCGGGCATCGTCGAGACCGTCTATGTCGATTACAACGACCGGGTGAAGGTCGGGCAGCCGCTGGCCAGGCTGGACACGGAAAAACTTGAAGCTCAAGTCACCAGGTCACAAGCTGCTCTCGAATCGGCGCAGGCAAAGGTCCTTCAGGCACAGGCAAGCGTTCTGGAAACGCGCAACCAGCTCGAGCGGTTGAGACAGGTCTGGGAGAAGACCAACAAGAAAGCGCCATCGCAGAACGACCTCGACGCGGCGGAGGCGGCGTTTAAGCGCGCACAGGCCGAGGAGGCCAGCGCGAATGCACAGGTCTCCGAGGCGCGCGCCTCTCTCGACACCTACAAGACCGACCTGTCGAAGGCGGTCATCTACTCACCTATCAATGGCATTGTGCTCACGCGAGAGGTCGAGCCCGGGCAGACCGTGGCGGCTTCGCTTCAAGCTCCGGTCCTGTTCACTCTGGCCGAAGACCTCACCAAGATGGAACTCCACGTGGACGTGGATGAGGCCGATGTGGGCGAGGTCAAAGAAGGCCAGGAGGCTGTCTTCACCGTTGACGCTTACCCGGACCGGAGCTTTCAGGCCAGAGTCAGTCAGGTACGATACGGTTCCCAGACGGTGAACGGAGTAGTGACCTACCAAACGGTGTTGGCCGTTGACAATTCGGACCTCCTGCTGAGGCCCGGCATGACGGCAACGGCGGATATCACTGTCAGGAAGGTCGAAAACTCCGTGCTCGTGCCCAATGCCGCGCTCCGCTTTTCTCCGCCGGAACAACCGGAAGAATCTCCGGCCGAAAACCGCGGCATCCTTAGCAGAATCTTTCCGTTCCCGCGCAGACGCTCGTCGAGACAAGGAAAGCCCGAAAACAGCGGCAATCGTGTCTGGACGCTGAAAGAGGGAAGCCCGGTCCCCATTACCTTCACGGCGGGAGCAACGGACGGGCGAATGACAGAAGTAGTCGATGGAGACATCGAGCCGGGGATGGAGTTGGTGGTCAACATCGAGAACTCGAGAACATGAACGACACAGCTTCAGGCGAAACAACCCGTGCGCCCGGCCAGTCGCTAATAGAGCTGAAGGGCGTGACCAAGGTCTATGGCGAAGGTCAGGCGACCATGCAAGCGCTCCGAGGCATCGATCTCCGTGTTTACGACGGCGAGTTCGTCGCCGTGATGGGCCCGAGCGGATCGGGAAAATCAACCTGCATGAATATACTGGGGTGCCTCGACACGCCGACATCCGGGGCCTATCTTTTCAGGGGCGCGGACGTGGGTGCGTTGTCCCGCGACCAGCGCGCGCTGCTGCGGCGCAACTATCTCGGGTTCGTCTTCCAGGGTTACAACCTGCTGAATCGCACGGGGGCGCTGGAGAACGTGGAGATGCCGCTGATCTATCGCGGCGCTCCTGCGGCAGAACGCCACGCCCGCGCGCGTGAGGCGCTCGAGGCGGTCGGTCTCAAGGGATGGGAGAAACACACGCCAGGCGAACTCTCGGGCGGACAGCAACAGCGAGTGGCCATCGCCCGCGCAATCGTCACCGACCCTTCGATCCTGCTCGCCGACGAGCCGACCGGGAACCTGGATTCCGCCCGGAGTCATGAAGTCATGGACTTACTCACGAAGTTCAACAAGGAGCGCGGCATCACCATAGTGATGGTCACGCATGACCAGGAAATGGCCGCCTATGCGAAACGAATCGTCCATTTTCTGGACGGCGTCATCGACACCGACGAGTCCAACGGGGAGACGGAATAATGTTGTGGGATATGCTCCTGCTGGCGCTGCGCGAAATTCGCCGAAACGTCCTCCGTTCGTCCTTGACCGTGCTCGGTATCGTCATAGGGGTCGCCGCGGTCATCTTGATGGTAACTCTCGGCGGCGGAGTGACGGCCCAGGTGACCGCCGACATCTCGAAGCTCGGCACCAATCTGCTTCAAGTAAGACCGGGACAGGGACGGCACGGCCCCGGAGGAACAAGGGCTGCGAGTGAACCTTTTGAGCAGGAAGATGCAGATGCCATCGGCCGGGACATCTCAGGCATTATCGCCGTAGCCCCCGCCGCATCCCAATCCACCCAGGTCATCCAGGGAAACACCAACTGGTCCACTTCGGTCATAGGCAGTACCAACGACTATCTCACTGTGCGGAACTGGGCGCTCGAGTCGGGTCGCACGTTTAATTATAACGAACTGCGGGGCGGCAAATCCGTTTGCATTATCGGAAGTACCATCCGTAAAGAACTCTTCGGCGGCCAAGACCCGCTGGGCGCCTTGATTCGCCTAAGGAAGCTGTCCTGCCGGGTGATCGGCGTGTTGGAATCGAAGGGTCAGTCCAGCTTCGGCACGGACCAGGACGACTTCGTGCTCGTGCCGCTGCGCACGTTTCAACGACGCATTGCCGGCAACCAGGATGTGAGCGTAATATACGTCTCGGCGCGGGACGGCGTTTCCACCGAAAAAGTACAGGCGGATATCGAGAGGTTGATGCGGGAGCGGCGGCGCATCATGCCGGGCAAGGACGACGACTTTCACGTGAGGGATATGAAGGAACTCGTCAGCACTCTGACGGGCACAACCCGCGTGCTTACCGCCCTGCTGGGCGCTGTGGCGGCGGTGAGCCTGTTGGTCGGCGGCATTGGAATCATGAATATCATGCTGGTGTCGGTCACCGAGCGAACGAAGGAGATAGGCATCCGCATCGCCATCGGCGCACTGGAGCATGAGGTAATGTTGCAGTTTCTGGTGGAGGCCGTCGTGTTGTCTTCATTCGGGGGCGTCGGGGGAATTCTGCTCGGACTCTCGGCGGCGGCCGTCGCCGCGAACGGCCTCAGAGTTCCCTTCGTGTTAAATGTGGGAATTGTCGTCATCGCCTTCGTTTTTTCGGGGGCAGTGGGAGTGGTCTTCGGCTATTTCCCCGCTCAGAAGGCGGCTCGCCTCAATCCCATCGACGCGCTTCGGCACGAATGAACAGCAGTGTTCTATTCCGGTTGTTTCGTCCTTAGACTGGGCAGCCTATCCCGAGGGAATATCAGTCTGAAGAGCGAGCCCTTGCCGGGTTCTGAGTCTATCGCGATCCTGCCGCCGTGTTCCTGCACGATTCTGCGGGTGATGAGAAGTCCCAGCCCGGTGCCTTCCTTTTCCTTCGTGGTAAAGAACGCGCTGAACACACGCCGCTTGGTTGCGGCGTCCATGCCGCATCCTGAGTCCTTCACCTCAAATACCAGGCAGCCGTTTTCCTCAACGCACCGCGCGACGACGCTGCAGGGAACATTATCGCTCGTTTTGCAGGCATCGATGGCGTTGGAAAGAAGATTGGCGAGGCACTCATGAATCGCCTCGGGGTCAAGAACGGCCGGAGCCACCTTGTCGTCTGTCTCCGCTCTGAGCTCGATCTTATGCTGCGACGCTATGTCTTCGAAAAGTGCGACCACCTCGACGAGCAGTCGCCCGGGGTCGGTAAGTTTCACCTCGGGTGTACGGCCCTTGGAAAAGCTGAGCAGCTTCTTCACAAGCGACGAGACACGCTCGATGTTCCGGTTGAGCATTTGCCAGCCCTGCTCGATGCGTTCCCGATTGTCTTTCTGCATGCCGGAGTTAAACACATACATTCCACCTTCGAGCCCCGTCAGGATGTTCTTGATTCCGTGGGCGAGCCCGGCAACCGTTTGTCCGACGGCCGCGAAACGCTCGGCCTCGATTTTGTCTCTTTCGAGATGCTTGACCTCGCGCAGGTCCTGCAGGAAGGCCGCGCTCCCGATAAATTCGTCGCCATGTTTCAAGGCGACTCCGGAAAACCGTACCGGAATCGGTTCGCCGTCACGCGCGGGAATTGCGAACTCGGGCAGCACGCATTCACCGTCCTTCGATTTCATTATGCGCAGAAACTCCTCGGGGAAGAACGAATCGGGCGGTTCTTTGTTCAATAAGTCCGCTGCCTTGTATCCCAACATGGATTCGGCCGCCGAGTTAAGAATGACCACCCTACCCTCATGGTCCGCTGCCACAACTCCATCGAAGGAGTTCTCAATCAGGCTCTCGCGGAGAAAATGCTCTCTGGCGAGTTGAGTTTCGAGTTTCCTTGTCTCGGTCAGGTCGAGCGCCATCTCAATCACGTGGGTGACGTGACGGTTCCCCATGAGGAGAGGAGAGGTGTTGACGAGGTAATCGGTCCGTTCGCCGTGCTTGTTTATTCCCACCTGGTTCGAGGTGTGGGACTGGCCGTCCGCAAAGGTCAGCTCTGCCGGACAATCATCGCATTTTTCCCACCGATGCTTCAGTATTTTGTAGCAGTGCTCGCCCGTGCATTCGCCGAACATTTGGCGTAGCCGCTCGTTTGCGCGCACAATGCGGAAGTCTCTGTTTACAACCATTCCAAAGCACGGGACCTGCTCGAACAGCGTCTGATATTCCCGCTGCACACGCTTGATTTCCGTCACGTCGGTGGAGAGTTCCGCAATGTATGGAATGGAACCGTCCGCACTCGTGATTGGTATCACATGTACCAGATAATGAGCCGTGCGGCCCATGTGGTCTATACCGACTTCGTCGTTCACGCGCGGCATGCCGTCAGCGAACGTCTGGGAGGCCATGCAGTCGCTGCAGCGTTCGGTCCCACCCTTGTAGATCTGGTAGCACTTCCGTCCCTTACCTTCACCAAAGACGGACCGGAAGGCGCTGTTGTTTTCGACGATGTTGTAGTGCCGGTCTATTATCGCGATACAGCACGGCACATTTTCAAAGAGCCGGTCGCGCAGCCATTTTTCCCATTCGGCTTGTTGCATAGATGCCTCTCAGGTTACAACTCGGGCGGCGAGGGGGGTTCCGCCGCCCTCGTCGTCTGCAGGCGTTGGCCGGTCGGATAGATGGTCTCGCGCTCCTCGTGACATTTCGTACACGCAACAGGGCCGGTCCCCATGCCCCTGTGGCATCCCATGCACATACGATGGTAGGCGCTGATGAGTCTCGGCTTGGTCAGCTTCATGAAATCCAACGGAGCGCCGTGGCATGTGTTGCACGTCGGCTTTTCCTTCTCCGGGCCGTGATGATGGCAGGAATCGCAGTTGGTGATCATCTTCGTGTGCGACGCATGGGGAAACTTCACGGGCAGGTACTTTCTCGACATCCGGGCTATGATGTATGTCTCTGGCCCTTCCTCGGGCGGTCCGGCCTTTTCCATTTCGACGGGCTGGACGGCGGTCACGTCGCCCGTGTGGCATCCCTTACAACTCACTGGCCTCTTTTCGTCTTCCTTAGTCACTTCCTTATTTTGCTCCGTGTGACACCCGACACAACTGTTGGGCGACTCGGCGTCGTGGTAAATCTTGTCCGCTTGCACGCAGCCGGCTCTTGCCGAAACCTCGGCCTGCTCGTGACACTGCCGGCAGGCGTCGGCGGTTTCTTGGAAGCGCGTGTCCGCCGCCACGAGCGTTCTCACGTGAAAATGGTGGCAGCACTTGCTACACTCTTTCTTCGGGTCGTGCTTTTCGTGGTCGAACGGAACCGGCGGCAGTATCGAGCCGGGATAGCTGATTAACAGTTCCGTCGGCTGCGCCTGATAGATTCGGGCGACGATCTCTCTCGTTTCGGGTAGAGGCTTCGCCTCGGGCTTGTGACACTGCCGGCAATCGTAGGGATCGAGCTTGATTTCGCCCGCCAGGTACTTCTCCTCGTGGCAGCCGATGCAGCTTGTGTGACCCTCTTTTCGAAGCGAGTCCCTATTTCCCTCCGGCGTGTCTTTGTGGCATTTGCCACAGGCCTCTTCCTGGCCTTTTTCGTAGACCAGTTTCTTCCGCTCCTCATCGTATTGGTGATGGCACGTGTCGCACCCTTTTTCCATTGCGTCTATGTGGTGGAAATGGTCGAAAGTCGCAGGGTACCATTCCAGCGTTTTGTATGCCATCGTTTCGAGATGGCATTCCCCGCAAGTCAAGGCGCGGACTTTCTTACCCTCCTCCGTGACGCCTTCATAATGACACTTCATGCATTTTTCGTGATACGCGTCTATGAGCGCGCGCCTATCCGGAAGCTCTCGCCACTCGACGTACTGATAATCCACTTTCCCTTGCCCATCGGCCGGATGGCAGCCGCGGCAGCCCTCTTCCTTCAACGCTTCCGTATGCCGGCGATGGTCGAACACTACCGGCGGCCGCTCGAGTTCGGCGAACGCCTCCGGGCGAGCCATCATCACCCGATTTTCCAGCAGGTTCTGCTCCGCCTCCTCTGCGATTGGGGGCTGGGTCATTTCGAAGTGGGTTCCCTCTGCGGGCCAGCCGCACCCCGCGCCGCCCGAGAGCGCCGCAAGAAGCAGGACTATCGAGAACAATCCGTGAGCTCGTCTGAAAGGTATCCTATCCATTCTTTACACCTTTAAGTGTTGGGGAACTTCCATGCATTCGACCAGTATCTCGGCGAAAAATTTTACGTGCATGTCGAGCTTGTAGAAGCTGACGATCTGCTCGATGCCGCTGTGGCAGTTGTGGCAAGGGGTGACGACCACCTTGGCTCCGGTGGCGGAGAGTTGCTCCGCCTTGACCCGGTTGCTCACCATTCTGGAGCGCGTCCATGGGGGGCCGCAGTTGACCGTGCCGCCGCCGGCCATGCAGCAGTAGTTGTGCTCAAACCTCGGGTCAACGTCCCTGAAGTCCTCGCACGCAGCGTTCATGATGTAGCGAAGCATCTTATGCAGGCCCTTGCCTCGGACGACGTTGCACGGGTCCTGGACCGTTATGGGTTCGGGATATTTCTTGGCTATCTTGATTCTCCCGCTCTTGATGAGCTCATAGTACCACTGGATGGCGTGAATCAGCGGAATCGGCGGGAACCGCCAGGAAAGCCACTTGGGGCCGTCGTAGGCCGCGCCCCTGAACGCATGGCCGCACTCGCCCATGACGATCTTCTTCACCTTCAGCCGCATGGCCGTTTCGTAGTGGAGCCGCTCGACGCGCGCCATGGTCTCGAAGTCGCCCGAGTACATCGCCATGTTGCTGTTGTCCCAGCCGTCGGTTGCCGGCATGGTCCAATCCACCCCGGCGACCGTCATGAACTGCGACATGTAATTCAGGAGCTGAGCGAGGATCTTCGGCTCGGGAGCGATGACCGAGTACATTACTTCGGCTCCTTCTTTTTCCAGGGGAATCCTGGCCTTGGCCATCTCCATCTGAGCCTCTTCCTCCTGCCACTGGAGCGTGTCGATCCACTCGTCCTCCTGCACCCACATCTGGTTCATCGTGGCGGCGTGGCTGTTGGTGGTATCTTGGAGGTACGCGGGGACCACGTAGAGCAGGTTAAGAATTCGGCGCACGACTATCAGCAGATATGCGATGTCAATCCCAAACGGACAGTACATGCTGCATCGGCGGCACACGGCGCATTCTGTGAATACTATCCGAGATGCATTCTTGATGAACTCCGCGTCAACCTTGCCCTTCCGCTTGACCATTTCCCACAATGTGTTCTTGACCTTGCCGACGGGAGAATATTGCGGGTCTCTGTCGCGGGAGAGGTACGTGTGGCACGCCTCGGAGCACAGCCCGCAATGGACGCACGTGTCGAGGTACACTCTGAGCCGCGCGCCCTCTCCTTTCAAAACCTTGTTTATGGTTTGCTCTATTTGTTCGGGGGTCAGCTTCTTGATGGTTTCGTCCAACCCCTGGTCCTTTACCATTTGTTCGGGGGTCAGCCTGCTCTTGGATTCATCCGGTATCGCTTCCGCGACGGCTTGACCGGCATTCTTCTCGGCCATGTTCAACCTCCATTTTAAGAGGGTTACCAATCCCTCGCGTTGCGTACAAACCCGAATTCAGAGCCCATGTACGCTCTCGTGAAGAAGAAGTACAGCATGTGGCTCAACCGGGTGAACGGGATCGCCATCAGCATGATGGCTCCCGTGACGATATGAATAGTCACCATCGTCTTGTAGGCGAACCACTGGTGATATGCGATGAAACCCGTCACGAACGGCGCGAGCACGATAGCGACCAGAAGGTAGTCGGAGTACGTCGTGACATTTCTCACTTCGGGCAGCCTGAGGCGTCTTCCGATGAAGAAGGCGCCCCCAATGATGACGGCCACCGTCATTATGTCTGCCAACTCGGGCGGGAGACTCCACAGACTCACGCCCCACGCCTGCCGAAGCAGTTCGTTGTGCGCCAGGAGAAAGATGGGCGTGAATATGAGGCAGATGTGGAACATGAATGTGACCACGGTCATGACCGGTCTCATTCTCATATTTAGGCTGGCGAACGGAACGACCCAGTGTGACAAGGAGCGCAGGCCGTATTTCAGACTCATGTATGGATAGACGACCCTGTCCTTCCTCGCGGTCAGAAACATCCAGACCAGCCGGTATGCGGAGCCCCCGAAAAAAACGATGAACGCCAACCATACCAGCGGGCCGCTCGCGAACTCATACATGTCCGATTCTCCTTACCGTAGATTATCCAGAATATCCGGGAGGTCGATGATACGGCGGTAGTACTTCCCGTCCTCGACCGACCTGACGAGGAGCATTTTCCCGTTATGGCTGAAAACGGGTTCCCACATCGCGTCGAACGTGCGCCTCCAAATCCTGCCGTTGACAACAATGCAGAACCGCCCATTCCATTCGGCCTTCGCGACGACATATTCCCCCGTCGGGTCGAACGCCGGGTCCCAGATCATATCGAAGGTTTCCGTCCATGGGACGCCATCCACAGCGATTGTCCAGCGATTGTTTTCCTTCACGATGGCGGCGACGTGCCGGGAATCGCTTGAAAAGAACGGCTCGAGCACGCAATCGCTGTATGTCTTCTTCCACGGCGCGTCATCGACAGCGATGGTCCATTTCCCGAAGCTGGGAGCCGCGACGGCGGCGATCCGGTTTCCGTCGGGGCTGATTTTTGGCCGCCATAATTGGTCGTAGCGTCCGTTCCATATCAGTTGACCATCCTCGGCCAATGTCCAGCCTTCGCCGGTCCTGACGGGAGCGACGATGGAATTCGATTGAGGTCTGAAGCAGGGTTCCCACACGCAGCCGAACGTCTGGCCCCACGGCCGCCCATTTTTGGCAATGGTATATTCGCAGATTCCGAGCCGGACCTGTGCGGCGACGTGTCGGCCATCGGGACTGAATGTGGGAGAGTACACGTTGATGAAGTTTCTGTCCCACGGTTTGTCGTTGACGGCGACGGTCCATGTACCCGCCAGAAACCCGAAGATGTCCGCTTCCTTTAACGGCACGGGCTGCACAACCGCGGCCGCCTTCTCGCCGCCGGGGCTGAGGGCGAGTCCCCTGGTGGAAACGAAGGCAGTGTTCCAAACAACTCCGTCCACAACTATCAGGTAGTCCATTACCCTCTTTGCCTGCGCGGCGATTGCGCTGCCGTCCCGGCTGAACGTGGTGTTCCATGCGTACTCGAACTTTTCCTGCCAGCATTCGCCTTCAACGGCGACGGTCCATTCGTCGTCGGCCCTGACGAGCGCCGTCAACCTGCCGTCCGGTCCGAACTTCAGGTACCATACTTTTTCGAAGGCCTGTTCCCACGGCTCACCGTTCACGCAGACGGTGAACTGGCCCTCCTCCGTCTTGACCGGAACGGCGATTCTTTCACCATCCCCGCTGACGGCAAACTCGTGCACTTCCGCGAATTTTTCCCGCAGCGTCGAAATATCCGCAACCAATTTCTCTCTGGTCTCCCGGTCCCAACCGTCTTTGCCGGGCAGAACTTCTTTCGCTTCCGCTTTAGCTGTCCCTACGCTTTGCATGTGGCCATCCATCCTTCTTTCTGAGCTGTGAGTGTAATGTCCGATGCGCTCTTACCCTGAAGGCTCCGTTAAAGTTTTCGCTGCGACTTCCGCTTCCAGTTGGCCGGTTTCGTCCTCGCGTTCAGAAACGTCCACCTGTCGCCTGCCGGTCTTCATGTTCCTGTAAACGTCGGTGATTGATTTCGCCACCACAAAAAACAGGCTTGTGAAAACCACTATCACCACCGCATAGAAGACTCCGAAGAAGATCATGTGGCCTGCATCCCATCGAAACTCAAATGTCGTTGGCAGCATGGTTCGTTGGCTCCTTCGTATCCAAAGAGTTCATGCGTTCAGTTCGCGCTCCCGCGGAAACAGGTGGAGATAGCGATACGACAACGAATACAAAATCACCCCGTACCCGACAACCGCCGCGGAGATGGCCCATTCCTGCCAGGTCGGCTTATACGCCATGAATTTCTCGAACGGCAAAACCGGTATCGAGAGCGTCTGAACGGTTATTGCGAATCGGTTGAGAACGACGCCGATGCAAATGAACAGGCATCCAAGAACCAGAGAAAGGTCATAATCGCGCGCTTTCGGAATCAGGAGCAGGATGGCCGGGAGCAGTCCGAACACGAACAGCTCGAAGAACAGCAGCTCCATTCCATACGGCCCCTTATAAAAACTCGTAAACTTGAATCCCATCTCAGGAGCCGTCACGTTCGCCCAATAGACCGTGTCGGCTGATTTGAGAATTAAATAAACCGTGAACAATACGGCGGACAGCTTGGCCAGCTTGGACAAGGTGGTTCTGCGAACAAGCTGACGCCGCGTGACCTTCTGGGTCGTCCACACGACCAGTGTCGTCAGCGCCGGTCCGGATGCAATGGCGGACAATATGAACAGGAAAAACGTCCACGGCCAAATCGCTATGCCGGCTCGATAGGCGAACGGTCGCGCGAACAGGACGCCGAACATCCCGCCGAGCGAGCCCTGATGGAAAAAGGACAGGAACGTGCCGACAAGCGCGAAGACGGCCATTATGCCGTGCAGGTTTTCGCCCATGTACTTGAATAGCGGGAAGTCGCTGATCTTTTTGTGCTCGGCGACCAGCGGCACAAACTCGACCGTAAGCACAAACAGGTAGCACGTGATGCAGAAGATGACCTCCGTCAGCATGGAGTGCACGTTGGCGTGCCAGAAACTGAAATAACCCCGCAGCGGCTGTCCGATGTCGATGGTCAGCATTCCTATGGCCCCGCTGTAGCAGATGAACCCGATGACCACGGCCGCGCCTATCAGGTCTTTGAGGTAATCGACCCTGAGTATGTAAAACAAGAATCCGCTGAAGAAGGCCCCCGCCCCCAGGGCGATGATGGCCAGGTCAACCGTGATCCACAGGCCGAACACGAAGTAGTTATTCATCCCGGTCTGATTCAGACCTTTGAAAAGGCAGAGGAATGCCGCGTACAGTCCCCATGCCAGCAGCAATCCCCAGAAAGCCAGCCACAAGAGAAACCTTCGCTGGGAACATCGCTTCAACTTCGGAACTTCATTTGCTGATGTCATCTTACGCGTCTCGTCTCTTTAACCTTATGCCGTCGCAACGTTCCGCGTGACGTCACACCGAGCCGTTCGCCATTTTTCTGACCCACTCCTGGGAACTCAGGTAGTACACCTTGGGCTCGGTGTGCAGCTTCTCCAACAGACGAAAGGCGCGGGGGCTCCTGATTTGTTTCGCCACCTTGTGCTCCGGGTTGTTCAGGTCGCCGAAACACATCGCTCCCACCGGGCACGCCTCGACGCACGCGGGAACATACTCATCTTCTTTCAAGTAGTTTCGGCCCTCGTTGTGCGCCTTGTCCTTCGCCTTCAGGTATCTATGCGAACAGAACGTGCATTTCTCGACGACTCCCCGCATCCGTGGAGCGACGTCGGGGTTGAGCTCCTTCTCCATCTCCTCCGGCCACACTGGGTCCCACCAGTTGAAGCAGCGGACCATGTACGGGCACGCCGCCATACAGTATCGACATCCGATACAGCGCGTATTTATCTGGTCCACTATTCCCGTCAGATCGTCGTAATTCGTGGCGCTCGCCGGACAGACGGAAACGCACGGCGTGTGATGGTCGCACTGCATACAGGGCCGGGGGACATACGCCACGCGCGCATGCGGATATTCCGCGCCGTTATCGACCTTGTAGATGCGCATCCATGCGATGTTGCGCGACTTGTCGCTCTCATCGACGCGGAACGGAACGTTGTTCTCGATGTGACAAGTGACCGCGCAGTTTCCGCACCCGGTGCATTTATCCAGGTCGATGGTCATGCCGTATCGAACGACTTTCTGTTTGTCGGGTCTATCTTTCATGTCGGTCATTTATGCTCTTCTCAGTTTCCCCGGCGTAGACCATCGGGCCGGCAGTCCGCTGAGCCTGTCGGTCCCGACATCGAGCATCTGGTGGGCGTTCACGCCCTTGTTTCGCAGAAACTGGTCATAGGCCGTATGACCAAAGCCGAGAGGAATCAGCACTACCCCTTCACGCACGCCGGCAAATGTATGTATCCGCACCTTCGCCTTGCCCCGCGACGATTCCAGAATCACGGCGTCGCCGTCCTTCAAGCCTTGATACATGGCGGTTATCGGATTTATTTGGACAAACATCTCTTTTCCGGCAAGCTCGTTGTCCCTCAATTGCTTGATCAACAGCGGCGGTGTGCCGAGCCCGTCTCCAGCCATCATGACAAGCTCGACGGGCATAATAATCAAATCGAAGCCCTCTGGATTGGGCACGGGCTCGGTGTAATGTGGCATGCACGCTGCCGCCTCGCTGAATCCGAATGCACTCTGCAAGCGTTGACTGAAGAACTCGAACTTTCCGCTGGGAGTCTTGAGGATATTTGTCGGATCGCCGGTGTTGTAGACCGGGTCGAACCAGCAGCCGTGCTGCACGAGGTCGCTCCAGAACGCCGAGAATGAAGGATATTCTTGCCCTTCAAAGGCGGCCGCGAGTTCTCCCTCACTCACTCTCGCGAGGGCTTCAGGCGTATCTATCAATCCCTTGTTGGATTCGTGCAGTCCCTGAGCCCTTTCTATGACGACTTCAATCACATTGTTCCAAGGGAACGATTTCTCAATCGCACCTCCCAGTCGATGCGCGATTTCGATGACGATGTCCCCGGCATTTTTCGTGTCGTAGAGCGGTTTGACAACGGGGCGAGTCAGGTCGTACACCGGGTATTGAAATCCCGGGACACTCACGAGGTCGTCCCATCGCTCGAAGGGTGTCGGTATCGGCAGTATCAGGTCGGCACGCATCGTGCTTTCGTCGAGATAGGAGGACAGGCTGACGATGTAAGGAATCTTCCCGAAAATTTCTTCGGCGGTCTTCTGGTCGGACAGAGCATAATACGGATTCGCCTCGTGCACGAACAGGACTTCAACCTCGCGCGCGTCGATGTTGTCGGGCAGTGAGCGGGTGAACGGATATTCCCTGCCTCCCGCCTCGTCAATCCGGGGCGTCGAGTAACCACGAACAGCCTCTTCATCCATACTCACCGGCGGCAGCGGCTTGACCGGAGTATCGGACCGGCTGAGAATGCCACCTGGCTGGTTGATGTTTCCCACGAGCGCGTTCAGACTGTGAACGGCCATCAAAGCGTACATGTCCGCATACAGGTCGCCGCCGCCTCCCCCGCAGAGCGCGAGCGACGGCTTGCTTGCGGCGAACGTGTAGGCAAGCTCTTCGATTTCCTTCGCCGACACCTTTGCCATCAGCTCCACCGATTGAGGAGAATAACGGGAGAGCACCTCCGACTTGAATCCTGCAACCTTCTTCCCGCTTTGATCGGTCCAGTTTTCGAAGCCGAAGCAGTGATTCTTGACGAACGCCTTGTCGTAGAGGCCGTCCCTGATCAACACGTGGGCTATGCCCAGAGCCAGGGCGGCCTCGGCCCCCGGTGTGATGGGCACCCACCGTGAGGATTTAGCCGCGGTGATGGAAAGACTCGGGTCTATCTGGATTATCTCCGTTTCGGCGTTGCCCGGCTGGTCGAGCCAGACCGACTGTGCATGGTACATGCGGCCCGGAACCCCCCATCCGGCAAAAAGGTCGCAGCCGAAGCTGAGGATGCATCGGGCATTCTCGATGTCGTAGGCGATCTTCCCTTCCCCACCATACATGAGCTCATACACGATGTCTTGGGCGTCCGCCTTCGAGTTCATCCTTATGAAATTCGGAGAGCCGACCGGTTGCAGGAATCGCTCGAAAAGCTCGTTGGCTACGCTATCGGAAGGGCTGGCAATGCAGGCGACTGAATGAGACCGACCGGCGGAGCGAAGGGCACGAAGTTTGTCGGTGACCTCTTTGAGCGCCTTCTCCCACGAGAGCGGCTCCCACTTCGGATTGGCTCGGTCGCCCGACCGCTTTAGTGGGGTCTTGACGCGCGCCGGACTGTAGAGCATTTGAAGGGCCGCTGTTCCCAGCGGACATATCGAGCCTCTGTTCACCGGGTGGTCGCAGTCTCCATCGATTCGCACCAGCCGATCATCGACTTTTCTAATCCTGATACCGCATCCGCCATCACACATCCTGCAGATCGTCTTGTCGAACGAAGGCTCTCCCGGCACGGGACCGGGAACCCATGACCAGTTCTGCGTCCAGAACGCCATATCCCTTATCAGATACCAGGGAGCAGGCGACAGCATCACCCCGAGGGCGGCTCCCCCGGCGAAGGCCATTCCTTTGACAAACGTCCTGCGGTTGACTTCCACGGTCTCTCTTCCCTTCACTCCACAGATTTCTTCGGACAGCGTGCTATTTGTGACAGATGAAACACGCCGTGCTCGTTCCTCTCGAACGGTGACAGCCTGCGCACTCATCCATCCTCATGGTTCCCCACACCTTGCTCCCCTTCTCGTTCATGATGGTAAAAGCGTTGAGGGGAACGCGGGGATCGTACACTACGTAGCTGTAGTTCGTAATCCTGTTTGCCAGATATTCTGTCGCATCGGAATGGCCCTGCGGCCCGTGACACGTCTCACACGCGATCTTGGCCATTCTCACGTGTGAAGAATGCGAGAAGGACACGCACTCCGGCTGCCTCACGTATAGCGCCCACTTCACCTCTTTGTTCTTCTTGACATAGTTGTTGACGAACTTCTCTTCCTCGGGTGAATCGCCGATTGTCTCGGCGTGGCAGTCCACACACGTTTCCAGAGTGGGAATCCCCGCCCAACTGCCGTCTTCGTGGAAGAAGTGGCACGTATCGCATGTAATGCCCAGCTTCTCCACATGCAACGGCGGGTTGTAATTCACGGGCTGCGCCTTCCTTTCATAGATTAGGCTTGGAAACACAAACCAGCCCAGCAACAGGAAGATCAACAGGCCGACCAGGAAAAAACCGAGGATACCCGCAAAATATTTTTGGCCGACTGAGATCCTTCTTTCCGTCATGATTTTTTCATCCAAAACCGGCAACTATCAAACACGTGGTCCCCTCACAAGGATTGATTGTCATTTCATGCTGATGCCGAATACTGTTTGGGCAAGAAATATGCCACCCTCGCCTCAAACCGGAGCGAAGCTGATTCGCGCTTCGATACTGCCGGAAAATTCGGGACTTGCTGCGGTGCGTCATTCCCGATAGCAGGTCCCGGAGCGAGCGTCAATGTCGCCTTTCTTGTGGCACATCGTTGCGACGCGACGTTGCATGCAACGCGTTCTGCGACGTTCTTCGGGCGTGTTTCTGCTGTCGCCAGATGCGGTCGACAAGCTCGAAATGGAGAAAAAGCGCGAAGCTCTGTGCATTGGAATGAAGGATTGAAGAGAGGAGAACTCTTGGCATAGTTATTGCCGAAAGATTTTCCGACGAATCAGCAAAGTGCTGAAACATGCGAAAGAGTCTTCCTCGAAATATTTCATCTTTCTCGTAGGCTCGAAGCTCACAACGTCGAGAATGAGATGGGAAAAAAGTCGTGAGGGTAGCCATTCCGCTCTTTGGATCTCGGGTTTCGCCCCGGTGTCTTTATTCCGATAAGACATTGCTCGTCCAGTTTTTCGACGACCGCGAAGTCTCGAGAAAGATCGTCGAGACAACCGGAATGACCGAAGAGGAGCGATTGTTGCAACTAGTTGGGCTGGAAATCGACCTGTTCGTCTGCGGTGCGATCGACAGGGAATTCATTGAGAAGGCGGACTCATACGGAATCCGAGTGATCCACGACGTAGCTGCAGAGACCGAGGAGGTCCTGGCGGCCCTGGGAAGTGGCCGTCTCAGGAACGGGTACGGCTTGGCGTCCGAAGGCAGGGAATCAGCGTCGGACGTCGAGCCAAAAAGGGCTTTGCAAAAGCAAACGGTGGAATCAGGAATCGACTGTGTCGAGTGCGTGGACCGAATCTGTCTCAAGGGCGAGAACTGCACGACGCGATTCGGCGAACTTTATCCGGCCGAACAGTACGCAAAATTTCATCATTCCATGGAAGTCACGATGGACGTAGAGGCGGAAACCGACCGCAAGCTGTGCCGTGTCGCGGAGTTCATCTATTACTGTATCGGCATGGAGTGCACGCACGTCGGCGTGGCGTTCTGCGTGGACATGTTCAGAGAGACGGAAATACTCACGCGGTTGCTACGCCGCTTTTTTTCGGTAAGCCCGGTGTGCTGCAAAGTCGGCGGGAGAGCGCAGCCCGACCTCATCACGGCGTCTAACGGGATCGTGTGCAATCCGATAGGTCAGGCGAGAGTTCTCAATGCGCTGAAAACAGACATCAATGTTGCCGTGGGATTGTGCGTGGGGTGCGACTGCATCTTTGCCCGGTACAGCGACGCCCCTGCGTCCACCCTTTTCGTGAAGGACAAATCTCTGGCAAACAATCCGGTCAGTGCGTTGTACTCGAAGTATTACATCGACGATATTCTGAAGGAACTCTAACGGTCGTCGTGAGTGCGGATAGAGAAAGGAGAAGATACGATGACTACCGTTGCGATGGACAGCGTGGGACTGTGCGCCCATTTCTCGGAGAAGGGGGACTGGGCATTTGACTTCGCATTTTCCCTCGCTCGCAAAAACAAATGCCAACTGAACATCTTCTATTTCCTGAGGTCTCCGTACGAAAAATATTCGGAACCCCTGGGAAAGGGCCGCAAGATAATCGATGAGAAGATTCTCGTGGCCACCGACAGGAAGCTGCGCGAATATTACGACAAGTGTCTGGGTGAGTACGTTGACGTGGGCTTCAAGGTCTGCGAGGAGAGCCGGCACGCGAAAGAACTCAGGACGTGTCTCATGAATCGGGAATACCAGTTGCTCGTGATTCCGCACCTGGAGAAGGCAATCACGTTCGGCAACATTCCGATCGAGGAGTTCGCCTTCAGGTTCAACGCGCCGGTCGTTCTCGTTGGTCCGGACAGGCCGAACCAGTACTATCTTAACCCGTCGGCCATACTCCTGCTGGACAAACTCTCTCTCCCCGAAGGTTCATGGGAAGAAATAAGCATCGCCGTGACGCCGGCGTAGGATGGGTAGAACCGACGCGGCCGCTGAACAGGCGCCCAGCGGAGCGCCAGCCGAGCCGCCGAGGACAACCGGCAGCAGGCCGAGGGTTGCGAATCCTGAGTTCACGGAGAAGCGATTCCGTATTTCTCCATCTTTCTCCACAACGTGGAGCGATGCATGTTCAGTTCATCGGCAGTCTTGCGGCGGTTGCCCCTATTACGGACGAGCGCCTCGCGTATTATGGATTCTTCTGAACTCTGCCCATAGGACGGCTGTCCCGACCGTTCCTCGATACTGCGAACCGCCTCGAGTATCCTTTCGGGCAGATGCTCGGGCTCAATGATGTTGCCCCTGCATATCACGAAGGCGTGCTCGACGGCGTTCTCCAACTCCCGCACGTTTCCCGGAAAATCATACCTCCTCAGTAGCCTCAACACTTCGTTCGACACGCCCCGTATGTCCTTCTTCCGCTTTGTCCGAAACTGCTGGATGAAATGCTCGATCAGCAGCGGCAAGTCCTCCAACCGTTCGCAAAGTGGCGGAATCTGAATGTTGATCACGTTGATCCGATAGAACAAGTCCTCTCGAAAAACGCCCTGCTCGACCATGCGCTTTATGTCCTGGTTGGAGGAGGTGATTATGCGAGCGTCGGTTTGCAGCATTCGGGTCGAGCCCAAAGGCTGGTATTCGCCATTGTTGAGCACCCTCAAGAGCTTCACCTGCAACGCCAGCGGCATATCCCCGATTTCGTCCAGCAGGAGCGTGCCTCCCTGGGCCATGTAGAACATCCCCGGCTTGTCGCGTTTCGCGTCGGTGAATGCGCCGCGCACGTAGCCGAACAGCTCCGATTCCAGCAACGTCTCGGGAAGCGCCGCGCAGTTGATGCGGATGTAGGACTTGTGTTTTCGTGGACTGAGATTGTGGAGCGCCTGCGCGAGCAGTTCCTTCCCCGAACCGCTCGGACCCTGGATCAGTACGTTGCATTCAGATTCCGCGATCTCGGGCAGCAGCTTGAAGATGCGTTGCATCCGCTCGTTGCAGCTTACGAGGTCTTCGAACCGGTTGAGTTTGAACACCTTGTCCTGGAGACCCTCGATCTCGGAGAGGTCCCGAAAAAACTCCACGGCCCCGATGCAACGTCTCGCCTCGTCCCGAAGCACCGTCGTGCTTACGCTGATGGGCACCTTGCGGCCCTCGCGGGTGATGATGGTCACGCGGACGTTCGACACCGGTTTGCCGTTTTCGAGGGTGTTGCGAAGAGCGCACCGCGTCTGGCAGAGGTCGGTCCGGAATATGTCGAAACAGTACTTCCCTATTGCTTCCTCCCTGCTGAAACCCGATATCGTCTCCGCCGCGCTGTTGAACGAGGTGATGCGGCAGTCGTGGTCGGTCGTGAAGACTCCCTCGCTGATGCTATCGAAGATAATGGCGGAAATATCTCTCTGCTCAAGCGCCGATTTCTCTGTCATCGTTCCTCTTCATGTTGCGTTGTCCCGTGAGACCCATTTCCTCCTGATGCGACATCAGAGCACGTCGCATGCCAGTCCGCGACGTTAATGGTTAGATGACAGTTTAAGTATTTGCCGGCTGGAGAGATACACAGATTCGAAACTACCCGTCGATAAAAGGAGTAGCGGTTAGGAAAGTTGCATTCATGCAACGGAATTGGGGCGCTATATGTTGCGTAATTGCAACACATATCGCTCCCGGAAAAGGTGGAACTAGCCCGTGATAGCCGAGGATTTGCAAATCTCTTCCGGTAGCAATTACAATGGCAAGGCGATTGCATATCACTCTGCGGGCACACCCCACGAAACTGGATGAAGGAATGCTTGAACATGGAGGAGAAAGTAATGGCTAAGAACATTGGCATCGTTTATTGCGAGAGGATACAGGACGAGAGCTGCGTCGGCTGCGCGAAGTGTTACAAGGCGCTCAACGACAAAGCGTTCGCGTTCGAGGGGAAAGGCGACATGCGGCTGGTGTTCAAGACGAGCTGCGGCGACTGCCCCGGCCTCGTGCTCCCGAAGCTGCAGCTACAGACGCTTGTGCTGGAAAAGTTGGGCGAGAAAGTGGACGAGATTTATTTCGGCACATGCGTCAAGAAGGCCACCGCCGTCATGAATTGCCCGATGAACATCGACGGCATCAGAGCCAAGATAGAGGAGATGTTCCAAGTCCCGACCCACGTCGGCACCCACGAACTGTAAGAAGCTTTCTCTGAAATACGAACAAGAAAGTACGGGCGCAGCATCGCTGTGCCCATTTGTCTTTGCGAGGTACGACGTGCCAAAGATGCAGGAATCCATTTCAGGAAGCGTCGGGTTTCAACCGTTATGCCTTTATGAGCCAGAAATGAGTTTCTTAGCGTAACGCAACTTGTAGATCTGTTTGTCAATCCAATCTTTATCGTGAGGAATATCCATGAATTTGGCAGCGTCCGGCATAGACGAGAATCTGTATCTGAGATGAAATGCAATAAGCACCTCCACACATCGTTTCAATTGATACACCAGAGACTCGATGTCACTGGATTCGAAATCAGAATGAACCGATTTGTTCCGATATTCTCTAAGATGCAAAAGAACTTGGTGGGTATACTCTCTGTCCGCAAAAATAGACGAGGCCCGACGAACCGTTACTTTATAGTTCTCCGCCAGTGTTCCCGTAAGAAGCTCAAGGACGGCCCATAGCCGAAGAAATGAGTAATCCAAATCTGTCTTATCTAGAGCACGGCCATACCGTAATACCGCATTGATTATATCGGGAGCATAATTGGATTTCTTTAAGAGACTTCGGAAATTCGCCATATATTTGTACATGCCCGAAATTTTTGCCTTCTGATCATAAACCCTAACCGGGCCTTGGTATTGAGGTTCATACCACCAAGAATCTACTGCGAGGGTGCCATCAATATTATGAAGCGTATGTATGGGGCCAAGTATGATACGGTTGACTGGACTTGTTCTGCCGGATGAAATGCTGAGGGAATGTCCGCGATTTCTCCAGAGGTTCCAAAGCCCTCTAACAAAATCCAACCTATCAAGTGCTTTGTCTGCAGCCTCATAAACAGAACGAGCTGTCACGCTTACACTCACCTTAGCATAATCTTTTCGCAGATCGCTGGTCATCGAACGTTTCGCATCAAAAAGCAACTCATTTCTGCTTTTCTTCGTTGCCGCATCCAAACGTGCATTGATGACAATGCATGAGCCTTCATAATAGACTCGCGGCAGTTGACACGACCTTGAAATCGAAATCTCAGTAATCAACTTGAACTTCTTTGGTGTAGTTGAGAGATATGTTCGCTCAAGTTTAGCGACCTCGTTAAGGATTGACTCAGAAGTAATCTTCCCCTTCGCCCCAGCGTTGAACGCTGCTTGCCTGATCATTCTTCGCTTTTCAATTTCCGGCACCTCTTCATTAAGGGTGATCATACTATTTAGCAATACAAAATGCCCCAAAGACTCAAAACCTTTAAATGAGACCTTCCCAGTATCGGAAAGAATCTTAGTCTTCTCCATCTCTTGAGCAACAAGCTCAGGCTTGTAGCCTTCTTTCTCTTTATTTCTCCAATTGGCCATATATCCTTTCCGCCGTAAAACGTCAGGTATCAGGAGTGACTGTACGCCAGCATCTGCATTTTCGATATGGCAGACTCACGCGGTCATTCTTCTCCGCTACTGCATACAAAATACTACTTTAAGTGAATAAAGTCAAGTACAAGAAGAAGGTCCGGAGTCCAGGGTCCAAGGTCCAAGGTCCAAAGTTGGGGAAGGGGCTAGCGGCGAGTAAAAAGAATCCGTGTGAATCCGTGGTTGGAAAGAATGGTTTGTTGTTCTTGGGCGCATGGCCATGCGCCCCTACAGAGTTCCGTGTTCCGCTTACTCTTGTTGCGCCTGCAGCTCCTCCTCGGCGTCTCGCTTGCTTTGCTCGGCCATATATTTCTGGATGATCTTGAAGCCGATCTCGTGGATTCCTTTCGAGTGCTTGAAATCGGCGTGTGCGAGGCCGAGCTTCATGACCTTCGCGACGTCGGCGATCCGTTTGCCCACGATCATTGACCCGCCGATCGCGTAGGGGTCGTTCTTGCACGCTATCACCTTTCCGTCGTCCTCCCACGGAATCGGCCCATAGGGCAGGCCCGAACAGCCGGCGGCTCCGTGTCCCGCGCCGCCGATGCCAATCATCTGGAGCGCCTTTATGCTTGTGTGCACTTCCGATAGCGTGCTCTCCTGGCCGGCATTGCGCCCGTATGCAACGGTGATTGCAGCGCCGACTTTCCAGAGAAAGCCGCCCGTGTGCACGTACTTCCGCAGCCGATCCATGAAATTCCTGTATATTCCCGTCACGCCCATTATGAAAACCGGAACGCCGAAAATGATCCCGTCGGCTCGGTCGAGAATCGGATAGATTTCCTGCATATCGTCTTTCACGATACACTCGAATGGCTCGACGAGGCATTTGTCGCAATGAATGCAATACTTGATTTTTCTACCCCACAGCTCGATGAACTCCGTCGCCACGCCGCCCATTTCCTCGGCGGCCTCGAGCGCAACACGAACCATATACGCCGTGTTCCTGTTCTTCCTGTGGGCGGCGCTGATGCCCAGAATTCTCACTGCGTCTTGTGACATATGCTTTTCCTCCGGGAATCGTAATTCGGGCACATCGTCAGACGATTCGGCAAAGTTTCGTTTACTACTGGGAGCACAAACTACTTCACACTTTCGTCATCCTGAACGAAGGGCCGCAGGCCCGAGCGAAGGATCTCGTTTTTCACCGGACCTGCCGCAACCTTTGAGATTCTTCGCGGAGTTTATCCTGAGCGCAGCCGAAGGGCTCAGAATGACGACTATTAACTGCTCCGAGTAGTAAGAGAGATGATGACCCGTAAACGTGCGCGACGCTTATCGTCTCTCTTCGACCCGTACTTCCATCAGCACTTCACCCCAGCCGCCGTTTTCGATGCCCACGTCGATACAACGGACGTGATTGAACGCCATTTTTGTCGGGTCCATCCCCGTTGCTATCTTATCGAGTACGCCCCACGCATACGGAAGCACCGGCATAAGCGCGCCGGCGCATATGTGCGATACGCCCTTCTTGCAAAGCAGCGCCGAGCTCGCATTAAAATAGAACTTGTCGCCGGGTTTGAGCCCCACGGCGCAGCCGTGCGATTTGATCACTTCGACGACCACCTGGTACTTCATGAAATCCGGCATCCTCTCGGCTATCGCCATATTGCGGGGCTCGGCTTTCCACTTCTCCCACTCCTCGTCGGAGTAGCCGAGCTGCTGCTTCATCATCTCGAGCACATTCTCGTCAACGGCCATGATTAACCTCCTCTTTCAGCTTGCGCGGTAATCCTTCTTTGTTTGGCCCATACAAAATACTATGTTTGATCAATAGAGTCAAGGGTCACAAGAAAGTCCGAAGATATGAGTCCAGGGTCGAAAGTGCTTCGAGCGCATCGCGGCGCGAGCCTACAGGGAGCCCATGGATGGATTGTGTGGGCTCCTGCTTTCCGATTGCTCTCTCCACTTCAGCTTTTTGTCGGGTCGAGGCGATGTTTGGATACGGGGGCGCGTGGAAGTTTCGCCCATGCGATGACGGCGCATGCGACGAGCACCAGCCCGAATGACGACACGATGGACGCGCCAGTGGGCAGGTCCCACTTGACGGAGACGAGCATCCCGAAAACGCTCGCAACGAATCCGAGCAGCCATCCGAGCAGAAGCCTGGAGGAAATCTTGTCGGCGAAGAACATTGCGCAAACGGCGGGGACGACGAGATAGCTGAACACCAGCAGCACGCCCGCTATCTGCACCGAGCTCGTGACGACGAATCCGAACGTGACGTAGAAGACGAAGTCCCACCATCTGATGGAAAGCCCACGTTTCCAAGCCTCGTCGGCGTCGAGGGATATCGGGAGAAACTTGTGCCGAAGGAAGAAATGAACCAAGCCGACAGCGGCGTAAATGAGGAATGTTTTCACAATGCCCGGCCATGTGACATAGAGGATGTTTCCCACGAGCATAGCCGTTATCGCCTCGTGGCCGTGTGGAGCGCGGTCGAGCACCAGGATGGCGGTCGCGGAGCAGACGGCGTACACGATTCCGATTATCGCCTCCTGCGGCACTCGTTCCTCACGAAACCTTGCCAGCGCGAACACGGCTGCGCCGATGAACGTGAACCCGAGCGAGAAGTAATATGCCTCCGCGCTTTTCAGCTCGAACCCGAACAGGAGCGCGACGGTCGTGCCCAGGGCGGCCACCTGCGCCAACGCGAGGTCAACGAAGATGACGCCGCGAGTGACAACGTGAAGGCCAAGATAGCAGTGAATTCCCGTCAATATGAGGCAGGCTGCGAACGGCGCAGCCATGAAGACCAACATATCATTCATTCTGGTTCCTCCTGTTTCAAAGCATCAGGTCGGTCCAACGACACTCGTGATTTCTCCTGTAGGGGCGCACGACCGTGCGCCCCTATGCGAACCGGCTGCTAGCCCACTTTCTTCTGTGGCGCGAGAGTCGCCTCCTTTAGCCTTCTTACAACGTTGTCAATAACGGAGAAATAGTCATCTATTCCCGGCTGGCCGTCCACGGCGTTCGTCGCCTCCACCACGACCGCCCCTGTTTTCCCCGTCACGAAGTCGGCCGCCTTGCGGTCATAGTACGGTTCCATCAGTATCACGTGAACCTTTTGCTGTTGAGCTGCCTCGACGACGTAGCGCAGGTGACCCGGGCTGGGAGGAATGCCAGGCTTGGGCTCGAGCTGGGCGACGACGTTCAGGCCGAACCTCTGGGCAAAGTATCCCCAACTGCGATGATACGTGATCAACTCCGTGCCTTTGAGCGGTCGTAACTGCTGGTACCATCCGCCCGCCAACTCGTCAAGGCCCTCATTGCGCAAATAGGTTTCCAATCGTCCCGCCAAGTCGAGCGACCACAACCGGTCGCCGCCGAGACGTTCGACAAGTTTCTGGCCGAACATCGCCGCGTCGAGACGCGCCTTGAAGTCGGCGAAGCTGGCCTCGTAATCGGAAACGTTTGCGGGGTCCAGCTCGGCCAGTCTCTTCGCTATCGAGCCGGCCATTATGCGTGCATTGTACGGGTCCATCCAGTAATGTGGGTTGCCGAGAGGATGCACGTCGCCCATGGACCTGTCCACTTTCGTCGTGGGTACCTCAAGACGGAGGACACTCAGGGACGTATCAAGATATCCGGGCTGGCCGAACCGGATTTTGTAATTGCGCGAACCATCAATGACAAGCTGCTCATACCCGATTTCGAGCTCCATCCCGATCTTTATGAACAAGTCGGCCTTGCGCGCGCTCACCATGTAGCTCGGCTTGGCGGAGATTGCGTGCGGGTCTTCGCGGCCGGTCGCGAGGCAGGAGACCGAAACGTGCTCGCCGCCCACTTCCTCGGCGAGCGATTTGAGCACGGTGTGAGTGGTCACCACTCTCAGCTTCGCCTCGCACTCCGATGGAAAGAAGGAAAGAAGCAGCCCTATCGCCGCGAACGCAGTCAACAGATTCTTCGACGGTCTCATCTTCTATCTCCCTCCTCTTAGTATTGGTGAGCGCGGTGGGGACCCAGGCCGAAGTCCATCTGGACCCACAACAAATGCTCATCTTCTTCCATCGGATCAGGGAAGTTGCGATCCACAAACATGTATCCGAGCCGCCAGAACACGTACTCGCTCTGCATGAAGGTCAGGTAAGCCGAGTAGCCGTGCTCATGGTACTTCTCGTAATCCGGAAACTCCGAGTAATCATATCGAGCGGCCGCCTTCCAGCGCCGGGCAAACTGATATTCGAGCGAGGAATACATTCCCCACGTATCCTCTTGATCTTCTTCCGTGTCCTTCTGCGAGAACAAGGCCTCGGTCTGCCAGGTCAGTCCCTTGTACAGACC
>CAZSKP010000025.1:0-68807 GCA_964607485.1 uncultured bacterium | reverse complement strand
GCTGCCGGCCACGCGCACGGGCTTGAGGGATAGGGGAATCATCAAGAAGGATTATGCTGCCGACATCGTCGTATTCAATCCCGAGACGGTAATCGACCGCGCAACGCTCAAGAACCCGACCGCGGATTCCGTCGGAATAGAGTATGTGCTGCTCAACGGCCATGTGGTCGTCGATAAGGGTAAATATGAGTCCGGCCAGTTGCACGGGAAAGTGCTTCGGAAGCGCTGAGCCGGCCGACCGAGAGTAGGAGGAAAACCGTGGAGAGCAAGATAATCGGCGCGATGACCCGCCTTTCATACGGGATCTACGTGTTGACAAGCAAAAAGGGCGACGAGAACCACGGCATGATAGCCTCGTGGGTCTCGCAGGTTTCGCACGACCCGCCGCTCGTTATGGTGGCCGTGCGGAAGAATCGGCGGATGCATCCGGTTATTGAAGAAGCCGGCGCGTTCGCGTTGCATGTGCTCGACAGGAACGACACCGACACCATCGGCCGCTTCAAACTGCCGAGTCCGGCGGAACGATTCAAGGGCGCTGACTGCATCACACTGAAGACGGGATGCCCCATACTGAAGCGCGCACTTGCGTACATGGACTGCCGGCTTGCGGCCACGTTCGCGGCGGGCGACCACACGATGTTTATTGGAGAGGTCGTGGCTGCGGATTTCGCAAAGGAAGGGACCCCGATGACGAGCGCGGATTACGGGAAGGTGTATCTCGGCGATTCCTGAGTATGGGTTGACGGCTGGCGGTTCCGTCAATTTACGACTGAGGTCATTTCGTGGTGACACGCTTCTGCGACGGTGCAGCCGGGAGCGTGAAGGAGAACCGGGTTCCCCAACCCTCCTTCGACTCCACCCAAATGGAGCCACCGAATCGTTCCACCGTGAGTCGGCAGAAGTACAGCCCCCAGCCGTGATCCCTTCGTATCTTTGTCATCCTTTTCTTGTGATCGATCACCACGTTCTTTTCGAAAAGGCGTGATTGAAGTTCAGGTGAAATCGTGTCACCGTCATCGAACACGCTGAACATCACGTGAGTGTCGCCGGGTTCATGCTGCACAGAAACCACGATGCGCCCACCCTCATGCGTGTAGCGCGCCGCATTATCGAGCAGATTGAAGAACACCCGATTCAACAACTCGGGCTCGACCATCACGTCGGGAAGTTCCGCCGAGGCGTTGCATTCCAATTTGACGTCGCTCCTGAGCACCAATCGGAAATCGCGGCACACAGCCGCCAGCGCCTTATCGGGCCGGACCGGCCGGGGCCTGTACACGTCTTCTTCCTCCAGCCTGGGGATCATTCGTATCGTGCGCACCATTTCGTACAATCGCCGCTCATTGCGTTTCGATGCCTCGAGCATGTCGCGCATTGTCTCTTTCTCGCTCTCAGGGCTTTCGCCAAGTTCCATCGCCATCACGTCCGTGCACGCCCTGATGACCTGGAGGGGGGACGCCAGGTCGTGGTATATCGTCGCGAGCATGACGTCCTTGCTGTCGCTCTCCTTGGCCGGAGTCGCCTGTCCCGACAGCCCGGCCTGATAGACAACGTTCTTCAGGATGAGCATAGCCTCTTTCAGTCTGCCGTTCTCATCGAAAATGGGATAGGCATGGTCGAAATGGGGGCAGTGTTCATCCGGAACCTCGACTAATTTGCCGCTCCCAACATCTTTCTGGATGACCCTCATGCACGCGTCATTGCAGCGGCTGAGGTTCAACTCGTGGAAGAGGTCGCAGCTCCTCTTACCGGCCGCCTGCTGTTCAGTCACGTCGAACAAATTGCAGAAGCTCGGGTTGACACGGATGACGCGGAACTCTCTATCGACGAGGACAATGGGATCCGACACATGCTCAAAAAGGAACAAAGCCTCCATGATGCACCCCCTAACTAAAACTATGTCTGATTTTCATGGGGGATGACAGACCGAGGCAAAACGCGTTGCCCTTGACCAACGGGAAGCCTCCTGATACAATAACGTCCTGCTCTCGGCAAGATGCGCCCTGTCGGAAAATGATTGGACTAAGTCACGAAGACATTTTCTTCAGCGCCGGCATGGGCGGCGTGGAGCGTTTAGCCCTACCGGACTCTGGCCGTAGCATTGGGCCTGCCACAGCGACATTCACCCCGGATAACACAAGGCGCCGCAGTTCTTTTTCTGAAGGCCTATGACGCAGCCACTCAAACCCGGAATCAGCGAAACCCTCGAACACCTGTTCAACCCGAAATCGGTTGGGCTCATCGGCGCATCGAAGACGCCGGGAAAATGGGGATTCTTCATCCTCATGAACCTGAGCCTCGGAGGGTATAAGGGAAAAATCTACCCCATCAACCCCCGGGAGAAGGAGATACTGGGGTTCAAGGCGTATCCTTCAATGGCCGCCTTGCCCGGCCCGGTTGACCTCGTACTTGTCGTCGTGCCTCCCCCTAAAGTCCCCCAGGTCATCCGCGAATGCGGCGGCAAGGCGAAGATCGCGCTCGTCATAACCGCCGGTTTCGGCGAGCTTGGTCCCGAGGAAAAGGAGATGGAGGACGACCTCGTCAGGGCTGCGAGAGAGGGCGGCATACGCGTGGTGGGGCCGAACTGCAACGGCGTGATGTGCTCCGGTTCCATGAGCCTGTATGCGCTCATGCCCTCCTATTTCCCCCGGCCGAACATGCTCAGCATGGCCTCCCAGAGCGGAAACATCGGAGGCATATTGCTCCGGACGTCCATCCTGCGCGACTGCGGGTTCGGCAAGTACGTGAGCAGCGGCAACGAGGCCGACCTGCACATGGAAGACTATTTCGAATATTTCCTCGACGACCCCGGCACTGAGGTCATCCTTTCGTACGTTGAAGGAGCGCGCGACGGAAAGAGACTGATGGAGGTAGCGCGAAGGGTCACATCCCGCAAACCCATAGTGATGATCAAGGGCGGACGCACGCCGGCCGGCAGCGTCGCCGCCAACTCTCACACTGGCTCGCTTGCGGGCTCGGACGCAGTATTCTCGGCCATGTGCAAACAATCCGGAATAATCCTGGTCGGCGATATCGAAGAACTGTTCGATGTTGCCCTCGCGCTCCGACGCCAGCCGCTTCCTCGCGGCAATCGCGTGGGCGTAATCACCACCGGCGGAGGACTGGGTGTGCTTTGCTCCGACGTGTGCCACAACATGGGCTTGGAGGTCGTCCGGCTCAAGGAAAGCACCCTCCGAAAACTCAACGCCGTGCTGCCGCCGTGGTGGAACCGCGGCAATCCGGTCGACCTCGTGGCCGGGCTTTCGAGAAGCAGCGTGAAAGGATGCCTCGAGGCGCTCGCAACTGCGAAGGAGGTCGATTGCATACTCCTTCTGGGAATGGGATTCGCCTCGTCTCGGGCGAAGCTGCTTGAGAAGACGCACCTGTATCAAGACGTGGCGCTTCAGAAGATGTGCGAGCGCGTGATCGAGGAGGATATGAATTCGGCGCGAACCGTGGTCGAATGTATCGATAAATTCGAGAAGCCCGTGCTGGTAATCTCCGAGGCGGCGACTCTGTCCAAGGAAGATAGGAAAGGTTCGCTGGAACTTATCGAATCGGAAGGCGTTTTCCCTTATCCCAGCTTCAGGCGCGGCGCGACGGTGATGAGGCGCCTCATCGAAAGACAGCGATTCCTTCAGAACATCTCACGAAGCTCCCGGCGTGTCTGACGGAAAACGGAAGAGGAGGAGATGTCATGGAATACTTTTCGCTGATCGTGACCGAGCAGGACAGAATGATAGTACAGATGATTCGCCAATTCGTTGACCGCGAAATCATGCCCGTTCGCGACAAGCTCGACGACGACACCTAAAATATTATAATAAATCACATCCTCACAAAGCTTTCAGACCTGGGCGTGTTCAGAGGCGCGGGCCGCTAGGAAACGGCCGGAGAGGGCGCGCCGACGACTTCGCTGGTCACCTCCTGCATCGTACTTGAGGAGATGTCCCGGGGCGACGCAGGAATAGGGATAGTCGCCGGAGTCAACGGATGGGCCTTGGCTCCCGCCGCCTCCGCCGGAAACAAGGACGTGCTCAAGCTGTTTGAATCCATGTCGGAGAAGGAATCGCCGGCCCTTGCCTGTTTTGCCATGACAGAGCCGGCGGGCGGGTGCGACATCGAGAACCTGTCCGCGCTCCACGGGCGCACGATAAAGACGCGGGCGGTCCTGGACGGCGACCAGTGGGTAATCAACGGAGCGAAGCGCTTCCCCAGCAGCGCCGGCGTGGCCTGCCTTTACTGCGTCGTGTGTCAGACCGACGTCGAAAAGGGCGAAAAGGGCATCGCGCTCATCTACGTTCCCCGCGACACGAGCGGCCTCAGCTTCGGCAAGTTTGAGGCAAAGGCGGGGATGCAGTCCGACCGCAACGCCGACATCTATTTCGATGACGTGCGAGTGCCCAAATCCTACCGTGCCGGCGGGCCGGGCGCGGACGCGGACTTTCTCAAGAGCAACCTCACTATCGGCAGGGTCGTGAGCGCGGCCGCGGCGGTGGGATGCGCGAGGGGAGCCTTCGAAGAGGTGCTCAAATACACGAGCGACCGCGTAGCCGGGGGCAAGCCGATTCGGGACCACTCTATCGCCGCGGGCATGCTCGCCGAGATGGCCACGGGCATCGAGACGGCACGTGCGCACTACCTACAGGTCGCATACATGCTGAGCCATCGCGACCAGTTCGGGCCTGCCCATTCCGATGCCATGCTCTGCCATGCAAGCATCAGCAAGAACTACGCGACCGAAATGGCTATCTCAGTCACGAATAAGGCGATGGAGCTGATGGGCTCTTATGGGTATATCCGTGACTATCATGTGGAAAAGTACTGGCGCGACGTGAAGGAGATACAGCTCTGGCTGGGTGGCGCGCAGCTCGGTCGCTTCGACATTGCCCGTGGCTACTATCCGTATCGGGTGACGTAGCGCGGCTATTGTGAATGAATGTTCATTCATCAATCGAACTGTTGAATTCTGGGCCGAAAATGGCGTTCGGGTGATGAAAATGAAGCTCATTCATAAATTTTACTTGACTCAGTCAACAGAATCGTTATAATATAGATAAATGGTAGGTTGACTCCGATTTTCCCGCCAAGGGAACAAACAAGGGGGGCGAAGCACAAATGAAACGCGTTCTGCTTTCCACACCGGTCACTCCTTACCCCATCCAGCCGTGGCACGATACGCCGACCGACATCATGCGACAACGGTTCATGAAGGGGCAGGGAATCTTCACGCACGAGGGACACATGCACCTCGTCGGTTCATTCATAATCGCGCAGAACATCTCCGTTCCGTGTGTGGTCTTGGACCATCCGAGAATGGAGAACTGGATCGAGGAGGTCAAGAAGGGCTACGATTACGTGGGCATTTCCGCGCTCACGCCGAACCTCGAGAGCGTGATGGAGATGTGCCGGATGGTGCGAAAGTACTCGCCTCAGAGCAAAGTCGTACTGGGGAGCTTTGTCGCTCAGAGCGTGGGTGCGTATTATCCCGAGGAGGAATGGAAGAAACTTGCGGACTACGTTGTGCTGGGCGACGGCGTGCGATGGTTCCGCGAGCTTCTGGGCGACGACGTGAACGCGCCCGTCCGACAGCATTTCCTGCCCCGCTGCTCGTTCGGGTCGGTGCCGTGGCTCAACAGATGGCCTGAGGGTGAGACGACCGCGCTCATTGCGGCCGTGGGGTGCAACCGCGGCTGCGATTTCTGCACGACGACCACCCATTTCGGCGGCAAGCGCATCGTTTTGGTTTCGCCCGAGCAGGTGAAGAACGAGATAAAAATGTGCCAGCAGCACATGCCCGGCACAAACTTCATCGTTTACGAAGAAGACCAGGACAAAGACTTCATTCTCGAGGTGGGGCGTCTGTTGCGCGAAGACCCGGAGATAGACTTCTCACAGTTCATGATAACCATTCTCACCAGCATCAATACGCTCTCGACGTATGACGATTTGGATGACCTGGCTCATTGCAACATCGCCCATCTGTTCATCGGGCTCGAGTCCAAGTTCGCTCCCGACGAGGGATACGGCAAGCGGGTGGGCGATGCGAAGGAGATTTTCCACCAGCTCTACGCACGGGGCATGAGCACGACCATCGGTTGGATGGCCGGCTTCGACTTCCACACGCGCGAAACAATGGAGGAAGACTTCCAGTACCTGCTCGCGTGTGAACCCACGACGGCGCAGCTGACGCGCGTGACTCCCTATCCCGGCACTCCCCTCTACAAGCGGCTGAAGGAAGAAGGCCGCGTGAAGCCGTTCAAGTGGGAGGACGTGAGCTTCTACGGCGGCGGCATGATTCATAAGAATCTCTACGAGCACGAGATACTGGAGTACATCCGAAACGGCGACGAGCGGATGCTCAACACGTGGGGGCCGAGCATTCTCCGAATGATAAAGGTTCACTTTCAGGGATACGAGCGGTACAAGGACTCCGACGACGTGTATTTCCGGCAGATTGCCGAGCGCCACCGCAACCAGTTGTTTCAGGCATGCACGATGATTCCCGCGCTTGAGCGCTTCGCCCCGAACGGCCGCGTGAGGCGGATGGTCAAGGAAGCGGAGCAGCGCTGGAAACAGCATTTCGGAGAGCCTTCGACCTTCCTGAAAGTGCAGGGGAAATACACTGAACTCAAGGCGGCATGGGCGACTCTGAAGGAGATAATCAACCCTGCTAATCGCTATATAAAGATCCCCCCCGCCAAGCGATACTACTACTTCGGAAAGGACATTAAGGACGACGGCAGCCTCCCCTACAGGAAGGAATACCTCACTCAGGACCCAAACTACGTACGCGACATGAAGATCCAGGCTGCCGAGCAGTCGTTGCTGGGGGTCGCGCACGCGGCGGCCCAGGTTCTGGATTACCCCGACTCAAAGCTGCACGATGTTGTGAGTGAGCTCCGAGACGACGGCTCATCGCTCCTGAACTGTCTTGCAGGCCATCTGCGAGCGCCCCGGCTGGACGTGAGCGCGTTCTCCGCCGAGTTGCGGGAGGGAATCGTTGGCCTTCTGGCGAAAGCCGTCGAGGCCGGCGAGAATCCGGAGAACGAGATAGACTTCATGGTCGGGAATGCCAAGGAGAACCTCGCCGCGCTGCTGGAATATTACGCGGAGGAACTGAAGAGCGGCGGCGACCTGAAGAAGGTTCTCACGCATCCGGCGCTCACAGGGCTTGCGAAGGCCACGCTCGAGGCCGTAGGCGTTTCCCAATAGCCCGGCGGAGCATCATATCGGCCGGGCTCGTCATGGATACCTTTTGAGAGCGGGCAGTGTCAAATAGCTGGATGTTCCCAAACGGCTCACATCTCGATGTGAGCCGTTTTTGCCATATGCGAGCGGAATGTGATTTGAGGAGCGAACGGCTATGGAACCATCTCAGAAGGTCGTAATAATAGGAGCCGGGATAGGCGGATTAGCCTCGGGCCACTTTCTGCGCGAGTCGGGCCGTGAAGTGGAAATATACGAGCGCTCTTCCATTCCGGGCGGGAGGATACAACTGCTCGAAAGAGAGGGTGCCCGCGTCGATGTTGGGGCTCAGTATTTTCACACCAACTATGTCGAAACGCTGAAACTGCTCGACACGCTCGGCCTCAGAGAGAAGCTTCTGCCCATCAGGCCGCCCGTGAAGTTGATCCGGAACGGGCGCGGATTCCTGGTAAAACACAACACTCTGAGATACAGGCTGATACCGCTCGGCTCCAACCTGAAGTTTGCGAGGCTCATCTGGACCACGCTGAGAAATTTCCGAAGGATCGACACGTATTATAACGACCCCCTGGAGGAATTTGAGGACATCGAGCTTGCGGAGCATATTCTGCAAAAATGCGACAAGGACGTTCTGGAATTTCTCGTGCGTCCGATTATCACCGCGTTCAACCTGTCCGACCCCGAGGGGGAAAGCCTTGCGCATTTCTTGAGGATAACCAAGCAGTTCCTCACATCTTCCGATACCTGCCTGCCCACGGGGATGTACACGCTGCCCGACCGTCTGGCGCGAACGCTTCCCGTTACCTACAACGCCGACGCGCAAGAAATCCAGACGGAGTCGGGCCGGGTCACGGGAGTACGCGTGCTGGTCGGAGGGGAGATGAGGAGGATAGGGGCGGCTGATGTCATTTGCGCAACGCCGCTGAAGGAGCTGGCCCGTTTGCTTCCCATTCTCACGGATAAAGAGAAAGACGTCATCAGAGATTTCAAATACTCTCAGTTCCCCATGGCGGTGTTCTTCATGAAGCGGCGCCTTCCGGAAAATCATTGGGCGTATGTATTCTCCCGGACCGAGAATTTCAAGGCGTCGTTCACGTCCGACGCAGCCTTCAAGTGCGACCAGATGGTTCCCTCCGGCAACTCCGTTCTTCAGGCGTGGTTTGTCGGCGAAGCAGGCGACCAGCTTATCGATGAGACCGACGAGAGAATCGTCGAGCTGGCCAGGAGCGAAATGAAGCGTGTCGTACCGGAGTTCGATGAAGAGGTGGAATCCTTCGAGGTGGTGCGGCATCACACGGGGATGCCCCGATACGAAGTCGGCGTGTATCGGAGGCTGAGAGATTTTCTGAACAGCGTCGGCCGGGTCGAAGGATTGCATCTGGTCGGAGATTACTACGGACACTCGACGATAGAGACTGTGGTGCGCTCGGCCCGTAAGGTGGCCGACCGTCTTGCCCCTGGGACCTGACAAGGCATGCGTCAGTCGTCGTGCGAACAAACGTAAACTATCGTCTGCGGCCTGGTCTTCATACCCGAAATCGTCCAGAATACGGATTTGTCTTCAAAGAACGGTTGTTCCGTCATGCAATACCCTTCAAAATCCTTCTTTTGGAACCAATCCTTCATAAACTGACCCGAATCAAGGATAATTGCGCCGAATCTTCGCTGCAGCAGCGCCTGCCTCAGCTCGACGACCAGTCTCGCCCTGACCTGTCCCTGATCTCCCCTCAGAACGTCGATCATGGCCATCGCATGCGCGTGCGTCTTCTTGCCGGCCAGGACGGGCAGATAACCGTGATAAGGAACGTACACCTCCCCTTCCATCTGTGCCATCGTGCGGATGAAGCGCCTTCCCGCCTCTACGTCCTTCTCGGTTGGAACCTGGGGGAAAGGATTATATATGAGGAAAGAGAATTGCAGAATGGAGAGGACGCAGATTAGGATTTCCATCGGTTTCGCCCTGCTCGGGGGCGCGGCCGAAGCGAGCCCAAACGCCCGATGTGTTCCTATCCCGAACAGGATTGCTATGGCGGCGTAGGCGGGGAACAGCACATTCGCCTCCCCTCCGAGATGCAGCCTCGAGAACCAGCCTCCTCCCAGCATCCCCACTGCCATCGAGAGGTAGAAAAGGGATCTCCTCTTGTCAGGGGCTCGGATGTCGGCGTACAGAGAAAAAACCGACACACCGAAGGCGATCGGAAGCGGCCACGCCAGATCCTTGGCCCAAAAGCTGAGGATCATGTTTTTTACGATGGCATGTTTTCTCGGCAAGTCGAAGACGTAGTACACGTACCAACCGTCATTAACATGATTGAGCAACCATGTGCTCAGACCAATAGCTGCAAACGAGGTGCCGATGAGGACGGCGCCGGAGCGACGATTCGAATAGACGCAATAGGCCATTACCGGCAGCGAGATAAGCAGCGCCGTCTGCTTGGTCAGAAAAGAAAGCGAGATAAGCATTCCCGCGAGGACATACGATTTCAGCGAAGTCCTGAATCTTATCAAATAGAGCGCCAGCAAAAGGAGAAAAAGAAACAGCGAGTCCACTCTTGCGATGTCAAACCACGAACCGCTTATCTTGAAGGTTGCCGCAAACAGGCCGGAGGCAAGCGCGCCCGAGAAGTTGCTCCCCGTCTCTCGCTTAACCATGAGAAAAATGACGAGGAAGCAGCCCAATGACGAGATGAACGACACCAGCCTGAGCGGCACGAATCCTACGCCGATAATCTTTGAAGCGACTGCCGAAACGTAGTAGTAGAGAGGGGTGTATATGAACGGGATGAATTCCAGAGACGGAGCGACATACAGTCTTTCCCCCGAGAGTATCCTCCTTACGTGGTCCACCGTGCCCCCTTCCTGCCACTCTAATTCAAACGGATACCGGATACGGGAAAAGGCAAGAGCGATATAGAGGACGATGTACGCAAGTGCACAGATGAGCAGTGCGTATCTCAGAAAATTCGATGTCCGGCTCAAAGCGCCTGTCTTCATTCGGCCGACTCCACGCATGGAGAAGCGAAATTGGGTCTGAAATCCGAGAAAGGTCATTATACCACACGCCCACCGTCGAATGAGAGGGCTCCTGCCCGCAAGGCGCCGGGGCATTCTGATGCGGTTGACTGCGAGACGGACATGTTGTATAATCTGGTTGTTCGCTCACTTGCACATGTTGTCGAGGAATGAGCGCACAACGACATGGTGGTCGCTGCCATCCCATAGATGCGACTTGCTGAAAAACCGGAGCAACCGAGCATTCTTGAAAGCGATCCAGTGAGGGAGAGGCCTTCGACACCCCACAATATTGACGAGGTAATCTCCGGCTGGAAAGCCGTTTCAGCAATTATTCATATTGACTGACTCAGAGGAATATATTGTGCCCGAGGGATTTTCGCCTTCGGGTTATTGTCGCAAAGAGCATTAGCCCTTTTCCGGCCGTTGCGGTGTCTTTGCCTTTGGCCTGAGACGCGCCGGACCAGCCGCCTCAGTCGGGCCGGGTCCCCTACGAGAAGGCGGGGACATTCACACACCCACCCGGTGGGGGAGAGGGAGGAGGAAAAGCGGAACCATGCCTCTCATATTTATTTCGAGCGAGTCCAAGACTTCGCGGAAGCAGTTGGCCGAGGACCTGGCGAAAAAGCTCGGATGTTCCTGCCTTTGTCGCGAAGACTTGATCGACGAAGCCACGCAGGCGGGCATTCCCGTCGGAAAACTCGAAATGGCGATGATCAAGTCTCCAGCTATGAACGAGCGGGTAGCCAGGCAAAAGGAGCGCTATCTCGCTTTCATCACGTCCAACCTTTGCGAGCGCGCCTTGAAGCAGGATTTTGTTTATCACGGTCGAGCCGGGCACATGCTGCTGCAGGGCATATCTCATATCATAAAGGTTCGTCTGGTGGTGGGCCGCGAGACCCGGATTGCGGAGGCGATGGAGAACCTGAAGCTCGGCAGAGAAAAGGCCGACGAGTATGTAAGGAACATCGACGAGGACATCGAAAGGTGGGTACGTTATTTCTACAACATAGAGCGCGACGAACCCAGCCAGTATGATGTCGTCGTGAACCTGGAAAATATGAGCTTGCCCAATGCCAGCGCGATGTTGTGCTACATGGCGGATTTGCCCGACTTCAAGCCCACGCCGGCCTCGCAGAGAACGCTGGAAAATCGAAGCCTTGAGGTAAGGGCCCGAAAAAGATTGGCCATGGACCCTCAGACAGCCAATGCCGACTTGAAGGTGCGCGCCACCAACGGCGTCGTCACGGTGACATACATGCCGAGGCAGCCCGGCGTGGCCGAGTTGATTCCAAAGGTGCTGGAAGGCCTGGAGGGGTGCAAGGAATTGATGTGCACGATGGCCAGCACCAACATCCTCTGGGTTCAGGAGAAGTTCGACCCGCACTGCGCGGCCTTTCACCAGCTCAACCAGATAGCGAAGAGATGGGACGCCGCCATCGAGCTTGTGCGATTCACCGTTCCTCCCGATCTGGAAGATTTGTTCGGAGGTTCATACGTCGAGACAGTTCAGGCCTTCGAAGAGCCCGCGCGAGCTGCGGCAGGACCGGTCGACGGAGGCTCTCGAAAGTCGGAGTATAATGGGGGAATAGAGGACGATGTTGAAGTCGAGCCCGAGCAGGACGAAGGAGGTGTCTCGGCGACAATCCAGGAACTCGTCAACATCGGCCGTTCCGGCGGCGCTCATACTATGAAGGGAAACTACCACACGCTGCTTTCCGTCATCCGAAAGGATGTCAAATACAGCCTCATCGTGCTCGGCGACCTGTTCCTCTCGAAGTCTCATGAGACGCAGATGCGAATGATGAGAGAGCTGGGCGGTTATCTCTCAGACCGTGTCAGGGTGCCGGTGATTATGGCGGATGAGTTGCAGAAAAAATATCTTGTCGGCAAGAGGCAGTTCTTGAAGATAGGGCTTTATGCCGCCGCCGTGGCGGTCTTGTACTTCCTCGTGTTTCAGTTTCAGGAACCGATAATGTCGTTCCTCGGTCCCACTGAGCATACGCAACAAAAGATTCTAAGGATGGCGGCCATCTTTCTGTTTATCCCGGTAATTGCGTATTTGTACGGCACCGTCACAAGTCTCGTCTTGAAGCTTCTAAAATTCGAATAGCCCACTGGCTCCGGCATGGTCTCCAGCCGGAAGGAGGTACTGGATGCACCTGATGGGAGAGCATTTCATTAACCTTGACCTGATGATTGCACTCCAGGTCGTTCTTCTCGGGTTTATTGGCGGTATTCTGAGCGGGTTTATCGGCAGCGGGGGAGCGTTCTTTATGACGCCCGGCATGATGAACCTGGGAGTGCAGGGGGTTATCGCCGTCGGGAGCAATATCACGCACAAATTCGGCAAGGCGATGGTCGGCTCGCGCAAACATGGCGAGATGGGTAACGTGGACAGAAGGCTGGCCATCTACCTCGTCGCCACGTCCTTTATCGGGATTCGGCTGGCCGTATGGATTAACAGCAAGCTGTTCGCCGGAGGAGGAGGCGGCGGACACGGCGAAGGCGGCGGAGGCGCGGCGGCCGATCTCTATATTAGCCTGGTGTTCGTTTTCATTCTCTCCCTTGTCGCCATCTCGATGCTTCGAGACGTGAGGAGAACCTCGGGCCCGGAAGGTATGGGGCCATCGAGAAAGATAAGTGAGTTCCTCTCCCGGCTTCGTCTGCCGCCGATGATTTATTTCAAGGTCGCCGACGTAAAAGTGTCGTTGTGGATACTGATGCTGGTGGGTCTGGCCACGGGATATCTTGCGGGCACCATCGGGGTCGGCGGTTTCATTGGCGTTCCCGCTATGATCTACGTGTTCGGAATCCCCACCGCCGTGGCCGCCGGTACGGAGCTCTTTCTGGCCATGTTCATGGGCGCGTGGGGAGCGCTCAACTACGCATGGGAAGGGTTTGTGGACCTTCGGCTGACCATGCTGCTGTATCTGGGGTCTCTCTTGGGTATTTTCATCGGCACATACGGCGTCAAAGTGGTCAACGAAGTGTACATACGATTGGTCACCGGACTCGTCATACTTATCTGTGTGCTAAGCCGGGGAGTTGCTATTCCAATGTATCTGCGCCAGTTAGGCTTCCTGGAAATGAACCCCGAATGGGACGCCTATTTCAATGGTGCCAGCAAGCTGCTGCTCTTTGCGGCTGGCTTCGGGGGAGTAGGGGTAATCCTCTACAACGTCTTCCGCGCCCACAGGCGAAGACGAAGTATTCAGGTCGTCATGGAATACGCAAAAACATAGCTTCTCGGCGAGACGCGAGGACACTCCGCCGCAATTCGTCGAGATGTCTCGATACAGAGGGGAGGAACCATGGGGAAGAGGCTGGACGTCTTGCTTATCGACGACGAGCCGATTGTCGGAAAGCGCCTGAAGCCGGCACTGGCCAAGGTGGGGTGCGAGGTGGAGATTTTCACCGACCCGCGCCAGGCCGTGGCGCGTCTCGAGGAAAAGGAATTCGACATCGTCGTCGCCGATATTCGCATGGAAGAAATCGACGGAATCGAGATACTGGAACGCGTGACCGCGAAGTCGCCGCGTACCAAGGTGATCATGATCACCGGCTATGCAACCCTTGAAATGGCAAGAGAGGCGCAGGCCAAAGGGGCGTTTGATTTCATCGCAAAGCCTTTCAAGCCAGCCGACCTGCGAGAGGTAATCGCCAAGGCTGCCGACGCCCTCGGTGTCTCCGGCATTCGCGAAGACGCAGGCCCTGCGAAACCGTAAGGCCGAATCGATAAAGACCGAGGCCTCGATGCGCAATTCGGGCTCCCAAAACCCGCAAGCTTCCTCCTCATCGTCGACCGCTTTCCCGACATATGCGAGGTGTTTCAACATCCCGGCATGGGTCTCAATCAGGGAGGACCCGGCGTGGTGTTGTCAGAAACCGGGCCGTGTAACGTGAGAGGGGTCTGAACAATGTCTATCATAACCATCTCCAGGCGTTCCTACAGCAGGGGCAAGGAAATAGCGGAAGAGGTGGCCCGACTGTTGGGGTATGAATGCGTCGGTCGGGAGGTGCTTCTGGCGGCCTCAAAGGAGTACGGAGTTCCCGAGGAGAAACTCTACAAGGCCACCCACGACGCGCCCTCTTTTCTTGGCATGACCCCGACCGCCAGGAAGAAGTATATCGCGTATGTGAAGGCGGCGTTTGCCGCGTACATGTTGAAGGACAACGTCGTCTACCACGGTCCCGCCGGAGAGCTGCTCATCCAGGGAGTGTCGCATCTGCTCAGGGTCCGTATCACCGCAACGCTCGAAGACAGGATTGCCTTGAAAATGGAGCGCGACGGCATCCCCGAAAAGGAAGCTCGAAAAGGAATCCTCCGCGCCGACGAGCAGCATGGCAAGCTGATGAAGTGGGTCTACGGCAGAGACGATACCGACGCGAGCCTGTACGACCTCGTGATAAACGTCAGCCAGATCAGCGTGGAGAAATCGGTGGAGATTATCACCAGCACTGTCAAACACAAGAAGTTCCAGCCTATCACATACTCGGTAAAGCTCTTGAAAAACATAGAGCTGTCATGCAGAGTCGCGGCGAACCTCGTCGATATAGACCCCGACATACGGGTGCGGTCCGAGGACGGAAAGGTTCACGTGCATACCAAGGCCTCCGGCAGGGCGATGAAGAAGAACGCCGCGATAATCGAGGAACGCATAGCGAAACTGCCCGGCGTCGTGAGCGTCGAGGTGCATATGTCTGAAGATTTGTTCGAGCGCATCGCGGGCGGGATGCGATAGCCGCTATGGCAAGAGGAGAACAAGATGGCGGACCGATTGACGCTTCTCCTGCTGGATGATGAGCCCATCGTGGGGAAAAGGCTGAAACCCGCGCTCGCCAAGATCGGCTGCGAGGTGGAGGTGTTTGAAGACCCCAAGGAGGCTCTCAAGAGGATTGGAGAGCAGGAGTTTGACATCGTAGTGACCGACATACGCATGAAGGACGTGGACGGAATTGAAGTATTGGAGCAGGTCAGAAAGAAGTCTTCGAGAACCAAGGTGATAATGATAACGGGCTACGCGATGATGGAAACCGCCCGCGAGGCCATGGAGAAGGGAGCATTCGATTTCATCGCGAAGCCGTTTGAACCCGACGAGCTGAGGGCGGTGGTCGTGAAGGCGGCTGAAGCCCTCGGACACAAGCTGGGAAAAGAGGACGAAGAAACGCAGACATGAGCGAGAACGCGTCGAACAAGGCGACCGACGACCGTCCGTCCGACCCGACGGAAAACGCGGAATCGATCGACCAAGGGGAAAAGGCCACCGAGGTCGCTCTTAAGGCCTTGAAAGGCCGCCCCAAGTTCAGCATCAGGATGCAGATTTACCTTGCCGTTGTGCTCTCCGTCGTCTTGTTCTTCGGCATTGCAACGGCCCTCCTGTTTGCAACATACATGATAGAGGACAAAGTGAAGCTGCTTGAGGTCTCGAATAGTTATCTCTTCGAGATCCAGCAGGCCCGCCGTTTCGAGAAGAACTACTTCCTGTACGGAACCAACCTGGCGGATGCCTTGGAAAACATATACGCGGCCCGAAGAATTCTGTTAGAGAACGCGGACAGACTGGAGGAAGTGGTGGGAAGGGGCTCCTCTGCCGCCATCCTGGCGCACCTCGACCAGTACGAAGGCCTGTTGGAAAAATTGGAAGACATCGAGCGCGACCCCAAAGCCGAGGATTATTTCTGGAGGAAAAAGGACGCCGAGGTGGAAGTGCGCAAGCACGGGCAAGAGATGGTCTCGTTCGCCCAAGACCTGATGCAGAAGGAAAAGGTGGCCCTTGACAAGATGATAGTGTTTTCCCGAAGGGTTCACATATATTCCTTCCTTTTCCTCTTGATCCTGTTTGTCTTCAACACCGTGGTGCTCGGATACAGAGTTCTCACCCCGCTCAGGCGGTTTCTGTCGTATGCCGACCGTATCGCCGCCGGTGATTACTCGCCCATCATGCCCGTCCGTCGCTACCGCGACGAATTCTCGAACCTCGCCGTGGCCATCAACCATATGATAAGCGAGCTGGAGCGGCGGCAGGACATCCTCGTCCAGACTCACAAACTGCGGGCCGTCGGCACGCTCACAGCCGGCGTGGCGCACGAGCTGAACAATCCCATCAACAACATCTCCCTGACGGCGCACATGCTGCAGGAAGACTACAGGGACCTTCCGGACGACGAGCGACTCGATATGATCAACGACCTGATTAACGAAGCTGACAGGACCAAGACGATCGTTCGCAACTTGCTCGACTTCGCGAGGGAGAGCGAAAGCAACATGGAACCCCTCGACCTGGGGAACGTCATAAAAGGGACGCTGGCTTTGGCCGGCAACCAGATTGCGCTCGCCGGCATCCACACTGACCTGAAGATCATGCCGCACCTTCCTCGCGTCCACGGAGACAGGCAACAGCTTGAGCAGGTGTTCTTGAACGTTATCCTCAATGCCATCGATGTCACGGAAAAGGGCGGACGAATACAGATTCTTGTTATTCCCGCCGACGAACCCAACTATGTGGCGGTCAAGATAACAGACTACGGCCCGGGCATCCCGGACCACGTGCTTCCCACCATATTCGACCCGTTCTTCACCACGAAGTCCAAGGGAACGGGACTGGGGCTGTCCATATGTCAGGGAATCGTGGCCAAACACGGCGGCCACATCAGCGTCAACAGCAAGGTCGGAACAGGGTCCACATTCATCATCCGTTTGCCGATCACCACTTTTCCGGCCGACCTCGAACAGGTCAAAGCGGCCTCCTAACGTTTACTCCCTTCCAGCATCGTGTTTCAGAAATGCCTCGAAAAGCAATGAGAAGCGGAGAGTTCTCGCCGGAGACGGCATGGTCTGAGGAAATCGGGACAGTCGGCTTGAAGGTTACTTCGTGAGGCATACCTTCAGCAGTGGGCATTCCTTTTCTTGCGAATTCTCGTGTGCCTTCGCATGGATGGCCTCGATGGCCAGCGCCTGGGTGGGGAACATGTTTTCCTCGCCGATCTCCTCGTACAAGTGGGTGCGCTTGAGCACGTCCATGATGTCATCCTTCAACCCGCTGAACGAGACCTCGTAGCCGGAGGAACGCAATCGACTGACAAGCTGCGAGAGCATCTCTTCTCCGGATGCATCGAGCTCATTGATGCCGTGCGCTATGATGAGTACGTGCCGGAGGTCGGGCATGGCCGCCACCTGTTCGAGTACCTTATCTTCAAGATAGCTGGCGCTGGCGAAGAACAGGGGACCGTCGAACCGGACCGCCGCGATATGCCGGCATCGCCGAAGGCCGTGCCGTCCCGCATCCCTGAGGGAGCCGTCCGGGTGCAGGGACACGACGGCCAGCCCGGGCCTCAGGTTGCGGTACAGATACAGGCCCAGCGACAACACGACGCCGATCATGATGCCACGGTCGAGGTGCGGGGCGAATGCCAGCGTGAAAACAAAGCTGAGGATGGAGATGACCCCGTCGTGCTTCTGGGCCTGCCATGAGTGAAGGAATCCACTTACGTTGATCAGGCCGATAACGGCCATCATGATTATCGCCGCGAGCACGGCCTGGGGTAAATAGTACAAGAGCGGCGTGAAAAACAGCAGCGTTATCAACACCACGCAGCTCGTCACCACGCTCGACAGCCCCGTTACGGCCCCCGATTGTATGTTCACGGCCGAGCGGGAGAAGGAGCCCGAGACCGGGTAGCTCTGACCGATGGCGCCGACCATGTTGGCCAGTCCCTGGCCGATGAGCTCCTGGTTGGGGTCGAGCCGCTGGCCCGTTCTGGCGGCCATGGCCTTGGCAATAGAAATGGCTTCCATGAAGCCGAGCAGCGAGATGATGGCCGCCATGGGGAAGAGCTGGAGGATGAACCTGAAATCGAGCCTCGGCAGGATGAACTTCGGCAATCCCTTAGGGATAGAGGCCACCACGTCGCCCCCGCCGGCCAGCGTGATGGAGCTTTCATTGATGATGTTATTTCCTATCTTCAGCCGCCATCGATGCCCATCGCCGTTTTCCCCCGGCGGCACATTCCCGCGGATGTAAAACCTCTTCTTCCCGTCGGCGCCTTCCACCGCTTCTAAATGGTAGGAGCGCAGCTTGGTCTTGTAGGCGAGACTCTGTTCCTTATGCTCGTTGAGCTGGAGGTTCAGCAGCGCAAGCTTGTGGCGGAGTTGCATTGCCTCGGCCGAGCGCTTGCCGTGGGTTTTTTCAGTTTCCTTGATTGTAGGGTCCAGTGCCGTGCGGGCTTCGGAGAGTCTTTCGATTTCGAGCAGACATGCGTTGTATTCCTGGATCGTTTCCTTCATCTGGGAGGACTCGATCATAGACGCGTCGGTCTTGTAATTGTTCTGGAAACCCGTCGCCCAAGAAAGAAGTGTCGTGACCATGACCGCCACGAGCACATTGGGAATCTTGGGATTCAGACGCCTGAGGCCGTACATGATGGCGAACGCCAGAATGGCCATGCCCAGCGTGGGCCAGTGCGTGTAAGCGATGGCCGCTTTGATCACCCTGTATATTGTCTCGTAGTGGTGTTCCGCCGCGTCGACGTATACGCCGAATATTTTCGAGAGCTGAGACGTGGCGATGATGATGGCGGCGGCATTGGTGAATCCGTTCACAACGGGATGTGAGAGAAAGTTTACCGCCACACCCAGCCTCAGCACTCCGAGAAGAAATTGGAAGGCTCCGACCATCATAGCCAACAGGATCGCGTACATGATGAAGCCTTCGCTTCCGGCCTTGGCGATGGGTTCCAGTGCCGCGGACGTCATCAGTGAGACAACGGCGACGGGACCGGTGGCCAGTTGGCGACTGGAGCCGAACAGGGCCGCGATGATGGGGGGAAGAAAGGCCGCATACAGGCCGTAGTAGGCTGGCAGGCTGGCCAACTGGGCGTAGGCCATCGACTGCGGAATCAACACGAGGGCCACCGTTAGGCCCGAAACGAAATCGGCCCGAAGCGTTTGGCCGTTGAACTCTTTGAACCAGGAGAGAAAAGGGAAAATGCGTGTCAGCACTTCGTTCTATTTCTCCCGCTTCGGTTATGGATGCAACTAATTCGTGAATCCGCGCAGAATCTATCTAGGACCTCTTACGGGAAGCCATCTCCCGAAGTGTCCGAGGGGGTGATAGATACCATAATTTCACGCTTGAGTCTGCCGGGCGGAGCAAGGTTTTTCCGCCCCCATGCCGGGGAGAAACCCCGGAAGGCCGTGTGGTCGCTCAAAGAAGCGGAACGCGTCGTACTTCCCGCCCTCGCGGGGAGTTGTTCCCCGTCGTTTTGAGGCCACCCGGACTTGAATATACCATAAATCACCCTGCTAATCAAGGGGCGGCATGGCGATGTTGACAAGCTTCCGCATTCGATGGTATCTTTCCCCGATGGGTTTCCGAGGCCGATGGACGCCGACGCATGAATGACGATTGCCCACAGGACGGCAGCCTGATGGAGCGGCTGAATAAAACCGCGAGGGCGCTCCTGCTCTGTCTCACGCTTCTGCTCGTGCTAATCTTCTCGGTTCACAAGGTCGAGAATCGCGACTTCGGGTGGCTGCTGAAGACGGGGGAATATATCTATGAAACCCACAAGGTTCCCCGGGCCGACTTCTACTCGTTCACGGTCACGGGCAACAAGTACATCGACTCGCACTGGCTGTTTCAACTGTTGCTGTTTGTCTCTTACCGGCTGCTCGGAATCGTCGGGCCGACCCTGCTCGTGACGGGCGCGCTGCTGGTCACGTTTTTGCTGGTCTATTTCATCGGATACGACAGGGAGAAGTATGTCGCGGCCTCGGTGTTCACGGTGGCCGCGGTTGTTATCGCTGGCGAAAGATTCCTCGCGCGCCCGCATATCGTCACGCTGCTTTTTCTCGCCGCCTATTTCTTCATACTTGAACGACACAAGAGGCGAGATACTCGGGCGATTTTCCTTCTGCCCGTGCTTCAACTGTTTTGGGTGAACATGCACGGTCTGTTCGTAATGGGTCTGATCCTCCCCGCTGTCTATCTTTTTTTTGCGCTCATCGAGTGGAAGGTCAGGCTGCCGTGGAAGCGCGATGTGGGAGACGGGCTTCGCGGAAAGAGATATGTGTGGCTTGTCGTCGTCTTGGTCGTCATGATATTGGAGAGCTTCCTGAATCCCTACACGACCGACGTGGCGTTGTATCCTTTCACTCTGTTTAAGGAGATTCATGGCGAAACCAACCTCGTGGCTGCCAGCGTTACGGAGCTCATGCCGCCGCTCGCGGGCTTTGACCTCAGCCGGGCCGAGAACTATTTCAAGTGGATGATCTATATCTCGGCCCTTTGTTTTCTGTTAAATCTGAGAAGGCTGAACCTGACGCATCTCTGCCTGTTCGGCGCCTTTGCCTACCTCGCTGTCACCGCCCGCCGAAACATGGACATCTTTGCGGTTATCGCAGCTCCAATCGCCGTCACGAACGTCGGCAGCTTCATGAACGACGTTTCCGAGAATTTTAGGCAAGTCAACCTGTCGCGCGTGTTCGCGGTCGTGCAGCTCGTCATCGCGCCCCTGATAATGGTGGGAATCATATATATGATCTGTCAGATAGTGACGGACAATTATTACATATCCGACAGGGACCTCACGCGGTTCGGGTTCGGGGTCGCGGAGCACGCCTACCCAATCAAGGCGGCCAACTTCATCGAGGCGGAGAATCTGGATGGAAATATGTTCAACGATCCCAGAGACGGCGGATACTTAATCTGGCGCTTCTACCCGGAACGCAAGGTCTACTACGACGGCCGCTGGGAGGTGTATGGAAACAAGTTTCTGGAGAATTATGGCCTGATGTATGCCAATCCCGTCTTGTTCGAAGAGCGTGCCGCGGCGATGAATGTCGGCTATGCGCTGCTTCACTACACAATCGGATACATGCCGAAGAACTTGATCGAGCACCTGATGGTTTCTCCACGGTGGAAGCCGGTCTACTTCGACGATGTCTCATTACTGTTTGTCAGAAACACGCCGGAGAACGCCAAAGTGATAGAAAAATTTGGCATCGACTTCGCCACGTTCGAAAACGAGAAGGAAAAATTCGACGCGAGCCTTCCAAGCGATATTGAAGAGTCTCACTTCTCCGGGGCTCTCGGTCTGCTTCCACGCCTTACCGACAAAATTCCCCGGCAGGTCTTCCCTTTCGCCGAGATCACGAGGGCCAGTTTCTGCAGCGCCTTCGGATACTATGACAACGCGCGGCTGCTGTATCGGCAGGCGCTGGACATCTATCCCGATTCCGAGGTCGCCCACGCCGGCCTGGGCGTGGTGTACTGGAAGCAGAGGCTGTATTCGTTAGCCCTGGCCGAGTTCGAGGCGGTGGACCGATTGAGCCCGCGCTCGGTGGCGAACCTCACGAATCTCGCCAACCTGAATCTTGCGCTCGGCCGACTGGACGACGCGGAGAAATATTTCAGGAGGCTGAAGAGGTTGGACCGGCGCAACGCGACCGTGCGGCTTCAGCTCGGCAGGATATACGCGCGCAAGGGAATGAGAAAGATGGCCGCCGACGAGCTAAGGCGGGCGCTGAAGCTCGACCCTGACCTGCGTGAGGCAAGCGAACTCCTTCGGCAGATGGAAGAAAAATAGAGTTGTGACGGAGCCCGAGGTTCAGCCTTCCGTCTCAGTCCTTGAGTCGCGTTCGGCGGCGCGAAAAACGTTCATCGTCATCAACGCCCGCTCCTCGTCCGCGCGGCGTCCGTAAATCTCCGCCCGTAGCTCATGCACGGCGCGGTCTTTCGGAGCAGCCATGGCCGCCCACTCGATGAGGTGACAGGACAGGCGCAGGTCGCCCTCCTGCAACAAGGCGCGCGCCCGTTCCATAAGAGGGGCGACACCTCCCGCAAGCCGCGCTACCTCCGCCGCCCGCTGCGCCTCCGGCGCAGGTTTGAGGTGTGCTGGATTTCCGTCATACCAGCCTCCGTACAGACGCCAGATGTTTCGGACGATGTACTGCGGTTCGTCGTACACCGGCTGGAGAAACGGTCGGCCTTCAAGATGCGCGGGAGGCCGGACGGAATGAAGAACGGTGTCCAGCGTCGCGCCCTCGTTCATGAGCCGGAGGGCCTGCTCGTGGAGCGACTCCATGAATTCAGCCGTTTCGAGTAACATCTGTCGGACGCGCTCCTCGCCGACTACGGCAACGCCGTGGCCGGGGCACAGGACTCTCGCGTTCAGCCCTGCCATCTTCTTCAGGGCCGCCGCCCATTCGGCGCAGTACCGCTGTACTTTCTGCGGATTGCCGGCATTGGGCACCGCCCAGATGATGAGGTCTCCGGTGCAGAGCACCCTTCGCTCCGGCGCCCATACCCACGTGTGGTCGTCGGTTTCGCCCCGGGCGTGATGAAGCTCGAAACGCACGCCCCCGACCGACAGCGTCATGGATTTCTGGTAAGTGATGTCTGGATAGGTGTAGGACGTGGGCCACTCGACCGGCTGGCCAAACTGACGCTGGTTGATGACCGAGTTGTAGCCCGCCGTCATGATGTAGCGGTCGAAGCGGCGGACGACCGCCTCGTGCGCAACGACGCGCGGCGGCGCCCAGCCGCGTCCCATTGCCTCTTTCGCGTAGAGAGGCACGCCGAACACGTGGTCAACGTGGCCGTGGGTGAAGATCGCGGTATCGAGCCGAGCCGCCGACCACCTGCGGATTGCGTCGAAAACAATCTCCTGGTTGAAGAATGTGCCCGTATCCACCAGCACCAGTCCGGCATCGGTGTCAAATGCGGTGACATTGGCGAACGAATAGTAGAAGATGGTTCGTTCGGCGATCTCATCGAAGTCGTCGAGGGCCGCAAAAGGGTGGCGCTCGTCGGTCGTCGTCTCGCCAGTCCAGAGTTTTTCCGAAAGGTCCAATACCGCTCCCATGTTTTGCCTCCTGAGTACATGCTTTAGTATCTATGACGAAGTACGGGCGCACGGCTGTGCGTCCTGAAGTATAAGTTGTCGGGAGAAAGTTGTCAACAACGGGGTTGACTTTGCTCAGATGGGTTGATATTCTGGCTGCCAATCAGGACTTTCGGGTTTTTTTCCAGCAACATTCGGCAGTCCCTCTGGATCTGGGAGGAGATTCAGGTTTGACCTCTGATAAACGGGGGGCAAAGCTTTACCTTCCGATAGTAATCCTTGTCAGCAGCTTCGTCTGCATTTTCTTTTCAACGTTTGACCTCGGTTTCATTGATAAATTTAACTTCAGCGACCTTGGCCATCAGTTGTACAATTACGAAATGACCCTCATGGGCGAGGTTCCTCTGCGGGACTTTTGGGAAAACTGGGCTCCGGCCACGTTTTATCTCAATGCGTTTGCTTTTAAGATATTTGGAGTCAGCATATTTTCGGCCAAGCTGCTTCTCGCCATATTCATAGCCATATCGGCGACAACATTGTTCTGCATCTCCGAAAAAGTGATGCCGAAACCAGTCGCCTTGGCAGTCGCGCTGGTGTCGCTGCTATGGGGAAATTTTACCGTGAACCTCCCTTACAGCGGATGGTTCTCAAACTGTTTCGGACTGCTTGCGCTTCTGGGATTTGTGAAATATCTCGGCGCTTCGAAGGGGAAATACCTGTGGCTGGCGGCGACGGGAGTGGCTCTGGGCTTGACCTTTTCTTTCAAACAGCACGTGGGCGTGCTCAATCTCGTTGCCATTGCAATTGCCACGGCCGTCAGCGTTCAGATAATGGAGAATTGGGGAAGCAAGACGCAATCCGATGGCTCCGGGAATTTCCCCCATTTCCGGTATCTCATCATTCTTTTCGATATCGCACTGTTGCTCCCCGGCTACGTCGTGTTTCCCCTCGTGTTTCTGAAACAGTTACACACATCTTACCGAACCCTCGACGCGAAGGCCTTCCTTGTGTTTCTTGTACCAGTCTTCATTGTTAATTCGCTGATACTGGCGTCGCTTCTCAAAACCGCGGTGTATCGGAATGAGCCGGGCGACTTTCGCAAACTGTTCTGGGCTCTGTTGAAAAGAGAATCGGCGCTTGCGGCGGGCTTTGCCGCTTCGGTGGTCCCGTGGTTCGTCTATTTCTCCAGCTTGATGGGGTGGAGAAAATTCTACAGAATCATTTCCGTGACCGACCCGTCGCAGCAGGGTTTCAGGCGGTCGTATGCTTTCTCCATCCCGCTTCAGCCGTTGCGGGGCGAGGCCGTGTTGTTTTATCTTGCGCTGTGTTTGATGTGCGCGTTGGTCATCTTCCTTCTTGTTGTTAGCAGGTCGCGAAGGACGTTGTGGGTCACTTTCGCCGTTTCCTTAGGGGCCCTGATCATTATCTGGCGATTGGTCTTCCCGGTCGACCCGAACGGGGGCTCGATGTTCTATCTACCCTTGCTTCTGGAACTCTTTCTTCTTTTCGCTTTGTCAAAGAAACCTGGGGGCAACCTGTTCTCTTTTGGCGATCCGAAGGAAGTATTCGCGGTCTTGACGCTGGCCATTTTCAATATTTACAGTTTTCTGAGCCTCTACATATTCGCCGACAGGGTCCACTACCAGATGAACATCTTCCCGTGGCTTGTATTGCTCGGTTACGCATATTATCTTGTATACAGCAGAGCTTGGAGGATACTGGTAAATCCGCAGTTCGCGACGAGGTGGAGGAAGACGGGAATCCTCGTCGCCGCCTCGCTGCCTTTTCTCGTGCCATACGTCGGGAGGGCGCTTATCATTTTCCACCTGCAATACAAGGCGAACGTAGAGTACTGCGAAGACTTTTCGAGAGAGACGGGCAAACAATGTGAGAGTCTTCTCAGGAAGATCGAGGGCGACAAGGGGGGCATCTATATAAACAGTGCGTTTCTTACAAAGATTGAAAAAGTAGTTCGATACATACGGGCCAATACCGACGAAGACGACTTTCTCTTTGGCGCTCCCTCGACGGGCATGTTTAACTTTCTGGCCGACAGAAAGTTTAAGTCCAGATACAGATACATCTGGCCCCAATTCATGTTAAAGGAACAGCAGATGGAACTCGCGAAAGACCTGAGCGAGAAGAAGCCTCCTTTCATAATCTATAATGCCGCGCCCAGGGCGGATTTGGACGCACGGAGCTTCTTTCGTCTGTTGCCCCCTGTCGGAGAATACATATCCAGCAATTATGAATTTGACAGGAGGGTAGGGGCGTTCTACTTGTTTAAGCGCCGAGCGCTCGCCCGCCGCGATTAGCATGTGTTTAAGGGGATTCTCAGGAGTGTTCGGTTCTCTCGATTATGTGTTCCTGCACACGGGGCGACTGTTCGACGAAGTATGCGCTGTAGCCCGCCACTCTCACCACCAGGTCGCGGTGTCTTTCCGGGTGTTCGCGCGCTTCCAGTAACGCATTCTTGTCGACAACGGTAAACTGCATCTGGAATCCGCCGATGTCGAAGTAGGTCTTCATGACATCGACGAACCTGCCGATGTTCTCATTCCTGAAGGTGTCGGGGCTGAACTTCATGTTGAAAATGCTGCCGTTTTCGATCAGGTGATGGTCGAGCTTGGCGACCGATTTCACGGATGCCGTCGGGCCATGCCTGTCGCAACCGCGTGAGGGTGAGACTCCCTCGGTGAGCGATTCGAAGCCGTACCGTCCGCTCGGCAGCGGGCCGACCGCGCCTCCCAGAATCATCGCAAGCTCTATCGACCATATCCCCGGACAGTAAACGCTTCCCCAGTAGTCCCTGTGTTTCTTGACCTCTTTGAGGAACACCGAGCAGCTTTCGCGCGCGATCTCATCCACGAAGTCGTCGTCGTTCCCGAATTTTGGGGCAGCGTTCAGCAGCATCTGCCGCAGCCGCTCGTTGTCCACGAAATTGCCGCGCAACGCATCCACGAGTTCGGCCATCGTGATCTTCTTTTCATCAAAGACCAGCTTCTTAACCGCCGCCAGCGAATCTGCCACGTCGGCGACACCTATTCCCTCGATGCCTGCGAAGTAGTATTTCGACCCGCCGTCGGTCAGGTCGAGCCCGCGTTCCATCGAGTCATCCGTAATGGAAGACATGAACGGAATCGGCCTCAGCAGTTCGTGCCCCATCTCGATGGCGGACACCGACTGATTGAACTGGGTCACGGCGAAACGCACCTGTCGGGCGTATGCGTCGACCAGTTGTTCATAGGACGTGAAAGCGCAGGCGTCGCCCGTCTCGGGTCCGACAAGGTCGCCGAAAATGGAGCAGCGGCCGTTGTGAAGCGCAAGATCGAGGCATTTTGCGAGGTTGACGAAACCGATGCTGGACGGGCCGATGGACGTGCCGGCGCTCCCCATCTCGATGCATCCGATGTCGGCATACTCGTACGCGTCTCTTTCCTCGAAGCCGAGCCGAGTGAGGGCAGGGATCATGACCTCGTCGTTCATTATGCCGGGCTGGCCCTTGCCGGTGCCTATCAGCCGGGCGCACGCTTCGCGGAGAGCATTGGGCGAATTCTTGTGGAGCCTGACTGCGAGGCTCGGATGGCCGAGCCGGTTGTTGGCGTGGGCATACATCATGAGATAGGTGAGCTCGTTGGTCGTGTCGCGGCCGGCCATGTCCTTTCCGCTAAGGGTGATGGTCACCAGGTTGCCCCGCTTTGGGTAGAAGAGCGTGCCCTGCTGGCGTCCGCTGTAGAGCCACGAGCTCTGGCCGATGCGGATGAGGAAATTTTCAAAAAGCTCGACGACCTCCCGCCTCGTGGTTGCGCCCTCTTCGATATCCAACCGGTAGATGGGGTAAAGGAACTGGTCCATCCTGCCGGGACAGATGGATATCTCGGAGGATTCCATCTGGTTCGCCACGAGCAGCAGTAGTGTGCACTGGAGCGCCTCGAAGAAGTTGCGCGCGGGATGCTCGGGCACCCACCTGCATGCTTCGGCGATCCTCAACAGCTCGGCGCGCCGCTCTTCGTCATCCTCGTTTTCCGCGAGCCGTTCAGCGTGCTCGGCATTGCGGTGAGCATATGCGATGAGCCCGTCTATCGAGATCGCGGCGGCGTTGTAAAACGCTATCTTCTTGGGCGTCAGCGCGTCTTCGGGATGTTCTCTCAGCCGCGCGGCCTTCTTAAGAGCCTCCTCGCGGATGCTTCCGAGCCCGCGCTTGAGCCCGCGTTCGATGTCCACGATGACGTGGCCGATTCCGGCGAGCATGTTATAGGCGAAGATGAGGCCGCGCTGATGCAGCAGGTCGTCGTTGTGTGGCTTGATGTGATTGTAATAATCCTGCAAGGCCTTGCCGCGCCAGTACGGTGCCATTTCCTTGAGCTCGGCGATTTCCTCCTCGCTTATCTGGACCGGATTGATGTTGAAATTCCCCGCTTCCTCCCATGCGTCTTCGTCGAGGTAGGAGGAGCAGAGCTCGGGGAAGAGCTGCGAGCACAGCATCTTGCCGCCCGCATAACCGGCGAACAGGTCGCTGTCGTCGAGCACCAGCGTGACATTCTCCAGATAATTTCGGAATGCCTTCGCCATCCGCATGACGCGAGGCTCGCCCTCGGTTTGCTTGAAACTGTCAGTGAAGTAGCGCGCGCGTTCTATGCAGATGCTGAAGGTGGTGTCGAAAAACGCCTCGCGCCTGCGGCGGTTGCGCTCCGTAGTCGGCCCCTGATTCTCGATGATGAACTTGACGAAATCGGTGCTGCCGTTGTCCAGACTCTTCTCCAGAGCCTCGATGAACTTCGAGCGCCCAGACGCGGCCTTGCTTTTTTCATGCGCGATAGCCCTGGTCGAAGTCATGCCATGTTCTCCCTTTCACTGCCGTTTTGGCCGGACGCGTTCCGCGTCACGATGCCGTAGAATACTATCTCGAGAGCCTGCTTTATCAAATCCTCGAGGCTCACTCCCATCACCATCACGTTCTTCCGCTCGGCGAGCACGACGAGCCCGTCCATCATGCCCCACAGGACGTTGGTCGCCTTCCATGTGTCCATCGGGGCAAGCTCGCCGCTTTCGACCCCTTCCTTTATCACGCCCTCTATCATTTTCAGCAGCTCGATCGCCTTGCTGTCGAGCATCGACGCCATCTCGCTCCGTTCTACGAGCTCGGCTTGATGCAAATGAATGAATGCGAGGATGTCGAAATAGGCGGTGTACTCGGTGTAGAAGCGATAGTAGGCCTGTGCGATGGCGGACAGTCGCGCGAGGGTCTTCATGCCGGGCCACGAGATCGCTTCCTCGGCCATTCGGTGAAAGATGTCTATACCGTCGGCATAGAGCGTCGTGTAGATTTCTCGCTTGCTCTTGAAATAGAGGTAGAACGCGCCGGTGCTCAGACCCGCGCGCTCTGTTATCATTTCTATCGTAGTGTCGCGATAGCCCCTGTCGAAGAAAAGCTCCTTCGCGGCCTCCAGAATCAACCGCCTTCGTTGCTGCTTGTCCTTGAGTGTCCTCGCCCTGACGCCCATCGTCGTCATCAGTCCTTTTACCTTGTCTTTCCTCGACACTTGCCGTTATCTGAATCAGATTCACTTAAATCCTATCACATTGAATAAGATTTGTCAAGAGGAGAGAGATGGAGCCAAAATCATTAGTCATAATATACTCATAATTAAGATATTACAGCTTAACATACTGACCCTCTGTAGAACGCTGAGATATCCCCGCGATTGATGAATTCAATTCAAAGACCCGACACCTGAGGAGTGAACGCCACAATGTCCAGAAAGATAAATGCTCAGGCATATCTCAGCGTCTTCTCGACTCCGCGAAAATCTCATAAGACCGCTGGAACAATTGACTTTACATGGTGGGTGTGGTATTTTCAGTGAAGGTAAGGGGCCGCGCCTTCCGGCTTTAAGTTGAGAAGAGGTGAAATGAACGTATTTGAAGAATTCACCCGCCTGATTAAGGAATTGGAGAAAAGTGAGGTGCGCTATGCCCTTGTCGGAGGAGTGGCGATGGCATTTTACGCTGAACCACGCTTCACGAGGGACATCGATCTCTTGATTCATTCTGAAGACTATGAGAAAACCAAAGGCATCTTGGAGAAGGATGGATATTTCGAATCGATTTCCCCGTGGAAATTCAGCGAGACGTCCATAGAGCTTCATCGTTTTTTGAAGGTGCGCAGTGAAGACGAAATGCTTATCGACATCCTCGTCGCCAAAACCGATGAGGTCAGGAGAATAATCAGCGACTCCGTTGAAGCCGAATCGGAGGAAGGAAAGGTTAGAATAGCGAGCAGGAAAGACCTGATATGGCTCAAGAAAATGCGAGATTCGAAGCAGGACCGGGCAGACATAGAGAAGCTTGAAGATGAAGAAGATCGATAGAGTACTCAAACAGCTCAGCGACCTCTACGAATTCAACCGGCGAATCAAGCGTTACGAGCTGAAGAAAAAAGAACCAGCCGACAAAGATTCTGGGGACAGGGTGGCTGGGGGGAAAGATTCAAGGAAAAGAGGGGTCGGTTAACGTTTAGCGGGAGCAAGTGATGAATAGGCAGTAAGTACGATTTGGGAGGGATGCGTGATTCAACAACCCCGTATTGTCCAGTTTGTGTATAGAGCTCCCGTGGTTCTAGTTGGGATTCTTGGCTTCTTGTACACCGCGCAAATCGCCTTTAATTATCGTCAAGACACAACAAGCGTCACTAATGCAGGATTCGCCATTATGGCGACCTTAGCTGCGCTATCATTTTCTTTTGCTCGGGTTGTCGAATCTGACGAGCTGAAAGATCGCATCACGTTTGCGGGAGAACGCCTCCTTCATGGCGCAATTCTAGTGTTGATTGCGTCAATTCTGAAATATTTCATATTTGCCTTGCTCAAGCTTCCCTCCTTTGCCAACTCCACTAGGATCGAGGTAGTTCTATCGTTTACTGTCGGCATGCTTACCGCACTCATTTTTGGCAGTGGAGTTCTATTTGCGCATACGGGACTGCGCGTGCTAAACGACTTGCTTCTGCTCCGGTTCACACGTCACAAGGACTGGGATGACTTGTGGTGAGCATTGGAAAGCGCACGTCAAACAATTTGCTGGACGCTGACTGTTGTTTCGCTGGCGATCAACCCTCGCTCGGTCAGCGCAAGGGTAGAAAGTGAAGGACAATATATGACTAATATAGTTCTTGAATCTGTTGGTAAACTCGTTCTGTACGGGGGCAGTGCTGTAGGCATAGCATATTGTCTCTTTATTTTCTTGGGGAAGAAATGGATTGAAAATAGATTTGCGACAAAACTCGAAGAATATAAATCGGCTCAAGATAAAGAACTCGAAGATTTCAGATATAAAATAAACACTCTCTTTAATAGGGTACTAAAGATACATGAAAAAGAGTACGAAGTCCTGCCCGCTGCCTGGACTAAGCTTCATGATGCACAGGATTATATTGCCAGCCTTGTCTCGCCTCTTCAAAATTATCCGGATTTTAACCGGCTAAGAGAGATTGAGATTAGAAGTATTTTAAAGGACTACGAGTGGGAGGACTACCAAATTGCTGACCTAATTAGCGCTGATGACAAAATCAACTGTTTCAAAGATACAATATTTTGGCAGCGTCTTAGCGAAGCAAGATCAAGAATCTCAGACTTTCACAGCTACATTACAAGAAATCGCATTTTCTTGAGCGAAGAACTGAAGGAGCAGTTCAATAAGGCTGATGAACTAATGTGGGATGTCTTAGTAACTAGAGAAGTCGGAGAGGAAGATACAGACCGTAGAATGATTCACGAATCATACAGAAAGCTCAACGACAACATCTCGCCTATCATTTCTGCCATTGAAAAGCTCGTGCAAGAAAGGCTTCGATATAAAGAGGCTTTCTAACACATCAATTGGATTGCCGATTTCTTATTTCTTCCGTAAAGTTGATAGATGGGCAAGTAGTACGATGGTGAGGCAGTTGCAGACGGCAGAGCCGGTTGGTGGTGGATATGAGGATGGCGATCACGGGCGATGTGATGTTGGGGCGTCTCGTCGATGAATTTGTCGTTCGGGATCCCGACGCCAGCGCAGCGTACGTGTGGGGGGATTGCCTACCTCTGCTCCAGACCGCTGACCTCCGGCTCATCAATCTGGAGTGCGTCGTCGCCGGTTCCGGCCGACCTTGGCGGCCGCTCGCCAAGATGTTCCATTTTCGCGCGAATCCGGGAGCGATTGAATGGCTGAGAGCCGCGAAGATAGACTTTGTCTCGCTTGCCAACAATCATTCGATGGATTACGGAACCAAGGCGCTCGCGGAATGTCTGGAACTGCTCGACCGAGCGGGAATCGCCCACGCCGGTGCCGGAAGGGGCGAGGCCGAGTCGCGCCGCCGGGCGGTGCTCGCAAGAAACGGCAAGAAGCTCGCAATCGTCTCGCTGACCGACAACGAGCCGGCGTGGGAGGCCAAAGGCTCCGATTACGGCACGTTCTACGTCGATTACGATTCGGGCGGCCTTCGCGAGCCGTACCGCTCATACGTTGAGCGTACCATGAACGAGGCAAGAAGCGCCGCCGACATCGTCATCGTCTGCGCCCACGTCGGTCCGAACTGGGGGCCGCCGTCGCCGGCGATGCGGGTGCTCGCGCACGAGCTTGTCGAGATGGGCGCCGACTGCTACTGGGGGCACTCGAATCACACGCCGCAGGGAGTGGAGGTGTGCCGCGGCAAGCCGATCCTTTACAGCACCGGCGATTTCATCGACGATTACGCCGTTGACGCCAGAGAGAGGAACGACCTTTCGTTCCTGTTCATGCTGGACTGGCGCGACGCCGATTGGAAGCTGACCCTGACGCCGACGAAGATAGAGAATTTTCAGGCGAACAGGGTGTACGGGGAAGAGGCTTCATTCGTGATGAGGCGGATGCAAGAATCTTCGCGGGCTTTTGGCGCGACCGTTCGCCGCGAGGGCGATGTGCTTACCATATCCGCCGAATGATGGAGAGCTTCGCCCTCGCAGGCTCATCAGTGTTCGTTTTACCGCTTCTTCTTTCTTGCGGTTCTCTTCTTGGTGGTTCTCCTCTTCGCTTTTGACTTTGCGGTTTTCTTTTTTGGCTTCGTCGCTCTCTCGGGCCTGAGCGACCTGACGGCCGCGCCGGCGCGCCACATCTCCGAATTTCTCATTTCAGAGAGCTCTTTGTCGAGCTTTTTCTTGTAGTCGCGCGCGCTGTTGGCCTTGAGTACTATGGCCGTCTGTTCGCCCAACGCGACGCTCTTGTACAGTTTGTCGAACACTGGCGTGACGGCCTTGCGGAAGTCGTGCCGCCAATCGAGCGCGCCGCGCTGGGCGGTGGTGCTGCAATTGGCGTACATCCAGTCCATGCCATTCTCGCCGACGAGCCGGATGAGGCTCTGCGTGAGTTCCTCGACCGTCTCATTGAAAGCTTCGCTCGGGCTGTGGCCGTGCTTGCGGAGGCATTTGTACTGCGCCTCCATTATTCCCGCGAGCGCCCCCATCAGCACGCCGCGTTCACCGGTGAGGTCGCTATAGACTTCCTTCTTGAACGTGGTGGGGAAGAGGTAGCCCGAACCGATGGCGATGCCGAGCGCCAGCGTCCTCTCCTCGGCGCGACCGGTGTAATCTTGGTGCACTGCGTAGCTGCTGTTGATGCCGGTACCCTCGAGGAAATTGCGGCGTACCGTCGTGCCCGAGCCCTTCGGCGCCACCATTATCACGTCGATGTTCCTCGGCGGTTTCACGCCGGTCTGTCTGCTGTACACGATCGAGAATCCGTGTGAGAAATACAGAGCGTCGCCCCGCTTGACGTACGGTTTTATCCTGGGCCACTGCGCCATCTGGCCGGCGTCGGAAATGAGGAACTGGATGATGGTCCCGCGTTCGGTCGCCTCTTCCAGGGAGAAGAGCGTCTTTCCCGGCTTCCATCCGTCGGCGATCGCCTTTTTCCAGTACGGCTTGTCGCCCGGCCACTGGCCGACGATGACGTTGATGCCGTTGTCGCGCATGTTCAACGCCTGCGCCGGTCCCTGTACGCCGTAACCCAACACGGCGACCGTTTCCTTCTTCAGCACCTTTCTGGCTCTTGACAGCGGGAACTCGCCCCTTGTGACAACCTTTTCTCGCACACCCCCAAAATTCATTCGTGCCATCGTATTCCCTCGCTTCCGTTCAAAAGAATCATTCCCACCTGTCGCTTCCATGCGAAACAACGAAATAATATTATACCTCATGACACGGTTTCCGTAAAGTCCGCTGCAAAAATCCGGGAGATTAAACCATGAGGGCGCGGGTTGGCACGGACGTATTCACCACACGTGGACATTCCTGCCGCCTTCGGGGTAATATAGCAGCGCCGAACATTCGCACTCTTTGACGCGACCCGCAATCGAGGAAAGACAATGGAAGAGATACGGGTTCTTTCGCCCACCGCGATACTTGGATACGGCTATCCGCGCGCATCGCTTGAGGAAGGCATGAGGCGGAAACCGCACGTCGTCGCCGTCGATGGCGGTTCGACCGACGGAGGTCCCTACTACCTAGGAATCGAGCCAGGCAGTGGTGGCATGGGAGGCGGCGCCTCGGCTTTCTTCGAAATGCTGTCGGGCGACGTCGGCCCGCTGCTCGAGGCGGCCACCGGCGCGGGCATTCCGCTTATAATCGGGTCGGCCGGTTTCGCGGGCGCGGAGCTTCATCTTCAGGCGACCGTCATGCTGATTCGAAACCTGGCCGAGCAGATGGGGCTTCATTTCAGGATGGCTGTCATCCATGCCGAAGTTGGGAAGGACCACGTGAAGCAGAAGCTGCGCGACGGGAAAATACGTCCGCTCGGTCCCGTGCCTGAACTGACCGAGGAAGAAGTGGATGCCAGCGTTCGCATCGTCGGGCAGATGGGCGTCGAGCCTTTCGTGAAGGCGCTCGAGGCGGACGCGCAGGTAATCGTCGCGGGCAGGGCGAACGACCCCAGTATGTTCGCCGCGCTTCCTTTCGTTGAAGGATTCGACAAAGGGCTCGCGCTCCATATGGCGAAAATTCTCGAGTGCGCGGCGATAGCTGCCGAGCCGGGAAGCGGAAGCGACGCCATGATTGGAACATTGAGGAAGGACCACTTTCTCGTCGAACCGCTCAATCCCGCGCGAATTTGCAGCACGACGTCGGTCGCCGCTCACAGCCTGTACGAGAAGTCCGACCCGCTGCATCTGTATGGTCCCGGCGGCATGGTGGACCTCTCTGGTGTCAGGTTCGAGCAGCAGGGAGACCGCACGGTGAGGGTCTCGGGAAGTCGATACGTTCCGGACGCCGCGTACAGGATAAAGCTCGAGGGCTCGAAGCGGACGGGATACCGCACCATCTGCATCGCCGGAGTTCGCGACCCCGGCACCATTGGTCGAATAGACGAGCTCATCCGCGAGGCGAGAAAAGAGGTGAGCGCGAAGTTCGGCAATCGCGCGGATTCATACAAGCTCTTCTTTCACGTCTATGGACGCGACGGCGTCATGCGCGAACTCGAAGCCGAGGGCGGATTGCCGCCGCGTGAGCTGGGAATAGTGATCGAGGCGGTGGCGCCCCACCAGGAGCTGGCGACCGGCATCTGCGGCTGCGCGCACACCATCATGCTTCACTATGGATTTCCCGGCCGCATCTCGACCGCGGGCAACCTCGCGTTTCCGTTCTCTCCGCTCGATATCCCCGCTGGACCCGTGTATGAGTTCAACATCTACCATCTGATGGAGGAAGACGACCCCTGCCGCCTGTTTCCGATGGATATCATCGAGATGTGAGATTCTTATGGCAACGAGAAACATCACCGAGCTTGCCCGCGTTATCAGGAGCAAGAACGCAGGCCCGTTCGAGCTGACGTTCGACATCATATTCAAAGACGCCGAAACGTACGAGCGCGTGAAAAGAAGCGGCGTCTTCTCGCGCGAGCTGTTCGCGGAACTCTATCGCGTCCCTGTCAGTAGCGTTCTCAATTTCTGCTTTTTCGACCAGGCGTATGCGGTCAAGGCTACCATCGCGCGGCCGGTAAGCTCCGGCACCGCCGGCGACAGCGACGTCTTCGGCGCCCAACAGCACGCCCCTTTGCTCCACCTCGATATCCCCTGGGATGACTGAATCCCTCAGTAGCCGAGTTCGCGTATTCTGCGATCGTCGATTCCGAAGTGGTGAGCAATCTCGTGCACGACGACGCTCTTTATCTGCTCTCTCAACTCCGACTCGGTTCTTCCCGTCGCCTCTATCGGCCCCTGGAAAATGGTTATCTTATCGGGAAGCACGCCGCCGTAACTTGTGTCCCTGCGAGTGAGCGGTATTCCTTCATACAGCCCCAGCAGTGAGTAGCGACTGCGCAGATTCATCTTCTTCATGACATCGCGCGAGGGCCATGCTTCGACGACGACAGAAACGTTGTTAAGCGCTTCTGCTATTTCGTCGGGAAGCTCGTCGAGCGCTTCGGCGACTATCGCTTCAAATTTCTTTCGGCTGAGCCACATTTGGATGGAAGGAATCTGTCTGATGGATAGCCCGCGATGGGGACAGTCCCGAATCTACGCCCTCGACAAGCTCGGGCCGTAATTCTTGGGACAGTCCCCATCTCAATATGAGATCCTTGGGCATTCTCTTGTCTGGGAGACATGATACCCGTCATGCCTTTCGATTTCAACATGGTCGGTCGAGAACGGAGGGAAAAGGGGAAAACTCGGATATCCCCCCTGTTGGAAGGGGGGGAAGGGGGGATTTCCGAGCTGTGTTTATTCACGCAGCTAATTGCTAGCCGGCGTTCTCCTTTTCGTTAGGCATGGTCTTCATACGGTTATGCCGACGCCAGAGCAGAAGGCATATGATTAGTATCGGACCTCCGGCAAGCAGCAGTTTAACGAAGACATTGCTGCCGACGGGCGCTGTCTTCTTGAAGGTAGGCTCGCTCTCGCCGGCAACGACCTTTTCTTCAACGGCCGCCACATCGGGCGAGGAGAGTTCCTTTCCGTTCACGACGTCGCTGTCGTGCTTGGAATTCTTCAACAGGTTCAAGGGAGCAGACAGAACCTTCGGAACCTGCGTCTTCGAGCCCGAGGAGTATCCCTCAGTGTGCAAGGAGGACATCGCTCTGGCATCCCCTGCCGGAAGCGCATATCTCATCGCCTGCGGCGCTGCCGACTTCATCGCCGTCCGGCCGACCGCCAGGTTCGACACCCCTTGGGGCAAAGGCAGAGGCTGGGCGACGGAAGTCGGTTCGCCTTCTGTGTTCCTCACGAGCGAGTCGATGGCCACGAACGAGGTGTAATCCGTCAGAAGGTTATAGGTCAGCCCGAGGCTGGTCACCTGCTTCACCCGCTCATCGTCACGGCGAAGTTTGTTGTAATCGGAAAGTGTTTTGATCCGATGCCGTGCCCAGAGGTAGCGCAGGGCGACGTTGGACTCTTCCGCCATTCCGGGTTCGACTTGAAGCTGCACTTCATACTCTCCCGAGCCTGAGTAACCCGAGACGCGGACCGTGCCCGACGGCTTACCTTTGTACTTGCCGAACACGATGACGGGCCGGTTGGCCAGAACGTCGGGGACCGACGGCGGCTCTACGTCGTATGTGTCGAGGCCTTTGAAGTCGACCTTTATCTGGGTCAAAACCGGCTCGCGGATGTACTCGCGGAACTTCTCCGCTCTTGACGCGGCCTCGCTCGGATCGGTCACAATCAGCGGCTCGCCTCTTCCGCAATGAGCCATTCCCTCGATGAGGTGGCGGTTGACGCTGGAGCCGATGCCGAACGCAAAAAGGTTAGAGCGGTTGAGGTTTTGTCGTATAAGCTCGAATGCGTCCTCCTCGCAGCTTACGTATCCGTCCGTAACGATAACGGTCGTGCGGGACACGTTCTCCTCCTGTCGCGGCAGCGAGAAGGCGGTTTTTAGGGCGTTGATGAGCTCGGTGCCGCCACCGCCCCGCATGCCGTCGATGGTGTTCATCGCGCTGTCGATATTCTCGCGCGTTGCGGGCAGCGACTTTTCCGACAGCACGGCCGCCCTTCCCGAGAAGAGCACGACGTTGAAGGTGTCGGTCTCCTTGAGCTGAGTGATGAGGCCGCGCATGAGCTTCTTCGCGGTGTCGAGAGGGAATCCGCTCATCGAGCCGGACACGTCGAGGACGAAGATGTACTCGCGGGGTGGTATCGTGGCTTCGGTCACCCTGGCGGGCGGTTCCATCATGACGAGGAAGAAGTTTTCGTCCTCGCCCGGATAAAGCAACACTCCCGACTGGATGCGGTCTCCCTCGAGGCTGTAGCGCAGAATGAAATCTTTCGTGCCGGCGCCTTCATTGTTCTTCAGGGTAACGGTTGCCGTCCAAGGTCCGTCATACGCGATGTTCGTTTCGTGCGACGAGCAGGCCATTCTGCTGATGGGAATGCCGGAGTTGAGGGCGACCTTGATGTCGAACGTGAACGGCTCCGGTTCGCCTTCCTTCAGATACGGGTTCTCCACCCATTTGTCTCTGTCCGAGGCGCCTTCTCTCGGCGTGTTCGAATAACGCGGGCCGACGACGGTCGGATAAACGAATTCATAGGTTCCGTCCTCGGGCACGAGCAGCTCCACGTAATCGAGCTCAACCTTGATGATATCTCCGGGCATGATGTTCGCAACGTTCATCTGAAACACGTTGGGCCGCTGCTGTTCGAGCAACGTGGCGCTTTTCCCCTGCGCCCTGGCCTGTTCGTATTCAGCTCGCGCCTGTTGCCGTTCGCGGATTTTCGCTTCGATGACCCTTTCGCCGATGGTCATCCTCATGCCGAAAACTGCGGCGCGCGTCGACGCCGGAAACACGTACGTGGCCTCGATGGGGCGTTTGCCCGCATTCTTGTACACCTGTGTCACCCGCACTCGCGCGATCACGCCCGCGATGTCAACATCGGCGCGCGTGCTTTGCAGGGGCAGCCGGTCGACGGTCGGGTCGTCGCTATGCACAAAGAAATATGGAGAGAGCGTGTCGTCGTTGGCGGGTTCGGCGTCCTGTCCAAACGCGGGAATTGAAACCGATAACACAATTAGTACTACCAGCGCGAGACATTTGTTCAGGAGTTTCATTTTACCGCCCTCCTTCATGGTCCACTGCGCTAAACCGCGGAAATTGTTTTGGCTTCGTATGAAGCCGGCGGACTTGCCACCCGGGGTCCGCCATGGCTTCTAACCGGTTAAACGAATGGGATGAGGAAAAGTTTCAGACGACGGGGAAGAAATACGGCGGCATAGGCCCTAGCGCCTGCCATCGACTAGGCGAAAAAGATGATGTTCTGAGCCTTTCGGACTTGCACCGACTGAATATGATGACGCATTTGTTTCAAGAAGACGGACTCTACGGAAAGGATACTTAGAAGAATTTCAGATTGGGTCTCTGTTTGTCTCGCGATGGGCCGCTCTCCCCCATAACGGCGGTCCCAGCCGCGAAATGGGGGAGAGCGGAGGAGTCAGTTCATTGCTTGTAGAACGACCGCACGCTATTGGACGTGATGATGTTTCGCGGCACTACGTCCATGTCTGCGCCGCGCACCCGCCAGTACACCCGCTTTCCTGAAGGGATTTTGTTCCATATCGACGCGGGCATGGTCCACGTCGTGACGTGAATGGGTTGATGCATGTTCTCGTAAGTGGAGTAAATCGGACCCGTGGGCGACAGGGCCAGGTCAACCGCGAAGACGCAATTCGTGCCTCCGTCGGGCGTCCAGGAGAACGTCGGAGGTGAGGAAACGTTAGCAAGATTCTGTGGAGAATTGAGAGTTATCTGCGTCAGTGCCGTTCCACAGTCCGGGTCGTTTGCGTCTACAAGCCCGTCGCAATCGTTATCGATGCCGTCGTCGCAGACCTCCGTCATTCCCGGATTGACCGATGCGTCGGTGTCGTCACAGTCGCCGCCCCCGTTCGCGGGGTCGGGATTACACGCGGCATCTTCGTAGCCGTCGCCGTCGGCGTCGTTACAGCTAACGGGAAGGACTTCGAACTCGTTGGTCGGGACGTTTTCCTGAACGTGAGGATATACGTTCGAGTTGTTTGTATCGAACGGCGAGCCGAACCAGGAGACGCTCCATGTGTAGAAACCCGGTGTCGAAGGAGCCGCTGCCGAGAGCAGCACCGGGAACTCCAGGTCGGAGGACCCAGTGCCGTCGTCGCCCATGCCGGTCGGGCCGGTGATCCTGTCAACCTCCTGCGAATTGTGATCGTACAGTATCGCTCGAATCCATCCGTGGCGATACCCTCCACTGAATGTGACCGTCACCGTCTGGCCGGGCTGATACTGGTCGAGGTCGGTGGTAGCCGTCAGGTTCATGACCTGTCTCGAAGAGCTCTGCCACACGCCGTGCGCATGGCAGCCGTTGCATGTGGCACTATCATTCGTGTGACAGCCCGCGCAGTACTGCGCGAAGAAAGTCGGTTCGGCTGTGGCCTGCGTCGGTGAAAACACCGTCAGACAGATTGCTGCCAGGAACACTGTCACTAGCAAAAGGAATCTGAGCTTCATTGTTTCCCCCTAAGAATTACCCTGCATTTTGAAAAACAACCGATGCATGCTTTCTCCCATATCTTGGGATCCAGACGCCTGCCTCTTTGTAAGCGCATCCCCCCTCTCTGCAATTCCTGATGTCAGTATTTTCCAGACGGTTATGGTTTCGCGGTTTGACTTCGGCCGCCGACGCGCCGCACTGACCAAACGCTCGGGAAGATGTGGGGAAATACTCTGCTGACGTGATTGTTTGACAGTCGTTCGAATGAATGGTAGAATATGAAGGGGAAGAAAGAGTAATCCCCACATTTCCCGGCGCCATCAGCGGGCTTTCGACGGTCTTCGCTGATGGTGCCTCTTATTTTGTGTCGAGGAAAAGGCAATTACTATGCCAATAGTCGGAATTCGCCTGATATTTGCACCTATCTCCATATGTTCCAATGGGTAATGAAGGGATACGCGTCGGCTTTTGATTGTATGTCAAGAAATCCACGACATTTTGAGAGAAAAAATGTCCGAATTGTAATCCCCGCCGGATTGCATTTTGCCTTCCAGTTCTTCCGCAACAAATGGCCCTCGCTCCTGTAACTCTCTTGGTTACAGAAAAATTCGAGAGACAGGAGTTGCTTCCGCGTGCGTGCGGAACATCGGTGCGAGGAAGCAGACGGTGGAAACGAGGGGTTACGTAATGTGCATACTCGATGGGGGGATTCTGCAGACGCGCGCTGGACAAATTCGGCCGCGCAGCGCCTCATTTGAGGTCTGTGGTCAACTCCGGATGAGGCTTGGTATGAAGCTGGCATGCCCGGTACATGGTGCGGCATCGTGTACTTGATTCTGCTAACGTGTCTTCATTATCCCGATGCCACACTTGAGAGTCGGTCGCAAGGATGCACGGCCATGCGGCCTGCGTTTGCTTCCGGAGAGTTGCCTTAAAGAAAGAGTAGCAATGTTCTTGAAAAGCAGCATTTCGTGACGAAAAAGAAGAGAAAAATGGGGAAATCTCTTCCAACCTCGGTTTTTTCCCTTGACAAGCAACCGTTTATTGTGCAATATATTGCAGAATTGGTATCCAATCCCTCGAAATCTTTGTAAGGAGGTGTCAAGGTAATATCTTCCGCGTCAATCTTTCCGATTTTCTAGCTATCACCTGCCTCTAGCGCTCAAAACACACCCCATACCACCACACATATACACCCCACTGTAACCCTGGGAAGACTGAACTGCTTAGGTTGAGAAAGAAAGGGTGCAGATATGCCGACAGTTCGCTGGGTAGTAAGGATTTTGGTAGCTGGCCTCCTGGGTTCCGCGCTCATCCTCTCCTGTCAAACGACTTCACCTCACGGCCAGATGAGTCTCGCCGGGCCGATGATCAAAGGGGCGGAATACGTGGGCATGGAAACCTGCGAGGCGTGCCACCCCGATCAGGCGGAGCGATTTCGACTGACCTCCCACTTTGGCACAAGCGTGAAAGAGGGGGAGCAGGTCAAGGGCGAGGCTTGCGAGTCCTGCCACGGGGCGGGCAGCCTCCACGTCGATGCCGGCGGAGACCCAAGCAAGATTGTCAGGTATTCCGCCAACCGCTGCTTCACTTGCCACGTGGACATACGCGGCAGGTTTCAGCTTCAGTATCATCATCCCGTCCCGGAAAAGTGGATGAAATGCACGGATTGTCATAACCCCCACGGCGAAGACGTGAGGCCGTGGTCGGCCGTCTCGGTCCTGCGACCGGGGGAAATCTGCTTCAGATGTCATAAGAAACAAAGAGGTCCGTTCGTGTTCGAGCACGACCCCGTGCGCGACGGCTGTCAAATATGTCACGATCCGCACGGTTCGGTCTACGAAAAGATGCTGGTTGCCGATCAGACTGTGACGTGCATCCGATGCCATTGGGAGCCTTCCGTAAATACTGTGCTTGGATCCATCGGCGACTTCCCCCACGGCGTTGTCGTTCAGGTGGGCCGGGGAGAGCAATGCGTCGACCATCACTCCGCTCCTCACGGGTCTAACATCGAACGTAACTTCCTGAATTAGACGGCGGAACGAATCCGAAGGTTGCCAACAAACAATGGTCACAGCGCACAATCAGGGGGTTTTGAATATGAACGCGACCAAGAAATTCCTTCCGGCGTTGCTGGTCGGCCTGCTTGTGGTTATGGTTTGCCCTGCCATCGCCGGCGCGGACGAGGACCCGCTGGAAAACTTGAACAGTTGGTATTATCCTTATGGAGAAGACGATTTGAACGGCTGGTATTACGGCTGGTACGCGCGCGGGGGATTGACCTACTACGAGGTGAACGGCGACGAGGGCCGCTTTCGCGAAGACCGCTTCATCGACAACGATTTCACTGGCGGCTTCGAGCATCTTTCCTACTCGAGCGAAAATCTCAAAGTCTCCATTCGCGCGATACCTGAGGATCAGTTTGCAGGCGATGCGCACTACATCAAGCCCGACGTGTTTCGCGTGGATTTCGAATTCGCCAAGCACCGTAGATATTATGACGGCTCTTCCAATGATGTGTGGGACCCGACCCTTTACGGCCTGCCTAGCAGTTTTAACGATTTTGACGATGACAACCTGTACGCGGACCGTGTTGACCTGAACCTAGAGGGCACGCTGCTGATTCCCGACATTCCTCACGTCGTACTGGGATGGCATCACTGGGAACGCTTCGGGGATGAGAAACTGCTCCTGGGAGGGCTCGCGCAAAACGACCCGCTCCCGAGGCAGCGCTCGATTCCGACAATCAACGACCTCGACGGCGAAAGCGACACCGTGTATGTGGAAATTCCCGTGACCATCAACGACAAGTACAACTTCAAATTCAGACAAGAGTATGAGGATTTCCGGGACGACGAGCTCTCCGTTGCTCTCTCCAACGTCGTTGGCGACACGGTTATCCATGACGACAGTCCGGAGTGGAGGGAGTTTCGAACTCTGTTTAGCTTCGACAGCTTCCTCACCGAGAACATTTACGTGAGCGCAAACTACTACCACAGCGATATCAAGAACGAGTTTGAGCGCGACGTGTTCCAACCGGGCAGTCTCACCAGGCCTTTTGTATTCATCGATACCGACGTTGACAACGACCGCACAACTGATGTGGTCACTCTCGGGCTCGTGTTTTTGAATGTAGCAAAAGACCTGACGATTCACACCAATTTCAGGGCGGAACATTCCGACACCGACGGCGACCATACGGGTCAGCAGACGCCCTTTGGCGGGGTTCTCGAACCGGTGACGAATGCGACCGATTGGGAAGACACACGGCTGGGCGAGTCGGTCGAGCTGGTGTGGAAGGGATTCCCGAATACGACCGTCTCGCTCGAAGGAGAGTGGGAACAAAGGTTCATGGACGTCAAAGAGGTCGTGGAGGGAACCTTCTCGCGGGATGCCGATATCGACTACAACAACCAAGAGTACACGATTACCGTCGTGAACCGTCCCTGCCCGAAACTAAGGCTGACAGCTCGGTACCGTTTTAAGGATAACGATGAAGACTACGATGAAGAATTTGACCTCGAACCGGACGCATACCCTGGCATATTGGGTGACCTCAAGCGGGACGTTCACGAGGTTACTCTAAAGGGAGACTGGCATTTCCTGCCGGCCTGGACGACAACGGTCAAGTATCAGTTCGAGAGCGACGAGAGGCGGTTCGACATTCAGAATACTGACGGGCAGGACCTGGACGTGCACCGGATTTCCGCGACTGTCTTCGGCAGTCCCACCACCCGAATCACGCTGACCGGCATGGCGATGTACGAGAACTACAGACTGGACACCCCGACGAACGTGCCGGTGGGCAACCAGTGGGCGCCCGGCACCGGCAAGTACGACTACAGGTACGATTCATTGGTATTCTTCACGAGCGGCAATTACGTGATAAACGATAAGTGGGCCACCAAAGCAGCATACCAGCACACTGAGAGCGGCGGTAAAGATGTGGACAACGCGCTTGACGAAATCTGGTTGGGGGTGGAGTACAAGTTGGCCGAAAACAAGACCGTCAGCGCGCGATACGAATACTTCGACTTTGATGACGAGTTGGGCGACGGCTTTGAAGATTACCACGGGCACGGCTTCTATGTGGCGCTCGCGTATCGATTCTGAGCTCGCCTGACCGCAACGGAGAAAGAACATAGCTGGAACCGGCTCGGTCCGTTTCAGCTATGTTTTTTTGTCAGAATACAGCCGCAACTGGTAATATAAGCTCGTGTGGCGGACGATCGACCAGAAACTGCGCTCGCCGGCGCTGACCATCGCCCTCATTTGCGCCGTTGGGCTCGCTTCCGTTCTCGGCACGATTCCGGTCAAGCTTCTTGAGACCGGAACCGTCGGGAGAGTTTTATCCGGGCTGCTCCGGGCTATCGGCGCGGAGAACCTCTATCACACGTGGTGGTACACATCGCTTCTCGTCTTCCTCGCTTCGTTGATGATCTACTGCTCGCTCAGGAGGCTGCCCTCGGTAATCAGGGCCTTCGCTTTCATCCCCGACAAAGCGGCGTGGTCCCGCGAGGACGGAGTGGCGACGCACTCCATTCCTATTTCCGAGGCTTCAAGAGAAACGGTCCGCAAGAAAGTAACGCGAATTCTGCGCGACAGGGGATACCACGCGCGCGCAGCCTCTGCCGAACCGGCCGACGAGGCCGTCCTGTTCGACAAGGGACGCGCCGGAGTGCTGGGGCCGCTGGTTGTGCATCTCGGGCTGGTCGTCGCATTTGTCGGCGGGCTCGTCACCCACAATTTCGGAACCGTCCGCGAAATCATGCTGGGCGAGGGAGAGACGTACACGATTCCCGATACTCAGACGAAACTCAGGCTCGAGAAATTCTCCATCGTTCATCATCCGGGCACGAGAGAGCCCGAGGAATATGTCAGCACCCTGATGGTCACAGGCAACGACGGCGCCCCAAGCTGGCACATGCTGCGCGTGAATCAGCCGCTCTCCGTCGGAGGGGCGACTCTTTATCAAATGCGTTATCGCCCCGACGTCCGCTATGTGAGCCTCGTCGCGTTTAAACCGGCAACCCGCTCGCCTGTCGCAAGCATAAGGCTTGTGCCCGGCAAACGCGCCGACATAGCCGGCCGGGACATGGCGGTCGAGCTGAAAGAGATCGTTCCCGATTTCGCCATCGACTCGAAGAACAATGTGTTTTCGCGCAGCCGGTTCTTCCTGAACCCGGCAGCGAAGGTGTCCGTGTATTCTCCGGCCCGGAGCGAGCAGCCTGTGTGGACCGGATGGGCCTTCAAGGGAATTGTGCCGCGGCACGACTCCTCGTCCGGCCCGCTCACGCTCGCTATCGAGCGAGTGAGTCTGAAATATTATTCCGGCATCAAGATAGTGAAAGACCCCGGCGCCGCGTTCGCTTATTTCGGGTTTGTGCTCCTCGTGGGCGGCGCGCTCGTTTCTTGCTACATGTTCCGGCGGTTCGTCCGGGTTGAGTTCGACGGCGGAGAGTCGGGCGAAAGCGGGCGCATAAGAGTTTTGAGTTACAGCGTGAAGAATAGACCCGACTTTGTGTATGAGTGGAACGGACTGCTCGCGCAACTGCGCAAAGCGATAGGGGAGTGAACCTGCCGTGTGGCTCGGAGTGGTGCAACTGATCTATTTCGCCGCCAGCATCTTTTTCTTTCTGGCGGCTCTGTCGAGGCGGCCGTGGCAATCGAAGCTCGCCGGGGCACTGGGGCTCTCGGGCATCGTTATTCACCTCGCCTACATCGTCCATCGCGGCATCGTCGCACACAGGATGCCCGTGACGAACACGTACGAGACGCTGGTCCTCTTTTCGCTGCTCCTGATGGCCGCCTCCATCGTTGCGCACAAGCGGTACGGGCTGCCGGCGCTGGGCGGGTTCGCGAGCCTCGCCGCCGCCGTCGTTCTGTCGGCGTGTTCGCTGATGTCGTCCGAGATCGAGCCGCTCCTGCCATCGCTCAGGAGCAACTGGCTGCTGTTCCACGTTCTCGCTTCTTTCCTCGGGTACGCCTCGTTCGGGCTTGCGTTCGTTTCTGCGGCGGCTTACCTGTTTCTCGACATGGGAATAGTCCGCCTGCTGAGACTTCCGGTTCGGGTTCGCATCGGCGAGACCGCCGACTTTCTCGACTGGTTCACCTACCGGGCGATCGCGTTCGGGTTCCCGCTGCTCACGCTGGGCGTCGTCACGGGAGCCGTGTGGGCGAACACGTGCTGGGGAAGCTACTGGAGCTGGGACCCGAAGGAAAGCTGGTCGTTCATCACGTGGTTTATCTACGCGGGCTGCCTGCATATGCGATTCGGCGGCATGCGCGGCAGAGCCTCGGCGATCATGGCTGTCGTGGGATTCTGCTGCGTCGTGTTCACCTACCTCGGCGTCAACTACTGGCTCGCCGGCCTCCACGCCTACGCCTGAGTCCAAAGTCCAAGGTCCAGAGTCCAGAGTCTTGAACGACGTCTTCCTTTGCGTTCTTTGCGCCTTGGCGTCTTGGCGTGAGGTTTCCAGGAATTTGATCGCTGTGCGTGTCGTGTACCCTGTGGTGAAGAAAAAGTTGAGCGGCTCTGTGGCCGGGAGTTGCGTTTTGCCGAAAAGCATGTATAATGTTATATTGTTTGAGCGCTCGTGGCATGAAAATTGCGAGTCCTTCAAGAACTCTTTTTGCTTTATAACGTTGACTTCAACATGAAATTTCAAGGAACCAGAATCCGAGCGAAAGTAATCGCTGCGTTTGTGTGGGCGATTCTGGTTACGATTGTCGCGTGCCAGACGACGAAGGCGACCGGCCCGACGTACGACATCCGCGTCCGCCACATTTTGGACGAGCAAGCTTACGAAGACCATTGGGTGCGCGTGGGCGAGGAGTTTTTCATTGCGGACACTGAGTACTCAGTGAAGGTGGAGAGGTTCATTCCCGATTTTGTGATTAACATGAAGACCAAGAAGGTCTCCTCCCGCTCGGACAAGCCGCTGAATCCGGCGTTGCAGTTGGCGGTCTTGTACCAGGAGAAGTTGATGTATGAAACGTGGATTTTGTACCAGAACCCCATCCCTCACATGATCCACCAGCCCGGTTACTATTTTCAGTTCATCGCGTACAAGAACATGGACTAGTCGAACCTGAAGCGAGAAAGCAGACACTTGGCAAAACCCGCATCAGCCTCACAATTACGCCGCATCGTCTACCTGTCATTTCTTGGTGTGCTAGCGCTGTCGGTGCTGTATTGCGCCGGCCCTCGGCCCGCCCGCAGGCGGATGGGCCGGTCGTGTCTCGAATGTCACGAGGACATGCGCCCGCGACTCTCCGACAGGGTGGTCCACGCGCCGTTCAAGAGCGAAGACTGCGAGAAGTGTCACAAACGGCACGGGCTGATGAAGGTGCTGCTGCTGAAGCAGGAGGACGCGTCGCTCTGTTTTCAGTGTCACGAAGACCAGAAAGATATGTTCGAGCAGCCGGTCCTTCATTTCAAAGACGAGCAGGGGGTTTGCTGGAAGTGCCACGACCCGCATTCCAGCCCAAACAAGGGATTGCTGAGGCAGGAGGGAGTCAACCTCTGCTACATTTGCCACGAGAACCAAAAGCAGGAATTCACCAGGCCCGTCGTTCACGCGCCAGTGAAAGAGGGGGAGTGCCTCACATGCCACGTGCCGCACGCCGGCCCCAACGCTTCACTGCTCAAAAAGTCCGAGGCGAGCGTCTGTTCCGACTGCCACAATTTTAACGATGCGTCGTTCGTTCGGAAGCATCAGAACTACGATGTCACGCAGGGAGCCTGCGACTCGTGCCATAATCCGCATTCATCCGAGACGAAAGGACTGTTTCAAACCGCGCTTCATCCGCCGTTGACGGAGGCCGATTGTCAGACCTGCCACACTCCGCCGGCGCCAGGCGAGAAGCCCGGCCTTGCGCAGGCCGAGGGCGACCTCTGCCTCACCTGCCACACCGACCAGGAGCAGAAGCTCGGGCTTCAAGACGTGCATCCGCCGTTCGCTGACAAAACGTGTGAAAGCTGCCATCAGCCTCACGCCTCGCGATATGCCGCTCTCCTGAATGACCGGCAGGAGGCGGTTTGTCGGCAATGTCATGAAAACGAGGCGCTTTTCCCGACGAAGAAGCCGCCCGCGGCTCACCAGCCCTTCGTGGAAGGAAACTGCTCGGCCTGTCACGACTCGCACGCCAGCGATTATCCGTACCTGACGCATGAGCCGCGCGAGAAGCTGTGTCTCGACTGTCACAGGGACGAACCCAAATTCAAGCGGGCGAAGCTTCACGCTCCGTTTAAGGAAGGGGACTGCCTGAATTGTCACGTCCCGCACACCTCGCAGCTCGCCTCCCTATTGAGGGACAAACCGTTCGCACTCTGCTCCGAATGTCATACGGATATCAAAGAGCAGCAACGGAGCAAGAGCGGACACGATCCCTTCGTCGCGGGGCAGTGTGTCCAATGCCACGACCCGCATTCCAGCGACAATGCCAATTACCTGACGGCCGTCGAGCCGAAGCTCTGCTTCACCTGTCACGAGCAATTCGAAAAGTCGCTGAAGGTAAGCAGCGTGCATGAGCCGGTCGCCGAGGGCGTGTGTTCTTCCTGTCATCCGTCGCATGCGAGCCCCAACGAAGGACTACTTGAAACTACGTTGACCGAGCTTTGCTACGACTGCCACGCCGATTATGCCGAGGAAGCCGCGGGCGGTTACGTGCACGAGCCCGTGAAAGAGAGAAACTGCCTCGGATGCCACGAGGCGCATGCTTCATCCCAGGCGCCGATTCTCAAGAAATCGGGCTCCCCGCTTTGTTACGACTGCCATACGACTCAGAAACAGGCGTTCAGCAAGGCCGTGGTTCATGGGCCTGTCGGCGACGGCGATTGCCTGGTGTGTCATGAGCCGCACCTGAGCAAGTTCAGCGCGTTGCTGCCCGAAAAACCCAGCGAGCTCTGCGCGACGTGCCACGATACCGGGGCCCCAGAATTTCTTACTGCGCACAAAGGCTACGACGTCACCAAGGCGAACTGCGCCGGATGCCACGACCCGCATGCGTCCCAGCAAAAGGGGCTGGAGCCGGCCATTGTCCACGAACCGTACGGAGAATTTCGCTGCGAACTTTGTCATTGACGATTCAGCCCCCTGAAGGCGCGGGCCTTTGCATGGCCGCCGGGACAGGGGAATTGAGATCGGATAATCTATGAGGAGCGGAAGAACAGTCATCATCCTTCTCGCGCTTGCCCTTGTAGGGATGTTCGGCGCGAACACGCACGTCTTCGGGGCGGGAAAGGAAATCGTGCGCGAGAAGAGCTACGAGAAGCTCTGCTACACCTGCCACAAAGAGCTCAAGCAGTCGTGGCAGGGGAAGCACGTTCACGCCCCCGTGGAACTGGGCAACTGCGTGGGGTGCCACAACCCGCATGCCTCGAATCACCCGAACCTTGTCCGTAGCTCGAAGAGCAGATACTGCTACGATTGCCACGATAAGAGCTCGCCCGAATTCGGTTCTGAGTACGCGCACAAACCGGTGGAAGAGGGCCAGTGCCTGAGCTGCCATCAGCCTCACGCCTCGACACAAGCGCGATTGCTCAATTCGCCTCAGAAGGAGCTCTGCTATGTTTGCCATCAGGAGGAAAAAGAGCAGTTCGCCAAGCAGTATGTGCATCCTCCCGTCGAACGGGCCGAGTGCTTGAGATGTCATTCACCGCACACCTCGTCCCAGGAGAACCTGTTGAAGAAGCAGCCCTTTGAGCTATGCACCCAGTGCCACGACAGCTCCAAGCTGGCCTTCAGAAAAGCGCACGCCAACTATCCCGTGCAGAACGTCGGTTGTGCGGACTGCCACGACCCGCACGCCTCTTCTCAGCAAGGACTCACCAGGAAGGTCGCGCACGTGCCCATGACGAAGAAGCTCTGTTCGTTCTGTCACCTGCCGGCTGACAGCTCGAATCCGTTCAAGCTGGTCAAGGCCGAAGAAAGCCTGTGTCGTTCCTGCCATGCCGACACGTGGAAGGAATTCGCAAGGCCGGTCACACACCCGCCCGTCATCGAGGGCAATTGTACCGCCTGCCACTCCCCGCATGCCTCCGACGAGCGGTTCCTGATGAAGGAAAACAAACGCCTGCTCTGTGCGGAGTGCCACTCGGATTTCACGCAGAAGCTCGAGCTCAAGGTCGTGCACGAACCGGTCTTGAAGGGGCAGTGCGAACTCTGTCACGAGCCTCATGGTTCAAACATGGCCTCCCTCTTGAAGGCCGATGTCATGGAGCTCTGCAAGCGGTGCCATGCCGGGCAGCATACCATCAGCCATCCCTTCGGCGAGGGGGTCATCGACCCGCGCGACGGCTCGAGGCTCGACTGCGTGAGCTGCCACGACCCGCACTCCTCGAATGAGGACTATCTGACCTACTATCCCCGTGACCGCGAACTATGCATCCAGTGTCACAAGTCGACCTGACGCTTATTTTACTTAGAGCTATCTTTTTCCCTTTGAAATCAAAGACGCCCGCCACAATCGTCCGAAATCGGCGGAATGGGTGAAATAACCATCGAAGTGGGTTATTTCACGCTTTTTCCACCGAACAGCCGCCCACGGGAAGCTCCCCAAAGAGGATTTTTTTAACATTCAGTTCTTCGTCGGATTCCCCCAGAAATTCAGCACCGTGCGGGTTACCGTCCTTACGTTTTTGTATAGATGCATAACCCCTTTACAATAAGCATCTTACAGCTTTACAAGCGACCGCCCGAATTCGTCTGAAGGATATATGATTGGGAAATATCTTCCCCGCTTCGATGACGAAGGTGAGAATGGCATGGGTGTTGCCCATATAGAGGGACGAAATACGCCGTGAAGGAAATGTTGACCGTGAAGATTTCAGTCAGAAACATGATATCGCACTTGAGAAAGACTGCTACTCAAGATGTTGCCCCTGATTCGGCAGCCCAAGAGGAGGCGTACTGCCCCCGTTTCGTGAAAACACCCGTCGTTGCATCAGCCCTCGGTTTTCTCATCTTTTCACTGATAGCCATACCTGCATATGCAGGGCTGAACATCCAGGCTACGTATCTTTATGACCTGCAGGGCACGACGAAGGATTCGCATTTTCAACGGCAGAACGGCGTGTTTTGCGACAACGGGAATAATGAGGTCTACATTGCGGACACGGGAAACCGCTGCGTTCGCATCTTTGGCAAAGAGGGAATGCAGATATTCCAGTTCGGCCACAACGGCATCCTGAGAAATCCGCTCGACGTTGTGGTGAACAGCCGGGGCGACATATACGTGCTCGAAAACAATTTTGGGGGCAGACAGATAGACATCTTCGATTATCGGGGGAAAGGGTTGTCACAGCTGGAGCTGAAGGGTTTGCCCGACGGCGAGACTTGCGCCCCGGTGGGAATGGCTATGGATTCCCAGGACAACATCTACCTGTCCAATCCGACAACCGGCTGCATCCTCGTCTTCGACAGCGAGGGGCAGTTTCGTTTCAAAATCATGCCCGAGATGGACGAGAAAGATCGGAAAGAAGTCGTATTCGGCAACTTGACCGTGGATAAGGAAGACAGGCTGTACCTGCCCGTCAGCACCCTCGGGAGAGTTTACGTGTTCAACACCGAGGGGGAGCAGGTCATGGGCTTCGGCATCCAGGGCGGTGGGCCGGGCAAGCTGGCGTTTCCGGTGGATGTCGCCATCGACAGACACGGCCACCTTTTCGTGCTCGATAAGCTGAGGCATTGCATATCGGTCTATGACGGGGAAGGCCGCTACCTGACCGAATTCGGCGGTATGGGCTCACGCCCCGGCTGGTTTTTCTACCCGAGCAGTCTAGAGATTGACAGGTACGGAAGGATTTATGTTTCACAACGATTCGGAAACAAGGTACAGGTTCTCAAGGTAAAGGAGGAATTTGAATGAGAGCTTCTGGGGCACAAAGAGGAAACCTGAAACATTCGAAAATGGAAGGAGGTGAACTGATGAAAAAGGCGATTGTACTAGTAGTAGCCCTTCTGTTTGTGGCGGGTTACTCCACGGCGGCCATGGCGTTCCACGATGCTGGTGTGGCTCGCTGCAGCGGATGCCATACCATGCACAACAGCCAGGACGGCGCGCCGGTAGACGCAGACTCGCCGACCGGCAACGCTTACCTGCTGGTCGACGCAACACCCAGCGACACCTGCCTGAGCTGTCACGCTGATTACGGCCAGCTCGCCACCGGCCTGGGACGCGGTCCCGGCGGCGACTTCTACTGGCTGACTCAGGACATCACGTGGGCAGGGCATCACGGCGACGTTACCGTTCAGGGTCGTGAACACGGCCACAACCTTGATGCTCCCGGCCATGGCTTGGTCGAGGACGACGTGCTCACCGAAGCGCCGGGCGGAACGTACGATTCCACGTACCTGGGCTGTAACTCGTGCCATGACCCGCACGGCAACACGAATTTCCGGATGCTGTACGGTGCAGGTGAGACGGCCGCGAACTATCCGGCCGCCGGCTACAGCTTCACCGAGGCTGCGCCGATAGCCATAGGGAATTCGCGGAAAACCAACCCGGGAGATTCCGGCGAGGAGTATATCGGTAACCACACCGCTTACATCAGTGGCATGAGCGACTGGTGCGCGAACTGCCACACGGATATGCATTCCGGCATGAGTGCCAACCTCGTGCACCCGACGGATGAGAGCCTCGGTTCCACGCTCGCGGGTAACTACAACGCGTATGTGACCACAAGCGATATGACCGGCGGTTCTCAGGGAACGGCCTACCTGCCGCTCGTTCCGTTCGAGGATGCTGCGAACACGACCACCAGCACGACAGGTCCGACGGCGGCCAGCAAAGTCATGTGCCTGACCTGTCACCGTGCCCATGCGTCTCCTTATCCGGACGCGGGCCGTTGGGATTTCGCAGCGACATTGCTCGAAGAGGGTCATCCGGATCCTGCAACGGAGCCGTACATCAGCACTTATGACGGCGCTCCGCTGGATATGTTGAACCAGAGGAGTCTGTGCAACAAGTGTCACGCACAGGACGCCGGCGACGAGATCGTGGTAGCAGCGCCGGTCGTGCCGTAAAGTTGTTTGCTATTGTTGGGCTGGCCATGCGCCAGCGGAGTAAATGTGTAACTCCTTGCTGACACTGTGAGACGGATGTGCGATCACCGCTTCGTCGAGCGGTGAAGCGAAGGAGCAAAGAGGGGAGGAGGCGCTTCCTGAACGAGGGAGCGCCTCCTTCGATTTTTTCGCTTGACGCTGATGCAAGAATCTGGCACCTTCAGAATGCTCGTTTTCGATTGCTTTTGACCGAAAACATTGCTAATATAGTTGGTACAATTTGAGTTGACATTGCCGGATTCCATCGGCCGACACGGTGTCCGAGAGGTATGAACAAACGCGTTCAAATAGGCGGCCTGCTCATAACCTCTCTGTTGTTGTTCTACAACTCTCCTTCCTATTCTCTCGATGGAAATCTCAGGTTTGTTTTCTCGGTCTCCCGTCTGGCCGACGGAACCAGCCTGCGCGACCCGCTCGGGCTGGATATCTCCAAGTCGTCGGGAGACATTCTGGTCGCAGACACGGGCAATCATCAGATTCGTGTCTTCAACAGGGATGGCGTGCTCATAAAGAGTATCGGCCGGCTCGCCGGTATCCGAAGCCCGGTCGGCGTCGCCGCCGGCGAGGATGAGGAAATATACTTCACGGAAATGGACAGGCCGCAGGTCATGCGGCTGGATATTCTTGGGAATCGCTTTCCACCGATACTGCTTGAGCCCTTGGGCGACACGCCTCCGTCGCCGGGGCGAATCTGCTCCGGGCCCGCCGGCCAGATATACGTCGCGGACAGAGCGACTCCCACGGTCTTCATCGTTTCCAGGCCGGACAATGCAGTGCGGCGAATAGCACAGACGCCCGCTGACGGGACGCCGAAATGGAAGGTTCAGGACGTGACGGTGGATGCAGAGGGAAACGTGTACATCCTGAGCTCCGAGGGGCTGGCCGTCAATGTATTCGACCGCGACGGTTCTCATCTGAGAAGTTTTGGAAGGCACGGCCCAAAGGATTCGGAGTTTTCTTTTCCCACCGGGGCGGCGATTGGGCCCGACGGGAACCTTTGGATAGTCGATAGCTTCAAGCAGGACCTGAAAGTCTTCAGCCTCGACGGAAACTTTCTTTTTCGATGGGGCAGGACGGGAATGGGCGACGGCGAGCTTTTCTACCCGATTGATATTGCCTTCGGCGAGAGGACTCTCTATGTTCTCGAAAAAGGGGCCTCGAGGCTTCAGGCCTTCAAGATGTTGCAGAGGTAATCGCCTTCTCGGAAGGTTCGGGAAGCTGGCGCTGCTGTTCGCGCTTCTGTTCTCGGCCTCCGCGGGCACGACCCTTGCAGGCGAGTTTCACATCGAGGGACAGGTGTGCTCGAAGTGCCACACGGCCCACTTCAGCCAGCATGGCAGGCCTCCCGTCGGGGCGGAGCCGGGGGGCCCGTTCGAGAAGCTTCTCCTCTTCTCGTCTCCGACCAAGCTGTGCCTGAGTTGTCACGACGGCTCCGATGTCGATGCGGCCGACGTGTTGGCGCCTGTTTCGACACCCTATGGGCCCGACGAATTCTCCGCCGGTGGATACTTCGAGTACAGTGGAGGCAGCGAGAGCGAAAAGGGCCACGACCTCGGAGTGTTCCCCGCAGAGGTTCCCTTCAGCGAAATGGCGCCTGCGGTGCTCAAGTGCACGAGCTGCCACGACCCTCACGGAAATCAGTACTACAGGAACCTCAAGAGCCGTCCGGGCGCCGGAGCGGGCACGCCCTTGGCCCACCACGACCCGGAGCTTCCGACCGACGACGTGTTCGAGGAGGTCCATCCCGACGGGACCAATCCGGCGGAGGCATACAGGATTTCCAACGTGGCCTATCGTTCGAGGATGTCAGAGTGGTGCGCCGAATGTCACGACGGGCTGCTCCCCACGCAGGCGGGAACGCTTCCCGCTCATTTCCAGGCGCATCCGGCGGATGTCAGCATGGGAATCGGCGGCTCGCATGTCGACCTCCAGCACTGGCTGGGCGGCGAGGGGGCCGGCTTTGGGCTGGCGACGGGCGACGCGACGCCGGGTATGCCGAGGGTTCGCTTTCAGAACCCTTCGGCGACGAGCCTCGAGACCGCCAGGGCGGTTTCCGCAAGCAATGAGGTCTTCTGCGAAAGCTGCCATTTCGCCCACGGAGGTCCCTATGGCGCCGGCGCGACGTGGCCTTTCAAAACACCCGGAAACGTCGCCGACGCGTATGCGCCCTGTCAACAGTGTCACAACGAGTGAGCTTCCGTAATGACTAAGAGACAGACAGTCAAGAAAATCGTAATGGTCGCCGCAGCGCTGGCCGCGCTCTCGATTCTTACCTTGCGCGTTGCATCCGTCGGATGGGCGCGCGGTGGACTGTACACATCTACGCTGCATGGAGACCCGACGACAGGGGTGAAGCGCGACCCGTCGCTTCCGCCGGGCGACTGCGAGCATTGCCATTCGATGCACGGAACGCCCGGCGCCGCCACCGATTTTGCGCTCTGGATGGAGGATACCAACCAGTTGTGCTTCACCTGCCACTCGGGTGAAAGCCCGAAGGAGACATATCGCGACTCGTCCGTGTACGAGCGCTCCATTCACAAGAATGACTTTCTGGTGCGATGGCCTGGCCCGGAGCCTCCGGCCCGGATGGAGCCGGAAGCCAAGGGGAAGTGCGTCAACTGTCACACGCCGCACGGCTGGGGCGACGCGGAGGGGCTGATGCCTTCGCTTTTGTTCAGGCGGGAGGAAGACTTGTGTCTGGGATGCCACAGGGTGGCCGGTCCCGCTCAGAAGGACATCCAGACGCAGTTGACTTACCAATTTACCCACCAGATAGACAACCGCCAGATGGCCGGGCGTCACAGGGCGGGAGAAGAGATGATTTCCTCGAATTTTTCCGGTCAGGGCCGACATGTCGAGTGCGTCGATTGCCACAACGTGCACGTACACACCGGGGACCTTCACGTTCAGGGCACAAACCAGGCATCGGGCGTGCTTATGGGCTCGAGTTTCGTCGTGGCCAACTATGGAGGCATGCCCGACACGTTCCCGACGTTTGAGCCGAAGGACCAGACCTTCGACATTCAATTCGAATATCAGCTTTGTTTCAAGTGTCATTCATACTGGGCCTATGGATCGTTTCCGCCTCTGTTGCCTCTGGGAGGAGGCCAGGAGACGGACCAGTCGATCGAGTTCAACCCCAACAACGAGAGTTCGCACAACGTCATCCAGACGCCCAACCTCGACGGCCGGGGCGAATTCGTGAACGGCTGGAGATGGGACTCTCAGATGTACTGCTCCGACTGTCACGGCAGCGACGTCGAGCGCGACCCCGAAGGCCCCCACGGTTCCCAACTTCAGTTTCTGTTGAAGGCTACGTGGGATGTGACAACCGGTCAGCCCACGCAGGACACGAGCGGACACCTCTGCTTCCTGTGCCACGATTTTTCGACCTACGCGCAGGCAAACGATAATCGCAACACGGGTTTTTCCTCGGACGGCGGGACTAGAAACCTGCATGGATTTCACTCTCAGCAGGACAATGTCGTCGCGAACCGGCCAATCGGGTGTATGGACTGCCATGACAAGATTCCGCATGGAATCAACCGGCGGGCGTTGCTCGTGACCACGAGCGACCCGGCCAGGCTCCGGGGCGGCACGGTATTGTTGTTGGAGAGCGATATCCCGAACTGGGGGCCGAGCGGAGATTGGGATGAAGGCGACTGCAACGTGGCTTGTCATAATTAGTATTTTCGAGCGCGGGGGCGGAAGCGCTGTGCGAAGGGTAAGTGAACCAGAAATCGAATGTGCAACCGCGTAAACTGTCTTCCTCATGCATAGGAGCAGGCCGGCTCTTGCTCGTAACCGGCGCATTGTTGTTGTGGTCGGTGAGCGTGCGGGCCGGCGAAATGAGCGGATCGGCGACCGTGAACTACCTTAGACAGGAAGAAGACGGCGAGGTCTTCTCCTCTTTTGAACAGAGGTTTCGCCTGAATTGGAGCACGGCCCTGAGCAACGTGGATTTGTTGGACCTCTATTTTCAGTTCTCCCGAGAGGAGCAAAACAACCCCGACTCCGAGGAACTCAGGCCGCTGGCCGGATTCAACCTGAGGGGGCCGGAATACCGATGGCTGGTGGAATATCGAGAGTTCAAACAGAAAGACCTCGAGGAAGGCGGCCTTACCCTGACGTCCAACACTCTCTTCTCGAATTTCTACTATGAGCCCGACCCTGACTATCCCGACCTTACGGTGGATTTCTCAAGGATCTCAACCGAAGACGATGCGGAGGAGCCGCAGACCGATTTCGTCGAGACCAACTGGGGAATACGCTCGACGTACGATAATGGGCCGCTGTCCGTAAGGTATTCGCATCGGGAAACGGAATTCGATAACAACCTCTCCACGCTCACCACCACGACCCTGCAGAATGTCAGGGGCGTCGCCGTGGATTCCGCGGGGGTCATTTACGCGACGGATTCAACGGCGAACCGTGTCTTCAGGTTCAGCTCTTCGGGAGCGTTTCTGGGAGAATTCGGCAGCTTCGGAAGCGGCGAGGGCCAGTTCAGGAATCCGTTGGGGATAGACGTGACTCCGAGTTTTGTGTACGTGGTCGATTCGGACAACGACCGCGTGCAGAGGTTCGACCAGACGGGCACGTTCGTCTCCGAATGGGGCACGTTCGGCCTCGGCGCGGGTGAATTCGACGCTCCCTATGGCGTCGCGGTTGACGGCACGGGCGTGTACGTGACAGACCAGGGGAACGACCGCGTGCAGAAGTTCACCGACGCCGGAGCCTTCTTGTTTTCGTTCGGCACCACCGGTTCCGGTCCGGGCAACTTCTCCGCGCCGTCGGGAATCGCGTCGAACGGCAGCCTCGTGTTCGTGGCCGACACCCAGAACCACCGCGTGCAGGTGTTCACGACGGCTGGCGCATTCGTGACTCAGTGGGGCTCGTTCGGCTCCAGCCCCGGCCAGTTTCAATCTCCCACGGATGTCGCGCTCGATTCCGTCAATCGGGTGTACGTGACGGATACGGGAAACAACAGGGTACAGGTGTTCACCACGGCGGGGGCGTTCCTGAATGAATTTGGCGCCTCGGGAACCGGCCCCGGCGAGTTCAATGCCCCCAGTGGAATAGCCCTGACGCCGGCCGACGACGTCGTTGTTGCCGACACGGGAAACGACAGGTTTCAGGTGCTCACGAGCGCCGGCATGTTCATCTTCCAGGTCGGCTCCATAAGCGGCGAGGAGCGGGGCCGGAGCACGCATCTGATGTCGGATTCGTTCAACATCATCTATTCCCGCGAGCTGGTTCAGGGAGTCTATGCCTCTGTGGACTACGAGTTTTTCAAATCGAAGGAGGAGGACAAGGACACGGGAGAGGAGCTGGTCTCGTCTCTTACCCACGAATTGACCACCCAGGTCAGACTCCAGCCCTATCGCTGGGTATCGTTTACATCGCTGTTCGACCTTGAGCTTTTCGAAACCGAGGCGGGAGATGTGAAGTCGAAGCGTGACGAATTCATCCAGACCCACACGCTTTCTCTCCAGCCGATACCTCGGGTAAACATGTCGGCGACGTACCAGCTGGCCAACCTGAACACCAATATCGGCCCCGACGAGGACAGCACGTTTACAAACCTGAGCCTGAACCTGCTCCCCACCGACAGGGTCAGAGTGGACCTCAGCTACTCGAACCAGCAGAATGAGCAGGAAAACGAGAAGGTGCTGGAAACGGACACGTTCTCGGCCACGACCGACATGAAAATATATCGGGGCGTCGACCTCAATGTGCAGCTTTCGAGCAGCCAGTCCAAGGATTTCGAGGCCGACGGCACGGTGGACAGCCAACGAGTTCGGGGTCGGCTGAGGCTTGTGCCGAGGCCCAACATGACATTGAACACGACTGCCGAATATAATAAGAGCGACAGCAAGTTCGCCGGGCTGGACGATGTGAGCTCGGAGACGATCTTCGGGAGCATGGATCTCGCGTGGGCCATCAGCCGTCGGCTCGACTTATTTCTGGATATGGATTACGTAGAGAGCAAGTCCGACGGCATGACCACGGATAGGCTGAGCTATTTATCGAACCTCGTCTGGAAGATGAACGACAAACTGACTTTCTTCGTCGGATACCGGGGCGGCTCCGATGAGGAGAAAGTATTCAGCTTCAGGACTCAGGCGAAGTTTCCTTTCTTTTGGGACACCAGAATGTCGATCAATTGGGAGATCGAGGAAGGGCAACAGTCCGACAGCAATTTCCTGTTCGTCGAGCTGACGAAGATTTTCTGAGAGCAGCACCATGAACGTTTCTTTATTGTGCTGTGAAACTTTGGCTTGAAGATGGAGAGTGACGAAGATGGCTGTGAACCAATTGGAGCGTGGCGACAGGGACAGATCCCGGGAGGCGGGGATGAAATCTAACATCCTTAGAGTGCGTTTTCTGAGCTGGCTGCTTGTGTCGGCGTTGCTGTTTGCGGGATGCGCGACGGGAGTGCAGGCGTTCAGGCATCCCGAGGCCGATTTGAGCGCAATCGCGCGCGTGGCGGTCATTCCGTTTGAGAACCTTACCGTTACCCAGTTTGCGGGTGAAAAGGTGACGACGATCTACATCTCAGAGCTCCTGATGGATATAGACGTCGAAGTCGTCGAGCCGGGAGAGGTGGCGCGCGTTCTGAGAGACAACAGCATCGTCGGAAGCAAGCTGAGCCAGAGCCAGATCAAATCGGTCGGCAATGCGCTTCGGGCCGACACGCTCATCTTCGGCAGCGTTCAGGAGTACGGTAGGGAGCGGTTTCGGAACGAAAGCTATCCGGTTGTGGCGGTCAACGTCCGCTGGGTGGACGTGAACACGGGAACCATCATCTTCATGGGTACCGCGTCGGAGGAGGGGAGCCCGAGGGTGCCGGTGGTCGACGTGGGCGAGGAGCAGCTTTTTTCGGTTCTCACTCGAAGGGTATGTCGCAAACTGATAGACATGGTGAGATGACAATGATGACGAAGAAAAGCACGTTAGAGCGTTTCGTGGCTGTTGGACTCATTCTTGTGTTCGCCTCCTGCGGACGCACACAGTTCAGCGTGCGGCCCGCGCCCGAGGTGACACGGTTCAACCGCATAGCGGTGTTTCCGCTGGAGAACCTCAGCGGTGCGCCCGAGGCCGGAAGCCGGGTGACGAGTATTCTGGTTTCGGAGTTGTACAATTCGAACCTTGTGAACCTGGTCGAGCCGGGCGAGATTCAACAGTTCATAATCCGTTCGCGGATTCGGGTCGCGGCGCAGCTCGATCTCGACACCATACGCGCAGCCTCGCGGGAGCTCACCGCCGACGGCATCATCTTTGGGAGCGTGAACGAATACGCCACCATCACGACCGACCTGGGCTTGTTGCCCGCAGTCTCGATAACCCTGAGGCTCGTCGACGCGAACAGTGGTGAGATTGTGTGGTCGGCGACCCATTCGCTTCAGGGCGACTATAAGGAAATCGTCTTTGGGATAGGGAGAGTGAATTCGCTGGGAGTTCTGTCCGAAATCGTGGTGAAAGACATGGTGCAGGCGCTCGGGGCGGCGATGTATCCGGAAGGGAAAGAAGGCTACGTCGCGAGGCTCCCCCTGAAAGTGAAGAAAGAGCTCGTGCCGGCCAAGCCCATAGAGGAGCCGGTCATTCCACTTGCTCCCACGAGGGAGGAGTTAGAATCCACCGAAGCCGAGAGGGAAAAGGCCCACGGCGCCGTGTTGCAGGAGTGGGAAACCATCAAGGGCATCTCCCACTGAGCGAACGCCCAGAATCGGGCGCCAAAAAAGGAGTTAAAGAGTTTGATAACGGCAAAAAACGTATGCGGGTTCTTCTTCTTGCTGGGTGTTTTCTTTGTTTTCTCCGGATTTAACGTCGAACACGACCCGACGAAGACCGAGTGTCTCGACTGTCACGCCGACATGAAGGAAGCCCTGCAGAAGAAATATCTTCACTATCCCTTCGAATCAAAGCAATGCGACGCCTGTCATGACCCCGAAACGTTCGGCTTTACCGAGCAGGGTTCGGCGATATGCACGGTTTGCCACAGGGATTACGCCAAAGAAGAAGAGATGAAGTCGGTGCATCCGGTCGTGGACGAGTGCACCACCTGCCACAGCCCGCATTCGTCGGAATATCCCACTCTCCTGCTTGACCGGCTGCCCGACCTGTGTCTTATGTGCCACGAGGGAATGCCGGCGGGGGAAAGGCCCGCCTCGGTGCATCCGCCGTTCGAGGACGGCGAATGTACGACCTGTCACAATCCGCATACTTCTCCCAATCGCGCCCTGCTGGTTGAGAAGCCGTGGGACCTGTGCACCGGCTGTCACGACGTCACCGACGAAGCCTTCAACAAGGCTCACCTGAATCTGCTCTCGGAGGGCACCGATTGTCTCTCTTGTCATAAGGGCCACTTCTCATCGAACAAAGCGCTGATTCTGGAGAACGCGCACTACCCGTTCAGCGAGGGGATGTGCGATAGCTGTCATGTGATCTCCGAGGGCGAAAAGCAGGTGAAGCTGGTCGCCGTCGGGTCGCAACTCTGCACCGTGTGCCATTCGGATATCGAGGAGCTCTTGAAATCCAAGTTTCCGCACCTTCCCGCTGAGGAAGATTGTCTGAACTGCCACGGGCCTCATGCCACGCCCAACAGCTCATTGCTCATCGAGCCGGGCGTGGGCCTCTGCTCCCGCTGTCACGCCGATGCACTCGTGCCCCCTGAGGGTGCGCGGCTGCACGAGCCTTTCTCGAACGGACAATGCGTGGAGTGTCACAATCCGCACGGTTCGGACGTACCGGGAATTCTGGCCGGTCCCGAAAAAGAGACCTGTTTCAAATGTCATTCCGAGATTGCGAAGCAGATACAGGAACAACATCCTCATACGGCGGTTGAACAGGGATGCGTCGCCTGTCACCAGCCGCACATGGGTAATCTGCCGGCGCTCTTGAAGGACGAGGGCCAGGCCCTGTGCTTCCGCTGTCACGACTCACGCCCCCAGCGAATTTATCGCTTCGTTCATTTTCCGTACAAGGAGGGGAATTGCTCGACGTGTCATATGCCCCACTCAGGTGTGGGAAATGGCAATTTGACGATGGAGACCGAACAGCTCTGCTCGTTGTGTCACCCCAGCCGGCATAAGGATTTCCCCCATCCGGTAGGGGTCAAGCCCTCTGCCGACCTCGACATCCGACCCGACAACAAGCTCAATTTCGGCCCCGATGACGAGGTCGTCTGCACCACCTGTCACACACCACACGCCACGGATATCGTGTTTCTTTTGCGTGTGGGCGTCACAGGCGGCGAGCTCTGCTACCAATGTCATCAGCGGTAGGGGACGCCGGCGGCTTGAAAAACCGTTGGGATATCGGAAAATTTCTGTAAAAAGGCCCTGCAATCACACCATTTTGCTCCGGTTTGGCAAGGTTTATGCAGATTTCTCTCACGGTGCCAAGCCATGGAAACCGGACACATAGAGATGTGTGAAAGACCCCACCACGAACGCCGCAGCTGCGCTAGGCTCACGTGCTCGAGATTCGCCTGCTCTTGCACGGTGAAGCCGCAAGCGGGCCATGCCGGTGCGGCCGACATTGAGAAAAAGCTGGGGGCGCTTCTCCTGAATATATGCATCAACGGGGCCTGTTTCGAAACCAATTTCGAGCCCCCTCGAGGGGCCAACATGCACTTCAAGGTCCGGCCCATCATTGGGCCGGAAATGACGGCGAGAATAAAAGTCCTTCACACCCGTCCCTCTACCACAAGCGGGTTCTATGTCATCGGCTCCGAGTTTGACGAATTGAGCGAGCAGGACAGGCAGAACCTCTTGACGCTGCTCCTCACAATAAGCCAACTAGAAGAGGGCCTAGCGGGGGAGTAGCGGGCTCGAATATTCCTGAATATTGGGGACACGACGGTGCGTCGTGTCCCCAGTTCCTTCTTGAGGGACCGGTTCAGATTGTGATAGAATGACGTGCCAAAATCCACCATTTTCCCGCGAACACCATGGTTCAAACATCCCCGGAATCGGAGCGGAAATGGCTCGTTGTAGAAGGTTGATGTTTCTTGCATTCTTGGCGGCGGTTCTCGCCGCATCCTGCGGTGGGAACAAGAAGGCCGAGCATCGTCCCCGCATGTTTATTCAGAACGAATACTCGGAGGCAAGGGTGATCGGGGGCGTGTTGGCCGATAAGGCAGTGATAGATTTTACAGGGAAAAAGAAGCCGGAAGGGATAACATTTCAAAACATTGAATACGAGCCGGCCGACGACGGACTCAAAATCTCCCCCCAGTCGGCGGATCCTGCGATGGTGTTTGAGAATGACGGGATGAGATATAACATGCTGGAGGTGGAGCTCTCGTCCTCCGGCAGGGGGCATCTCGAGGTTTTCTGGTCAAGGGGAGATGATTCTTTTGACGGATCCAGAATGAAACGCGTAACGATTGGGAAGTCGGATACTTTCAAAAAATATGCGGTGAATCTGTGGGACGAACTGAATCCGGCCCTGTACGGATATAAATTCAGGATCGATCCGATTGATAAGAAGGTCGGCCTCACGTTCAAATCGATCACGTTTTACAGGATCGCTCACTCAGTCTCATCCGACTACGAAACCCCTGACGTCAAAGCCGGCAAGGTCAAGATACACAACGAAACAAGGGAGGCGTTTGTGTTGCAGCCTGGCCGGCAAGTGGAGAGAGCGGTCGAAATCGGGAAGGACGATGTCTTTTCTTTTGGGCTCAGCAAGTTCAAGCCTAACGATGCCGATTGCCTTTTTCAGGTTGTTCTTGAACGGCCCGGACGCAAGAAGGAGATTTTGTTCGACAAACACTTGGCCGTTGACGACGAAGAGGGCTGGTCTGACTATGAATTGAGCCTCGGCAGATACGCGGGCAAGAAATGCAAAATCATCCTGACTACGGGTCCTTTGGAGAGCGGCTCGACCGGCCTCGTGTTTTGTTCTAACCCGATGATTTCATCCCGCGTCGAGCACCCCGAAAAACCCAACGTTCTGTTGATCTCCATCGACACGTTGGGTGCAAGGCATCTCTCATTGTATGGCGGCGTCAGAAACACGGACCCGTTCCTGAGAGAGCTGGCGCGCCAGGGAGTCGTTTTCGAGAATGCGTTTGCGAATTCGTCGGTGACACACGTGTCGCATGGCTCCATGCTGACGGGGCTGGAACCGTTAAAGCTCAACTTTCTGGGGTTCGAGGGGACTCTGGGAAAAACGACGACCCTTGCCGAAATCTTGCGCGATGACAGTTATATCACCGCCGCGTTCACGGGAGGAGTACTTGTAGCCGACAAGCAGGAGTTCGACAAGGGATTCGAATCGTTTTATCAAGAAGATACGCTCTACATAGACGGGGCGAGAAAGACCGATATAGACTCGGTTTTGCCGAGGGCATTGAAATGGGCCCAGCGAAATTCCGGGTCTCCTTTTTTCCTGTTCGTCCATTCGTATGAGCCCCACGGCCCATATTATAAGAGGGAAAAATTCTTCCAGTGTGATGTTACTTCGGATATTGTCTCAAGGGACAAGGAGTCCGTATACATCCCACATATGCACGGAAGAGACAGGCTGGCCCCGTCTGAAATCGGCAAATACGTCGTGTTCGATGAGAGTGACGACGCACCGGAAAGCTCTCGCGTGACCCTGGACGACGTGAAGTATATCGAAGAGGTTTACAACAGCGAGATCGGCTTTGTGGACGAGCGGCTGAGAGAATTTTTCGAACATCTTCGCAAGGAGGGCCTGCTCGAGAATACCATCGTCATATTCACGGCCGATCACGGCGAGGCGTTTTTCGAGCACGAACTGCTCGAGCACGGCCTTCTGTACGACGAGAACCTGAGAATTCCGCTGATATTCTGGGCGCCCGCGCTGCTTCCGGCAGATGTTTCGGTGAACGAGCATGTCAGCACGATAGACATAGTGCCGACTGTCCTGGACCTGCTCGGGATCGAGCCTCAGGGCTCGTTTGACGGGCACACGCTCAAGCCGTTTATCGAGCGAAAAGGCGCAAAGGCGGACCATAGATTTTACTCGTTCGTTCCCGAAAACGGGTTCTCGTGGCAAACCGACAACAAGTACAAGTTCATTCTGCGGGCCTCGATTCAAAAGGAAAACTATGGGAAAAAGGAATTGTTCGACTTGGCGAACGACCCGCTGGAAAGGAAAAACCTTCTCAAGGCAGGGGAGGAGCTTCCCGATTCACTGAAGAAATTCGCTGAAGACACAATACAATCTGTTCCCGGAATCCACATCTCATTTGCCGATTTTGCGGATGGCCAGTACGAGATGAAACTGAGCGAAGCGGGAAAATACATAAACAGTGTGTACGGTTTCAACATCGAAATGCTTGAGAACAACCTGCCGACCGACCCCGCAAATTTTCTCTGCAAGGTCAGATTCGGTGCGGAGTCGGAATTGGTTATCAAGGACCAAAAAGTTGAGGGCATGAGCCTGCTGCTTAAACCGCAAGACTCGAGCAAGGAGTTTCTTTTCGTCATACGCGCCGCCGACCTCGGCACGGAGAAAAATCGCATAACAGCCCCTGAAACCGACAAGGCGCTCCTTGCCTGGATAGTGAAACCCACGCACGAGGCTGCCCAGAGAACACTTTCTCCCGAAGAAGAGGAGAAGCTGCGCTCGCTGGGATATATCCAGTGAAACTCCAACCCCGGTCATGGTTTGAACTGTGCATTTTTTGTATGATTTCTCACTATTGTAAGATACAGAAAATGCTTGACATCAGGCGGATGCCGTGATAAATTTTCTCCAAACTGATTCGTATGAAACTTGAGAATTAATATCTGTATTCAGAGAATCCCCCTCAGGTAGTGCGCGAAGCAAACGTCAAGCTCTACGATAATCCCACCACGTTCTACAAGAATTTCCTCAAACGTTTTTTCGATAACGTCTATGAATCGCTGAGCTTTTACGACTTCTTGGGAAAGTTGTCCGATACCCCGGTTATCGGGCCGTTGATGAAGCCGTTCCTGGGGATTTACGCCAGCCATCTCCATGCCGCCGCGTTTCCGCTCCCCCTTCCCCAAATACTCGACGTGATAGAACAGGCCAAGGTTATCGCCGTTGATGAGTGCATTTGCCGAAACCTCTGGCACAACTGCGACCGACAGGGGAGAACCTGCTTCAAGGTGAACACCGCCGCTGAAGCTTACGCCGAGGGCCACGAAAACAGCCTGATAACGAAAGAAGAGGCAATCGCAATCCTAAAGAACGCGGCTGAACAGGGACTGGTCACGCAACTGGAGAGCTGCATGGCGCCGTACAATTACTCCATTTGCTGCTGTTGTCGATGCTGCTGTGTCGCTATGAGACTCCGGTACGACCATGGAATATACAACGCGATGCGCTCAAGCTATTACGTTCCGGAGTTCGACAGCGACAAGTGTTCGGAATGCGGAACGTGCGTCGAAATCTGTCCCCCGAAGGCTCTCATCAGCGGCTCTCAGCCTGAACTTGATACGGAAGCCTGTCTGGGGTGCGGCCTTTGCGCCGAGCATTGTCCGTCGGAAGCCATCACCATGGCGAACAAACGAAAGGTAAAGCGAGTCGAGGAGCGGCCCAATCCCTTCGTCTGGCTCGGGCTCTGGGCCTACGTATTCGGCTTCATGATTCCGGCCGTGGTTGTGTACTCGCTTTTCACCGGCCGCAAAACGCGCGACTTCGGCAAACTGGGCAAGAGGTAGTGGAGATTTTCTTGCCCGCATATAGATGTGAAAGAAAAAAGGCACTTGACAAACTCTTTAGGGGCTGGTACAATATATCGGTAAAACGCGATATCGCGAATTAATGCCCGAAACGAAGGGATAAATAAGGATGAGCGACGACGGTTGGAAATCCACCGCGTGCTGTATGTGCAGCAATAATTGCGGCATCGAAGTGAAGGTCGAAGACGACCGCATCGTCAAGGTGAGAGCCGACAAGAAGAATCCTTTCAGCAAGGGATACGTCTGCAACAAGTCGATGTATAATCCGCACTACCAGAACAACACCCAGCGTGTTCTCTCGCCGCTCAGGCGCCGCGACGACGGCTCGTTCGAGGAGATCGACTGGGATACCGCGACGAGCGAGATTGCCGCCAAGCTCAAGAAGATAATCGATGCACACGGCTCCAAAACCGTTGCCTTCATGGGAGGAGGCGGTCAGGCCAACCACCTCGACGTGCCCTACGCCGTCTTCTTCTTGCAGGCTCTCGGGACAAAGTATATCTACAACCCCCTCGCACAGGAATACACTCAGAAATACTGGGTCAACGGCCAGATGTTCGGCAGCGAAGGGCTCGATTTTCATTTCGACGAACATCGCTGCGACGTGCTCCTCCTGATCGGAAGCAATCCCTGGATGAGTCACGGCATTCAACGCGCGAGAAATGTAATTACCGAAATCTCGAAGGACCCGAACCGCAAGCTGGTTGTCGTTGACCCGCGCCGACACGAGACCGCGAAGAAGGCCGACATCTTCTTGCAGATTAAGCCGGGAACGGACATCTATTTTCTGCTGGCTCTCATCAACGTCATCGTGAACGAAGGCCTGTGCGACGACACGTACATCGCCGAACACACGACCGGCTGGGATGAAGTGAAGTGGATTGCCGACCTCGTGACGCCCGAAAAGGCTGCGCAGCTCTGCGACCTCGATGCCGCACAGATTCGCGACCTCGCGCGCATGTTCGCCAAGGCGAAACGAGCGGCCACGTACATAGACCTCGGGATATACCATAACATATTCATGATGGAGAACGTGTATCTCGAGCGGATTCTCTTGGCCATAACGGGCAACATCGGGGTTCCCGGGGGAGTGACCTTCCCCGAGGCCTTCATGGCCGTTGACCTGCCGGAGGAAGGGGAGAAATGGAAGACTCGCGTCGCGGGCATCCAACAGATACGCGGTCTGTTCCCGCCGAACGCCCTGCCCGAGGAGATACTCACTCCAGGTGACGACCGCATTCGGGCCGTCATTGTCGAGGGCAGCAACCCGCTTCGTTCTTATGCGGACAGCAAGAAATTCGAGGAGGCGTTCAAGGCGCTCGACCTGCTGGTGGTGGTCGATCCGATCATGAGCGAGGCCGCCATGCTTGCACATTACGTGCTGCCGGCGAAATGTGGTCACGAAAAATTCGAGGCGTCTCTCTTCCCGAAGGGATACCCCCGAATTTATTATCACCTGCGCCATCCCGTCTGCAAGGGTCCCGAACTCGCCAGGCAGGAGTGCGATATTCATCTCATGATTCTGGAGAAGATAGGCGTGGATGTCTCCGGGCTGCTTCCTTTCGCAATGCTCAAACAGGCAAAGGACGCCTGCGAGGAACAGCCCGTCCTTTCTCTGATAAGGGCCTTCTGTATGATGTTCGCCATGAAGCACCGCGATGCGCTGATAGCGAACGGCGTCATCACCGGCGAGGGCGACGACACGGCCGAGCTGTTCCAGGCTGTGCTCGACCATCCCGAGGGCATCTACCTGTGCGACACGATCGATGATAATAATCTCGACAACCTCAAGACACAGGACGGAAAGATCCATCTCGCCGTTCCGATGGTCTTGGAGTTGCTCAAGAAACTGAAAGTCCCTGAGAAGGTGGATATCACCGATAGTGAGGACTTCCCGTTTATTCTCCAGACGGGAGAGCGCACAAACTACACGGCCAATTCTCTCATCCGCGAGCATTCGTGGCGCGCCGCCCAGCTTCCGACGAATTACCTCAGAATGAGCAGGCAAGATGCGGAACGCCTGGAAATATCCGACGGCGAGACGGTGCAGGTCGTGACAGACACTTCGACGGTCTCTATCCCCGTGAAAGTGACCGACGACATCTATCCGGGCAACCTGTCGATTCCACACGGCTTCGGCATGCTTTATCCGGACAAACAAACGGGCGAGCTCAAACAGGTCGGTGTGAACGTGAATGAGCTCATTGCAGCGGAACACAGGGAACCCTTCACCGGGACTCCGTACCATAAGTACATTCGCTGCAGGATTCAGAAATAATGATTTTGATGGAGAGGCAGATTCTCACAGGAGGTTGTTATCATGAGCCAAGATGTGTATGAACGCCTGGCGCAGAGACTGGATGCGCTCCCCAACGGTTTTCCTCGCACCGAAAGCGGAGTTGAGCTGAAGGTGCTCAGGAAGATTTTCACCGAGGACGAAGCCGAGATAGCTGGCTCCCTGAAGCTGGTGCCGGAGCGTCCTGAGCAGATAGCGGAACGGCTGGGGCGCGACACTTCAACCATGGG
>CAZSKP010000024.1:0-69018 GCA_964607485.1 uncultured bacterium | reverse complement strand
CTAGTTGGTTGTATCCGCCGCACCAGCGGAGGAAGTATATCACAAGGGAATTTAGCAAGTCAATACATAACCTCAAAAGAAATTTCGCTTTCCGAGATTTTAATTTTCCTTAATATATCATCGCGTCTTTAAAGGTGCAAGACTGATGTGGCTGCGGCGCGGGTCGGAACCTCCGCCGTCAGCGACCCGTCCTTGACAAAGAAAAGCTCTGCTGGATATACTAAGGCCGGATAATGTCGGAAATGACTGGACTTACGCCTTAGCCGCGGGGTGCAGATTCCATGATTATCATCATGAAGCATGAGGCATCCGAAGAGGATTTGGACCGCGTGGTCGGGGTGATCGAGAAGCTCGGCTATAGGGCTCACCTGATTCGAGGCGTCGAGCGCACGGTCGTCGGAGCCGTGGGCGATGAACGCGGCAAGGCGCGGCTTGAATCTCTCCGAACGTTGCAGGGGGTCGACGATGTCGTGCCCATATTGAAGCCGTTCAAGCTTGTCAGCCGCGAGCTTAAGCATGAGAACACGGAGATAGATATCGACGGCGTGGTGGTAGGCGGGCGCGAGATACAGGTCATGGCCGGGCCGTGCAGCGTCGAATCTCGGGAGCAAATACTGGAGATTGCCGAGATAGTGAAGAAGGGTGGGGCGAGAGTGCTCCGGGGCGGCGCATATAAGCCGCGCACCTCGCCTTACAGCTTTCAGGGGCTGGAGGAGGAGGGGCTGCAGTATTTGGCGGAAGCGAGGGAGCGCACGGGGCTGAAGGTGGTAACGGAGGTAATGGACAGTCACACCGTCGAGGTGGTGGCCCGGTACGCCGACATTATTCAGGTCGGCGCCCGCAACATGCAGAACTTTGCGCTATTGAAAAGCCTTGGGAAGATTGACAAGCCGGTGCTTCTGAAACGGGGCATGATGTCCACCGTAGAGGAATGCCTGATGTCGGCCGAATACATCCTGTCGGAGGGAAACTACCGGGTGATCCTGTGTGAGCGAGGCATACGCACGTTCGAGAAGGTCACGAGGAGCACCCTCGACCTGAACTCCGTCCCCGTCATAAAGAATTTGAGCCATCTGCCGGTGATAGTGGACCCAAGCCACGGAACGGGCCGGTGGGACCTGGTTCTGCCGATGGCGAAGGCCTCGATAGCCGCCGGGGCCGACGGCCTGATGGTCGAAGTTCACCCTCGCCCGGAGGAAGCGTTCTCCGACGGGTATCAATCCCTCATTCCCAAACGATTCTTCACCCTGATGACCGAGATCAAGCCCCTGGTTGCCGCCATGGGAAGAACGCTGGCCTGAACTGCGAGGGAGCAATGGAAGAGAAAGGCGAAATCACCGAAGCCGGTCAGACGGAAACGAACGAGCCTTCGGCCGAGCAGGACCTGGAAGGGGAAGGGGCGCCCACCGCCGCCGAACTGCCCGACGAAGAATTGCTTTCCATCGTGGGAGTGCTCCTTCTGGTGAGCGATAGGCCGCTCTCCGTCTCCAGAATTAAGGAAGTGCTCGAAGGACCCGACTCGAAGAAGATCGAGGAAATCGTCGATCGAATACAGCGCAGGCTTGCCGAGCACTCGTTTCCTTTTCGGGTGCGCGAGGTCGCCGGCGGCTACGTTCTGTCCACGCTTCCGAAGTATGCGCCCTGGGTCCAGAAATTCTATTCGCCGAAAATACGGGCGTCGAAGCTGTCGCAGGCGGCGCTCGAGACGCTGGCGGTGGTCGCGTACAAGCAGCCGGTCACACGCGCGGAGATAGAAGCCATCAGGGGCGTCAACGTGGACAGCACGCTCAGGACACTCTTGGAGAAACACCTGGTCGAAATCGTAGGATATAAAGATGTGGTCGGAAAACCCGCCACGTACGGGACAACGAACGAGTTCCTGCTTCACTTCGGGCTCAAAGCACTAAGCGATCTTCCCTCCATCGAAGAGCTTCGGCGTATCAATTCCGACAAATGAGACTGCAACGCTTCCTCGCCCTGGCGGGAGTGGCCTCCCGCCGTCGGTCCGAGAGTCTGATAGTCGCGGGCCGCGTCACGGTCAACGGCAATGTTGTTCAGGCGCTCGGCACCTCTGTCGACCCCGAGCGGGATACAGTGGAGGTCGATGATAAGCGCATCGACATGGAAAAGAAGGTGTATGTCGTCCTGAACAAACCCCGGGGATACCTCAGCTCGGTCGAAGATTCAAGAGGCCGCCCCACGGTGAGTGAGCTGGTAAGCGATTTATCCGTGCGCCTTTATCCCGTCGGAAGACTCGACATGGACACAGAGGGTGTGCTGCTGATGACGAACGATGGCGAGCTGTGTCACCGACTCACGCATCCCCGGTTCGGTGTGGAAAAGACATACCATGCGGAAGTGGTCGGAAAGCCCTCGCAGAAGGCTCTGGGAAAGCTGAGAGAAGGGGTGGACCTGAGAGGGGTAACAAGCTCGCCCGCAAGGGTGAGGATTGTTCGGTCAAAGCAAAGTCGTTCCGTCCTCGAGATCGTTATTCACGAGGGACGGAAGCGACAGGTAAAGAGGATGTGCAAAGCGGTCGGGCATCCCGTGGTGAGCTTGCGGCGGGTGGAGTTCGGCGGCATCCGTTCGGGCAAGTTGAAGCCCGGAGAGTACCGGCTCTTGTCAGAGCCGGAAGTAGCCTCGCTGAAGGAGAAAACTATCCTGAAACACGAAGGGGACGTCTGAGCGAGGGACGGCGAACTGCGCCGTAAAGCGGGTTGATAGCGGGTGGTTGGGGCTGGGCCGAAGAAACGCCCAGAAAATTTCTGCCTCCCCCTTGCTCCTCCAGAAAGGATATGGTATAATCTAGGTAACTTACGGCGTCTAGCCGTAACGTACCTCTCCTCATTGGGCTGAGTGTTTGGGGTGACACTCAGCCTTCTCTCCTTTTAGGACATGTTCTCTGATTTGGGAAAACTACTTGTGGCGGTACACCACCACATGCCTGCTGTGGAACGTTTCAAATCTCAAGGGGAAATTCTTGACGGGAACGTAGTTTTCTCTGAACCACGGGCTCTCTATAAGGTCTTCCACCGTAAAGACTTCCATTGTAACTATCCAGTCGGCGTCCACGGCCTTGGCAAAATCTGCGGAAACACTGCTTATGGTGGGCCCGACTCTCTTGCCGTATGGTACCGGCAGAAACGGAATGGCCTCGGGCGTGACGAGTCCGCCGCAATCGTAAATATGATGATTCAGGTAGAATCCCAGCGCGCCCACCTCGGGTGTGACAACCGTGTCTGAAGGGTCCGCAACGCGATTTATGAATTCCGCTGCTTCCCTGTATGCCAGCGTGCGAAATTGCGCATGAAAGCTCGCGAAATAGCCCGGCAGGGTCTGTCGGTCCCGCCCTTTCCAAACGAAGCACGCGCTGTTCGCCAGTATCAGGAGCGGCAATGCCGCGCACAACGTGGAGACCAGGAGACGACGCTCCTTGAAACCATACCTGGCGCGAAGCGCCTCCGCCGCTTCCATCACGAGATAGGCAAGTCCTGCCATCACGAGCGGGAACCAACCCAGAAAAACTATGGGGAAATACCACTCAAAGACGTAGGGGTTGCTCACCCAGTAAAACAGCAGGATAAGGCCCGTGAAAGCCGGTATGATGAACCACGTCGTCCGATGTGCGCGTCTCCCGAATACAAAGCCCGCCGCAGCCGCGACCATGACGATTCCCGCCTCGTACAATCTGCCCGTCGGTCCCGCAGTCCATAATGTCAGCCTGCCGAGTATGAATCGGAGGGCGAGCCCGGGGGGAAACGGATAGAGCGGACGGGACTTTGCGATCAGAGAATGATAGATCGGAGTCCCATAGTAGGCGAACGCAAAAACCGTCCAGATGAGTCCCGGCGTCAGGATGCACGCGACAAACGCCGCGGGCTTCTTCCTGTCGTAAAGGAGCCACACCACCCCGACCAACAGCGCGCAGAAGACTCCCTCGGGGCGGGCCATGATAGACAACCCCGCGAGCAGCCCCGAGGCGACGTATCTCCCCTTCATGACAAGATAGAACGACCACACCACGAGCGCGCAAAAGAGGAACGCCTCGTTCCCGCCGAGGGAAATGGCCAGCATGTCGTACCGCAGGAGAAACAATCCGCCAGCGACCGCGGCGGCTGCCGTCCACCCGAGAAGCTTTCGGATGAGAAAAACGAATCCGAACGCGGTCGCGAGGAAGAATACGACGTTCCCCCGGACGGCAAGGGCGGGAATCTCGACGGAGGAAAGCAGGGTCTTCAGAACCGCGAGCCAGGCCAGATAAAGCGGCGTGCTGCTGCCGAAGACGCGCTGGCCGGGATTGTAAACGAGACCACGGCCTTTGAATAAGTTGGCAACGTAGCGAAACGTTATATAAGAGTCGTCGTACGGAAGCACGCCAGCAGCCGCGTGGATGTAGACGGCATATGCGCAGCAAAACCCGAAGAAGACGGTCGCCGCCAGCGGCGCGACATCTCGCGCCCGCACCCCTTGAGGAAACAGACTCTCTCGTTCTGTCGTCGGCAAGACCGTTTTCCCTTCAGACTTGCGCCCGGAATCTCATGTTATCGGAGAGTGGGGAAAGGCGCGTGAGGCCGAACGGCGGCGAACATTCGACAAACCCATCAGCCCAGCACCGCTTCCACGTCGGTCTGCCAGCCTGCGCTCATGCCGCCGTCCACAACGAGGGCGTGGCCGTTGACGAATGACGATTCGTCGGAAGCGAGGAAGACGGCGCAGTGGGCCACCTCCTCGGGTGTTCCGAGCCGGGCCGCCGGGCTCAATTTGAGGACGGTGTCTTTCACTTGGTCCGCCCCCGGGAGCGACATCACGGCTTCCACCATGGGAGTTGCAATGAAGCCGGGACAGATGCAGTTGGCGCGTATGTTGCGCCGGCCGTAGTCCATCGCCGTGTTCCTTGTCAGCAGCACCACGCCGCCTTTGGAAGCGTTGTAGGCGCCCAGCCCGCCGGCGCCCATGATCCCTGCGATGGAAGCCATATTGACTATGACACCTCTGCCGGCGTCCAGCATCTTCGGAACGGCGTACTTCGTCCCGAGGAAGACACCCCGCAGGTTTATTGAAATCACGCGGTCCCACGTCTGCTCGTCGGTGTCGGCCAGACGTTGGAACACCTCGATGCCTGCATTGTTCACCATGATGTCCAACGTGCCGAAACGTTCGACCGTTTTCTCTACAAGGTTGCGGACCGGTTCCGACTCGGCGACGTCGGTCTCGACGAATAGCGCCGTGCCCTTGAGGTCTTCAATCAGGCGAACGGTCTCCTCCCCGCCCCCAACGTTGATGTCGGCTACGACTACCTTGGCGCCCTCCTTCGCGAACGCGAGCGCTATCGCCCTGCCGATGCCCGAGGCCGCACCCGTCACGACCGCAACTTTGTCACTAAGCTTCATGAACAGCTCCTTCCTGATTCAAACAATTTTCCGTGGAAACAGTATCAGCGTCTCATCAGCATCGTGATGTTTTCATCGTCTATGATGCTCCGGACGCGATCATACACGTCTTCAAATCGTTCGCCGGAATTGCGGAAGTAATGGACGATCCCGTCCACGTGCGACCTGTGCAGCCCGCCGGCCAACTGCAGCAGCTCGACGTGAACAAACGCCTCCTGTCCCGCCAGCGGGTTGAACTTTGCGGGATCGACAAACACGTCGAAATAGCGGCGCATCGTCGCTATCTGCCATATGCTCCGGGGACGCTTGCACGATTCGTACGTGAGTCGCAGCCTGTGCTCGTGATGCTTCTCCAGAAATTCGAGCCTCTGAGACAGTTTCGACATCGCCTTGCCATGAGCGGGCAACACGAGGGTGACGTCCTTCAATTCCTTCATGCTCTTCAACGTCCGTAGATATGCGACGAGGTCGTCGGGATGGGGCGTTATGGGATAGAGAAGCGTGTCGCCGCAGAGCATCATCGCCTCTTTGCCCTTATCGTCGTAGGCCAGGATGCCGATGCCGCCGGGTGAGTGGCCGGGAAAATGGCGCACACAGAGCGAGTCCCTTTCGAACCCATCGAGGCTGAGCCGCCCGTCGAACGCGATGGGACAGTCGATGCGGAGCGAGAGGTCGGCCGTCTCGGGATTTACGGTGGCCCGCGGGCGCCCGCCCGGCTTGGGCGGCGGCATCCCCATCGCCATGAGCATCGGCCTTCGTTCGACCCACATCTTCACCATTCCCCACGGGTTGCATATGTGGTCCGAGTCCGACACGTGCGCGGCCACCTTGGCGCCGGACATCTCCACGAGCTTCCCGCCCAACAGGTAATGGTCGGGATGGCCGTGGGTGATGACCAGAAAATCTATTTCCTTGACGTCGTGTCCCGTGACCTTGATGGCGCTCAGAAGCTCCTGCTCGCTGTAATCGTCGGGCAGGACCTCGACTTCCTTCGGTATGCGCTGGTTTCGCCAGTAATAGAACAGGTTTTTCGCCATATCGGTCGGCATGCCCGTATCCACCAGAATCAGCGCCTCATCCTCGATGAGGTAGAGGTGAGTGGGGCCCGGCCCGATTATGTCGGGACAGAATGTCGTTATCTGAAACAAGCGGCGACGACGGCCGAGCCGGTACTCGCGCACGCGGCCGCTTCCTATCGGCTGGTTCGGTCTGAGAAGCTTACCTTTTTGCTCCATTGGATATCCTTTTCTTAATCCACGGGCGGCCTCGCGTCTGTCCAGGGCCGCAGTTTCTCAAAAGCGGCGGCCATACGGAGCACGCCTGCATCGTCGTGCCTGCGTCCCACGATCTGAAGACCCACGGGCAGGCCTTCCCTAGTGAATCCGCACGGAACCGAGGCCGCCGGCTGGCCGGTCATATTGAACGGATAGGTAAACGGCATCCATGCGAGCGGCGACAGTCGCTTTCCTGCGACCTCGTCGGGCGCAACCTTGCCGACCCCGAAAGCGGGCACGGCTATCGTGGGCGTCAGCAGGAAATCGTATCTCTCGAAAATCTTCTGAACCATCACGTGGAAGTCCTGTCGGCGGAACGTGGCCCGAACATAGTCCTTCGCGGAGAACCCTTTTCCCAACTCGATGAGGATCGCGAGCGAGGGGTCCATCTTGTCTCGCCACTCATCCAGATACTCGCCCAGCGCGGCCTGATATTCGCACATGACCATTGTGGAAAAATCTTCTTCCGGACAGTCGAGGCCGGGATTCAATTCTTCCACCTTGCACCTCGCTTTTCGGAATGCTTTTGCGGCCTCGGAAGTGATTTCGAGAACTTCGGGCTCGACGGTCGCATAGCCCAGGTCCGCGCTCCACGCGACCCGCGTCCCCTTCAGGCTTCCCCGAAGAGCGCCGGAATAGGTGCCGCTATTCGGCGGGAGCGAGTATCTGTCGCCGTCGTCGGGGCCGGCGACCACGTCCATCATGAGCGCGGCATCGGCGACGGTCCTCGTCATCGGGCCGGTGTGGGACAACGTTTCCCAGCCGAGAAAAGCGGGATACCGCGGAATGCGGCCGAAAGACGGCTTGAGTCCAAAGATTCCGCAGAGCGAGCTCGGGATGCGTACCGAGCCGCCGCCGTCGTTGCCCAGTGCGAGCGGACAGAGCCCCGCCGCGACGGCCGCCGCCGCGCCGCCGCTCGAGCCGCCGGCTGTCGTGTCAAGGTTCCACGGGTTTCGCGTGATACCGAACAGAGGGTTGTCGGTAACGCCCTTATGGCCGAACTCCGGCGTGTTCGTCTTGCCCACGATGATGGCGCCTGCCGCCCGGAGCCGCGCCACGGAGGTTTCATCCTCATCGGGAACAAATTGCTCGAGCATCTTCGAGCCGCCCGTGGTGCGGATTCCCTTCGTGAATATCAGGTCTTTTATCGAGACGGGGATTCCGTGCAGCGGACCGACCTTCTTCTTCCGACGAAACGCGGCCTCCGCCTTTTTTGCCTCCCTGCGCGCCTCCTCGGGCAGGAGGAGACAGAAGGCGTTCAGCTTCGGATTCAGTTTTTCGATTCGAGCGAGAATCGCATCGACCACCTCGACGGGCGAGAGTTTTCCGCGCCGATAGGCCGAAGCCAGTTTTCTCGCGCTCAGGTAGCAAAGTTCGATATCGCTCATGGGCCGCCTCCTCAGGCAGAATTCGCTGCCACATCACAGACAATGAGTGTCGTAGGAAAACGCGGGCAAGAAGCTGGGGACGGCGAATACTCTATCATACCCTGACGGGCTGACACAAATGAGACCTCAGATGTGGTAGAATTATGCGGGTAGATCGTTGCAGGGAGCGGATGAGAGATGCCGGCGAATCTGACGCCCGAATATATGGAAGCCGAGAAGGCTTACAAGGAGGCCAAGACATCGACGGAGCGGATGGAGTGCCTCGAGCGGATGTTAAGCACCATCCCGAAGCACAAGGGCACAGAGAAGATGCAGGGCGACATCAAGCGCCGCATCGCCCAGCTCAAGGAGCGGATGGAGCGCGAGCGTTCGCGCAAACGCGGGGGCGTTTCGCTCGTGGTGAAGCGCGAAGGTGCGGGCAAGGTCGTGCTGGTCGGCCCGCCCAACACTGGTAAATCGCAGCTCATCTGCTCGCTTACGAACGCGCGGCCCGAGGTTGCCCCCTATCCGTTCACGACGCGCCTGCCCGTTCCCGCGATGATGCCTTTCGAGGACGTGCTGATTCAGCTCGTGGAGCTGCCCGCCCTATCGCCCGAACATTTCGAACCGGCGGCCACGGGCGACAACGTGCGCAACGCCGACCTCGCGCTCGTCGTCGTCGACCTGTCGGCGAAGGACCCGCTCGAACAACTGACCACGACGCTGGGGCTGCTGGAAAAGGTGAAGATACGGCTTTCCGGCAGCGGCTCCGCCGAGGGACTCGAATTCGGCTGGAGCGTGAAGAAGGCGCTCGTGGTGGCAAACAAGAGCGACCGCGACGAAGACGGCGTCACCCTGTCGCTGATGAGGGAATTATGGGAGGGCGATATTCCGCTCATTGCCGCCTCAGGGGCGAGCGGCCAGAACCTGGAGCAATTGAGGGCGGAGATATTCAGGCGGCTCGAAATCATTCGCGTGTACTCGAAGGCTCCCGGCAGGTCGTTGAGGAAAGATACGCCGTTCACGCTCAAGGCGGGCAGTACGCTGTTGGACTTTGCGGGCGTTGTGCATAAGGATTTCGCCGAGAAGCTGAAGCAAGGGAAGGTGTGGGGCAGCGCCTCGTTTGACGGCCAGTACGTGTCGTCGGATTACGTTCTCGCCGACGGCGACATTGTCGAACTGCGGATATAGAGGGTTCAGGCGGCCGTGGTGGGCGCGTGCGTCAGGGGCAGCTCGATGATGAACTTGGCTCCCTTTCGGTAGGTCCTGTCAAGGTAAATCCTGCCTCCGTGCTCCTTCAGGATTCCATAGGTCAGGCTCATGCCAAGGCCCGTTCCCTTTCCCACCTCCTTGGTGGTGAAGAAGGGGTCGAATATCTTATCTTGCGCCGACTCGGGTATTCCGGGCCCGTCGTCGGCGACTTCCACCACAATGTCCTCGTTCCTCTTATACGTTTTCACCTCGAGCGTTCCTCCCTGATTCGCCTCATACATGGCGTCGAAGGCGTTGTTAATCAGGTTGAGAAACACTTGCTGAAGCTGGTGCCCGTCGGCGTAGGCGGTCGGAAGCTTTTCATCGTACTTCCGAACTATCTTGACGTTGTTGACCATGAGGTTGTGTTCCCGAAGCGACAGCGTGTTCTCCAGTATCTCGTTGATATTCACCTCGTGCTTCTGCATCTTCTTCTTCCGGGCGAAAGCGAGCAGATTCTCCACGATTCGCTTGCTGCGTGTGGCGGCATCGAGAATGTTCCGGGCCATTTCCCGGTGCTTGTCGGAAAGCTTTTGTTCCGCGGTCAGCAATTGGGAATACCCCATCACCACGGTGAGAGGATTATTCAGTTCATGAGCGACGCCGGATACCAGCTCGCCGATGGAAGCGAGCTTCTTGGACTGGAGCAATTCCTCGTGCATCCGTTTCTGCTCGGTGACGTCTTGACCGACCAAGACAATGGCGGCGTGGCCAGCCATCAGACTGACAGCCGAGGCGCTCCATGTGGCCGTCAGCACCTTCCCTTCCTTCGAAATTATGGGGATTTCAGTTTCGACGACAGGCGCGTGTTCTTTCACCCCGTTCATGGCCGCGTAGGCCATCTCCCGGTATTCCGCCGGAACGAACATGTCGATGGGATGTTTGCCCAGGACTTCCTCTTTCTTGAATCCGGTCACTTCCTCGAAACGTCTGTTGAAAACGGCAATTTTCTCTTCTTCATTTATGACGGCGATGAGAGCGTTTGCGTTTTCGATGAGTCGATCGATGAATTCTTTGTCCATCTCGAGCTGTTTCTCGAGCCTTCTCCTCTCCGTGATGTCCTTGGCGAAGCAGGAGATTCCAACGACCTCTCCCGTGATGTCCCTGATGGGAGAGAAGGTGAAGAGGCCGGTCAGTCGAGTTCCGTTCCCGAGTGTGTGCTCGATTTCACGGTCGCGAACGGTTTCTCCGCCGGCGACGTGCTCGAGCAGTTGCAAGAGGTTGGTGGATTCGGCTCGCAGGAGCGAACAAAAGGATTTGCCGATGGTCTGAGTGTCGGTGAAACGGAACATGGCCTCGGCCGACCTGTTCCATGAAACCATGCAGCCGCTTGTGTCGAGGGTGATTATGGCGTCGCCCGCGTTCTCAATGATGTTGGCGAGACGGTCACGCGCCTCTTTGACGGCTTGTTGAAGTCGCTGCTTTTCGGTGATGTCGCGGGCGATGATCAGCGATCCTTCGAACCGCCCGTCGTCCTGGATCGTGTTGGAAACGATATGGAGCATCCTCGACTCGCCGGCGGCTGTTCTGATACGCAATCTATAATCTCTTCTGGGAGCTCCGTTACGGCTCTCTTCGAATTTCGACATTGCCAGAGCGAGGTCGTCCGGATGCACGATGGGCGCAAATGATTTTCCCACCCAATCGAAGCTGTAGCCGGTGACCCGAAGGCATTCCGTGTTTGCATAGGAGATGTTCCCTTCGGTATCGAGAGAGAAAATCATGATGGGAGCGTTATCGAGCAAGTACTGCAGTCTCTCCTTGGTGCTCCGGAGCTCGCGCTCCATATCCTTCAGGGGAGTTATATCCGTCACTATCGTTTCCACCGCGGGCTTGCCGTCGAAATGAACGATGGATGAGAACGCGAGGCCGCTGATGATTTCTCCCGATTTCTTGACAAACTTGACTTCCCGCGGGTCATCGATTTCCTCTCCACTCATCAACCTCGCTATGTTTTCTGCGGCAATGGGATGATCGTCTTCATGGATGAGACAGAAGATGTCGAAATCTTCGCTCGCCACCTCTTCCGGTGTGTAGCCGGAAAGCGAGTAGAAAAGCTGATTCGCGAACTTTATGCGGGAATCCTGAAATATGAGGACCGGGCTGAGGTGATTTTCAACGAGGGTCCGGTAGCGTTCTTCCGATTCCTCCAGCTGTGCCAGGAGTTTTCGCTCCTCCAGAAGCCTTGCGGCCTCATGGCGAGCGGCTAATCGTTGTTTGTTGAGCATATGGAAGAGAACCGCGCAGAGCAGGATCGCTACGATTCTTGTGCCGACAAGCGAGAGGATCGTCATGGGACTGTAAACGAGATACCCGGTCGCGGCGTCCCGGGGAATGGCTATGCCGAGGGCCCAACGCTCTCCCGGCAGATGGACGGGAGCGTACGCGACGAGCATCTTCTTTCGCACCTTTTTCCCATCGTTCTCTTTCACCCGTTCATACTGCTCGAAGCCCTTCTTGCCCGAAACCATTTCTCCGAGGATCTTTTGTAGCCCAGGCGATGTATCCTCTCCGAGCCGTCCGCCATCATGTTTGCCGGAAAAGGATTCCGACGGCAGCTCAATGATGGGAGTTCCTCGCTCGTCGAGGAGAAAAACCTCGCACTCGTGTTGATGGGCGAGCTTTCCGAGGAACCGCTTCCTCATGGTGGAGAAGTCGAGCAATCCGCCGATTGCGCCGTCAAACCTGCCGTTTCTCGAGATGGGCGCGAAGAGCGCAACGGTCTTAGCCCTCGTGGTGGTCGTGAGGATTCCGCTTGCCGTCGAGTCGAGCCGGGTCAATGCGCTCATCACATGTTTGTTTTGGCTTATGTCCTCGTCGCGGAGAAGCGGGTCGGGAGGATAGCGAGAAGTGATGACACCATTGCCATCGAGCGTTGCCACGTTCAGCAACTTGTCGCCCTCTCGTTCATACAGCTTCTGCAAGGTTGCGTGAGGATATTCGGCGGATTCGTCGGATGAATGCGCAAGAATAGTCATGTCGGCAAATGTTCCAAGCAGAGAGGACATATACAGGCTTATAGAATCCGCGGCTTGCTCCGCCTGCATAAGCTGACTGCGGCCGCGTTGCTCCAGCGCCTGCTTCCTTGTGACATGCATGAACTTCGCGGTGGATATGACGACCACTGCCATGACAACACCCGCGAGCATCCACACGAGCACCGTGAAGTCGAATCGTCTCTTTTCCGTGGCCAAATGCCCGTCCCTTCCCGTGCATCCACATAATATAGGGCACATCGACTTGTTTCGCGCAGAACGAAGCGGTCATGCGCGAAGTGCTTCGCTCTGATGGACTTTGGACAGACCTATACTCCCCTCTGAACAGGAGCAACAACTGTGCCAGCCATCTGGTCGGAGCGCCCGACCAGTATAAGCCAGTGGCGCGTAATGGTTTGAGAAGCTTCGGGCAAACCGAAACGCCCCGCTTTGTGTGCACTTTTGTACTTGACACGTGCCGGTCCGATTTCTTATGATTGCCCACGACTGCGGGCTTTGGGGCATTCAAAGAAACGCCATTCATCTCGGTCTGTTTTGAGAAGACACGGGGTTGTGGCAAAACGAAAGGAGATGATTCCATGCCTGAAACACCCTTTGGCTTACAGGATAGGGTCGCCATCGTCACCGGCGGCGGCACCGGAATCGGAAGGGCCATATCGGAAGCGTTGGCGCAATCGGGTTCTCACGTGGTCATCTGCAGCCGCAAGATGGAGCATCTGGAGGCCACGGCCAAGAAAATCGAAGAGATGGGCAGACGCTCGCTGGCCTTAACCTGTGACGTTCGGAAGGAGGACCAGGTAAAGAGCGTTGTCGAGCAAACGGTCCAGAAGTTTGGGAAGCTGGACATACTCGTAAACAATGCGGGCGCGAGCTTTGTGTGCCCCATCGAGGGTGTCAGCCTGAACGGCTGGAACGCCATCTTCGGCATCAACGTCACGGGAACCTTCCTGTTCTCGAAGGCAGCATGTCAGGAAATGAAGAAGCAGAGCGGAGGCGTCATTATCAACATAGCCTCGATAGCCGGCAGGGACGGCGCGCCCATGATGGCGCCCTACGGCGCCGCCAAGGCCGCCGTCATCAACCTCACGAAAGCGCTGTCGGTCGAATTCTCGCAGTACAATATCCGTGTGAACTGCATCGCGCCGGGAATGATTGTCACCGAGGCCGTCCAGAAACAGATGGGCATCACGCCCGAATCGACACGGGAGCGCTCTTCCCTATTGCCGCTCGGACGCTGGGGAAATCCCGAAGAGATAGGCTGGCCGGTCGTCTTCCTCGCGTCCGACGCATCGAGTTATATGACGGGCGAGACGATCTGCATCGACGGCGGCCCGAGAGCTTTTGAGGCGTAGGGGAACTGGCCGGCACGGAACTCCCAATACATACGGTTGCGCCCGACTGTCGGACTTTCTGGCCTGATGCTAAAGTATACGTATGATTGGCAAGACTGTCTCGCACTATAGTATCACTAAGAAGCTCGGCCAAGGTGGGATGGGTGTAGTGTACAAGGCCGAGGACACGAGGCTCAGGAGGGCTGTCGCCCTCAAGTTTCTCTCCCCGCAAGTTGTGGGAAGCGAGGAAGACCAGGCCCGATTCGTCCGAGAAGCGCAGGCCGCGGCTGCGCTGGACCATCCGAACATTTGCACCACATATGAGATCGATGAGGCCGAAGGCCAGACGTTCATCGCGATGGCTTATATAGAAGGCCAGAGTCTCGAAGAAAGAATCAAATCGAAACCGCCGAGTGTGCGAGAGGCGGCCGACCTCGCCATCCAGGTCGCGGAAGGGTTGCAGGAAGCGCACGAACGAGGAATCGTCCACCGGGACATCAAGAGCGCCAACATCATGGTGAACAAGAAGGGCCAGGCGAAGATCATGGATTTCGGCCTGGCAAAGCTCACCGGACGAACGCGGCTTACCAAGACGGCCACCGTCATGGGCACCGTGCCTTATATGTCTCCCGAACAGGCGCTTGGGGAATCTGTGGATCACCGCACGGACATCTGGTCATTGGGCGTCGTGCTGTATGAAATGCTGACGGGAAGGATTCCGTTCGCGGCGGCACACGAGGCGGCGCTGATTCACAAGATCATCTATGACGAGCCCGCCAGCGTGGAAACTCTCAACCCGGATGTGCCCCGGGGTCTTAGCATGATTGTGTCGCGCGCGATGGCGAAAAGGAAGGAAGACAGATACGCGAGCGTCTCTGAAATGTTGAGGGACCTCCTCGGTTACGAAACCCTGCAGCCGGAATACCGCGCCCCCGTCAAAAGTGAGATCCCTGCGAGCGGCCAGGACGCCTACCAGAGGGCGGCGAAGAGGGTAAGAGCAAAGATGCGGTTCTACCGACACCTGGCATTCTATGCGGCCGTGATTTTTCTCCTCCTGATGATCAACCTGATGACAGGACCTGGGTATCTCTGGGTTAAGTGGCCGTTTCTCGGATACGGTATTATCATATTTTCCCATTGGTTGAGCGTCTTCCCGTTTTCGAAAGATTCGTCGATGAGAACACGAATGCTCGAAAAGGAGATGAGCAGAGAAACCTCAGAGAAGCGCTGATTCCGAATGGAAGCAGGCGCGGAGCACGCCGCGATCTTACCTTTCTTTGCTCCCCCGCCGCGCCTATATCTGGTAGATCCTAAGGTCTCTCGCCGGCCCGTTCCCCTCATAGTAAGCATTTCCGACGAGACCGCTATCCCGTGAAGAAACGCCGGACCCACGACTTGATCGGGCCCTCGTATTTGCGTACGATGACCACGGTCCTGGGCGAGCGGCGCGAGACCATCTCGGGGATGGAGCCGAGGCGCAACTGTTCCCAGATGCTCTGGTTCGAGGCACCGATGAGGGTGAGCGAGTATCCTTCACTTTCCTTTATGAGCGCCGCCGCGGTGGAATCGGACGCGATTGCCTTGCGCTCGATGCCAATTGTGTTCTCCGGGTCAGCCCCCGAGACGGCTTCCTCCATGAGCTTTTGCGCTTGAGCCTTGCGTTCTTCGGAGGCCGCCGTCGGGATGATGGTGCCTGTCGTCAGGCGGGCGCTCGAGTAGCGCGCTATCTGAACGCCCAGGGCAAGGGCGAACCGCGCGTGGGGCCCGCCGGCCGTGGGAACGAAGATGCTTTCGATCCTATCGATTTCCCGGAGCTTGACTACCGCGATGTCGCACGGTGCATTTCTGGTGAGCGGGTCGAGAGTCTCGCCGAGCAGTTTGTCTTTGGTTAACGTGTAACCCTTCCAGCCCATCACGACCATGTTGGGTTTCTCTTCGCGAATCGTGTCCAGGATGGCGAGATGTGGCTTGTGCGTCACGCGCACCTTGATGCTCACCGGCACGTTGTGCTCCAGGCCGTATTTGTCGGCAATCTCGAGAACGTGGCGTTTGCCCGCCACGAAACGAGCCCCCTCCGAAATCGGCAATTGCTCAGGCACCTCGACGACGCTGAGAGCGGTAATGTCACCCTCGTGAGCCCGCGCTATCGCGCTCGAAACCATCATCAGTGGCTCAACCTCTTCCCGCTTGGACAGGGGAACGAGGATATGGTATTCCTTTGCCGCGATCTCTTTTTCCTCGAACACCACCGGCGTCTTCACCCGCTCCGTTTCCTTTCGGGAAGAATAGCCGAAGAAGAACACCAGCCCTCCCCCGATCCACCCTACGACCGTGTACCACGCGATCGGGCTCATGTTGAACATGTACAGCGCGAGGAACAGTTGCAGCACGATGGCGATGATGGGGATATAGGGAAACAGGGGCACGGTGAACGAGCGGTCGAGGTCGGGCCGATTGCGCCTCAGGTTGATGACGGTCATATTAACGAGCAAGAACAGCAAGAGAAACATGATGTCGGCCGCGCTGGCCACGTCCTCGATGGGGAGCGAAACGGCCATCGCCGCAATTATCACTCCCGAGGCGATGATGGCGGCGTGGGGAGTTCGTTGAGTCTCGTGAACAAGGCTCAATACATCGGGCAGATTGTGGTCGCGCGCCATCGCAAACGAAACCCGTGAGGATGAATAAATGGTCGCGTTGAGCGCCGACATCGTGGAAAGCAAACCTCCGACGAGCAGTATCAGCGCGCCGTACGGCATGAACTGCCGGGCGGCCTCGACCATCGCTATTTCTTCGTGCGACCCGAGATATTGCCAGGTGGACATCCCATGGCCGCTGATCGCCCCGATGGCGACGATGGCCACCAATATATAGATGGGAACGACGATTGCAAGCGAAAGGAAGACGGCGCGCGGGATGTTGCGCTTGTAATCCACCACTTCCTCCGCACATTGCGCGATTATCTCGTATCCCTCAAACGCGATGAACGTGAGTCCCATGGCGATAAAGACGCCGGAATAGCCCTTGGGCAGAAACGGGGAAAAGTGCTCGACGCTTTCGGGCTGTCCCAACATCCGCTTCAGTCCGAACAGGATGAACAGCCCTATGATCAATATCTTGGCGGCCGTGACGATGTTGCCCGCCAGCCCGGTCTCCGAGGCCCCCTTGTAGTTGATAAAGGTGAAGATCGCTATCATGAGGACAGCCAGGATCTTGATCAGCATCTCCGGATGCAAGCCGAACACGTTCAGGCCGAGCTCGTGGAGCACCTGTCCGAAATAGGCCCCGAACCCGAGCGCGTAGAGGCTGCACGCCACAGCGTGGGCGAACCAGGACATCCAGCCGCTCAGGAAACCCATCGGTTGTGGAAGCCCTTCTTTCGTCCAGAGGTATCCTCCGCCGGCATCGGGAAAACACGAGCCCAGCTCAGCGTAGACCATCGCGGTCAAGAGCGTCACGAGCCCGTTCAGGAAAAAGGCGAGCACGAGCGCAGGCCCGGCCGCCCCTGCGGCCATGCCCGTCAACACGAAGATGCCGGCGCCTATCATTGCGCCGACACCTATCATGGTGACTGAGAAAAGGCCCAGGTCGCGGCTTAAGTGGGCTTTATATTCTCTCTTTGATGCCACAGGGCTTTTCTCCTACAATTCTGGAAGGATGACTCAACGAGCGCACTACGGCCCCGCCCTCTTTACGATTGCCAGCCCCTCGTCCGTCGAGAAATGCAATTCGACATATTATAAGGGGGAAAGGTTCTTCTGTGCAAGGAGAGTGACGGACGAGGAGCATTCACCGCGGGAAAATCATCAGCGGGCGCGATACGCTCCTGCGCCACACGGAGATGCCCACCCTCGGCCCGACCTCCTCAAAACCGAGGGACGAATAGAGCGAAAACGCGGGGCGGTTTTCCACGGTGACGGCCAGAGCGGCGTGGCTGTGATGATGATCTTGAAGGCACGCCATCACCTGAAAAAGCATGGCGCGGCCGACACCCCGCCGCCGCATGCCCGGGACTACTGCGACAACCCCTATGAGGCCACTCTGCCGCGCCTCGTCGGACAACACTATCACGCATCCGCACGGATGTCCATGCACCCGCGCTATGACGGAAGCGTCCGGCTCTATGGAATTGCTGCTCAGGAATTCCTGGAAGAGCGCGGGGTCTGAGCACACAGCTCCTATGTCGGGAAACAGATAGCCGTCGATTTCGGAGAAGTAGCCGTGGTAGATGACCGACCTCAAGGCGTCGTCGTCCTGCGGCGTCGGAACCTCGATCCTGCAGCCCGGAGGCGCGCCGACCCTGGGAATGCGGCCGGAGAGCCTGCGCTCCATTCGCACCCGTTTGCAGCTCATGAAACCCGTTCTCGCGAGCGTCCCTTCGAGGTCCAGTTCATAAAGGGGTGATAGCTGCACGGCGACCGTCTCGATCGACTTGACCGATCTCAGTTGCGAGACGGCCGAACGCAGCAGAAATCGCTCGTTCGACGCGGAGGCATCTCTGGCCCTCTTGAGGACGTGGCAAACCGAGATGGTCGCGCTCTGTGGAAGCTTGCGCGCGCCGGTGTCGCTCAAGAACGATGAGAACCCCAGCTCGTAGTCGGTCGAATGCAGGAGCAAACCGATACAGTCGGAATCGTCGAGCAGCACGAAACCCGACCCATCCGCTATCATGGACTCCCACCTCTTCAGCAGTGCTCGTGACGCGCGATATCCCGAACGCTCCCGCGCCATTGCCCTCGCCTCGTCGAGCAGCTCTCCGAGGTTGTTCTGCCGCGTCCCGATGGCTTCAACTATAGGCGTTGACATGTTGCGTCCGACCCGTGCAGCGGAATGCTGTTATGCCCTATCCTCTTACCTGTCCGGTTCCGTAAACGATGTACTTGGTCGTGGTGAGTTCCTCGAGCCCCATCGGGCCGCGACAGTGGAGCCGGTTCGTGCTTATGCCTATCTCGGCTCCCAGGCCGAACTCGAAGCCGTCGTTGAAGCGGGTCGATGCGTTCACAAACACCGCCGAGGAGTCAACTTCCTCCAGGAATTTCTGGGCGCTGGTGTAGTTTTCGGTCACGATAGCGTCGGAATGAGCAGAGCCGTACCTGTCGATATGCTCGATGGCCTCTTCTATCGATTCGACCACCTTCACGGAAAGTATCAAGTCGAGATATTCGGTCCGCCAATCCTCTTCGGATGCGGCGGCCGCGTCGGGCAGAATCTTGCGAGTCTTGTCGCAGCCGCGAATCTCAACTCCCACGGCGGAGAACTTATCCCACATTCTCGGCAGAAACTGCTCGGCCACGCGCGAATGTACCAGGAGCGTCTCCATCGCATTGCATACGCCGGGCCTCTGCACTTTTGCGTTCATGCAGATGCTTTCGGCCATGTCGAGGTCGGCGAATTCGTCCACGTACGTGTGACATATTCCCTCGTAGTGCATGATGACGGGAATCGTCGAGCTTTCAACGACCAGCTTGATGAGCGGCTTGCCGCCTCGGGGGATGATGAGGTCGATGTATTTGTCCATCTTGAGCATCATTCCGACGGCGGCGCGGTCGGTCGTGCGAAGGAGCTGGACGCAGTCCTCGGGCAGTCCGGCCCGCCCCAGTGAGGCGGCGATCACGTCGGCTATGGCCGAGTTCGATTCGATGGCCTCGGAGCCGCCCCGAAGAATAATCGCGTTTCCGCTCTTCACGCAGAGCCCGGCTGCGTCGACCGTTACGTTGGGACGCGACTCGTAGATGAACCCTATCACGCCGATGGGGACGCGCACCTTCCCTATACGGAGCCCGTTTGGGCGCTTCCACATCTTTACTATCTCTCCGACGGGATCCTGCAATTTTATGATTTCCTCCAGCCCGGCCGCCATCGTCTCGACGCGGCTTTCGGTCAATGTGAGCCGGTCGATCATCGCGGCGGAGAGTCCCGCCTTTCTCGCCTTCTCGACATCCTCCAGGTTTCTCTGCAGAATGAGCGCAGTGCGAGCTCTCAGGTTGTCGGCCATCAGCCTGAGGGCTTCATCCTTCCGGCCGGAGGACAGCGTTGCGAGCTTTCGGGCGGCCGAGCGCGCGCGTTGAGCGATGTCGAGCAACGATTTTTCCAGTCGTGCGTTCTCTGTCACTTTTGACGTCTCCGAATTTGCATGGGTTGAGGTCTATTCTTTATGTGAGAGAATCATAACAGGACGAGGTTGTCCCTGTGGACCACTTCGTCGTAATCCTTCTGGCCGAGCAGTTCGGCAATCTTGCTCGAATGAGAACCCTTGATCTTCTTCACTTCGTTGGCCGAGTAATTTGCCAGCCCCCGCGCCAGCTCCTTGTTCTCCTCATCGACGATGCTGATGGTGTCGCCCCTGTCGAATTTTCCGCTGACACCCGTGATTCCCGATGGGAGCAGGCTGCGGCCTTGCTTCAGAATGGCGCGCCTGGCGCCCGCGTCTATCTGAACGCTTCCGTGCGGAGCGGAGCCGAACGCGATCCACCGCTTGCGCCCGTGAATCGATTCTCGCCTGGGATGGAAATACGTGCATCTGCACCCGGCGGAGAACATGTCGCGGAGGACATGTTTGTGCTCGCCGTTGGCCAGCACCATCCCGATGCCGGAGAGCGTGGCGATGCGCGCCGCCTCAAGCTTGGCGGCCATTCCCCCGACGGATGTCTCCGCGCTGGGACTGCCGCACATCTTCTTCAAGTCGTCGGAGAGGTCTTTCACCTCCTCGATTAGTTTCGGGACGGCGGACTTTCGCGGGTCGCAATCATACAGCCCATCCACGTTGGACAGAATGACAAGCAGGTCGGCCTGGATCTTGGAGGCGGTCACCGCCGCAAGCGTGTCGTTGTCGCCGAACTTTATCTCATCCACGGCCACGGTGTCGTTTTCGTTTATGATGGGCACGATGCTCTCGTATTGAAGCAGCGTCCAGAGGGTGTTCCTCGCGTTCAGATACTTCGTGCGGTCATCGAGGTCATCCTTGGTGAGCAGTATCTGGGCGACGCGCAGGCCGTATTCGTTGAAAAGCTCCTTGTAGAAATGCATGAGCTTGCTCTGGCCTATCGCGGCGGCTGCCTGTTTTTGAGGCAGCAGTTTGGGACGCGTCTTCAGGCCGAGCACGGCCATGCCCGCGCCGATTGCTCCCGAGGAGACGAGGATGACCTTTGTGCCGCGTTTTCTGAAGTCGGAGATGTCCTCGACTATGGGCTGCATTTTTTCTCTGTTGAGGAAATCGCTCGACGAGGATATCAGCGTGGTGCCGACCTTCACGACAAGCAGTCGTACGTTATCCAAGTTTATATTCAAATTCTTGCTCCTTGATTCTCAGGATAATCGAGCCGTCGGCGCCCTCGCGCCTGAGCGCCGCGTCTATGCCGAGGTGATCGAGCTTGTGCCTGAGATGCGCGACGGCCTCGCTGTTCTCGAAATCCGTCATCGACGCCCATGTTTCCGGCTTTTCGCCCCAGAGCTCGAACACACGGCCCGCTCTTCGCACGCCGAATTCGGGCCGGAACGTGTAGCGTTTGCTCAGCCCGGGCTGCGGGGCGGGGGCCGGAGTGCGTTCCTTCTCTTTCTCCACCGCCTTTGTCATTAACTCGAGCAACTCGTCGAGCCCTTCTCCCTTGAGCGCAGATATCGCGGCCATCGGCGCCTTCCGGGTTCGCAGCCGCCGTTTGGCCGTCGTCCAATTTTCCCTGGCTGCCGGGAGGTCCATCTTGTTCGCAGCGATTATCCGGGGCTTTTCAGCGAGCGCGGGGTCGTGAAGCTCCAGTTCGTTGCGGAGCGTCTCGTAATCTTTTGCAGGGTCGGGCGCGCCGGCGTCGAGGAGGAAGACGAGCACCTTCGTGCGCTCTATGTGTCTCAAGAAGTCGTGGCCCAGCCCGACGCCCTCGTGGGCTCCTTCTATCAAACCCGGAATGTCGGCGACGACGAACCGAGCGTAATCGTCCGTGTCCACGACGCCGAGGTTGGGCGACAGCGTGGTGAACGGATAGCTTGCGATTCGCGGATGAGCCTGCGAGATTCTGGAAAGAAGCGTCGATTTGCCGGAATTGGGCAGACCGACGATGGCGATGTCGGCGATGATCTTCAGCTCGAGCCTGAGTGTGCGTCGTTCTCCGGGCGCGCCCAATTCGGCAAAGCGCGGGAGCCGATTGTGAAAGCTGGCGAGGCTCGCGTTTCCCTTGCCTCCCTTGCCTCCGCGCGCAGCCACGAGCCGGTCGCCCTCGCGGACGAGGTCGGCCAGGGGCTCGCCGGTATCGTCGTCAATCACGATGGTGCCGGGCGGGACAGGAACGCTTCTGTCATCTCCCCGCTTTCCGTGTTTATTCTTTCCCTTGCCATGCACGCCCTTCTGAGCGCGCTGAAGAGGATTATACTTGAGGTCGAGGAGGGTAGAGATTGCGGGGTCCACTTGCAGGATCACACTGCCGCCGTCACCGCCGTCGCCGCCGTCTGGACCTCCGCGTGGCACATACTTCTCCCGCCGGAAACTGACGCACCCGTTGCCGCCGTCACCACCCTGCACGCTGATTTTAACCCTGTCGACGAACATAGGCGAGGCGCCGGCCTTTGTGTCCCGCCCTCGGCCCGTAAATGGCTGGAATTGCGGCGGAGGAGGCTCTGGAGGATGGGCTATTGCCCCGCGGGCAAAACGCAGACCTTCCGCTTGTCCTTTCCGGCCCTTACGAAGTTCACTATGCCATCTATCTTCGCGTAAAGGGTGTGGTCGCGGCCGACACCCACATTCGGTCCCGGAAGGAAAACGGTACCACGCTGACGCACGAGTATGTTGCCGGCCTTGACTATTTGTCCTCCGAATCTCTTCACACCCAGACGCTGCGAGTTGCTGTCGCGTCCGTTGCGGGAACTGCCGCCGGCTTTCTTATGTGCCAACTGATTTCACCTCCTGAAAACGGTCTCTCCCCGGAAAAACGGGGACAGCCCGCGCGGGTCAAGCCTTTATCTTCGTGATTTGAAGTTTCGTTTGCCGCTGGCGGTGGCCGGTCTTCCGCCTGTATCCTTTGCGTCGCTTGAACTTGAAGACGATGACCTTCTTGCCCTTCTCCAGGGCGAGCACCTTGCCTTCTACCTTTACCGAGCCCAGCTTCTTCCCGTCCACGACGGCGGTTCCGTCCTTCGCGAGCAACTTCACATCGTCGAACGTGACCGTCTCGCCCACCTCGGCTTTCAGTTTCTCCACTCGGATGGTATCGCCCTCGGCGACCTTATATTGCTTGCCACCGGTCTTTATTATGGCATACATGCCCTGCGGCTCCTTTCACACATATTTTACCGTATTTACAAAAAAATTGGTAGCCCCTGGGGGAATCGAACCCCCGTTTGATGGCTGAGAACCACCCGTCCTAGGCCACTAGACGAAGGGGCCACACGCTGAGCGCCGGGGCAATTTAGCCCTGCCGCACGGTCAGTTTTCGGCTGGGGAGGTAGGACTCGAACCTACAGCTTCCTGATCCAGAGTCAGGCGTCTTACCAATTCGACGACTCCCCAGTATGAAGCTGCCGGGCATCACCTCACCCGACGCCCAAATATACCAGAAAAATGCGCTATTGTCAAACCTGTCCGCTTGATTACACGAAGCCGCCGGCCGGTCTCAGGCGGAGTTGTCGTTTGTTGGGTTCACGCGGGCAAGAGGCGGCCCTTTACTCGACAGGCGGTGGCAGAGCCTCGGCGGGGGCGGAAGCCTCGGGGCTGAGGGAGGCAAGGCGTTCGCTCGAATATTCGGCCCAGAAGCTGCCTGGCAGAAGTTCCATCGTCTTTTTGTACGCCTCGACGGCCTTCTCCTTCTCTCCGATGTTCTCGTAGCAGAGTCCGAGCCGATAATTCGCGCGCGCGGCCGCCGGGGAAGCTGGCCGTTTCTTCATGAGCGTCTCGTAGGCGGCTATCGCTTCCTTCCATTGGCCCAGAGATTCGTAGCAGTATCCCACCGCCTCCATTGCTGCGGGGGCAAGCAGGTGACCGGGATTCTTCTTGAGAAACTCCTGAAACGCCTTCAGCGCTTCCTCGTAATGGCCGTCGTCGTAAAGTGAATTTGCCAGCTCGAACGACGCCGTGCGCGCCGCGGAGGCGCCGTCGTAATCGGCCACCACCTCTTTGAGGGCGGCGGTCTTATCCGAAGAATGTCCCTGGTTAGTGGCCAGATAGAGCGCCCAGGAGGCCTCGGCATCAAGCCGCTGCAGGCGCATATATCGGTAGTATCCGGCCGCGAACGCCAGAAGCACGGCGAGGGCGCCCAGGGCTATCCACAAGCGGTAGCGTACGAAGAAGGCGGCCACGCCCGCCAGGGTCAGGTAGACCTTGTCTTCTTTGAGGTCTCTTCTCGTTACTCTTGGGCCTGCCGGCATCTCGGTGTCTCAGTATTGTTGTTGTTGTTGTTCCGGCGCCGGGACCGCTTTGGGGAAGAAGGAAATCTGGATTTCTGTGCCCCGCACCTTGGGAGTAAGCAGCACTTGACAGGATTTGTTCTCCTTGTCGAAAAACAGCGCTACGGTCTGATGTTCGGCCACGTTGAGAAGGGTCCAATTGTAACGGGGCATTTCTTCGATGTAGAACTGAGCCACATCGGTGATGGGCTCTTTGCCCGCGTATTGAATTTTGCCGACGTCGAGCATGCTGTTCTGGAACACGAAGGAGTGATCCCGGTCGAACTCAAATCCAGCGGGGACGGGGATGTCCGGTATCCGGAAATCGGGGGCGAGCGGAATGCCCGTCGTCATCTCCTGAGACCCCTCCGCGTCTGCGGCTGTCGTCGCCCTCTGCCGCGCACATCCGGTGGCGATGAGAACAAGCACACAAACCAGTGTCGTACAACCGAGCTTCAGCCTCATTTCCAAACCTCCTCAGCTTATGACCTTGCCCATGAGCCTGTGAACGAGCTTGCGTGAATTGTCGGCCAGCTTCTCAAGGAAGCCTGGCTCGAGCCCTGCTCCCAATATCGTGCGCTCCCTCAAATCCGGATTCAAAATATCTCCGGGCGAATGCGCGTCCGAGTTCAACACCATCGGCACACCCACCTCGCGAGCCAGCAGGGCCACGTGTCCATTCGTCATCGCGTGCGCTCTCCTCGTGGTGATCTCAAGAGCGACCCCGTGCTTGAGGGCAAGCTCGACTTCCTCCGTCGTGATGAGACCCGGATGCGCGAGGATTTCGACGCCCGCCTCTATCGCGGCCCGGTTGGTCCCCTTGGGCACCGGTTCCGAGATGGTCTCGCCGTGGACGACGACCACGCGCGCTCCCAACGAGCGAGCCCGCTCCGTCAGCTCAGCGATCATCCCCGGGATGACGTGGGTCAGTTCCACTCCGGGCACGACGCATATGGGAGAATCGCCTTTCGAGTTGAAGTCCTCCGCCACCCTGCACGCCGCCTTCACGAGGGGCTCCAGGTTCGACGAGTCGGCGTGGTCGGTCAGCGCCATGGCTCCATAGCCGGCGGCAACACACCGCTGCACCAGTTCCGACGGCAGAAGTTCGCCATCGCTCAGCAGCGTGTGCATATGAAGGTCAACAAGCGATTTTTCCGATTGCATCGGGGGCACACCACAATTCCTTGGGGTGATTATACCACGAGGACACTAAATAGTCAAAACGCCTGCGCATCCGTGCCTGAGCTCCAAGGCCGGAAAAAACGAGAGCGCCCGGGGAGACTCGAACTCCCGACCCGCGGTTTAGGAAACCTGAACCGCGGGTCTCATTATATACGACGTGTCAAGGGTTTGCAATCCTTTATAAGATTTCTTGTATGTGTCCTCTTGTGACCTGATTTGACAGCCTTTTTTCCGCTTGTGTTCTCCGCTTCGTGCCCTACCAACTGCCCTAGCAAAAGACTTGGGATTCGCTCTTATTTGAGCCATGGCGCCCGGGCGACGTGCTGTTGTTCTCACCCGCTGGCAGTAGCGAGGACTTGACAGAATGAAGACTCGATTGTATAATACTATGAAAGATAGATTGATAGTTTTCTGAAGGAGGAGCCAATGAGCCAGAAAGCCCTAAGCGAGGTACTCAAGGAGCTCAAGTCGCTGAAGCACCCGATAGAAATAGGCCCGGCCACACTACGGAATTACTGGAAAAAGGGGTTGGCGCCGCGTCAGGTTCGCAAAGGCGGCGGACGTGCAATGGAAGCAAGCTATCCCTTCAATATGGCGGCGGAGGTGGGGGCGTCTTTTCGTTTGTTGAACGAGGACGGACTCTCTGCGGAAGGCGTCGCAAGGGCGAGAGCGATCGCAAAACATCTGGAAAGACCGGATATCGCGCTGGACGAAGAATCGCTCCAAAATGACCGAACTCTCAAGAGGCTTGTGAAGAACCAGGATCTGGTTGCCTTCGCGGCTTTAAAATGGCTCCGTCTAAAGCTGGACTTGGAAGAGGAGCTCTACGGAGTAGATTCAACCCTCTGGAGGGAAGCTGAGAAGGTGTATGGGCCGAACCAGTCGGCGTGGCTGGCAGAAGAGGAAAAGAAGAAATTTGAGGAACCGGCCCGGCGGATGAAACTCAGAGAGCAATGGGGTCCAATCCTCATAACAATCTTGAAAATGGCCACAGATAGATGACCGACGAGTTGAAGGAGAGTCCAGAGCCTAGAAAGCGCTTCTGCTACACGCTCGCGGAGGCGGCGGCGCTCATAGGCTGCCCGCTGCGATCGCTCCGCAAGCACGTGTGGAGCGGGCATCTTCCCGTAGTGGTGTTCCCGGGCTCACGGAAGCAGTACGTCCGAAATGAGGACCTCCAGGATTTCATAGACCGATGCGTGAGGAGGGGGGGAAAGAATTGACGGAGGCGGAGGAAGACTTTCGCTTCATAGAAAGAGTTTTGGAGGCGGGAGAGACCGTCGTCGTGACGACGTCGACTAAGATCATCATACGCCACGACAACGTGGAGCTCGGGTCTGCCGTGTATGTTCCTCGGAAGCAGCGGCAGCCGAAGAGAGGCAGGTAATGGACAGAGGTACCTCTGTGCTCCCGTCGTTTGTTGTCGAAAGACTCCCCGAGATACAGAGGCCGGCCACGCTCAGGCTCCTCATTGCGATCGGCGTCTTCATGAATCGGGAGAGCAACGAGTGTTTCCCAAGTGCCAGAACCTTGCAGACAGAGGCCGGAATCAAGCACAAGGCATCTTACCACAAAGCGGTGCGGGAACTCGAAACCTTGGGAATCATCGAGCGCTATCCACGTCCCCGGAGACTGGGCGGCTATCACATCATCATTCAATGGACTCATGCGAGCGGGGGTGCAGGCAGTAGCCCCCCGCAAGGTGTAGGCGGGGATACAACCGATAGACCTCCGCGTCCGCGTGCGGGGGTACAACGGAGAGGTAGCGGGGGGCTAAGGGATGCACGAACCGGGGGGCTAGCCGGTGGGCCCCTAACTCCTAATTTAACTCGGAAGGGAACTCAGGGCGGGTCAACCGCCGAAGAAGAAAAACCGCAGGAAAAGGTGGCGCGCCTGAAACGCTCTCTCGAGACACTCCGGCACCTGGGCGCCCCTGAATCGAACCGCGGCTATCAAGAAACGGTGAGGCAGTTGGCCGAAGCGGAAGGCGAAGTGGAGAGATTGTCGGAGGTTCCGACGTGACAAGGGGAGGGGGCAGAAAATCACTGGAGCCTCTGAGCTCTGAAACCGGTATGGCAGGCTTCCGCAAGATGCCGCGAAATTGCAATAGCCCCCCCCTGGGCGAGGTTTGACTTTGCATACGTCTGCAAATGGAGAAGAAAATGATGGGTTGCCGTTGGCGGCATCAATCGAGGGAACCGGACCGTCTGCGGTTCAATGGCCGTCGCCTGACAAAGATATGCGAACAGTGCGGCCGGTCCTACAGCGTTCCGCTCTATCAGGAAAAGCGACGGTTCTGCTCTCATGAATGTTGGACTGATCGGCAGGGTGTCTCACCACGCCGAGGCCGGAAGGGAAACGTCAAAGCCCAACACCGCCGATGGAGAGATCGGCGAAAAGCGAAACGTGCAAGAGAACAGGGTGCGTCCCTGGTCGGATGACCACAACGCGGAGCGGGATCGCTCCTCTGCCCGCGCAACCGGAACGGAAAAAAAGAGGAAAGGAAACAAGAAATGGACCTACGAGAATTGATGAAGCAGCGCGAGGAAAAGATCGCGCGAATGAAGGCAATCCGAGAAGCGGCAGAGAAGGAGAACCGCACGCTCACGGCGGCGGAACGCAGGGAGTTCGACACATTGGAGGAAGAGGTGGGCGACTTGAAGCAGCGCCTCGATGACGCCACCCGGCTCAATTCGGTTGACGCGCTCTCGCAGCGGACCGACATAGGCAGCCGTATCATTGACGGCGCCGGCTCTCACGGCTTGGAGGATAGAGACAGGCGCTGGCTGCTCAGGCCCGAAGAGCGGATGATAGATTTCGTCCGGAGCGACCTGCCCGATGGAATCCTTCCCAGTGAGCTCAACCTGGGCCGGGCGTTTCGCGGACTTGTCCTGAAGGATTGGAAAGGGGCCGAGGCAGAGCGGCGGGCTATGGGAGAAGGCACGGGCGCCCTGGGCGGGGTGCTGCTTCCGACGACCTTGAGCGGGACCATCATCGACCTGGCGCGTAACAAGGCGCGGTGCGTCCAGGCGGGGGCACTGACCCTGCCGATGGAGACCCCGGAAGTCACGATCGCGAAGGTGGTCACCGAGCCGACGCCGTACTGGGTCGCCGAAAACGAAGAGATCACCGAGTCGGACGCCACGTTCACACCGATCAAGCTGGTCGCGGTAGCCGTCGCCTGCCTCTGCCGGGTCTCGCTGCAGCTCATCGAGGACGTGCAATCCTTCACCGGGACACTTGAAGAGATGATCGCCTCGGCTCTCGCGCTCGAGGTTGACCGCGTCGGTCTTCTCGGCTCGGGCGTCGGAGAGCCTCGCGGCATTTGGAACACTGACGGCGTCGGCTCCGTTTCGATGGGCACGAACGGCGCCGCCTTCACAAACTACGACCCGTTCCTGGACGCCATAGAGGACATCGAGACGAGCAACGGGGAGGCTACCGCGGTCATCTACGCGCCGCGGACCAAGCGCGCCCTGGCCGGCTTGAAAACCGGAATTACTAGCGACAACACACCTCTCAAGCCTCCGGACGATTTTCTCGCGCTCAAGCGGCTGGTCACCAACCAGGTGCCCATAGATCAGACGCAGGGCTCGGCAACCAACGCGAGCTCCGCATTCATGGGAGGCTTCAAAAACCTACTGTTCGGGATGCGGACGCAGCTGCAATTGGACGTGTCGAAGGCGGGCGACGAGAAGACGTTTGAGAAGATGCAGGTGCTGGTCCGCGGCTACCTCCGGGTGGACGTGGCGGTGCTGAGACCGGCCCACTTGAACGTTATCACGGGAATCATCCCGGCATAGGTGCCGGGACAGGAGGTCTGAAAATGCAGAAACTCTACGAAGGTGCAAAGATGGACATCGGGCTTGTCTCACAGGCCCTGAATAACACCAACGCGACGGGGCCTTACTACGACATGCGCCCGTTCCGCAAAGCGTTGGCGCTCTTGAACGGCGGCGCAATGGCCGCGACGAAGACAACGAAGATCGAGCTGCTCCAGGCAAAGGACGCAGAGGCGACAGACGCGAAGGCTATCACGAGCGCTTCGGCCACGGTGACAGCGAATACGCTGGTGACAGAGGCCACCGTGGAGCTCGCATCTGTGGCCAACACCGACGTGGTCACCATCAACGGAATCGACTTCACGAAGGCTGCGGCCACGGACGCAACGGCCCGTGAGTTCGCCGACGCGGCCGGGCTCGTGACCTGCGTCAATCACGCCACCTACGGCGCTCCGGGTGTCACGGCGTCGGCCAACGGAACTCTCGTGACGTTGGTGAGCACGAACCCGGGCGCCACGGTCATCACGACGGACAAGACGGAGAATGCGGGAACGATCACACTCGCGACCACGAAGGCCCAGGCCTACGTCGAGCTCGACGGCCACGCCCTGGACCATGAGAACGGATTCACTCACATCGCGTGCAAAGTCACGACTACAGCGAATTCGGTCGTATCGGCGATGCTCCTTCGAGGGGATCCTCGGGAAGGCGTCACCCAAAAGGTGGGAGCCAGCGCGTCGATATAGCCGGGTCCACAACAACCTCCGTTGACCGCAGGCGCGGCGGCCGGGCTGTTTTCGCCCTCAATCAGGCAGGGGGCCTCCTTTCCCGGCCGCCGCATCTTGCGGGGAACTAAGGAAAAAAAGCGATGGCAACCCTCAGATCGTTGATAACCGTCATCGGCGCGGACACGACGGGCTTTCAGCGCGCCGTGAAGCAAATCGAGAAAGACCTGAACAAGATGAGCCAGAATTTTCGGAACGTCGGCACGAAGCTCTCGGCGCTGCTAACCGTCCCCATCCTCGGCATCGGCGCGGCGGCCGCCGCGAGCGCGGATAGGTTTGACCAGGCCATGAACAAGATACGCGCCGGCACAGGCGCCACGGGCGAGGCGCTGAAGAAGTTGGACGAAGATTTCAAGGCTGTCTTCACGAGGCTCCCCTCTATCACGGACGACGTGGCGACGGCGATCGCGGACCTGAACACCCGACTCGGCCTCTCGGGCGAGCCGCTCCAGAAGCTCTCCTCACAGTTTCTCAAGCTGCAGGAGATCGGCGGCGGCAACGTGAAGAGCCTCATCGCGGCCGTCACACGGCTGTTCGGCGACTGGAGCATCACGACCGACGACCAGGCCGGGGCGCTCGACTACCTGCACAAAGTCAGCCAGCAGACCGGAATCTCCGTCGAGGACCTCTCGCGCAAGCTCGTTCAATACGGCGCGCCGCTCAGACAGGTCGGCTACAGCTTCGAGGAAGCGGCGGCGCTCATGGGAAAGTGGGAGAAGGAAGGCGTCAACACGGAGCTCGTGCTCGGAGGCCTCCGCCAGGCGCTCACGCAAATAGCCCAGGCGGGCGGCGAGCCGGCGCAGGCATTCAAAGACCTTCTCACGGACATCGAGCGGGCCGGCTCCGTCGGGGAGGCGAACGCGAAAGCGCTGGAGATGTTCGGCGCCCGGGCCGGGCCCGACATGGCGGCGGCGATCCGCGAGGGGCGGTTCGCGATAGACGAGCTCCTGAACTCTCTGAAGAACAGCCAGGAGACAATCAATCGGACCTATGAGGACACGGACAATTTCTCCCGGCGCATGAGGGAGCTGAAGAACAGGCTCATGTCGGCCCTGGAGCCGCTCGGCGACAAGCTCTTGGACATGTTCGACAAAATGAAACCGGGCCTGGAGAAGTTGATCGAGTACATAGGGAAGGTTGTGGACTGGTTCACAGAGCTCTCCCCCAACGTTCAGGCGATAGTCCTTGCAATAGTGGGGATCGTCGCCATCATCGGACCGGCGTTGGTGGTGGTGTCAACGCTCGCAGCGGTGGTCGCAACGATCGGCGTCACGACAGCGGGCATCATTGCAGCGGTCGCGGCGGGGATCGCGCTGTGGGGAACCATCATCGCGACCACAATTATCTACTGGGAGGACATCAAGGAAGGGCTCGACAGGCTGTGGACGGAGATAGAGCTCGGGTTCTGGAATTACGTGTACTGGCCGTTCATGGACGGATGGGGCGAGATCAAGGACTTCCTCTCCTCGTCGTGGGAGCGGCTGAAAGGCCTGTGGAGGTCCTTCACGGACTATATCAGAGACTTGTGGAATCGCACCATCGGGGCAATCATCGCGGGAGCGGCGAAGGCATTCGATTGGCTGAACCCGCTCACGGGAAAGTCCCCCAGCCCGCTGGAAAACTGGACGACAGGCCTCAAGGCGATGCGCAGGGAGTACGACGCGTTCATCTCGAGCATGAACGTCTCGCCACTCCAGTTGAGCGTGGCGGCGGCAGGCGGCGGGGGCATGGTCAATCATTTCCATTTCCCGGGCACGGCGCCGGAGCAACAACAGTCATGGCGGCGGCTCATGCGCGACGAGTTCCTCCCTGCGATCGAACGCGGCCGGCGGCGGGGCATCCTGAGATGAACAGAAAAGCGAAGAAAAAGTTTCGCCGCACCCTGGAGGAGCTGGCAAGAGACTATCTCCCTCGATATCCTCTCTCAAAAGAGGAAAAGGCGGAGCTCCGGGGAGAAGTGGAAGCGCTCATGGATTGGTATTTCTCCGAGCTCGAGACGTACGCCAAGAAAGCGCATTCCGCAGAGAAGGCGCAAAGCAGAGTCATCGCCGGGATAGCTGACCTTTGGAACCTGATTACCGAAACGGTGCTGGAGGTCTTCGGGAAGAAGCCGTCCGGGGCGGCTTGGATAATGGGCGGGAAAATCTGCGACATGTGCGCCGACTATGTTGACCGGGCGGAGCAGGACCTGGAGAGACCTCCAAATCCAACGGACAACCACGCTGGCTGAGGCTTCCCTGTGAGAACCCGGAGCTGAACCTCTATGATACCGCTCACACCGCCTTTGCCTCTCTCAGGGCGTCCTGGAGCTTCTTGGGATGCTACAAGGATTTTTAGAGTCCGGCTGCATTTTTCCCTTGACAGGGCTGCCCGCCGGCTGCTACACTATCCCCGGTGAGTCACGATGATGAAAGCGACGCGGCCTTTTCTGTTTTTGGCCAACAGAAACCTTTGCCCGTTCTGTCGGGGCGTTTCACGTATGCCGCTCGCGACATCGTGACTCACCATCCCCGCCCGAACGGGCTTTTTTCATGGAGGGATGAGAGATGAAAAAGAAACAACGAGACGGACGGCTGGATTACGTCTACGTCAGTGGGGACGGCAACAATCAGCCAGCACTGATTCTGGACAGGGCGGCGGAAGTGAAGCCCGGGGACCTCGTATGGGACCCGAAACAACAAGGACTGTTTCGGGTCGGACGGGGAAAGAGAGCAGAGTATAAACTCGCTTTTGACCGGGAGCACTTTCCGGCGATAATCCTTTACCGTGTCTGCGCGATCGCGGATACCATCGCCGGCCGGCCGATCAACCTGGAGAAATTTCGCGAGCAGTTTCCCTTTTGGTGCTGAGGGGGTGATGGAATGAGGACTCCGAGGAAAGGAATGAGAGCCGTAGGAAAGCCAAGCAAGAGGGAACTGAAGGAGCTGCCACGGTTCTTGGACCAGGGCGAGGCGGCCGCATTACTTCGGGTATCGACAGAAACGCTCCGGCAATGGCGCTCGGACCCGGATATCAACGATATCCTCAGACCTTCGCGGTTGAGTTCCAAAAAGTTTATCTACGAGCTCGACAACATCCTGAGATTTGTCGCCCTGCGCTCGAGCGGGCGAAGAAGGCCCGGTGAGTTGGCGCTGTTAATCGGCGAGGGGAAATCAAAGCATGGGAGTGTACAAACCGAAGTACCGTGACAGGAAAACCGGCGAATATCGAGAAGGCCAGACGTGGTGGATTGTCTATTTCTCAGAGGGGCGGCGCATCCGGGAAAACTCAAAGAGCACGAGAAAGACGGACGCTCAGAAGCTTCTCACTCAGCGCAAGGCGGAAGTGGCTCAGGGCAGGCTCCCGGGCTACTACTTCGACAAGACGACATTCGAGGAGCTCGCGGAGCTCTACCTCGCAGACATGAAGAACAAGAAGAGCTCGCGGCGGGCCCGTCAACACGTGGCCAACCTCAAGAGACATTTCAAAGGGGTCCGGGCCTGCAAAATCGACACGATGCGCCTGAAGGCCTACATCGAGGCTCGCCAGAGCGAACGGCACGAACAGGGAGATAAGAACGGCGAGAGGAAGGTGAAGGACAGCACAATCAACCGCGAGCTCGCCGCACTCAAGAGAATGCTCAACTTGGGCAGGAACTGCACGCCGCCGAAGGTGGACCGGCTCCCGCATTTTCCGATGCTTCGAGAGAGCAGCCCACGGACGGGGTTCTTTGAGCATCATGAGTTCCTGGCGCTCAGGAACGCCCTCCCGGAATATCTACGGGGACTTGTCACGTTCGCCTATCGCACAGGTTGGCGCCGGGAAGAGATCGCATCGCTCACCTGGGACCACGTTGATTTGATTCAACGGACGGTTACGCTGAGCCCGGGCAAGAGCAAAAACGACGAAGGCCGGACGCTTGCGCTGGACCACGAGCTTTACGACCTTCTGAGAGATTTGTTCTTGGGAGAGTGCGGGCGCGGTAAGGGCGACCCGAGGGCTTTCGTCTTTCAGAACGAGCGCGGAACCGACCGCATAAAACAGTTCGGGAAAACCTGGAGAACGGCCTGTAGGAAGGCGGGAGTCGGCGACCGGCTGTTTCACGACTTCAGGCGGACCGCTATCAGGAACATGGTCAGGGCGGGAATCCCGGAGCGCGTGGCCATGCAGGTTTCCGGCCACAAGACCCGGTCGATCTTTGACCGCTACAACATCGTCTCGGAGGCGGACCTGAGAGAGGCTGCGGAAAGACAGGCGGAATATCTGGACGCCATGCCGACAACTGCCATAGCAACTGCCCTACCCAACATTTTGCCCTTCAAGAAGGAACTCCGGCGCGCTCAACAAAGCCCATAAAACGGGCAAAAAATGAGAGCGCCCGGGGAGACTCGAACTCCCGACCCGCGGTTTAGGAAACCGCTGCTCTATCCGCCTGAGCTACGGGCGCATTCTTGCTGAGTTGATGCGTGTGACTCACGGGTGTGCGTATTCCGCACCTTGCCCGGATTTTCCATTATATCTCAAAACTGTATCAAAGAAAAGACGTCGTAGCCCTTCAGTTTCTCGCGTCCGTCGAGCTCAGTGAGTTCTATCAGGAAATCTATTCCCACAATCTTCGCGTCGAAGTTCTTCACGAGCTCGATTGTTGCGGCGGCGGTTCCGCCCGTGGCGAGGAGGTCGTCGACGATAAGCACGTTCTCGCCCGGCTCGATGGCGTCCTTGTGAATTTCGAGATGGTCGATTCCGTATTCGAGCTCGTAAGTGGCGCTGTAAGTGTCGGCGGGCAGCTTACCCCTCTTGCGTACCGGAATGAAGCCCGCCCCCAGGAGATAGGCCATCGGGGTTCCGAGTATGAACCCTCGTGATTCCATTCCCACCACCTTGGCGATGCCCTTGCCTTTATGCCTGGATACGAGCGAGTCGACGGCATTCGCGAAGGCGGCCTTATCCTTCAGCAGTGTGGTGATGTCCCTGAACAGGATACCTTTTTTCGGAAAGTCGGGGATGCTGCGTATCGTCTTTTTCAATTTCTCGTCCATCGTTCCTCCCGGGGTGTCACAGCTCCTCGAAGTCAACCTTGTTCAGTGCGATATATTTCCTCAATTTCTTGATCGCCTTCGATTCTATCTGGCGAATCCGCTCGCGCGTGAGCCCGAACCGATCGCCCGTTTCCTTGAGGGTGTGCGGGTCGCCGTCGACGAGGCCGTAGCGAAATTGGAGGATGTCGGCCTCCCTCGGCGTGAGCTGGTCGAGCATCTGCATCAGCTTCTGGTCGCGGAACACCCTGGCGACTATGTCCACGGGGTCGATCGACTGAGTGTCTTCTATCAGGTCGCCCAGTTCCGCGCCCTCGCCGGTACCCACCACCGCTTCCAAGGACGTTATCTTTTGAGAGTATTTGTGCAGTTCGGCGACGTCTTCGGGCGTCACTTCGAGCTCGTTGGCGATTTCCTCGACCGTCGGCTTGCGGCCCCATTCCTTGTAGAGCCTCTGTGTAGCCTGCTTGTACTTGATGACGTTCTCGGTCATGTAAACGGGTATCCGGATGGTGCGGCCGTAGTTGGCGAGGAAGCGGGATATCGACTGGCGTATCCACCAGGTGGCATAGGTGCTGAACTTGTAGCCCTTTGTGTAATCGTACTTGTCAACCGCCTTGATGAGACCGAGGTTGCCCTCTTCTATCAGGTCGGGCAGGGGCAGCCCATAGTGAAGATACTTGTTTGCGACGCTGACAACCAGCCGGAGGTTGGAGATAATCAGCTTCTTTCTGGCCTCCTGATCGCCCTTGTTTATCCGTTTGGCCAGCTCTATCTCCTCTTCGTATAGCAGAAGCGGCTGGCGGGATATCTCCTTTAGATACGCATTCATGCTGTCGTCGTAGCGGCGGAAACGTGTTGGTTTCGGCGGGGGAGAGAACTCGGGGAATTCTTCTTCGTATTCCATGTGGCTCATAGAAGCATCCACATCAACGAAGTAGATACAGCACTGGGGTGTAGCTCTGCTGGGTTGCCGGCAACCATTGGCGCAGAATGTTCTCCGCGTATTCGCCGAAGGGGAAGCGCCTCTTGGATTTCCTAATCACGTGGGGTTCACCCCTGATACCGGCCAACTCCGCCGCGCGCTTGATGGCGTCGCTCTCGGTGCCCAGTGCGTCTACAAACCCATATTCCAGAGCCTGGCGTCCGCTGAACACGCGGCCGTCGGCATATTTCCTGACCTCATCAATCGGCATGTTTCGGCTTTCGGCCACAGACTCGACGAATTGCTCATACACATCCATGAGCATTTCCTGAAGGAGTTGCTGTTCTTCGGGTGTCATGGGCCTGAAGGCAGAGCCGGTATCCTTGAACTGGCCGGTCTTTATGGTTTCGAACCTTATCCCTATCTTGCCCATCAAACCCTCTATGTTCGGGAATTCGGCAATCACACCGATGCTGCCGGTTATCGTGCCGGGATTCGCATATATCTCGTCGGCCGCGCAGGCGATATAGTATGCGCCCGACGCCGCGACCGAGGACATGGAAACTACGATTTTTTTCCCTTCTTCCTTCGCCTTCTTCAGTTCCTCAAACATCTCCTGAGAGGGCGCCACCGAGCCGCCGGGGCTGTTCATGTGCACGACGATCGCCTTGACGGATGAATTGTCCACATACGACTTCAACTGCTTCAGTTGATCATCGACATTGAAGATGGCTCCCTCGACCTCGATGACCGCGACGCTCTCGCGCGTGGGGAACACCCACGCCTGGCTCCGGCCTTGGGTCATGAAAAGAAGGATCGCCATCACGCCCATCGCGAAGACCAGGCCGACAAGGAGAACAATAAGCAGACTTGTTCGGCATCCCTGCTTCATGGGTGTCTCCCGCTGGTTTGCTCTTCCGTATCGAGAAATGTCGGCGGCATTGCCACAACGAAGATGTCGCTGCCTCCGCAGCGTCATCGCACCCGCTAATGCAAACACATTATATCAACAGGTTGGCGGCTTTGCAAACTATTTTCGAGTGAGCGCAATGTTCGCCCGTGCCGAGCTGTGCTCCAGCCTGTTGAGGCAGGCCGCGACATCGGCACTCCCGAATGCGCGCGAGTCAGAAAAGCTCCGCGGGCTGCTTTCGAGTCGTCACCGTTTTGAGGGAGCGCCCGTCGCTTTCGATGGTGATCCCGCCGGAGTCCTGCGTGGACAACACACGTCCGCACAGAGGGGCATACCGGGCGGTTCGGTCCTCGATGCTTTCATGGATCCGATATGGCCTGCCCGAGATCACTACCATCTCCGGCCCGACCGTCTTGACGAATCTCTTGCTGAAACTGTTCGCCAAGCCATGATGGGGCGCCTTCAGGATCCGGCTGCCGATTTTTTCGCCGAGGTCGGTCAGCAGCCGGAGCGCCCTCTTCTCCGCATCGCCGGTGAGCAGGAGGCTTGTCTCGCCGTACGTGACTCGCAGGACAACGGAGGTTTCATTATCCGAAAAGATGCTGCGGGAGACCTCACGCGGTGGATTGAGCACCTCAACGCGAACGTTCTCAATGCCCGGGATGACATCGCCCGCGCCTACGGCTTCCACGCGAAATCCTCTTTCATCCGCAACGCGCAGAATTTCCGAGTACTCGGGCGGCGTCTCCGCAAGGTCGGCGACAAACAGCCGGTCGATTTTGAAATTCTTCGCGAGAAAGAGAGCACCTCCGATGTGGTCGCTGTCGGGATGGGTGAGCACGAGTGCGCCTATCTTCGTTATCCCCTGCCTCCAGAGAAAAGGCGCGACGACCTGTTCGCCGCAGTCGAACGAGGGCGCCGCAAAGCCCGTGTCAACGAGCATCGTCTCGCCGCCGGGGAACTCTATGAGACAGGAGTCGGCGTCGCCTACGTCGAGAAACGTCGCGCGGAGGACATTCCCGGAGAGACGGTTTCCGGCGAACGCCGTCGCGACCAAGACGCCGGCCACGGCCGCAAAGATCGTGAGCTTGCGGCTCAGCCGGCCTCTCCACCACACGAGCGTTATTCCCACCGCCCCCAGTCCGAATGTCCACACGGGCGGCGAGCCGACGCGCATCGAGCTTGCGGGTAGCAGAGAGCAGAGTTTCACGGTTGCGAAGATTGTCCAGGCGAACGCCTCGGCTGCGAGCCCAAACACAGCCGCCGCCTTGATCCAGAGGAAGCCCACGAGCAGGCAGGCAAACCCCGATGCCAGCACAAGCGACAGAATGGGAACGACGACGAGATTGGCAATGGGAAACACGAGCGAGACCAGATTGAAGTGATAGGCGACCAGGGGGAGCATCCCGATACCAAGTACGAACGAGGCGAAGAGCGTTAGGGCAAGCTTATGCAGAATCGGAGAAGGAATTCGTTGAAGCCTCTGCCGCACCGCCGGATAGATTCTGTCGCTGAAAAGCGGCTCGAACGTGCACAGAAGCAACACGGCAGTGAATGAAAGCTGAAAGCTCGCCTCATCTATCACCAACGGATTCAGGCCGACAATCACAAGCGCAGCGAACGCGACCGCCGTCAGGAAGTCGCCTTCGCGGCTCAGGTAGTATTCGGCCAGCACCAGCGTGAGCATTATCGAGGCCCTCGTCACCGGCACCCTTCCACCGGTTGCGAACGCATACAGCCACACGACCAGAATCGCCAGTGCGACGCGCGTCCTCGCGCCCAGCGAGAGCGGCGTGAGCGCGAGAGATGCGATGAGGTAAACAAGCCCGACGTGCAACCCCGATATCGCAAGGACGTGAAACGTGCCCGTCCGTTTGAACCAGTCTTTCATCTCCCTCGTCAGGAGGCCGCGTTCGCCCAGCAGAATGGCCGAAAGGAAAGCGCGAGTCTCATCCGTTCGGGTGGAACTCGAGATTATCTCGAGGCCTCTCCGGCGGAAGAATTCCCTCAAGCGCGCCGGCCACCCGAGGCCGCCCTTGCTCCGCACGATGACCGATTCAGGCCCCCGTGCTTGCATCCTCGTGAATATTCCGCGGCGGTGCATGTATCGTTCATAGTCGAAGGTGTGCGGGTTCTTGAATCCCGTGAGAGGCTTCAGCCTGCCCGTCACCTCCACGACATCGCCCGGTTCGATGCAGCCGGATGGTCGATACCAGTTGACCCGGGTGCGCCCGCTCACGGAAGACCGCTCACCTTGAGTCTCGACGCCATCGACATCGACGATGAAGGTGAGGCGCGAGCCTTCAGTTGCGGGAGGGCATTCGGTGACAACTCCAAACAACGTTGTTGGCCCCGGCGCACGGCAGGCACGATGCGCGGCCAGTTCGTCAGGAGTCTCCGCCACGTATGCTTTCAGGAGGTAGGCGGAGGCGCCGAGAAGGAAGAATGCGGCCACTGCAAACGTCGCGGCGGGGGCTCGTTTCCTAAAGATTGTGAACAGGATGGTGAGAAGCCACGCGGCTAGAAATGCGGCAAGAAAATAAGTGAAAGGTGGCTTGAATGCGGAGGAAAACGCTGCCCCGCCGATGAGGGCAGCCGTAATCCATACGAGAGGTCGTCTCACAAGGACTATTCACCCAGGTAGTGGGCGATAAGCGTTTTGATGTCTTCCATGCTCAGCGGCTTGACAAGGTAATCGGTAGCTCCCGCCGCCATCGCTCTCTGAACGTGTTTCTCCGAACTCACAGCAGAAACGAATATGATGGGGGTCAGCGAAGTCTCCGACTCTTCGCGCAGTTGGCGACAGACTTCATAGCCGTCCATGTCGGGAAGCATCACGTCGAGCAGTATGAGATCGGGCTGATGCTCCTTTGCTCGATTGAGGGCGACCTTGCCCGTGAGCGCAGTGAACACCTCCAGGCCAAGCTTCGTGAGGCTTACCTGGAGAAACTCTCTGAATGTGCCCTGGTCTTCGACAACCAGGACTTTTCCTTTTGGCATCGAATACCTCCGGCCGAGCTAGAGATCGGACCTCTCGGCGTGCCCGCCGGACGTCTTTCCGCGGCTCATGTCCTCATATAGCTTGCTGAGCCACCGGCCGGCATGCCCTATTCCGGCGGGATAAAACAATAGACAGAAAATGATTGCCAGCGAGGTAAGAGGCAATACCAAAACTACCATATCGACAAGGCCGATTGCAAGTAAAATCCAAAAACCCGGCTGGCGGATTCTGTTCATTTCCTGATCTCCTCAAGCGCGCTTCCTGCGAAGCCGACGTGCAAGATACTGCTTCTTTCGTCGTTCGCGACTTCGCCTCTCTGCGAAAAGACTCTCCCTTTTCTTGCGCCTCGCGTGCCGGCAAAGCGCTCGTTTGCTGTTCTTTTCTCCTCTCCTGCGCTCGGAGACCGCGTCGGACGAGATGGAATCAGGCTCGAGAAAAATGCACTTCAACCGCTCGTCCCTCTCTTCGGGCCTCAGATGCGACGACATGCCGACACTTTTCGGATAGCCAGTTACGAAATTAGACTTGTCCGCTCCATCCGTGTTGACCGAAAACCCATCACCCGACCCGCCTCGCCGTAAGCCCGCCGAGCGTCCTAAGTCCCAATGATAAAACGAGATACGCTCGCATATTCGGCAATGCGGCAGGCCGTCAAACCCTCATCTTCGGGTCCAGATAATCCCGGAGCGAATCGCCGAGAATGTTCATCGATACAATCGTGAGTGCAAGTGCTATGCCAGGAAAGATTGTAATCCACGGAGCCGAGTGCAGAAAATCGCGGCCGTGGCTTATCATCGAACCCCACGAGGCCGTGGGCGGCTGAACCCCGAGCCCCAGGAAGCTGAGCGCCGCCTCGCCCAGCATGAACGCTCCCAGCCGCAGGCTGGCCGCCACTATCAATAGAGCCATGCAATTGGGGAGCACGTGCTTGAGGATGAGGCGTCCGTTCGGGCAACCGGTGGCCGCAGCGGCGGAGAAATATTCGGTCTGCTTTATCGACAGTACCACGCTCCGACTGAGCCGGGCGAACGTCGGCCAACCGACGAGCGACAGGGCGATGAAAACCGATGCCATGCCCGGCGGGATGATCACGCTGATTGCAATCGCCAAGAGAAGGCTCGGAAAGGCGAGCGTGACGTCGGTGAGGCCGATGGCGAGCGAATCCATCGGCCGCCCGAAAAAACCTCCCAGCAGGCCCAGGGCAGTGCCCAGTACCAGCGACAGCGCGGTCGCGCTGATCCCGATGCCCAGCGAAATGCGCGCGCCCGCGAGCGAGCGCGCCAGCACGTCGCGGCCATGGTTGTCCGTGCCGAAGGGATGGGAAATGCTCGGCGGCAGGAGAGCTTCGTCGAGATTGATTTCGTCGGGCGAGTACGGCCAGATGAGCGGGCCGACCGCCGCCGCAACGACGATGACGACGAGCATGGCGGCGGCAAGAGCGCTGAGCTTGTTTTGCCGGAAGAATCTTTGCCAGACGTTGAGACGCAACATGGTTGATTCGGCCTTTCTAGCCACTGCGGCGGCGCGCATGCCGGAAGAAATTACTCCCCGAGGCTGATGCGCGGATCTATCGCCGCATAGAACAAATCGACAAACAGGTTGACAAGCACAAACACGACCGACCCGAAAAGGACCGTGCCGAGAATCACGGGATAGTCATGTTTCAAGATCGCCGTCATTGCGTACCGGCCGATGCCGTCCCACCCGAAAATCGTCTCCGTGAGAACCGACCCGTTCAGATAGCTGCCCATATCGATTCCGATAAGCGTCGTGACCGGTATCAGCGCGTTGCGGAGCGCATGCTTCATCGCTGCGGCAATTGGAGATACTCCCTTCGCCTTCACCGCGGTGATGAACGGCTGCGACATCACCTCGAGCATGCTCGACCGCGTGATGCGTGCGATGAACGCGGCCGAGTTCGTGCCGAGCGCGATAGCGGGAAGCACGAGATATGCGAGTGCACCGTTGCCCATGCCGGAGGGCGGAAGCCAGCCGAGCTTGTAGGCAAATACGAGCACCAACAGGAGCGCAAGCCAGAACACGGGCGTCGATATCCCCAAGACGGAAACTACTCCGAACAGTCTGTCGGCGAGAGTATTGTGTTTTATCGCGGAGATTATCCCAAGCGTCATTCCAAAGAGTATTGATATTACTATGGCCGCTCCAGCCAGCCTCAAGGTGTTGGGAAATTTCTCGATGAGGCTGACCGCGACCGGCCTGTTCGTGTAGTAGGAACGCCCCAGCTCTCCTCTCCCCACAAGAACCAGATATCTCAGGAACTGGGCAGGCAGGGGTTCGTCCAAGCCGAGGTTGCTGCGTATCTGCTCGATTGTCGCCGAGTCGGCACGCTCGCCCACCATTGCCAGCGCCGGGTCTCCCGGCACCATCTTCAGAATCGCAAAGACGACGACCGCCACCCCGACGAGCGTCGGAACGGCGAAGAGCAACCTGCGGCCGGCAAAACGAAGGAGCGTCGGCCTCAGCACGAGGTAACCCAGCCCGAGCACGAACACCGCCGCAATCGGCGCCAGCAGAAGCCAGCCGGCCACGCCGGCCCGCGCCGTTTCCGCCCTTCCCGAGCGGGCGATTCCCACGTCGATTCCCTTGTCGGCGTTGTATATCGCCACGGGCTCGAAGTCGGTCACCCACGGCTGTGCGAGGAAGAAATCGGTTCGATGCCACAGGAAAACCCATGGAGCGTCGCCGACCACCATCGCCTCCGCCTTTTGATACAGCGAAGAACGTTTGTTCGGGTCGGGCTCGCGCTGCGCCCGCTCGATGAGCGAGTCGAACGCGGGGTTCCGGTAGAAGGCGCGGTTGCCGGCTGCGCCCCAGTTGGACGAATGAAATACGGGGAAGAGAAAATTTTCGGCGTCGGGATAATCGGCGTACCAGGATAGCAGGAACATGTCGGCCTGGCCGTCGTTCAGCGCCTGTTTGAACGCCGTCCATTCGAGCTGCACTATTTCCACCTCCAGCCCCGCCTTCCGGAGGTAATACTGCACGGCCTCGGTGATCTCGAGGGTGCGTCGGTCGGCGCTCTGATAGAGCTTCAGCGGCCGTCGTGCTTCCTCGCCGAGCGACGACAGCGCCTGTCGCGCGCGTTCGGGCTCATACCCGTATCCGGACAGCTCGGCGTTGTGGCCGGGCAGTTCGGGCGGAATGGGGCCGTTGGCCAGGCGAGCGCGCCCCTGGAGCGTCACGTCCACGATCTTCCGCCGGTCGATAGCGAGGCTCACGGCCCGACGAAAGGCCGGGTCGCTCATCGGAGCCTTCTGACAGTTGAAGCCCAGGTAGTACGTGTTGAGCCCTACCCGCGATTTCATGTGCTTGCGCCAGAAGGGGTCGCTCGAAAGCCTCGCGAACTCTGCCGCCGGCACCTCGATTACGTCGAGATTGCCTGCCTCGAACTCGGCCACTCGCGTGAAGTCTTCGGGAAGCACACGGTAATCTATCGCCTCCACGCGAGCGCGGTCGCCGAAATATCGTTCGTTGCGCGCGAGCTTCAGAAAGTCGTCGTGCCTCCATTCCTTTAGGACGAACGGGCCGGTGCCGATGACATGGTCGGAGAAATCCTTTCCCCAGCGTTCGACCTCTTCGCGGGGGACAATGTAGGCGTTGGGCATTGCAAGGAATCCGAGGAAAACGGAAAGCGGCCGCTCGAGCGTGATTCGGAGTGTGTGGTCGTCGGCAACGACGATGCCGGCCACCTCCTCGGCCCGTCCCTCCGTGAATTCCCGGGCTCCCGCAATCGGCTCGAAAAGCCACTTGCGGCGCGACCCCGACAGGGGCGAGAGCACTCGCTCGAAAGAATACTTGACGTCCTGCGCCGTGAGACGGCGGCCATTATGGAAGAGGACATCGCGCCTGAGGAAGAACGTGTAGGTTCGGCCATCGGCAGAAATGCGCCAACTCGCGGCGACATCGGGCGCGACGTTCATGCGTTCGTCGAACCTCACAAGCCCGTTGAAAAGCTTTGCGGCGACGGAGCCGCCGGTGACGTCGACTATCATCGCCGGGTCGAGACTCGTGGGGTCCTGGACGATGCTCAGCTCCAGGGCGGAGAAATCTCTCTCAGCGCGGCCGCAGGAAAGCGACGATATCGTCAAAAATGCGGTCAGGAGTAGAGGTATTGAACGCCGCCAATTCATAATATCTTTCGGTAAGACGGGGGCGGACCTTCCGCGTAGGATCCCCTTAGCTCACCCTCGCGCCTTGCATGCTTCGACGAACGCAGAGAAAATCTTTCGACGGTTTTCGTCGGCTGCTTTCTCGGGATGCCACTGTATCCCGACGACAAAGCCTTCCCCCTCCGTCTCGATGGCTTCAATGACGCCGTCCTCGCAGACACCAGCTATTTTCAGGCCGCTGCCCACGTCGCGAACCGCCTGATGATGGCTCGAGTTCACATCAATCTCGGCGCTTCCGATGATCGACTCGAGGCGGCTGTTCTTCTCGATTCGGACAATATGCCGGCGCGTCATGTCGCCCGGCTTATGGTTGTGCTTGCCTGGGAGCTGGTGAGAAATGTCGTAGAAAAGGGTCCCGCCAAAGTGCAGGTTGATGAACTGCATGCCATAGCAAATCCCGAGTACGGGTATGCCGCGCGCGAGCGCCCCCTCGAGCAGGACGCGGTCCTGTGAGAGGCGGCATTCAGGCGTAAGCGCCAGTGGCAGCTCGGGCGTTTCGCCGGGCACGTTCGAGGGCAGGTCCTCGCCGCCCGATATTATCAGCCCCTTGAGCCTTGCAAGGACGGCGTCGTAAAGCGACGCGTCGCGAAGATAGGGAACGATGAATGGAATGCCGTTCGCCTCGGCGACGGAGTCGGCATAGGAAATCTCCAGGAACTGGTAGGTGCGATCCGGGTTGATCCTGTTGCCGACGTCGATGCAGGTGGAAATTCCTATGAGCGGCATGTTCGCGTGCTCAACCATGTTCAGTAGTCCTCTCGTGCGCCTCAATACGTAACCGACACAAGGCACAGACCGTGCGCGGGGGCGGTTGGACCCGCAAGCGAGCGGTCCTTTGCCTCGATTATTCCGGGTATCTCCTTCGGAGCGACCTTGCCCCGGCCCACCTCAACCAGAGTCCCTACAATGTTTCGAGCCATTTTATACAGGAACCCGTTCGCGGAGATGTCAAAGTGATAGATTCCCTCGTCGTCCAGGCACGTGTTCACGATTCCGCCCTTGCCGAAAGTCACTCCGAAAATGTTTCGAACGCGCGTCTTCTCGCCGCCGCCGGAGGCGGTGAACGATGTGAAGTCGTGCTCGCCGACGAGAGGTTCCGCCGCCTCCTGCATCGCGTCGAAGTCGAGCGGCCTGCGCACGTGCCATGCGTAGCGGCTCTGGAAGGGGCTGAGCGCTTCTCCAGACGCAATGGCGTAGCGATAGGTTTTCTCCTTGGCGAACCGGGGCACGAAGCCTTCCTCGACTTCGGCGACCTCGGTCACGCGGATGTCGGGCGGAAGGATTCCGTTCAGCGCGCGAAACAGTCTCTTTGTGGAAAAGGGGTTCGATGTCTTGAACGCCGCCACCTGACCGAGCGCGTGTACGCCCGAGTCCGTTCGGCTCGCTCCGGCAACGCGAACCTCCTCCCGCAGCACGGTGGCAAGCGCTTTCTCGACAAGTTCCTGCACAGTGACGGCGTTGTTCTGCACCTGCCAGCCGGCGTAGTTGGTACCGTCATATTGGAGAACAAGCTTGATGCCGCGCACCTGAAGGACCCCGTGAAGCACCTACCAGCCACATACGCTCCGACGGATATTCGTTGGATGCTTGCCTCTTGCGCAAGCAGCAATTCAGATGTCACCCCGTCAGTGTAACTATACCGGTAGAATCGGGGAGAAATCAAGCTTCATTATGAACTCCATGTCGCGGAACCGGCTCTTGCCAAATGAACGGTTCGTTGATACAGTTTCTATCGAAATCACTGAGGGTCACTTTCCCGCTAACGGCACTCAAAAGGAGGACAAAACCATGCGTCATACAGCTTTCGGCTTGGTGGTCGCGCTTGCAATCGTGCTGTCCGCGACGAGGTCATTGGCCCAGGAAGAGGGAGAGCAAAAGATCGATTGGTACGACGACGTTGGAATCTACCTGGTGCACGATGTGGAGCGCCATTTCGACGACGCTCGTGCGGCTTTTCTGGACGGCAAGGCCGCCGCTTCGGCTGAGAATATTCGACAAGGCGCGGCGCTCTTGATGGTGGAAGCCGAGCGCGCCAGGGACAAAGAGACGAAAACACTCATGGCTTCGGCGCGTGAACTAAGAGGGTTGGCGGACAACGTGGAAAAAGGTAACGTGGCTTCCGTCGAGAGACTTGATAAAGCTTTTTCGCACGCCCATTATGCCCTGGCAAAGAGCCACTATGCCTACGGCGTAAAAGCATGGGAGGCAAAAGATGTCGATACCGCAGCCCAGGCTTTCAAAGTCGCGGCAATCCATCTTCAGCGTGCGGTCATCTGGCCCGGTTATGAACGGAAAGAGTATGTTGACAAGGTAGTGGAAGACATTAACCTTCTGTCCGGAAAGCTTCTGGGAGGCACCGGCTGGGTGGCGGAAGAGGCTGAGAAGGTTATCGCGGCGCTCGGCGAGGAAATCGATGAGATCGGGAAGAAGGTCGAACCTGCCAAGCAGTAATAAGGCGTTTCTCCGTTTGCTCCGCGCCCGCCGAGCAGAGACCGAAGGCCCTTCAAAAGGGAGAATGACATGACCAATCATTTACGGGAAATAGCCAAGAAGCTGTTCCATACCAGCTTTGAGGAATTGTCAAAGCATGAGCAGGGAATCATTCGGCGGATCGCAGAGGGCAGGCATATCAGTCGGGACACCAACCGTGAATTCGATGAACGGCTGACCTTCGGCCAGCGTCTTGCGGATCGCGTCGCGGTGTTCGGGGGGTCGTGGCCGTTTATCTTCATTTCCTGCACATTCCTGCTCGCGTGGGTGCTGCTTAATTCCTTCCTTTTGGCGCGACGGGCGTTCGATCCTTACCCGTACATCTTGCTCAACCTTTTCCTGTCCATGCTTGCCGCGCTGCAGGCGCCCGTCATTATGATGTCGCAGAATCGGCAAGCGGCAAAGGATCGCCTGGACGCGGCGCACGACTTTGAGGTGAACCTGAAGGCCGAACTGGAGATTTCGGCGTTGCACCAGAAGCTCGACAGTCTGCGTGAATCGCAGTGGGCGGACCTGCTCAATCTGCAGCGCGAGCAGATCGCGATGCTAACACAACTGTTGAATGACGGGGATAAGGCCGGCGACCGTGGCGGCGAGAGCGCAGGTACAGCCTGAATGTGGCCACGCTGCGCGGCTTGGCGATGTTATACCCAAAGTATCAGGGGTCACTCTTATCAGGCGGGTCGGCTGCGCCGGCGGATAATTTCTTGATGAACCAAACGAGAATCAATATTACGACAATTACAAAGATCGCATGTCTGAGAAGTCGAAAGTCTTTTAAGACCAAATCCAAATGGTAACAAAACAAATAACCCAAACCTAAGACTATTGGCAGATAAATTATGATGCTCAACAAGTCGTATCCGAAGAATTTTTTCCACGGCATCTTGGTAATTCCGGCAACCATTATGCCGACAAAGCGGAAGCCAATGAGCAGACGCGAGAAAAATACCGTCTTGTTCCCGTGTTTTCGATAATAGTCCTCGAGTTTTTCCAGCCGATGAACCGGGAAAAAAACGTAATGCCCCCACTTTAGTATGAACCCTCTCCCGAGTCTTCTGCTGACGTAATATGTCACGTTATCGCTGATTATCAGAATGCCCATGGTATAGGGCAGCATCAGCCACAGGCGCACCACTCCCGTGCCGGCCAGGTAACCGGCTGAAAGCAGAATAATCTCTTCGGGAAAGGGAAGGCCCAGGCTACCTAGAAAGAGGAGCAGTCCGACATAGAAATAGGCTAGATGCGAGGAGTAGTCCAAGACAATATCCCAGTCTCTATCCCGACTCAGCGGTGGCCGACGCGAGTGAGACGCCGTGTTCCGTCCGCACCCCCGGGGGCGAGCGCCGAAGCTCAGGCGATCAGGCGCTCGGCTATCTGGACGGCGTTGAGCGCGGCTCCCTTGCGGAGGTTGTCGGAGACGATCCACATATTGAGGCCGTGCTCGACGGTGTCGTCAACGCGGATGCGGCCCACAAACGTGTCGTCCAGCCCCTCACACTCGGTCGCGAGCGGATAGAGCGCCTTGGACGGGTCGTCCACAACCTTCAGTCCGGGCGCTTTGGAAAGAATTTCGCGCGCGCTCTCCGGAGTCATTTCCGACTCAAACTCGATGTTGACCGACTCCGAATGCGCACGGTAGACGGGCACCCGCACGGTAGTCGCGGTGACCTTTATGGAGTCGTCCTCCATGATCTTCTTGGTCTCGTTGACCATTTTCATCTCTTCCTTGGTATAGGCGTTCTCGAGGAACACGTCGATGTGCGGCAACGCGTTGAACGCTATCTGGTGAGGATATACCTTGGGCGGGTACTGCTTGCCGTTCATCAACGCGCGGGTCTGCTCGCGCAGTTCCACTATCGCCTTCTGGCCGGTGCCCGAGACCGACTGATAGGTCGAGACGACGACGCGCCTGATCTTCGCCGCGTCGTGGAGGGGTTTCAGAACGACGACCATCTGGATGGTCGAGCAGTTGGGGTTTGCGATGATTCCCTTGTGCCGCTTGATGGCGTGCGCGTTGACCTCGGGCACGACGAGCGGCACGTCGGGGTCCATCCGGAACGCGCTGGTGTTGTCAACAATCACGCATCCGCGCTTCACGGCCTCGGGGACATACCACTTGCTGACGGTCGCGCCCGGCGATGAGAGCACTATCTCGACGCCGTCGAAGCGCTCGGGCTTGAGTTCTTCGACCTTGATCTTTTCGCCCCTGAACTCAAGCTCTTTTCCGACGGAACGGTTAGAGGCGAGCAGCTTCAGGTTGCCGACGGGGAAATTGCGCTGTTCGACGATTTGGCGCATTTCCACTCCGACCGCGCCGGTCGCCCCTGCTATTGCAACGCTGTATTGTCTGGCCATGTTGAAGAATCACCTTCCCATCTTGTGTTCTTGGGGTCGTGCCCCCGTATATCCGCTGATCAAACGAGCGGTTATTCTGCTACGTGTTTCGCCACGAGGTCGCCGACCTCGCTCGTGGTGTATCCCATCTCGCCTGCGCTCATGCCCTTGAGACGGTTCGTTATCGTGTTGACGACCGCCTCCTCGATTTTCGCCGCGGCCTCGGCCTCGCCCAGAAATTCGAGCATCATCTGACATGCGCATATAGCAGCCAGGGGGTTTATCATTCCCTTGCCGGTATACTTAGGCGCCGAGCCGCCTATCGGCTCGAACATCGACGCGCCCGACGGGTTGATGTTGCCCCCGGCGGCGATGCCCATTCCCCCCTGAATCATCGCGCCAAGGTCGGTGATTATGTCGCCGAACATGTTGTCGGTCACGATCACGTCGAACCATTCGGGATTCTTGACCATCCACATGCAGATGGCGTCGACGTGGGCGTAGTCGGTCTTTATGTCGGGATATTCAGCGGCCACTTCGTTGAACGTCCTCTCCCACAGGTCGAATGCGTACGTGAGCACGTTGGTCTTCCCGCACAAAGTCAGCTTTTTCCTTTTGCCTCGCTTGCGGCAGAACTCAAACGCATATCGGATGCAGCGCTCGGCGCCCCGACGAGTGTTTATAGATTCCTGAATGGCAACCTCGTCGAGCGTTCCGCGCCGCAGAAATCCGCCCGCCCCGGCATAGAGTCCCTCCGTGTTCTCACGAACGACGACGAAGTCGATGTCGTCCGGCCCCTTTCCCCTGACGGGCGTTTCGACGCCGGACAGCAGTTTGACGGGCCTCAGGTTTATGTATTGATCGAGCGCGAAGCGCAGTCTGAGCAGTATTCCCTGCTCAAGTATGCCCGGCCTGACCTTCGGATGACCGATGGCCCCCAAGAAGATCGCGTTGAAAGAGCGCAGCTCCTCGATGGCCTCGGGCGGCAAGGTTTCGCCCGTCTTCAGGTATCGCTCACCCCCGAAATCGAACTCAGCCGTCTCGTATTTGAACCCGAATTTCCCGGCCGCCGCCCTGAGGACCTTCATCCCTTCGGCGACCACTTCCGGCCCTGTGCCGTCGCCCGGAATGACCGCGATTTTGTGCATTATCGCTCCGCCTCGCTTTCTGCCTTCTTGGCAATTCGGGAGCGCGCGTAACCTATGAGCCCGCCGGCTTCAATCAGCTCCTGCATGAAGGGGGGAATCGGATTTGCGCGGAACTCGGCGCCGGACCTTAGATTTCGTATCACGCCCGTCGATAAATTGACGTCTATCTCGTCGCCGTCGTCGATTCCATCGACCGCGTCGGGACACTCGAGTATGGGCAGCCCCATGTTGAAGGCGTTGCGGTAGAAGATGCGGGCGAAGCTTTTCGCGATGACGCAGGATATGCCCGCCGCCTTTATCGCGATCGGGGCATGTTCGCGCGACGAGCCGCAGCCGAAGTTCTTGCCGCCGACGATGAAATCGCCCTCTACCGCTTTCTTTACGAATTCCGCATCGACATCCTCCATACAGTGCTGGGCTAAGAATTGAGGGTCGCTCGACACGAGGTATCGGGCCGGGATGATGCCGTCGGTGTCGATGTTATCGCCGTATTTCCATGCCTTTGCGCGAAGGACAAGATTTGCGGTCATTGCGGTGATTTTCCTTTATTGCTCAAAATAAAATTGCGCAGATTATAACGGATGGTCTTCCTTTTTTCAAGCATTCCGATTTTGCCTTGGGGGCTGACCAGTCCATTTTCACGCGCCGATCATCTCAAGCAACGGTTTGAGGTAGTGGACGAAGTAAACGGTGTAAAAGAGATAAACCACAACAATTCCGACGATTATTGCGACAACGGGCCCGATGAACTTCGGGAGCGATTCGAGCACGAGCACCGATTCTTCTTCGTAAATGTCGGCCACCCTGTCGAGCGACTCCGTGAAGCTTCCCGTCTCCTCTCCGACGGCGAGCACTTCGCGAATCATCGGAGGCACCAGAGGCGACCAGTTCACCGCCTCGGCGAGGCTGGCCCCGTTCCGGATTGGGTCGACCATCCGCCTGAGATTGTTTGCCACCGCTCCGTTGCCGGTGACAGCGGCCGCCCTCTCGATCGCCTCGGCTATCGGGATTGCGCTTTCCAACTGCATTGCCAGAGTTCGAGTGAACCTCGCCATGCACAGCTTGATGATGACCGACCGTAAGAACGGCACCGAAAGGAGCAGTCGGTCCCAGATCGCGCGGCCTATCGAGGTGCGCGAGAAGAAGACGACGACGAGGACGAGACCGACGAAGGCCATTATTGTGTAAGAGATTATCTCTTCGGCCGTGGCCATCATGTCGGGGCTGAATATTATCATGATCAGGCAAAACACGGCGTATGCCATAACAAGTTGAATCATCGGATAGATGGACGCGCGGACGGTCGCGCGCCTGAGCATCACCCGGGTATCGAAATAGGTGGCCAGCCGAGCGAAGATGTCTTCGAGATGCCCGCTGCGCTCGCCGACGTGTACCATCTCCACGAACATCGGCGGAAACCTCTTGGCACGGCTGCGAAGAGCTTCGGCAAGGGTTTCTCCCCTGGCTATGTCCGCGTTGATCTCTTTGAGCGTTCGCTTCAATCGTCGATCCCTGGACTCCCGCGCGATGAGCGGAAACGCCCGTGAGATGGTCAGCCCAGACTTTATCGAAACAGCAGCTTGCTTCGAGAAGTTCGCCATTGATTTCAGTGCAATTTTTCCAGCCATTGTTCGTCCTCTTTCAGCCTGTATCAAACCCTGCCGTTGACCGCCCCTACTTGCTATCTTGCAACAGCCGGAGCAGTCCGGCAAATTCCTCCGGCAGAGGCGCAGTGAAATGCATCAGTTCGCCCGAGGCCGGGTGGTTGAATTCCAGCGACTCGGCATGGAGCATATGGCTCCGAAGCCCCGATACAGCCTCCACCACCGCCGGCTTCATCTTCTCGTGGAAGCGCTTCACCCTTACTCCGTAAACAGAATCTCCGATTATCGGATGTCCGATGTAGGCCATGTGCACCCGAATCTGGTGGGTCCTGCCGGTCGAGAGCTGCACCGCAAGGCATGACGCGCCGGGGAAGCTCTCCTGCACGGTGAAATGCGTCTCGGCCTCGCGGCTGCGCACGCCGGTCACCGCCATCTTCTTCCTGTCGGAGGGACTGCGCCCGATGGGCGCATCGATCGTTCCGTCCGACTCGGCGAAGTTGCCATAGGCCAATGCTCGATATTGCCTCCTCACGTCGCGCCGGCCGAGGCTGCGGGCGAGCGAGCGATGCACAGCCTCGGTCTTCGCGACGACGAGCAATCCCGATGTGTTCTTGTCCAGCCGGTGAACTATCCCCGGCCTCTGAGGGCCGCTGGCCGTGGAGAGGCGGCGCGAGTGCGCCATCAGCGCGTTCACCAGGGTGCCCGTTCTCACGCCCGCCGCCGGATGCACGATCATGCCGGCAGGCTTGTCCACCACGATGATGTGCTCGTCCTCAAACACGATATTGAGCGGTATGTCTTCGGCTTCGCACGACGGCGGCCCGGCCCCTTCGATTGCGATCCAGACCGATTCGCCCTCGCGAACCCGATGGCTCGGCTTGACGGTTCGTCCGTCCACAAGCACGTTGCCCGAATGGATGAGCGTCTGGACGCGGGCGCGGGAGAGACTGGGAAGATGCGCGGCCAGAAACTGGTCGAGCCGGGTTCCCGCACGCTCAACGTCAACGCTCAGTGTGTGTTTTTCCTCCTGCATGTTCTGCGGCCGCTCCCTCACCCTCTCTTTTTTGACGGCCCGCGGCGCGTTGCATGCCGATCTGCGACCCACGGAGCTAGGGCCCCAAAAAAAACAGGCCCGCCTTTCGGGGGCCCTGTGGGGGATTCTGCTATTTTGTCGCAACTACTCTATAACAACCTCCCGAACAGACACAGGGCGGCGTCGCTTCGTGCAGCTTTTCTCCGTCGTTATTTCGCCACTAGACATAGGGATAATGATCTCCGCACGCGACAATTTTCAACCACGACGCCACTTTCACACGAAGCACTCTGCTCAGTGCTTGAGAATCAGAGACCAGGCTTGGTGCGGATTTACCTGGTCAGCGCCCTGGTGAAGAACCCGTAGGCGGCTTCCTTGTCCACATTCTTGACGCAGACATATTCGCTGGCCAAGATTATGAACGCCCGTTCCAGCAAAACGTTCTCGGTTGTCGAAAGGCCTTTGGTGCGGTTTTTTCGGTCCAGGTTGCGAACGACCTCGGCCACCTGGCAAAGATCGCCGCTCTGGATCTTGCGGTTGTAGGCCCTGAACCTACGCTGCCAGTTGTCGGAGCTTCTGGTCTCCTTCTGCTTGAGCACTTTGACGACTTCGCCGAAGTGCTCGCGCTTCACTGGCCGCCTTAGCCCGGCATGATCGGCGTTTTCCTCGGGAATATACACCGTCATGTCGAACATTATGGGTTTCAGGACGAGGAACTTCCGCTTTTGGCCCGAGAATTCCTTCTTCTCGATTGCGACAACCTCGGAAGCGCCGTGGGCAGGATGAATGACGATGTCGCCCTTCTTGATTTGAGACAGCATCCTCTTGACCCATTTTCCCACGAACCCGCCCCGCCGCGGGTATGGGCATAATAACATAGAATATGCCGAAATGTCAAGAAAAATCGCCCAAATTGCAAATTTTGGCAATCCGGAGACGGTCGCCCGTGCCCGGCTGGCCTCATTTTTCGTCCGGGAACGCGGCGGACTGGGGAAGGACGTCGCGCCATGTGCCAGTCAACTTTTCCCCCATTTTTGCATAAAGGAGCGATGGGGAAAAGCCGGCAAGAAAGCTGGGGTTGAGATTTCCGAAGTCGGGATTGCGCCCCGCGCATTGACAAAGAGAGGTGGATTTGCTATTTTTGAAGCGCCTTGGGAAGCCGGAGTGGTGGAATTGGTAGACGCAGGGGACTCAAAATCCCCCGGTGCTTGGCACCATGAGGGTTCGATTCCCTCCTCCGGCACAGTTGGTATGAAAGGACTTGCGCGTTTTTGCGTGAGTCCTTTTCTATAATGAAGATGTTTGAGGCGTTCTTGTTGAGAGGGAACGGATGACATTATTCGTTTTCTTAAAGAAGATCCGGAATGTTGTTGAATAGGATTTTAAGTTTCGCGGTTATCCCCTGAGCTTGGCCCAAAGAGCCTGTGCGGGCTACGAAGAGTTGAAGCAGGCGATATCAGCGGTTTCGTGGAGTGCTACAATGCCGACTGCCATCATGAAGCTGTTGGAAAGGCGATGCCCTGATGATGTATACTTCCGCATGAAGAAAGAGGTCTTGAAACAATGACTGGCCGACCATTATCCATATCGATGAATTTCAATGTTGCCATGGGCCGTGAGCGCTCCATTGCGCTCCGCCTTTGCCCTGCGATACTCTCTGAACAGCTACCTGTCTCAGGTTTACTGTTCCCGGATGCCTGCGCAAGGAGGCTTAACGCCGTGCCATTCATCTTGACCGTGGTCTTGGCCTTTGCCCTGCTGTTCTCTCATGCAGCGTGTTCCAAGAGTCCCGAAAGAGATCTAGGCGAAGAGTCGCCACAATTGAGCGAGGGCGAGAGTGCTGCAGGCCGGGAATTGGAGCGATTGAAAATCGCGTATACCTCGGAACAATTCCTGAGAAGTGCAGAACAGGGGAACCTTAAGGTGGTGGAATTGTTTTTGGCCGCGGGGATGGACCCGAATGCGAAAAGCAGAGGCAGTGTGACAGCGCTTTCGTATGCGGCGCTGAATGGCCACGCCGAGGTTGTGAAGGCTCTGCTGAACAGCGGCGCTGACGTGAACTCGACAAACAATCTTGGCGCCACGGCGTTAATGGCTTCGGCAGGGCATGGTCATACCGGCATCGTGCAAATCCTGCTGGACAACGACGCCGATTTGAATGCAAAGGACAATGTCTTGGGCGAGACGGCCTTGATGTATGCCACAAGGGCGGGCCACACTGCGGTCGTGACGGCCCTCCTGGATGGCGGGGCCGACACAGGCATAAGAAACGCAGGGCTGGGTATGACGGCGCTGATGATAGCGTCAGACCTTGGCCACGAGGATATCGTTAAGGCCTTGCTCGACAAGGGAGAGGATCCTAACGCGCAATCGACCGATGGCACACCGGCACTGACGATAGCCGCTTTCGCAGGCCGCGAAGCCATCGTTGAGACGCTCCTGAACAGGGGAGCCGATGTGAATTTGAGGAATGACGACGGCAACACCGCTCTGATGGCCGCCGCATATAGAGGGCACATCGACATCGTCAGGACTTTGTTAGACCATGAGGCCGACGTGGATGCGGTTGGCGCATACAGCATGACGGCACTCAAAGTTGCGAAATTCGCAAAGCATCCCCAGATCGCGGACATGCTCGAACAGGCCGGTGCGAAAGAATAGCTTACCGGGCGCCGTCTGCGCGCAACCGAACCGGATTCAGCCGGGATGGACCCCCGCCCCGATCATGTGTCAATTGTCTCTTTGAGGTTCCAATGGGTAGGGGCGAAAATTGTACTTATTTGGTCACAGAATTCCTTCCAACAAATGGCTGGCGTTAACGCACGGGGTTTGAAGAATCTCCTGGAAGTTTCAATAGACGCCGGAGATTTCCACCGAGTACCTCTTCGAGCATGGCCCGGTCATCTTCCGCCGCCGATGTCACCGTGGATACGGGATCGGGATCGGCCATATCGAAGGGATAGTCCGTACCCATGAATACATGGCCCCGTGGCATTACGGTGAGTACGAAGCGAAGGATCTCTACGCGAAACGTTACGCTGTCCACATAAAAGTTCTTCAAGTAGTGGGGAAAAGGGTGCTCGCATCTTTCCCGCGCCTCGGGACGGACTGATTGTCCATGCTCAAGGCGACCGAGCAGGAAGGGCAAGACTCCGCCCGCATGAACCAGGCAGATTTTCAAATTTGGGTAACGGTCGAGAACACCTCCGAAAACCAAATGAGATGCCGCCACTGTCGAATCCAATGGATAACCCAGAAAGTTTACGAGGTAACAGCTACTCATCCGCTCAGACTCAAGAGGAACATCGGGATGGATAAAGACCGGCACGTCCAGCAGCTCCGCCTGCTCAAAGAATGGAAGGAACTGTTCTTCATCAAGGCCACGTCCGTTTACATTGGATGCGATGGCCACCCCGCTGAGCCCCAAGGTTTGCACGGCATATTTTAACTCTTCGATGGCACGGCCGACGTCCTGGAGAGGTACTGAGGCCAGTCCTACAAGACGATTACGCTTTGACCGAGTCACACTTGCGGTGTTCTCATTCACCATTCGGGACAATTCGACGCCGGCAGAAGGCTCTGCCCAGTAGTAGAATCCCGGAGGAGGAGGCCAGGCAACGCCGATATCTATGCCCGCCGAATTGAGGTCGGCGACATGCTCGTCGAAATCCGTCATCTTGCGCACCCATGTCGGCGCTCTCTCCATGTTGACCATGGCGGAAGCCTGGTTGACGCCCGCCATAGAATTCGCTTTTGCCGGGTCCAGTTGACTGGCGAGGGTGTGAGCTCCAAGACACATGAGGTGACGATGGCCGTCGATTATCAATGTCGTCATTGACGATAGTCTCCGAAGCAGGCTATCGAAATAGAATTGAGTTCATTCGTTGTCACTTTTGGGTGACGGGGAGGGTGTGACCTGAGATGCCGGAAGAGAAAAGGCGGCACGACGGCGCAGGACCTCATGCCTGCTGATTTCTCGACACGTTTTCACGGTCAAGGCCTTCAATTTCCTGGCTCGGTCTGTCCTCTCCTGCTCGGAAAGCTCCACAAAGTGCAAGCAGTCATAGAAGCAGAATTCCACGCACTTGGGTGAACCATCGCAGAGGTCGCACTTGGTGGCTTTCTGTTTTGGGAAGAAATTCATTGCTCCGAATGGGCACGCCACCAGACAGCTGTGGCAACCGGTGCACTTTTCCGGGTCAACTGCTATGACCGAATCGCCTTGAACGGTTTTTGTCTTTGAAATAGCTTGGACCGGACAGACAGCCATACACATCGGCTCGTCGCATTGGAGGCAGACCGTGGGCCTCGACCACCCTTCGAGTCGATTGTCGATGACTCGGATCCGGGAGTGTTCCGGAATAAATTCCCCTTCCTTGATGCTGGAGCAGGCAAGCTCGCACATCCGGCACCCCGTGCACTTGTCTGCTTCGATCTCCAATACTCTTGCCATGCTCGCGTCTCTTTTCAGCCGCCACTGACCTGGACAGTTATAACTACCTCATCCCCATCCTGCAATTTCGTTTGAAACTTATCGGGCAACGAAAGCACATTTCGTCCATTAACCAACAGAGACAATCCTTCCCGAAGGTCTTTGTCGCCGCGGAGCTTTCCCGCCGCATCTTTGCCGGACTTGGCCGCGACGGCATCCAATATGCCGCTGACGGTCATGCTTTCCGCTTCGATGACGCCCTTGCCTTCAGGGAAAAGGCCCTCGAGAAGACCGACAATTGAAATGTTGACTTTCAATGTTCGATCCTTATCCGGTCCCCAAAGTCCGGCTCTTCATTGAAGCCATACTTAGCGATGGTCTCTGCTGTGGGCACTCCTTCGCTGTCCCAGCCTCGCAGAGAATAGTATTCGGAGCGCATCTTGAGAAAATTTTCCGTGCCTATGATTTTTCCCTCGGCAGGCCCATTCGAGAGCGCTTCCTCCAATATTCGTCTTGGCAGGAAATCTTCACTGGAGGTGATTCCTTGCCTGACATTGATTCGGCGGATGAGCGTCTCAATGATTTCCGCGCGGTCTATCAAGTCCTCCACTGAGTAGTCCAAGCCGGTGACAAGGTTGAGATACTCGCAGAATCCGGGAATGCCGGCGGGAATGGTTTTGGGAGGAACATCGCAGACCAAGAGCGAGTGCATCACGCACGTCTCGTGCATCATCTCCCGCACGAGCTCAGCCTTCTGCTCGGTAGTAAAGGGCTCCACTCCTCCGAGCACTTCCTTCAAAGGGGGCCAGGCGCGGCGGTGACAGCCACCTCTTGGGGTGACGGAATAGGTTATCGCCGCTCCCCATCCTGCCCGGGGGTCATAGGCCGGAAGTTCGAGCCCCTTCGAGTGCATGGCGAAGTTCTCGGTTCCTTTGCCGAGCTCCCTGGCCATCTCCCTGACTCCGCGGGCGCAGAAATCTCCAAAGCCTTTTCTGTGCGCGATGAGTTCCAGCAGTTTCAATGCGGTCTCATAATTCCCGAACCTGAGCTCCAACCCGCCGGTATCTTCTTTCGTCAGGATACCGCGCTCGAAACATTCCATGACGAAGCCAATAACTCCACCGGCTGAAATGGTATCCATTCCCAGGTCGTCGCAGAGATAGTTCCCCCTCATAATTGCCGGTAAATAGTCTATCTCCAGGTTGCTGCCGAGCAGAGCGAGAGTTTCGTATTCGGGCCCTTCGACGGTGAGTCCTTTGAAAACACCATCCTTGACCCGAGTCAACTTGCCGCACGAGTCAAAGCAGGCATAGCATGCGCGGGTCGCAATCGTGGCTTCCTCCACGGCGTCCTTGTCGATTTTGCCGATGCCAGGGTCGAACTGGCCCTTTTGGAAATTGCGCGTGGGCAGCATTCCCGCCGAGTGCGTGACGGTCAAAGTCAGAGGGGTGCCATACCTGCGGTGCGCGGAACCGGCGGGGCTGTCCTGATAGGTCTTGTAATGCTTTAGCACGAGGTCATGTACGCCTTGTATGTTCGCGCAGCTTATGCCGCCGCTTCCCTTTACGGCAACCAATTTGAGGTTCTTGGACCCCATCACCGCGCCGGCGCCACCCCGACCGGCTTGTCTGAAATAATCACTCCCCACGCAGGCAAAATGAACCAGGTTCTCACCCGCAGGACCGATGGCGAGCGAGCCGCAATCGGGATGAAAATTCTCTCTCACGTATGTCTCTGCCGCGAATGCGCCCTTGCCCCACAGATGACTCGCATCGCGGAACTCCACCTTATTGTCTTCAATCAGAAGGTAGATTGGCCTCCTGGCTTTACCCGTTATGACGATTCCATCGTAGCCCGAAAACTTCATCTCAGGAGCCACACGTCCGCTCGAATAAGCGTCCAACCACGCTCCGGTCGCGGGAGACTTGGTCACAATAACGTGCTTTCCGGCACCGGGCGCCATGGTGCCGCTGAGAGGGCCGGTGAGCACCATGAAGATATTCTCAGGCCCCAGAGGGTCGGCATCCGGCGGAAGGAGGTCCCAGTAAAGCTTCGCACCGAGGCCGCGTCCTCCTATGTATTTCCTGAGAACCTCTTCGGGTATTTCTATTGCTGCGGAAGTCTCCTTAGACAGGTCAATCCATAAGAGTTTCCCTTTGTATCCATGAAGCATGACGTCTTTCCCGGGGCTCCCTTCAGTCCTAATTTCTGGACAACATTCACTCTTTCGCGAGTATATACCATACGGTTCGGCAACATCAAGATTCCCAGACATAACACGAGTCTGCAGACAGTAAGAAGGTGTCAAGCCCTGCTCATCTTTCGCTCCTTTGTTTATGGAGCCATGCTCCCGATTCATGGTCTTCTGCATCCGTCGCCCCTCTCGACCTGCTGACTCTGGAATCTCTCATTGTTCAGGATCTTGACTCCGCAGCACTCCAGGATATACAATAAGTTGAGGAAATGGAGAATAATTTTATCGAAAAGAGTCCTTTCTGCATGAAAAAGTTCTTAGTCACAGCCTGCTCTATCCTGATTCTCTTTTGCCTGTTCACTGTTGCATTCCATTGGTATTTCCGTCCATCCCGCTTTCGCCAAAAGGTGGACGAAAAGCCGTGGAAATCGGTCATGGCAGAGCTTAAGGATGACAACGCTGCGAAATACTATCTGCAAGCGTGCGAGGTCCTGGATGATTCCGGCTTTAACGAATCATTGTTCAAGCGTTACGACGATGTATTGGAAAACGGATGGCGGCGAGAGGACCCTGCTGTGGAAAGTTACCTCAAGAAGAATGAGCCGGCGCTGGAGCTTGTTCACAAAGGGACGCAACAGAGATTCTGTTCGATGCCAATTGTTGATTCCGGTCAGGATGTTCCCTATTTCGCGGGTTTTCGCGAGATCGCCCGGATCATGGTCATCAAGGGAGGATTACTGGTATGGCGCGAGAAGTACGCTGAGGCGGGGCGTGTATATTCAGACCTGCTTCGTTTCTCTGCCGACGTATCGGACAGTGGAATCATTCTTCACTCACTTGTTGGAATGGCCATTGAGGGTCTTGCCTATAAAGGTGGGGAGTCGTTTCTTGCTCAGTTGAATGACGAGGCCGTCTGCAATGCTCTACTGGGTCAAATGATTGACATTGAGTCACGCAGGGTCCCTCTCTACCAGATACTTGAGAAGGACTTTGCCCACCGTCTAAAAAGGTATCAAAAGGAGAGTGGACGGGTCTTTCTTTATTATGACCGTTTCTCTCGTCAATTACTTGACAGACCAAAAATCGTGGAATTCTTTGTCTGTCCCATGAGACGAGTGCGCAACTATCTGATGTTTCGCCTTTTCAAGAGAAGATATTTGCAGGAAACCCAAAGATTCGGCCGATATATCATCGAGTTGTCAAAAACTCCTTACCCCGAGATTCATCGCGAGAAATTGAATGAAAAAATTCCGGAGAATGAGTTGTCACAACTGGCATTTGGACTCATTCCCGATTTCCTTTTCTTAGTCACACGGCAACAGACAGCTCAGCGCGCGAATATCATACGCGTTGCACTGCATCTGCACCTCCTGAAAAGTGGAACTTATCCCGAGAAACTCGATGAGCTGGCCGCTCTGATGCCAAAGGAAGCGCTAATCGACCCGTTCTCCACCGGTCAATTCATCTACAGAAGGACAGATGACGGTTACCTGCTCTACAGCGTCGGCGGCAACATGAAGGACGATGGGGGAATGCAGGCCAAACCGCCGTTGAGTAAGGAGACCCATGGCGACTTCGTCTTTCGGACACCACAGTTCGTCGCTTCCAGTCCCCCTTCCTGAACCTCGCGTTGCGTATCCACTCCTGCGGAAACATCGTTGCCCTCAGAGTTTTATTGCTGCAAGAGGAAGTCTTACTTCCTTGACACGACACTTCTCTTCGGATATTCTTGTTTTGCTACGCTGAAACCGACCTCCGAACAAGGGCCGCGGGAATGTGTTCTGCTGGGGGATGGCCATGACCTACGATGAAAGACCTTGGCTCAAGTTCTATGACGAACATGTAAGCTCTGATCTCACAACTCCCGATGTCACGTTTGTCGAGCAGTTCGAGGAAAGCTTTTCTGATTTTGCGGATCGCGCGGCCATCCACTTCATGGGAACCACCCTGACGTTCCGGCAACTGGACCTGCTTTCCCGTCGATTCGCCATGTTTCTTGCTGAGATCGGTTGCGGTCCCGGGAACGTCGTGGGCATAAACTTGCCCAATACTCCCCAGTATTTGATCGCGCACGCCGGCACTCTCAGAGCCGGATGCGCCGCCACCGGGGTTTCGCCGCTGCTCACCGCCAAGGAGATGAGCTACCAGCTCAACGATTGCGGCGCACGGGTGTTGGTGACCCTGGACGCAATCTTCGAACAAAGGGTGGCGAAGATTGTGGACAAGGTCCCGGCTCTCACCCACATCGTACCCACGAGCATTGCGGATTTTCTCCCCTGGCCCAAGCGTACCCTCGGCAGGCTTCTCAAGAAATTTCCCGTCGGAAGGATCGACCCGATACCGGGGAAGACGGTTCTCCCGATGAAGCAGCTTCTCGGCAGCTATCCTCCCACGAGACCGAAGGTCGATATCAAGCCGGAGCACAATTGCCTCATCCAGTACACGGGCGGCACGACGGGCATGCCCAAGGGCACCGAGCTTACCCACAGAAATATCGTCGCCAACCTGCTCCAGAGTAAGCAGTGGCTCGACACGGGACGCGGCGCGGAGATCTACATCTCCGGCTTCCCGTTTTTTCACCTCGCCGGGCTGGTGTACGGTATGAGCGGAATGATGCTGGGCAACACACAGATCCTCATTCCCGATCCGAGGAACACGAGGCATATCTGCGAGGAATTTGCACGCTACCTGCCCACCGCCATGGCGAACGTGCCGTCGCTGTATCAAATGCTTCTCGCGGAGCCGATGTTCAAGACTCTTAACTTCACCCAGATCAAATCGTGCCTGTCGGGAGCCGCCCCATTCCCCGTGGAAGCCTTCAGGGCTCTCGAGACGTTGGTGGGCGAGGGCAAAGTCGTCGAGGTGTACGGTATGACCGAGGCCAGCCCTCTGCTGACCGTCAACCCGTACAAGGGCCTCAAAAAAGTCGGGACGGTCGGCGTGCCAATACAAAGCACCTTCATCAGGCTGATGGATTTGGATACCGGGACGAAACAAGTGCCGGTGGGGGAAGAGGGAGAGATCGTTGCACGCGGACCGCAGATCATGAAGGGTTATTACAAAAAACCCGAAGAAACTGCGCACGCCCTGCGCGAGTTGCAGGGGGAGAAGTGGTTGTACACCGGCGACGTGGCGAAGATGGATGAAGACGGTTACTTCACGATCGTTGACCGTGCGAAAGACATGCTCAACGTAGGCGGTTTCAAGGTCTTCTCCAAGGAAGTCGAGGAAACGCTTTACGAACACCCGGCGATTCAGTTCTGCGCCATCGTCGGGACGCCTAATCCCGAGAGACCGGGCAGCGAGATCGTGAAGGCAATGGTCCAGCTCGCGCCGTCTCACAGAGATAAAGACCGTCATGAACTCGAGAAAGAGCTTATCGAGTATTGCCGCGAAAACATGGCTCCCTACAAGAGGCCCAAGAAGATCGAGTTCGTCGATGAGTTGCCGCTGACGGCGGTCGGAAAGGTGGACAAGAAGGCGCTCCGCAAGCCATGAGCAGAGGCCATCGCGAAGGAGAAAGGTGATGAGTCGGCAGAATTTCGAGCGGTTCTTTCGGACGGAAAAACAGAGACAGTTTGACACCGACTTTTTCAAGGATGCAGAGCAGTATGAGACCTGGGACGAGATAGATTTTGAGTCGCAGGAGGAGATTCCGGGGGAACGGACCTTTACGATCAAAGCGGAAGACGTGAAGTTCTACGCCGAGGCGGCTCTTGACGACAATCCCCTGATGAACGACGAGGAGTATGCGAAGAATTCTCCATATGGAGGGCTGGTTCCTCACCCGATGTTCCTCACGCAGATGGGATTCTGGTGTATCGGCGTCAAGGGCCGCGGGAACTGGGTCAGAACGCCGGGCGCGCGGAACCCGGGGCAGCATATCGAGCTCTATGAGCCTTTTCGGGTCGGCGAAACCATCCGCGTGATGATGCGGCCGCATGATCGATATATCAAGAGAGGGAAGTACTACCTTCAGTACAAGGCCGACTTCTATAATCAAGATGCCGTGAAAAAGGCGAGTTGCATCGTCACCTTGATTCTTCCAAAGACAAAGGCGGACATCAGGAAATTCCTCGAAGGCATGCGCGGCGTCGAGGTGTGACGTTCGGAGGGCAGGCATCGTGCAGAAAATAGCTTTTGACTCTGTTCAGGTCGGATATGAGCTTCCGTCCGTCAGCCGTACGGTCAGCCAGGAAACCTTCTGGAAATATGCGGTGGCCTCGCTGGATTATAATCCGGTTCATTGCGACCCCGACTGGGTCGCGACCGCCCAGCCGTTTGGAATACCCCATACGGTGGCGCACGGCATGATGACCATGTCGTTCATGCTCAGCGTCGTGTCGAACTGGGCCTATCCCGCCGGGTTGAAGATAACGAAGATGACCTCGAAATTCTTCTGGCCGGTTCTGGCTGGCTGGACCGTGACGTGCTCCGGCGTCGTGACGGAGAAACACGTGATCAGTCCGGGAAAGAGCTACGTCGTCGTCGACCTCAAGGCCCAGAACCAGGAAGGAAGAGACCTAGCCGTTTGCCGAACCGAGGTTGTTTTCCCCGGCTGAGCAGATATTTGCATCCCCTTCGAGTTATCAGGAAAGAGAGGGTACGAGAACCCCTATTGCTTCACTTATAAATTCTGCAGAGAAATCCCTTCCACGATTCGGATCCCCAGACAGGGTCGGCGGGACGAGGGTCGAGCAACAGGTTGGCGTTCGACCTCTTCCAACCGTACTCCGGTGGCTCCTCTTCGGGAAACCACCACGCATGCTGTATGGCGACCATTCGGGGGTGGATGTCGGGAGTGACCTTCGCCCGCTGTCTTATCCGAGCGCGAGGCGATTCGACCCAGACCCAATCGCCGTCTTCAACTCCGAGTTCTGATGCAGTCGCAGGATTGATTTCAACGAGTGGCTCGGGATGTTTCTTTCGCTGTGATTTGAGTTGCCGATACTCCGTATGGAAGAACGGCTCGACCTTGCAACCGGTGATGGCAATAAGCGGATAATCCCCGGCAAGTTCGGGTGAGCCGTATGGGCTTTCGGGAGGCTCGATGTAGTCGGGCAGCGCGTCGTAGCCGAAGGAATCGAGAATAGAGGATGCTAGCTCAAATTTCCCCGACGGAGTCGGGAACCCGTTCGCCTCATATTTCCCGTACTGCATTTCGCCCTTGAGGATGCCCATCTTTGTGAACTCCTCGAAATCGAGTCCGGTATCCTTCAGAACGAAATCGCAGTATTCCCTGACATCATTCCATGGGAAACAATCTCTCAATCCGATTCGCCTTGCGAGTCCGATGAAGATTTTCTTGTCGTCCCAGCACTCCTCAATCTCGACCACTTTCCGCCTGGCTGCCACACACCAGATGAAGTGCAGGTCGGCGACGTCATCTTGCTCGAGCCATGTGGCCGCGGGGAGTACGATATCTGCAAGTTGGGTAGTGGGTGTCATGAAGAGGTCGAGTGCAACCGTGAACTCAAGCTTCTTGAGGGCTTTCTTGGCCTTCACGCAATCGCTTGCGGTCAGCAACGGATTGGTTCCGACGATTATGAGGGCCTTGGGAGAATAGGGCGTGCCGGTGAGCACCGCGTCCCAGAACGTGGAATGGCGCAGGACAAGATTCATCAACGACTGTCCCTCACTCAGTTTTCTTGCGCTCGCCTCGGCAGTAACCTTCTCCGGAAGTATAATTGAGGGGTCCACGAACGGCGATGTCTGAACAACGCCCTTTGGCGGAACCCAGAAGACATCGCCGCCCGGAACGTCTATATTGCCGGTGACAGCTCTGAGAATCAGAAGGGCGCGAGCGGTCTGGAAGCAATTGACGCTCTGATCGAGGCCGTTGCCCCAGAGCATGCAGGCCGGCTTTGTCTTGGCATACAGGCGCGCCATTTTTCGGATAGTCTGTGCCGGCACCCAGGTGATTTCCGCCACTTTCGACGGCAGATAGCTCTTCACGTGTTCCACGAGCCGGTCAAATCCTTCCGTGTATTGCTCGACGAATTGCTTGTCATAGAGCTTTTCGCGGATGATGACATGGAGCATGGCCATGGCAAGCGCGACATCGGTGCCGGGCCTTATCTGTGCCCAGACATTCGCCTTCGAGGCTAGCTTCGTGCGGCGAGGGTCGATGACGATGAACTTCGCGCCTTTGTGTCGAGCAAGTGAGAGCTGATAGCCGCACATACCGTCGGCCGCACCGGTTTCCCCTATGTTGCATCCCCAGACCACGACACAGCGCGGATGCACACCGCCAAATCCGTAGAAATCACAGACGGGAAGCTGCCCGCAGGTGATGATAGAGGCGACCACCCGTGGAAGGTAGCAGATGTGAGCATAGCTCACTACGTTGGGCGTGCCGAAGGCATTGGCGAATCTGAGCGCAAACGCTTGATACGGGCGGCCGGTGCCGAGCGCGAGTCCGACCGACTCGGGACCGCACTCCTTCTTGTACGCAAGCAGTTTCTGAGCGATGGTGTCCAGGGCCTCTTCCCAGCTTATCCGCTCCCATCTGTTTTCGCCCTTTGCTCCCACGCGTTTGAGAGGATGGCGCAGTCGGTCAGGACGGTAGAGGTATTCCACGGATGCGCGGCCCTTCGAGCAGATGAAACCGCTGCTCAACGGGCTTTCCGGGTCGCCGGTCACCTTGACAACCTTGCCGTCTCTCATGTGCACAAGCACGCCGCACACGCCATGACACATGCGACAGATGGACTTCACGACTTTTTCTTTCCCTGATGTCACCTTCCCATCTCCCTCCAAACGGCGTCTTTCATTTTGGCCATCCTCTTTGCGGGTCGAGGCCGACATGGCCTTCGGATATCCTCCAACGAGCCGTATTCGATTATAATTGTTGTCTTTTCATGTTTTCAAGAAGGATCTCATCCGAAATGCGGGAATGATCTTTCGCTGGTCCGCGTCCGGGATTCGGGAGCTTTGCGCCACCGTCATTCCCCGGGGGAAGCCCGATAACACCGTTTCCGAAGGGAGGAGCCCCTTCTCTCAGCTTTCTCCGTTCCGCTTTCACCTCTTACCGATTTGACAGGTTTGGCGGGGGCTGGATAAGATAGCCTCGCAACGCATCTGCCGCATCTTCCCGCTTTATCGACGTGGGGAGAGGCGTGTTCATTCGGGGCTTTGCTCGTCCGCAATTCCGGCACAGTGGAAAAGAACCAGAGAAAGAGGACTCCAAAATGCCGGAACTCGACAGGAGGGTCTTGCAATGATAACCGCGAAGAGAGCTGGAGAGATAATGATTCCGTTGGACAAGTATCCCCATGTTCTGCTCACGTGCACGATTCGGGAAGTCGTAGCGTTGATGGAGGAGTCGCAGATAAACATTGAAAGCCGCACGTCGCTGCCGCGAGTCGTTCTGGTATTCGATGCCGCAAACGAGCTCATGGGTGTGGTACGGAGGCGGGACATCCTGCGCGCATTGGAGCCGGACTTCCTGTCGAGCAGGCCGATGGAGTATCGCAAGAAACTGTTCGATGTGAAGGTGGACCCGAACTTGGCTGAGCTCACGTATGACAGGGTCCTGGAAGGCATCCAAAAGAGGGCCGAGCGACCCGTGAGCGACGTGATGCTTCCTATCGCAGTGAAGGTGGACCACGCCGACCACATCGTGAAGGTGATCTATGAGATGGTGGACAACAACCTGAGCTTGATTCCGGTGCTCAACGAGGGAAAGGTTGTCGGAGTGGTCCGCTCGGTAGACGTCCTCCACGAGGTTGCTCAGATTCTGCTCTGAGCCGCGAGCAGACACCTATTCGAAGCGAATTGCGGAAAGACGAGTCGGAATCCCTTCGAGCCGGCAGCGGGCGCCGCACTCTTGAATCGCTTTTCATAGCTGAAGAATACACTCAGGCAAGATCTCGAGAAAGTGCATGCAGGAGGACATCCTTTCCGCAGGCCGCTTTGTCTCTGGGAGAATGTTCGTCTGGAGCGTGCCAGAAAAGCGAGATGGGATTCGGCCGACGGCGGACTGCGTCGGACGCGAGGGAATATCACCGCCGCTTTTCGATAGGGATGAAGCGTCTTTTCGTAGTTCCTACATATATCTGACCCGGACGGATGATCCTGTGTTCGGGGTCATCGAACGCCTCTTTCCAATGCGCTATCCAGCCGGGCAGTCGGCCGATGGCGAACATCACCGGGAACATTTCCGGCGGCAGCCCCAGGGCCGAGAAAATGATGCAGCTATAGAAATCGACGTTCGGATACAGCCGCCTCTCCTTGAAATAGTCGTCTTTCAGCGCTGCCTCTTCCAATCTCTTGGCGATATCCAGCAGCGGGTCGTGAATTCCGAGTATTGCGAGCACCTGGTCGCAGGCTTCCTTGCAAATTCTCGCGCGAGGATCGTAGTTCTTATACACCCTGTGCCCGAAGCCGGGCAGGAGAAATCTTTTCTGCGAATCTTTCGCCATCTTGATATATTTATTGATATCGCCGCCGTCTGTCTGAATTCGCTGCAGCAACCTCAACACATCTTGATTCGCGCCGCCGTGACGAGGTCCCGACAAAGCGTCCACTCCGGATGATATGGAGGCGAAAATATTCGCTCCGCTGCTTCCGACCACCCTCACCGTTGTGGTGGAGCAGTTCTGTTCGTGGTCGGCGTGAAGAATCAATATCTTGTTCAGGACGCTCACCAGCCGGTCATTGATATCATACCGCTTGTTAGGCCTGTCGAACAGCATGTACAGCAGGTTGGCGCAATAACTGAGGTCATCCTGAGGATATTCGTACGGTTCACCCCTTTTCCGCTTGTAAGAAAAGGCCGCGATCGTTTTTATCTTCGCCAAGAGGCTCGTGCTCGTTATCTCGAAGGAGTCTTCTCTCTTCAGGTCTTCCTGATGAAAGGTTGAAAGGGCGATTATCATCGATGACAGCATCGCCATGGGGTCGGCGGTGGAGGGAAAACCATCGAAATAGTGTTTCATGTCTTCATGAATGTTTGAAAGGTACGTGAGTTTTCGGGAGAAGAATTCTCTTTCCTCCAGGGTGGGAAGATGTCCGTTGATCAGCAGGTACGCTGTTTCGACAAACGTGGTCTTCGCCGCCAACTCCTCTATGGAATAGCCACGATACAGGAGTATGCCCCTCTCTCCGTCCACAAAGCTGATGGAACTTCTGCAGGTTGACACATCGGCCAAGCCGGGATTGAAAACCTTTATGCCCGTCTTGCTGAAGAGTCCGGATATGTCGATGGAGAGGGAACCGTCAGTGCTCTCGTGTACGGGCAGTTGCAACACCTCGTCGCCAATTCTTAACTCAGGTGTTCTGTTTTTCCCGACCTTCTTATTTTCTCGCGCTTTTCTTGCCATCTTCAGGCCCTTCTTGTTATGCGTGAGATTCAATGCTAACTAGCTCAAATTAACAGCATTTCCGTTGTTTGTCAAGGGAGGTGGGTGGGATGGGATTGGGGCAACCGCGGATGAGGCGTCAGTTCATCCAGCGGCTTCTTATGCGTCGAATCCGTGATGGAAGGTCATGCCGGAGTCTTCGCGGCAGCCTTGTTCTTTTGTTCGGAGAGGATGCGCTGAGTCTCGGCGATCTCCTCGAGAGTGACGCTCTGCCTGAGGCGTTCCATGCGCTCCATGACCTCCTGAAAGCGTACGCCCTCCGCCGCGCTGATCCACTCGAGCGCCAGCCGCTGAGTCCGCAGGCCGAGCTTTTCCATCTTCTTCCATATTTTGCCAATGCGGCGCTCGGTCCAGTGGTTGGCATCGATGTAGTGGCAATCTCCGATATGGCAGCCGGAGACCAGCACGACCGGCGCTCCCTTCTCGAAGGCGCGCCAGACGAACTTCTCGTGTACCCTGCCCGAGCACATGGTGCGGATCAGGCGGCCGGTCGAGGGGTATTGAAGCCGGGACACCCCTGCAAAATCGGCGCCGGCATAGGAGCACCAATTGCAGGCGAACACCACGATTCGTTCCGCCGGGTCTTCCTCAAGGATGGCGTCAATCTGGGCCTCTATCTGGGCGTCGGTGAAGTGATGCATCTCGATGCAATTG
>CAZSKP010000023.1:65715-71138 GCA_964607485.1 uncultured bacterium | reverse complement strand
CTCCCTGGACCGACGGGGCATATTCGTTTTCTCTCACAAATGCCATTGAGCGCTCCACGAGAGCGCACATTATCCAGAAGTAACCCGCGGTCTGTCCTTCAAACATACGGTTGCCAAAGAGATTCGAAACAACGAAGGATGAAAGACAGAACAAGTAAACAGCCGAAAAATACTTGAAGTAGCCGGGGGGCGCCCGGAGATAGAGGCGGCGTCCCTCCACAAACGATACGTAAAGGATCAGTGCAAACGGAACAAATCCCAGAATCCCCAGCTGCGCAAAGATCTGCAGGTACATGTTGTGAATAACTTTCTGAGGTTTCATTCCGGCGGCAATCAGATAATCGCGTCCTTTAATAGACAGGCATCCCCAGCCTGTGCCCATGATGGGATAGTCTCGTATGATGTTGATAGCTGCCTTGTCCAGCTGAATTCGACTATAGGCCGTATCCTCGAATTCAATGGTACCGTCAGAGCCGACGCTGTAAGCGGAATGAATCCTCTCCTCCACCTGTTTCGGGAGCAACCCTAATCCCGCAACCGCAAAGAGACAGATCGCGGTTGCGGCGAGGAATAACGCAAGCTTTCGGTTTAGATACACCGCCAACACCATTATTCCGAAAGCGAATGCCACGTATGCGCCGCGAGAAAACGTATAGGTCAATCCTACAATAGCCAAGAATGCAACGGTGCCTGCGCCCAATAACCACTTCACCGTCCGTCGATCCAGAATCATAAGGAGACATAAACCCCAAAAACCTGCGAGGAAGGCACCCAATTCGTTGGTCTGGTTGACCCCATAGAGACGCGTGTGATCCGTGAGCAGAAACTCCTTGATTGTATGCAGAACAACCAGGGTGTATCCAATAAAGAGAGTCCTCGCGTATCGGCGAACCTGTTCGGGCTCATCGGCCAGATAGCGAAAGACAAAATACAAAAACACAAAATCGAACCACCGTTTCGCTTCAGCCAGTTTTTCCACAAAGGAATACCCGGGCACGGTCAGTCCGCACCATGCCAGCGAAGCCAGTGTGGCAAGAATCAGGGCAAGTATAGGCGCTTTCAGATAAGCGGGACGTCGGTCCTTCTTCGGAGCCGCAAGCATGGACACGGCCAAGGCCGTATAGATGAGAAGCGTCGTCAAATTAAACGCGCGAATGTCCATCTTCGGCAATAGATTTGCAAAAGGAATGACCAGTATCAGAAGATGAAAACCCATCTCCCGTCTGACCAGCAGCAGGATGACGCTACAGAAGCCGAGAATGGTGAACAGCAGTTCGGTTTCAGACATTGCCATTTTCCGAATGTTTGCCGAACAAATCCACGCCAATCGTGCGGATGCCCCACAAAAGCATCGGGGCATATAACACGGAAAAGACGATAAACTGTATCGCTACTTCAACTAAACCACCCGGGTTCTTTAACAAAAGCTTCGCATTGGATTGAATGAGAAGCACCAAGAAGATGCCAAAAAGAAACGGTAGCAGGAGCTGAACAAAGAGTCGCACATATTCGCTCCACCGCTTGTAGAAATGCGAAACAGCGTAACCGATAAGCACCACGCTGAAGAAACAATTGGCGAGACTGGTACCCACTGCGACGCCGGTGATGCCGTAGCCGGCGTGAATGAAACCGTAATTCAACACCGCATTTACTACAATCGCCGCTATGTACACAGGAATTATTTTCGCCTGCTTCTTTAATGAAAGAAAGAAGGAGATGAGGCACACCCATAAGGTTCCAAAATACATCCCCATCAGCAACACTCTCAGAGAAGTCAGCCCGGGGAAGTAATCCGGCAGGTAAACGGAATAAAGAAACCCGGATGCAAAATAGCATCCACCTAATATTACCGGCATCCCAAACCCCAGCCCGAGCAAGGGCTTCATAACGTAAGCCCTCACATCATCCACCTGCTCCTTGTGACTATACCGTTCGATAAGACGCGGTGACACGACCTGGCTGAAGGTGTAGGCCAGTTGGAAGACAAAACTCACTATGGTGAGCCCCAACGCGTAATATCCCATCTCTGTCGTGCCGAGCCAGCGTATGACCATGAGCTTGTCGATGCTGTTCAAAACGTTGTACAGAATGCCGGTACTTAGCAGAGGGAATCCGATTTTGACAAGCTGAACCACCGTAGACCACGGGAATTCGAATCGGACAGCGAACTTCAATTTCTTCATGAATAGAAACAGGATCAAGGCAGTAGTGAGGACCGTTCCCCAGATGAGACCGGATAATCCATAGCGCCATGCCAGCCCGATCGAAAAGACGGCCGTTGCGATAGAACGAAATATGTTTATACGAGAAAGAAAACCGAATTCCTTACAGCCGCTCAGATACGTATCGGCAAAGAGAATGACCTGTTGAACCAAGACCAGCGCGGCGAACCAGCGCAGGCACAGCGCTATCAGCGGGCTCGATACGAAGAAGGAACTTGCCAGAATGCCCGACGAAATCAGTCCCGCCGAAAGAACTGAAGAAGTGAAACCAACATTCCTGATCCGTGCCAGCGACTTGGTGTCGCTCTTGCCAAGGTGAAAGGGAACTTCCCGCGTTAAGGCGCTGATCGTTCCCAAGTGGCCCACGCGAGAGAAATCCGTAATTATGAGCAGGCTTCTCCAGACACCGAATAATGTGGGGTCAAGCAACTTCGGTATGACAAATCCGCGGACTAACATCACGAGAAACGAAATATACTTGCCCGTCGAGAGCATGGCGAGGTCTTTGAAAAGGGCACGCCGCTCGCTCCCGGCCTCCGGGTCGAGGGTCTGTACTTGAAGTCCCTGCTTGGCTATCGATACGGGCGTCGTACTCATTTTCTCAATTTGCCGTAGAAAGAGAAACGGCGCTGTTGCCTCTCTGCGCTTTGCATGTCGCACGAACCAGCTTCGCGCACCTTTCGAGATGGCGCTTCCGCAGATTCTGATGAACGGGCAGTATCAACATGTGGTCGTTCATAAAATTTGCAACCTTGCAACCCGCTTCCGTGACGGCGTCGGAGGGTTCGGGCCAGCGGCCGGCCTGAATCCCTCTTTGCCGCAACGAAGCCAAAACCTCGTCACGGTTGTCCGCCAACATCGGGAGCACCTGCGGGCATGTGCCCTCCGCAAGCGAGCCGAAAACCGGCCTGAATCCGGGCACGTCGGCGATGAGGTCGAGCAGACGCGCATAGTTCTCCCGCCGTCTTTCAATGATCGAATCCCAGTCGAATCTTCCCAATAAATACCTGGAAAACCCGGAAATGGTCAGGTCATATCCTCTAATCCGGCTCGTCTTCTCATCCGCCGGCTGACGCTCGGGGATGACCCGCCGCCGCATGCGCAGAAGCCCTCGGATTCTGGAAAGCCGCATGCCTGTCTGAAATTCGGTGTGGCTGATCATCAGATCAAGCGTGCCCTTCGCCGCCTTCAGTCTGCGGGGGCTCTTGCCGGCGTTGCCGCCCGTAGGCGCTTTCAAGAGCATCGCCCCCCCATCCATGACGGGCACGAACTTCCTCATGCAGAATATGCTCACGTCGCCGACCGAGCCGAGCGGGACGTTCTCTCGTTCGCCCAGAAAGGCGTGCGCGCAGTCTTCGATGAGGATGACCCCGTAACGCTCGCGCAGATAGGCGAAATAGTTCAGGTCCTGCGGAAAGCCGAAGTAATGTACGAAGAGCAGCGCCTTTGCTCCCGAGGCAAGGCGGAACTCCAGGTCCCTCCTGTCGGGTTCGAGTCGCTCATTGATGCGAAAAAAGACGAGGTTAAGCCCGAAATCGTACAGCGGCTTCAGGGCCGACCGGCAGATATACGACGGCGCGGCCACCCTGTCCCCCGGCTTCAGGCCGAGCGACGAGATGCCCCTCCAGATGCCGTTCTTCGAGAACTCGTACAGCACGACATCGGGCCTGTTCAGCGGAAACGGCAGGTCGCGACGGCGCGCGGCTAGCGCGAAAGGTGTAAGCGTCGGTCGAAGTGGCAAATACATGTAACTCTTCGCATCCTCTCTCTATTCTCACAAGGCAGCCGCCCCGCTCGCGGGCGAGCCTTTTCGACTCCGAATGACCGCGTGCAGTCCCAGTTGTCCGCTCAGGAAGGGAAGAGAGCGATTCACAAACCCGAAAACAAATACGGTGGCTCGACCCAAACGGGGCGGAATCTGCTTGAAGAAGTGTTCGCAGGGGAGGATCGGCTGAATCGCGAAATCCATAACGTGGAGCTGGTTGTCGCTGAGATTTTTTTTCAACTCGCCTAGTGCGATGGGGACGTCGTAGCCTGAATCCTGTTTCGCTTCCTCGGATCCGACAACAAGATTTCGAAGCCAGCGAATAGGCTTGATAAGGTATTCCCAGTTGCGCGCGGCATTGCCGGAGGGCGTCGAGATGAGCAGCAGGCCGGAAGGCTCCAGCACGCGATACATCTCGGCTATTGCGTGGTCGGGATGAAACACGTGTTCAAGCACTTCACTGCACGTGATATGACTGATGGTATCAGAGGCGAACGGGAGATGTTCGGAATCTCCGGCTATGCACACCACATCGGTGATGCTCTCCTCCTCGCACCTTTTCCGAAGAGCTCGGACCCTTGGGAAGGCCACGTCCATTCCCACAAAGGTCATCTCGGGAGAGGCCTTGCGAGCGCGCAAGTCCAACAGAAAATGGCCCACCCCACAGCCCACATCGACGATAATATCTCCCCTGCGGAACTGAGCCCAGTCGAGCAGTTGCCCCTTCACGTAGCGATGGATAAAATCCACAACCTCGACCGGAACTCCCCTTATCCGCGCCCAATCCTGCGAGCTCCTGTAAAGCCCGATCGAATTATAGTCGCGCTCGCACTGGTCGAGGTCCCAACGCTCCTTGCCCTCCGCCTCGTGCACGCGAACTCCGGGTCGGAGGTCGAACACCCCTTCGGTTATCGTATAGTTTTTCCCGCAGACAGCACACACCAACTCGCCCTCTCGAATTCCTACCTCATCCCTCTGCGTCACGCTCAAACTGAGAGATCCCTGGCAGAGCGGACAGGCCAGCATCTTCATTATCTGTTCGTCCATGTGATTTCCTCTTGCAATAAATGCCCTTTTTTCAACGCCGCCACCAGGGCTTGCTCGAATTGTTTGGCCAGTTCTCTCCTGGACAGATGCGCCTGGGTGAAACGGCGTCCGTTCTCGCCATAGAGCTGACTCGTCTCCGGGCCGTTGCACATTTGGAGGATGGCATTGGCCAGAGCCGCAGAGTCGTTCGGCTCGATACACACGCCCGCGTGTGCCGTCTCGAGAAGCCTCGCGGCCTCTCCTGAGCCGCACAGGATGACGGGGCGGGCGCACGCCATATACTCGAGCATCTTGACGGGCACCGACCGCTTGGTGAATTCACCCCCAATCAGGGAGGCGAATCCCACGTCGGCACACGCGATGTACTCGGGCACCCGCTCGGGCGGCGT
>CAZSKP010000023.1:0-65705 GCA_964607485.1 uncultured bacterium | reverse complement strand
ACGAAGAACACATTGTGCAGATTCTCGCGCCGCTTCTGTTCCAACAATCGCTCTTTGTCCACGCCGTCTCCGACCAGCACCAGCGCGATATGATCGTGTTCCCGAAGCGCCCTGGCGGCATCGAGCAGTATCGAAAGGCCGTGGGCTCGTCCGAACAACCCAGTGTACAGAACCACCCGCTTGCCGTCGAGCTCAAGCGAGCGTCTGACGGCCTGGCCGTCCACGTCGGGTCGGAACTGGTCGATGTTCACCCCGTTCAGGACTCTTACCACCTTCTCCTCCGGGATGCCCCGGGCGGTGATGTCGTCGGCGAGTCCCTGCGTTGCGCACACGATCATCTCAGCCCGTCGGTACAGAAACTCTTCGACCCAGGTCGATACGCGCAAGAGCACGGGATTCTTTATCACCCCCAGCGCCTTGGCCGAGCCGGGATAGAGGTCTCGCACCTCAAACACGAATGCGGCGCGTTTCAGCACGCTCAGGAGCCAGCCCGATATGGCGGCGGTGAACGGAGGCGACGACGCGACCACCACGTCGGATTTCGGGGCAAAGAGGCCCCCAAGCAATGCGAACATCGCAAACGCCAACTGATTCAGCGCCCGCTTCAGAATGTTTCTCCGGCTGTCCGTCAACGTGAAGGTCCGAATTACGGAGGCTTCTCCAAAGGTTTCCCGTGCGAGCAGTCGGTTGCGATACCCGTTCGAGATTCTGCCCGACAGGTAGTTCGGAAAGCCGGTTATCACGGTGACGTGATGGCCGAGCTCGCTCAGGTGGTGAACACATTCCGTGGCCCTCACGGAAGCGGCTCCCGGCTCGGGCGCGAAAAATCGGGTGATGTATATGATTTTCATAATCTTCCCTGGTTCGAAATTGACCGAGAACTAAATCTCAGCCGGGTTGTCGCTCAGAAACTCAAACCCACAGATTCTTCTGAACCGGATACGTTTCTTTCTCATCATTCCACACTTGGTCACGAAGTTGTGGGATGCTCTGTTCCATTCTGGAATGTTGCACAGCAGCTTCCTGAAGCCGCGCCGCCTCAGAACCAACAAGACCTCCGTGATTGCAAGCGGCGCCAGGCCTTTCCCGCGAAGGTCGGGGTCCACGTAGCTGTCGTATATGACCGCGGTGCCGGGAGGAAAGCTCACGACGCGCATGTAATCTCCCACGAATACGTCGCCGATTCCTATCTTCATAAATCCCACACACGTGCCGTTGTACCTGATCAGCGGAAAAAGGTGGCCGTTGCGCGCGGCGACGCGTCGTTCCGCGCTCTCGACCTTTCCGAGATTCCCTTCCCTCAAACACGTCGTTATCCACTCCCACGTCTCTTCGCCGGCTTCGACGTCGACGCTGGCGCCCGGCTCCGGTTCCCGCACTTCGATGGGCAATGCGAGGTCTCTCTCGTACCACCATACTTCGTTCCGACGCCACAGCACGTACGTAACCTTCCGCGCCGCGCGCCGCGCAATTGCCCCCAGCCCCCCCTCTCGATACACCCGCTTGAGCCTGGCGGCGTAGCCCGGGCTCACGCTGTTCTGTTCGAGGACGCCGACTGCTTCTTGAGGGTTCTCTTTTGTTGCAGTGTCAGCCACTTTCGCCGGATCCCTTCTGTGAGTGTGTAGTTCCTTGTCGGATTCAGGCTGCAATACCCGCAGATCTTTATGTCGCCCGCCGCCTGCGCCTGACAGAATGCGCGGTGTTTGTCGTTGCGCCAGACGGAGTCGAACGGTCGCTCGCGCACGTTGCCGAGATGGTAGCTCTCGAAGAACGGACAAGCGAGCAGGTTGCCGTGAGGGTCGATCGTTACCCAGTGCCGGCAGACGTAGCACCGTCGCGCGGGAAACACACCGCGCACCAGATCCTCGACGTCGAGCACGTCGATGTCTATCGTCCTCAGTATTACGGAAGACCCGAACGCGCGCGCCTTCATCTCTTCGATCTTGCTTTTCAAAAATTCCGCCTGTTCCCGGTTCAATAGGAGCGATTGCTCCTGCTGGCTGAAATATGGGTTCGGTCTGCTGTCGCCCAGCAGAGACTCCTGCATGCTCTCCGCGGGAATTTCCCCAATGTACTCCAGCTGCAGTTCGTCCGCGCCGATCTCCTCTGCAAAGGGAAGAATCGCCTCGAAGTGCCCCAGGTTCAGCTTTGAGACGGTGCACACGAGCGCTATCTGCGGCTCTGACCGATTTCCTCTCGTGGCGCGTATGTGCGTGATTGCGCGCACCACCCGCTCGAACGTGCCGGGGACTCCCCGGATTTCGTCGTCCTTCTCGCCGAGCGCATCGAGTGAGATATAGTAGGTGGCCAAACCGTTGCGGTCGAGCGCCCGCACCGTCTCGGCGTCGAGCAGGTTGCAGTTCGTGCTCAGGTCCGGCTGAATCCCCTTCTGGCGAATGTATTCGGTGAGGGGAACGGTCACATCCTTGCGAAGCAGGGCGTCGCCGCCGAATAACTCGACGTTGACGATGCCATAGCGGGCCGTTTCATCTATCACCCTCCGCCACTCATCCAGCGAGAGCTCTCCGTCCGACGGGGGACGTTGCCACATGGTGCAGGTCTTGCACCTTGACGTGCAGCGATAGGTGATGAACAGCAGCAGGTTTCCCGGACGTATGAACCGGTAGCCGATCTCCCGTCTCGAATAGTTGCGCAGGTCGCGCTTCAGCGATGTGACGACCGGCAGCAGTGAACCATTTCTCATGCGTTTACTCCTCACGCTGTCTGCCGCGCCTCCGGAGGCGCCAGCGGTCTTTGAACAATTTCAATGTCTTCGAAGAACGAAGGCGGGGCAGCATGGCATGTTGCCAGAAGCGCCAGAGTTGAGACGCAGCCCCGGAATGATAGATGTATATGTCAACGTGTTCTCTCACGGTTGAAGTCCATCTGAGCTTGTACGGATAGTCCGCGCCGCACATATCGTATTCCTCGAGGCCCGCGCGAAAATATTCTTCGATGATGTGTCGTTCAAGCGCGCTTCCCGGCGTGGATTCGCGGTATGCCTCGTCGAAGTCGGAGCTCAATGCGTAGGCCTTGTTCCCATACACGAGGTCGCATTCGAACGCGACGGGATTTCCGGCGATGCGCAGGAGCCAGACGCGCAGCCAGCGCCTCGGCCCCGCGTGGTCCGCAAGGGACAGATAGAAGGCCCGGCTGGCCTCCGTGCTGCCGATGCCTGAGTCGTGCATGCCCTTCCAGCTCTTGTTGCTCAGCTCGAACACCGTCGGGAGCGAGCTTCTCAGCGACTGTTCCTCCTGCACCTGTTCGACCGCGGTTTTCCCCAGGCGTTTCACCCGATTCAGTTTGTTGCGCATGACCTTTCGGAATTTTGAGGAGCGGCCGGCGTAGAAGGTGTCCCAGTCCGTTTCTATCGAGATGTAGGGCGACCCGACGCCTGCCTGAACTTCGTGCCTGAGGGGCATGTCGGCCAGTATTTCTTCCAGCGCCTCGACCGTGCCGGTCTCGCGCGGGATGCGTCTCAGTTCGATGAAATCCCACACCTCGCGGCGCGAGCTCAGGTACTCAAAAATGGCGCGCAGCGCCGGCCGCGTGAATGAAGCGTCTGTGACGATGTCGGCCCGGGGCGAATGTCCGTTTGCCATGAACTGCAACCGTCTCATCGGCACGCCGGGGATGCCCGCGCTCGCGAGCATGAGCGGGGCGAGTGCGACAAGCCGGCTGCCGCGCCAGACAGTCAGGACAAAGGGGGTGTCGCCGTTGCCGAAGGCTTCCCACCATGAATGCATCCACTCCGGCGTCAGGCAGACCATGTCCGAGTTGCTCCGGCCAAGCAGCTCAGACCATGGTTCGGCCACTGAGGAGAAATCCTCGGCGACGGCCACCCGAAGTGAGGAATGGGTCGCGCGTGGTGCGCTTGTTTGCAACAATTCCGACACCGCTACTCTTACTCCTGTCTGCCGACCCGATTGTTTTCCAGCCATTCCAACAGCTCGGATCGTTTGTACCGGAGGTTAGAGGTCTTCCCATTTCCGACCCGGTACGCAGGAATCTCGTTCTCCTTGGTCAATTTCCAGAGGGTGGACCGGCTGATCTTGAGTAAGCCCATGGCTTCCTGGCCGGTCAAGATTTCGTTGTTGTTGGCCTCCATATTCTCTTTCCTTTTCTGAGTTTCCACCCTTCCCAGAAACAGTGTCCACTCGCCCTATTTTTTTTCCAAACCGTAATCGTAATCCCGCGCGTAGTTGTATGTTTCGGGCATTCTGTACCTCTTGTAGTTCATGATGAATCCGACTATCTTGTCGCGGTCAACCTGCTCGAAGATCTGCTCAATCTGCTTCCTGCGCGTCCTTCCCGATTCGATGACGAGCACCGTCGCGGAGACATGTTTCAACAGCACAGCGGCGTCGGCCACGGGAAGAATGGGCGGGGAATCGAATATCACAAAATCGAACCGTGACCGAAGCTCTCGAACGAATTTTCTGAGGCGCTCGGTGTTCAGTAAGGGCAGCGACATCCTGCCCACCCTCTTGGAGTTGACAACCGACAGGCCTCTGATGGGTGTGGGCCCGATCACCGAATCGATCTCCGCCTCTCCCTTGAGGTGCTCGATGATCGTCAAGCTCCCGTTCGACTTGAAGTAGTCCGAAATTGTCGGATTGCGCAGATCGCAGTCGACCAGGCATACGGAGAGGTTGAAATCCTGGCAGAGCGAAATCGCGCAGTTTACCGCGTTCGTGGTTTTGCCTTCCCCGCTGCCGGCACTGGCGAACACGACGTCTGTGGCTCCGATGACGTCACAGCACGCCTTCAGCTTGGCCGAGATCTTCCGGAAGTACTCCGGGAGACACGCCCGCTCGGGCTTCGCCTGGTGGGACTCGGTGATGCCGAATTCTGTGGCGATCACGTCCTTCGGAGGCTCTTCGAGAGAAGGCGCAGTCGCAGCCTTCTTGCGCTTTTCTTCTTCTGCTTTTCTCAACGCGCGTTCAATCTTCGACATATGACACCTTTCTTTCGGCTTTGGGGAAGATGTTGCCCGAACGCATTCCATCCCGGGTCGATACGCACATGCGCGCCCCGGCAGTGCGGTGACTCTCCCCAAGAAGCGTTCCCGTTCATGACTTGAGCAGCCTTTCTATCTTTTCGATTCTCGCCCGCGCCTTGTCTCGATGATGGCGGCTGGCGATCACTTTCTCAAATTCCTTCTTAGCCTCATGGAACCGGTTTCCTCTCAGATACTTGACGCCTCGGTTGAAATGGACGACGGAGATCTTGGCGGCCAGCCGCTTTTCGTCGCTCGCGCTTGTCAGCGCCTTTTGATATTCCGACAGGGCTGAGTCATAGTCGTTGAGCGAGAAGTAGAAGTCGCCCGCCGACTCGTGTTGACAGACGGGCTCGGGGCTGGTTTCCGCGATTTCGGTCACACGGGCGAAGGTCTCGAATTCTTCCGCGTATATCCCCTCTTTGAAGTTCTCCGTGAGGATGCCCGCCACGCCGGTTCTCTCCACAAGGGTCCAGCATACTTCCCCGTCATCGTCGGTGCAGACAACGAAGAATCTCTGACAGTCGGGGTCGAATTTGCTCAGAGTGATGCCGTCGATTATCTCGCCGTTCGCCAACGTCACGATTATCTGCTGGCCCTTCGGCTGGTTGTCCGCAACGTCCTTGGTGCCGCCCCAATCGTTCTCGAAACTGTCCGCCATCCGGACGGTGATGACTCGCTCGAAGGGCACGAACTCCTCTTTGCCGCTGCCTCGGCCGTCGGCGGGAGAAAAGTGGAAGCCGGGTGTTTTCAAGTTGATGTTTCTTGTCGCGCCTCGGGCGACTCTTCCGTCTTCGAACAGCACCACGACGTTCCGTTCAACGGAAGGTCCTACCGGTTGGCCGCCCCGTCGGGAGATTCTGCGGCCGTTGGGGGTACGCCGACGCAGGCGCTTCCTTTTCGCCTTAGATTTCGACCGACGGCTGCGTGTTTTCTTCACGTCTTTGGCCCACGCCGGACCGGTTTGGGAGGCGAGTTGGTTGGCGCCCCCATCGCTGTTGGAACCCGTCGGTTGAGAATCTCGAGTGATGCCTGTCTCGGATGGGTTCCCGGAGAAACGTTGCGCTTTGCGCTCTGCCGCATAGACGAAGGTCCCGTTTCTGCCCGGCGCCCATTTCCGGATAATTTCGCTCAGCCTTTCTCGAACGGTTCTCTCGGGCTCCCAGCGTCTGGCGGCGGGAGAAGTTGTCACGCGAAATCTTCTTGTCGCGCTGTGCCTCAGCAGGGAATGAAGAAAACCCGACATCTGTCCTTGTGACGCGTCAACCGAATCGCCGTCGGGAGGTGAGCAAGGCGGCTGGTCGGGCGTCGCTTCGAATGCACCGGCTGCCTGCCGGATGTCCCCGCTCTCCTCTCGGGCCTCGATGGAATCGACGGCGTCGGGGGAGGGTTTCGGTTCGACTTCGGTGACGCTCGTGGTACTCCCCGCCGGCCGAATCTGAGGATTCGGTTCGACGCCCTTGTGTTTAACAACCGTTTCGGAACTCGGGCCGGTTGGAGCGTGAGGCCGAGTTTGCGTGCCGGTGTCCACCGGCGGAGAGGAAACATCAAGCGGCTTGGCCTCGATGTGTTCGGAGGGCTGCGTCTTGGTGTCTGAACCCGGGGCCGCGCTTGAGGATGATTTCTCTTCCGGCTGCGCCGGCTCATCATCGAAGGAACCGTTCATCTCCCGTATCGCCTCTTCAACCGAGGTGCGGTCGAATCGTTTCCGCTCGTTGACGTAGCCGATCAGGAGCACGATGTCGCAGACGGAGTTTATGAGGCGTGGAATGCCTTTCGAAAAATCGTGTATGGCCTCGTACGCGTCCTGCGTGAACACGATCTCGCCGTTTGAACCGGCGACGCGGAGGCGATGGTCGATATATGCTCCCACTTCGGGCAGCGTCAGCGACGAGAGGTGGTAACGCACCTGGATTCTCTGTTTGAGCTGCCTCAGTTCCGGGCGGTCGAGCGTCGGGATCAGTTCGGGTTGGCCGACGAAGACAATCTGGATGAGCTTCTCCGTCGAGGTCTCGAAGTTTGAGAGCATCCGAATTTCTTCGAGGTTCTTGAGGCTCAGGTTCTGGGCTTCGTCGAATATGACGATGACGGGATTGGACCGCCTCATCTGAACGAGCAGGTAGTCATGAAAGAAGTCGAGCAGTTCCATCTTCAGCCGCGTCGGGGGGATATTAGGGATTTCGAGGTCTTTCATGATGGAACGCAGCAGGTCGGGAAACGGCGCGGACGGATTGATAATGTACGCCGTCCTTGTTCTCTCATCCAGTTGTGCGAGGATGGCCCGGAGCAGAGTGGTCTTGCCTGAGCCGACGGGCCCGGTGAGCTGGAGGAATCCCTTGGACTCCTCGAGCCCGTATTTCAGAAAGGCCACGGCGCGCCTGTGCGCGTCGCTGTAGTAGAGAAAAGCCGGGTCGGGCGTGAGGCTGAACGGCTTTTCTTTCAGGTTGTAATATTCCAGGTACATGAGTTTCCGAAGTTGGGAAAACTGGGTATCAGGACCTGCCGATTGCCTTGAGCACCGCTTTGCGCATAGAGAATGAGCCGTTTCCGCTATCTTCCTTCAGCGAGGGAACTGCTCCCAGCAGAGGCTTTCGGAGGAATTCCTTGGCTTCCTCGACGTTTCTCAATGAGTCGTCGAAGGTGTTGAACAGCCACATGATGCCGATGCAGGTTCCCGTGCCGATGAGTGTGATGAGCGCGAGCAGCCGGCTCTTGTTCGGAGCGATGGGCGAGAAAGTGGCTCGCGCGTATTCCAGCACTCTGAAGGCTTCCTTGTCTCTCTCCTCTGTCGCAAGTTTCTCCTGGAGTCGTACCTCTTCCAGCTTTTGCACGAACATGTTGTAAATGTTGGCGGTCACCTCATAGTTTCGCTTGAGCGTGAACAGCTGCTGTTCCTGCGCGGGCATGCTGAGCACTTTTTTCTCATTTTCCTCGATGCGTTTTTTCAAGTTCGCAATCCGGTTCTTCAGGACCTCGATTCGCACCAGCGTGTTCTGCTTATCCTGAACGAGCTGCTGGTACACGGGGTTCAGCATGGAAGTCTCCGAGTCAACCGTCGACTCCTGAACCTCGTCCCTCTGCCTTTTCAGGTCGTCGAGTTGTCCGCGGAGTTCGATCACTTTGGGGTGCAGGTCGGTATAGTTCGTGCGAAGCCTCGTGAGCTCTATCTCCATGTCCACGATCCGCTGGTTCAGGACAACGACCATGGGATTTTTCTCCCGTTTGATCTCGGAGACGATGAGCTCATTCTGCTTTTTCAACTCCTCGTCAATGTACTGGACTCTTGTTGTCAACTCCTTCGTCTCGAGCTCGCAGGCGAGGAGCGTGGACTTGTCGTTTGTGAGCTGTGTCAGGTTCACGTTCATGTTGCTCGGAAGCTCAGAGATGTGCTGCTGCTTGAAATCTTTGAGATGCGCCTCGGCCTCCTCCAGCTTTTTCTCGTAACTCTCCATCTCCGCCTTGATGAACCCGTAATTTCGGCCCGCCTGATTGAGTTCTTCCTGGGTCTTCTCTTCGATGAGAGTTGAAACGAGTGTGTTGAGGATGGAGGCGTTCACGTTTGACCGCGTGCCCCTGTATGAGAGCACAAGGAATCTTGGCTCTCTGTGGTTGAATCTTATCCCTCCTTGCAGAAGCCTGATGAGAGATTCCTTCCGGGCGTGGTCGTCCTGGGGTAGATGCTCCGCCTTTGTCCCCAGTCCGAGCTTCTTCTTCAGCTTTCCGATGTTGTATACGTCGCTGTTCTCCACGATCGCGTCGGCTCCCACCTCATCGACGACCCGGGAGAGGGTGTCCCATTTCAGGGCATTTTCTGAAAAGATGCGCAACAGGTCGCCGAGCACTACCGGACGCTCCCTTTCTGTCTTCAGTGGGTTTTCTATGGTGCCTCTGTCAACCTCGACCAGGCATGTGCTCTCATACACCTTCGGCAGCAAAGAGGTCGCGGCGAAGAGAACGACCATCACCACGCAGGCGGGTATTAAGCCATACCATTTATACTTGTGAAAAATGTCCAGGTACTTGTGAATGTCGAATTCGTTCGATGTGCGCATTTTCAAATCCTTGTCTCACACAGTTGTGGTGACGTGATGGCGAGAACTCTAGAATGTTTGTTCGAGGTCTCGCGCGTAGCCGATATCTCTCCCCACTCCCAGGATGGGACTGAAGGGAAATAGAACCTGCTCGATGGCGTAACCGGCCGCCGCAAATCCGTTTGGCGGAACGTACACGATGTCGTTCGGCTGGAGGTAGAGGTCTTTCTGCTTCAGCCCCTTCTTGATCACAGCCTTCAAGTTCACGTCGATCACCTGCGGATTCTCAAGATTTCCGCGAACGAGGATAACGCGGCCCATCGCGGCGCGCCTTGTGAAACTGCCGGCTTCCTCCACGGCTTCAAAGGCGGTCATCTCGCCGGTATAAGGAAACGAGCCCTGTCTGAAGACTTCTCCTATCACGAAGATCCTCTTGCTGTTGAAACCGGTGACAATCACGGAGACCGACGGATTCTTCACGTATTTCGAGAATTCCTCGGTCAGCTTGTCGGCAAGCTCCGTGGGAGTCGACCCTTCGACGAAAACATCGCCGATCAGAGGCAGCGATATCTTTCCGTCGGGCCGGATGGTGACCACTCGGTCGAGCTCCGCCTGTGGAAGCACCGCGATCGAAATCTCGTCCGGAGCCTCGAGATGATATGTTTCTTCCCTCACGACCGGGTACTCATAGATGGTGCTGCCCCCGCGGGGTGTTTGGCAGCCCGTGCAGAGGGTGAGAAGAAATGCTCCCAGTAAGATGATTTGTTTTTTCATGGTTGCGGCTCCTTAGGGCCAATGCTTAGAGTTTGGGTTCCCGGTTTCTTAAGGAAGCGCCCTCACACCGTCTTGCTTCCTTAATAATCGGGAGGGTATGGCAACATCTATGCCACGGATTCCTTGGGAGCGGCAGGAGACTCGAAAACCGTTCGGAAGGCGAGTAGTCCTTTTCGTGGTGTTCGATATCAAGAGAGAATCGGGATTTGAGAGTTACGATTCCGGCGGGCTGTGGCCGCAATAGTTTGAAAAACAAAGGCTTACACTGTTTCGGAATCCTCCGAGCAGTGACATGAGAGCTGGACTTTCGAGCCCAGACGAACCAGCATTCCGGCTCTCGTCCGCGGCCACAAGAAAAAAGGTAACATTCCCCATTTCAGCTTGTTTACATTGTTCTTTATTTGAGTAAATTAGCGGAAAAGTGTTTTAAAACATCAACATTGTCTCAGGAAACCAACGTTTCGCTTACGTCAATCCGAGGATTCATCTATAGGTTGATAAGAGTGCCGGGAGCGGAGAACATCTGAGCCGACGGTTCCCTCGGTCTGTCCCCGGGCGATGTGTTGGGAGGCTTGATCCAAAAAAGCCTCGAAAGTGGGCCGCGGGATATTAATGAATACACAAGTATATTAATCTTTACTATTGTCACCTTCTTCCCGGTCGCGTTGAATGCGGGTTTTTTGCCCAGGTCGAAATGTTTGGCAAAATCAACATGAATCTTACGATGGTTAGATTTGACATCATTCCTCAGTCTCAAGGAGTTTCGGTTTATGTTTGTAACTTATTGTATTAGAATCGGTTATCAGTCTACGACATGGTGGCACGCTTGTTGCTTATAATCTATACGTTAATCGTATTATACATGGGTCGCCCCGGCGACCTCGACGAAAGGAGAGCTATGAGAAGCCGTATCTTCTTATCATTATCATTGGTTTTGGCGCTTATACTCATTCATCCCGTTGGAGCTTCGGCGGTCCCGACAATTGATGGGAGTCTCTCCGACTGGGGCGTCGATCTGCTGGCGTCCGGGGGACCCGACTGGACGCCGTATGCGGCCGTCGCCTACAAGGTCGAAGACGCAACTAACCCGTCGGATCCGACAGCTCCGTTCTACGTCGGCCCTGGCATAGGGGGGCAGCCATTCGATGCCGAGGCCATGTACGCCTACTGCAACTCCAGCGATGGATATCTTTACGTAGCCGTCGTCTCGGGGATGCCCGCGACGGGGACGTACTATAAGGGGGAACTGTATACTCCGGGCGATCTCGCTATCAATTTCACTGGTGGAACACCCTGGGAGTACGGCGTGGAGGTGACTCCCAATCCCGGCGGCGCGTTCGACCAGGGCACTTTAGTTGGAGATGTGGTTTGGGACCCGCCGAGCGATTTTCCCATTTCATCATTCCCGGCGAGCATCGGCGACGGTACCGACACCCTTGAGGACGCCCTGTTCGCTTACAGCGGCGCCATCAATGACGGCGTGTACGACCACTATGTGATTGAAATGGGCATTCCTGTCCAGCCTTTCATCGATGCCGGTCTGTGGGGCACTCCGTTCACCCTGCAATGGACACAATCGTGCGGAAACGATGTGATCAGGCTGAGCTGTACAACCACCACTCCCCCCGTGCCCGAGCCAGCCACGGGCCTGCTGTTCGGAATCGGACTCGTCGGGGCCGCGTTCGCGCGTCGGAGGAAAAAGAGGGCTTCGTAAAAGGGGGCGGCCCATGGGATTTCGAGTTCAAAGCCGCATCCTTTCGGAAACCTAAAGATGCGCCGGCGCATCTTGTCTTCGCAACGATAGGACGCAAGGTTCAGTGAAAGGGTCTTGAATCGATTGCAGTCGGCCTGGAAAAAGGTGTGGACAAACATTGCTTTTCCCGTTCTTCGATTGGCTGAACTCCTGCTTTCGTGATTCCTGCCTCATAACACCCCCAAAGTACCTGAGCGACCTCGATTTCTTGCTCTCCGCCTCTCTCCGCTATTCGCTCACTGTTTTCCGGAAACAGTCGGGCTCGATATTCCTCGCCGACAACGGAAACGGCAACATCATCCTGCGAGCGGCCATCGACCCTCAGGGCAACGACCACGTGGGCGAGGTATTCAACATCGGAGAAGGATTCTCCGGGCTGGTGGCCAGCGACAGGACGCCGCGCCTGATTCGCGCGTTGGCGCGTAATGATTCGTTTAAACTCCGGAGTCCTGCGCGTGACAATTCCTCGCTCATCTCCGCTCCCATCCTTGCATCGAATGGGGTGCTCGGAGTAATCAACATCAATTCGCACACCGACTGTCCGCCATTTGAGCCCCACGACCTCGATAAGCTCGTGGACCTTTCCGGCATGGTAGGCCGGGCGATAGAAAAGGTGCTGTCCTACCAGAAGGTTGTTACGGAAAACTCTCGTCTGCACGCGAAACTGCGGAGCATGAAAGGAAAGAGGGAGCGAATAGAGTTGGAGCTGCTTCGACGGAAACGCAGCCTTGAATCTCTGCTGAAGGCCGTTCCCTGCGGTGTAGTGGTCTTTGCAGAGGATCTCTCTATCTCCAATATGAATCGGAAGGCCGCCGAGATACTCGGGTTTGAATGCAGGCCGGTCGGGATGCAATCCCTCAGGCACCTGCCGCTTGAGTGGAAGCAGGGCCAATTGGATTCGATAGCGAATGATGTTTTCCGCAACAAGAAGGGTCGGACCCTCTGCCAGATGGTCCGATCCGTCGGTCACAAGACCCGTGCGCTCAGCCTCCGTTTTTCGCCGGCCGGCGCGTCTTCGAACGACGCCTTGACGGCCGTGCTGGAAATAAGGGAGCTTTCCAAAGAGTTCCAGCTCGAGAGGGAGGTGCGCGAATACGAAGACTTTAACGACGTCAACACGGTCGCTGCCGCCGTGGCCCATGAGATCAACGGCCCGCTCGACGGAATCATGCGGCTCACAAGGATGTCGTTGCAGTCATTGGATTCCGCCGACCCAACGCACGCAATGCTTTCTGAATCGCTCGAAAAGCAGAAGCAGATAGTCGCCATCGGGAAGTCACTGGCCACCTTTATCCGTCGATGCGGCAACGAAGGGCAGCGGTCAGTCACGCCCGGCCTGCTGGCCAGAGAAATTCTCGATATGTACGAGCTCAGATTCAGGAATGAGCGGATACACGTACATCTGCATGCCGCGGGCGAACCCGCGTCGGTCCACCGATTCAGCTTGCATTGTATTCTTGACAGCATCGTCGGGATTGCGCTCGATTGGGCGAGTAAGGGGGCGACGCTCTCGCTGTCGAATATCGTCTGTGGTGATCGTTTGATTGTGGAAGCGCGCGTTGAGCTTCCCGATTCTGCTCCCTCCGGCCCTCGGCCTGTTCTCCCCGGGGAATCTCAGCGCTCCTCTTACAACATGGCGCTTGCAAAAAGAATAGTCGAACATTATAATGGCACCATAAGGACCGAGTTTAATGCTTCAAAGGGCGGAGCGATACTTGTTAACTTGCCTCTTGAACATATCACGGAGAACAAGTTGGATGAGGGTAATTGCTCCGCTGTCGACTCTCCTCTTCGCCCATAGCCTCGACCCGCAGACTCACCTCGTTCATCTGAATATTCAAACGACAGGACCGCAGCGGTGAGGAATCGTATGAATGGTCGGCGACGAATTTTGAGTGCACGCGGCGCTCTTGCCCGTTCGCGTTTTCTCTCTCCAAAGACGGTTGTGTTTGCCATCGTCGCGATCATGCTTGTGAGCGCGTGCGGAAATCCGGAGAAGGACAAGCTGAAGCATTATCGCAAAGGATCGATTCTCGCCCAGCACGGGCGGTATGCCGAAGCCGTTGTGGAGTATCAAAAGGCTCTCGCAATCGACCCGCAGATGGCCGAGGCTCAGCATGAATTGGGCAAGTGTTACAGCAAGCTCCAATACTACGAGCAGGCCATACGGGCTCTCGATGCGGCGAGAACGCTCGACTCACGGCTCGCTCTGGAGACGCTCCTTCAAATAGCGGACATTTACGCCGCGAGCGACCGACCTGCGCTCGCCGGGGAGATGTGCCATGATGCCCTCGAAATCGACCCGGAGAACGTCACCGCCATGGCTCTTCTGGGCAGGCTCAAGTGGAAAGAGAAGAAAGCGGACGAGGCGAGTTCATGGTTTGAAAAGATTTTGGCAATCGACCCGAACAATGTGGAATCTCGAATGACGCTTGCCGAGATTGCCGCGCAGGAGGGTCGGTATGATGTAGCGGAGGAGCATCTGAAGAAGTTGACGACCGAAATCGACCCGACCGATTCGGCTGCCAAGCTGGCGCTGGCTAAGATATATCGTTTCAGTAATCGGGAAGACGAGGCCATTAAGACGCTTGAACAGATTCTGGAGAACGATCCCACTTACTTCCGGGCGCGAGGGGCTTTAGCCGAGGCCTACTACTCCCTCGGACGGTTCGACGATGCGCGAAAGGAAGCCGAGGCATTCCTTGAGGCATCGCCCGGAAGCACGCAGGCGCATCTCTTGCTCGGCACCATCTCTCTCAGGCAGGGCGATTATGATTCGGCGGTGTTCCACCTCACGAAAGCGGCGAACTCTCCGGCCGCATTGGCGGACGCCCATTACCTGCTCGGTTTGGCACTGAAAGGAAAGAACCAGCAGGCGCAGGCGATAGCCGCCTTTCAGAGGGCACTCGCGATGGAGCCCGATAACTCCCAATACCGCCTCATGCTCGCACAGACTTTTCTCGTTGAAGGCTCTTTCGAGAAGGCACAGCGAGAGATAGGCGCCGTCTTGTCGAAGGAACCCGAAAATGAATACGCCCGGCAGTTGTGGGTTCAGGCGAATGCCCTCCAACAGTCGCTCGAGCATATGGACTCCCTCCTCGCCTCGGAGGGTATCCCGGAGGAAATAGCCGACAACATCAAGATGGGGCTGCAGGCATTTCGCGCGGGCGACCTTCGCAAAGCGCAATCTCTGTGCGAGGACTCGCTCAAGATCGCTCCCGATTCACCCCTCCTCCTCAACCTTCTGGGGTTGGTGTATCTGAAACAGAGCGAGTTCGAACGGGCGCTTTCATACTTCTTGAAGGCCTCCGACGCGGACCCCCAATTCGCCGCGTCCTATGTCAACATGGCGAATATCTACACCGCCATCGGCAGTCAGGAGCAGGCCGTCCAAGCGTACAGGAAAGCCGTGGAGCTTTCGCCCAAGGACAGGTTGATCCGGCTCAGGTTTATCAGGGCGCTTGTCCTCATGAAGCGTTATGACGCGGCAGAGGCGTTCCTCAAGGAGCTGATTCAAGCCGAGCCAGACCAGGTCGCTCATCGCTTGGCTCTCGCCAACCTGCTTATCTCCACAAATCGGTATGCGGATGCGCGTAAAGAGCTTGCACAGATTCTCAAGACGGAACCCAATAACGCGCCCGCCGCCCAGCTTCTGGCGGAAGCTTTGGCCATGGAAGGAGACGCCGCCGACGCGGCGACTCAGTTTGAGGCGCTCCTCCGCGCCGTTCCCGCCTCCCCGAATTTCAGAGTGAAGCTCGCCCTCTGCAACCTCGCGCTGGGTAAGTCGGAAAAGGCTCAAGAGATTCTGGACGCCCGCCCGGACGCCGAAGAAGAAACGCCTCCGGAAGAGGTTGTGCGCGCATTGGTCTTGCAGGAGCGGGGGCCGTCCGACCAGGCGGAGAAAATATTGCTCGGGCTCCAAACGGCCGCACCGGAGGAGAGCGTCTATGGGCTCATGCTCGCAAACGCCCGCGCCTCCCGGGGGGACATTGCGGGGGCGAAGGAATCGCTCGACCGGAGCTCGGGTCTTTCCGATTCGTTCAGGAAAAACTATGCCCGGCTCCTGCAGGCGGGCTCATTGGACGCGGCCGAATTACGCAAGCTCAGCCTGGCAATCGCTTTGACCCAGTTCCATTGGGACAGGCTGGGCATCCAGAAGCTCGAAGAAGTTCTCCAGAAAGCCGGGCCGAATGCCGCGCTGCTTGAAATTGTCGGCGGGGCCTGGGAAAAGGAGGGTCAGCCCGACAAGGCGGCACTGAGCTATCAATCGGCGGTCTCAGCCGACCCGTCCTATTGGCCCGCATATTACCGGCTCGGCGTCCTATCGCTTCACGAGGAGCAGGTCGCGCAGGCGGAGCGATATCTCAAATCGGCCGTGAAATACCAGCCCGATTCTCCGGCGCTCCTCTTGAACCTCGCCCGCGCCTACGAGGCCGGCGGAAACGGCGCCGAGGCGCTCAACACCTATCGAAGGATAAACGAGCTTCACCCAAACCTCGCGCCCGTGATGAACAACCTCGCCTGGCTCCTGGCGAAAAGCCCCGATACGCTCGACCAGGCGCTCGAATATGCGCGCTCGGCCGTGGCCGAACAACCGCTGAAGGCAGAGGTGCGGGATACGCTCGGATGGATACTCTTCCAGAAGGGAAACTACGAGGATGCAAAGGAACAGCTCGACAAGGCGGTCCTCTTCGATTCGCTCAATCCCTCGATTCGGTATCATCGGGGAATGGCATACTTGAAGCTCGATGACAAGGCAAAGGCGCTCGAAGATTTCAAGAAAGCCGGCGCGGCCACCACTCCCTTTCCCGAAAAACAGCTCAATGAGAACATGATACGCGAATTGAGCTGAGAACCTTCGCGGCGACACATGCCGGCGAATCGCAGCCACGTAAAGAACGCATGGTAATACGAAAGCTCAAAGACCTGTTTGCCCAAGCCAGGCCGAATGCACAGCCGGCAAGGCAAGAAGATACCGCTGAGCGCATCCAACTGGCCACGTGCGTGCTGCTCTTGGAAGTCGCTCACTCCGACGACAATTACACCCAGGCCGAGCACGACCGAATCGTCGAAGTCCTGAAAGAAAAATTTCAACTGTCCGCCGAGTATGCGGCCGAGCTCCTCGAGCTTGCGGACCGGGAAAGAGCCAACAGCGCGGACTTGTGGCGGTTCACCAACGTGATTGACAACACCTATTCCAGCGAGGAAAAGGAAAGCGTCATCGAGACCCTTTGGAAGGTCGTATATGCCGACGACCGGCTCCATTTCTACGAGGACAACCTGATTCACAGGCTCGCGAAGCTGCTGAACCTCTCTCATAAGCAGCTCATCGACGCAAAGAAGAGAGTGATTGGCTGGGATTAGATTGTCTGTAGCCGGCGACGGTCCTCCGTGATAGAATTCATCTTGCCCACAACGGGTTGTCCCTGGAGGAAATGCCGCGGCTTACCGGCTTTGCCGCCATGGAAAAGGAGAAATCAAAAATGAGAACCTTCGTTTCCCTTCTGATCCTGCTGGCTGCTTCAACCCTTGCTTTCGCCTCCACCGAGAGGCCGCCCTGCAGCGCCAGCCTCGACGTCATCAGGTTTAAAGACAGCAGCTTTGAAATGGCCGGCGACGTCGTCGCAGAGGACGGGGATTCCGTCACAATCGTCCCCGAAAACGGCGGGCGTGTGACATTACGCCGCAACGTCATCGGTGAGATTCTGTATGATGCCCGCGAGCCGGCTCAGATCACGACGAAAGAGTTGGTCGATGGCTTCGCCCACTGCGTGTCCCGCCTGGCGGGAAGGGAAGAGGCTTTCCGGCTGGTCAAAGTCGCACCGGAGGCAGTGTACCTCAACCTCGGGAGCGTGGAAGGTGCTCGGCCGGGTCTGGAGCTGAACGTGTACCGCGAGGGAGATGAGATAATCGACCCGAAAACCGGCCAGACACTCGGTCGCGAGAAACGTTTCGTCGGAATACTGCAGATAGTGGGCGTGGAAAAGGACTATTCAAAGGCCGTCCCGGTCCACATTGCCGCAGGAGAATTTCGAGAAGGCGACACGGGTGTCTTCCTGCGTAAGTCGCCGGTGCTGGCGGTCGCCGGAATCACTACGTTGGACGGAGAGGAGAGCCCATACGGCTCGCTGGTCGCCGAAGAGATTCTCGGGAAGCTCAATCAGCATTCAGAGCTCAAGGTGGTCGAGCGAAGACAGCTTGGTCAGATTCTGCGTGAACTGGCCATACAGAATGCCCTGTCCGGCCCCGGTCTTCCGGCCGAACTTCCCTCCGAGGTCCAGAAACGGCAGATGACGCTCGACGCTCCTGAATTGAAGGAGGACAGACAGCAGGTCGTTCTCGACGAGGGCATGGCCGAAAAGCTGCGAACGCTCCAGGGCGCGGACGCCGTCATCCTTGGAACGGTCGCCAATGTAGATGGGCGCGGAGCCGTCAACCTGCGCGTCGTGGATACCTCCACGGCGGCCGTCCTGTTCAGCACACACAAAATGGTCGGGAATCCGGAGAAGCCAATTCAGCAGGCTCGTCAAGAGGAAGGGAAAGGCGTGACCGAACCGAGCGCATCCGAAGAGACAGCCGCCGCGGAGCCGGTGAGCCGGCCGACCAAGGGCGGGCCCGACCTGCTCGACCGCATCCTCCGGGCCGTCTATCAGAGGTAAGCTGGCCGCGGAAACCATGGCAGGAAGTGGTTGCGGACTCCCTTTTTTCAACGATACTCTCAACACTTCGGCGGGGGATTGAACCGTGCTCCTCAAGAAAGGGCAACTTCCCATCCTGATTTTCAACGCCTGTGCGTTGCTCTTTTTCACGACGCTGTTCGGCTCCAGGAAGAATTACGAATTCCTCATCTACATAGGGGTCATCATTTTCTTCCTGTTCCTGATTCTCGCCACCAACCACAAGGTGAATTACCCCAACAGCGTCCTGTGGGGGTTGACATTGTGGGCGCTCCTGCACATGTCGGGCGGCGGGCTGTATATCAAGGGAACAAAACTTTACGAGATCATTCTCGTACCCATCTCGGAGAAGTATGAAATATTTCGATACGATCAGTTCGTCCACATCATCGGATTCGGGGTCGCCACGCTTGTCATGTATCATCTCCTCAAACCATTGCTTGCACCCGACCTCAAGAAGTGGATGGCGCTCTCCATCGTCGTTGTGATGGCCGGGCTCGGTGTCGGAGCGCTCAACGAGATTGTCGAATTCACCGCAACCGTTCTCGTGCCCGAAACGGGCGTGGGAGGCTACACGAACACCTCCCTCGACCTCGTCTCCGACCTCATCGGCGCGGTTGGCGCCATGATATTCATCCGAGTAAGAAGGCCCTGAATACTCCGATACGGCCGCAGTTATTGTATAATTCCCCTCATTACAATATCTTACGAATAGAGGAATCTGTTTTCCGCATTCCCGCCCCAGACACAATTTTCTACACAACTTGTCATCATATTACCGAATAATACATTAAAATACATGAAACGCTTGACAAATGACTGAAAATGTGATACCTTACATATTAAGCACCAAAAACCGCATAGGGGGCCCAGTATGGAAGAAATAATGACGATCAAAGAGGTATCGAAGTACCTCAAGATGAACGAGCGCACCGTTTCCAAGTTGGCCACCCAGGGGCTCATCCCCGCGACGAAGATCGCAAATCAGTGGCGCTTCATGCGGAGCCTGATCAACCAGTGGTTGGAACATCAGATGATTGGCCTGTCGGCGGAACAGTTGGAATTGCTCGAATCTGAGCTCATCTCGACGCCGGTCGAGGTGACAAGCTTCCTCACCCGCCAGACCATAATCGCCGATGCAAGGGCGGGTCAAAAGGTCGAGCTCTTGAAGGAGATGTTGGCACTGGGCGTCAAGGGGAAGCTGATCAAGAATCCCGCGCTTGTTCTCAAGGCTTTAGTCAAGCGCGAGGCGCTTTGCAGCACGGCCATCGGCGACGAGGTGGCGATTCCCCATCCGCGCCAGCCGCTGAACGAGTCGTTTGCCAAGCCCTCGATAATAATGGCCCGTTCGTCGAAGGGTGTCGAATTCGACGCGCTGGACGATTTGCCGGTAAAACTTGCTTTCCTCTTGTGTCTGCCCGACGACTACACGCATCTCAAGGTCTTGGCGCGGTTGACTCGAATGTTGAAAGACGGACTTTTTCGCCAAGCGCTCAAATCCGCGGCGGGTGTTGGCGAGATATACGACTTGATTCATCGTAAGGACCTGCAGTTTTCGAGCGGCCAGGCGAATTAGATTCGGGCTGTCGGCGAAGTGCCGGCAGTGTGTGGAATCACAACCTCCGCAGCGCGGCTCGGGAGGAGCCGCCCGGCGGACGATACAGGCTTCGGAGAAAGAGGGTGTAAGATTTGATTCGTTACATTTCAGCGGTTGAACATATTGTTCACCTTTCAACTCCCACAATGGAGAACTCGATGGTGGAGGTTCTCGACAAGCTGGTTCCCGACATCCCGTCGAGCGCAAGGATGTCCTTGTGCGAGTCGATGCTTCGGCGGGAAAGGCTCAAGCCGACCGTGTTAGCCGGCGGGGTCGCTTTTCCGCGGTGTGAATTCGAAGGAACGGGAAGGATTATCTGTGCGGTGGGCGTATCCGATGCGGGCGTGAATTTCGGAAACGGCGAGTATTCGCCCGTTCACACGCTGTTCGTCACGCTATATCCCAAACGCCGTTTTAAGGAGTTTGTGCTCCTGTTGGATCAGCTCGTCCGTTTTTCGCAGGACGAGGAAAAGATGACCCTGCTGCATCGGACCCCGCACGACAAGACGGCGTTCGAGGTCGTTCGGGATGAAGTGCTTCCGTGGGGAATGAGAGACTGGGTGCATTCTCATCTGTCCCTGCCGGTCCACGGCATGCTGAATCGCATGGAATCGGTGGTGAGAGTGCGTCATGGCTGATGAGTCTGCAAGAACGCCCGGCGGGAGGAAACTGCGGAGTTTTCTCCTCGACCGGCTGCACTTCAGCCAGGGCACCCTGCTCATGTTTGCCTCCATCGCAATAGGTCTGGCCGCTGGGTTGGCCGCTCTGGTCTTTGAGTCCGGCTACCACTGGCTTAACTCCCTCCTGTTGGAACCCATACTGCGGAACGAGCACCTTGCCTATCTTATCATTGTGGTTCCCGCCGTCGGCGGACTGCTCGTCGGTCTGCTGATGAAACTATCCGGCCAGAACGCGAACGGGCACGGTGTGCCCGAGGTAATCGAATCCGTGAATCTGCGGGTCGGGCTGATACGATTCAGGAAGGCGCTGGCCAAGACCATTGCCGCCATCTTCACGCTCGGCTTCGGAGGGTCCGCCGGTCCCGAGGGCCCAATGGTGCACCTGGGCTCCGCCCTGGGCAGCGTCGGCGGCCGGGCCATCGGTTCATCCGAAGAGCACACAAAAGTGATGATAAGCTGTGGGGCGGCGGCGGGATTGGCAGCCATATTCCACGCTCCCATAACCGGCGTGATCTTCGTGTTGGAGGTCATACTGGTGGACTTCAGCCTCGATGCCTTTATCCCCATCATTCTGGCGTCCATAACGGCGTCCGTCGTTGCGCGGGCCACGTGGGGCGAAGGCGCGCTCCTGTCGGGGTCATCCTACACGTTTCAGAGTTTGTGGGAGGTGCCCCTGTACGTCGTCCTGGGTCTGCTGTGTGCGCTCTTGTCGGTTTCCTTTGTCAAATTTTTTAAGGAAGTAGAAAGTTTCTGGAGAAAGCTGGCGGTTCCGGCCTCGCTCAAGCCGGCTCTCGGCGGACTACTGGTCGGAGTTGTGGCATACAAGTTCCCGCACATTCTGAGTGATGGCTACGGGACGATCAATACGGCTCTCAGCACCGCCATCCCGGTCGGCCTCGTACTGATACTGATCGCGGCCAAGCTTGTGATGACCTCGATGACGCTCGGTTCGGGCGGTTCGGGAGGAATGTTTGCGCCGACGCTGTTCCTGGGCGCCATGACGGGTTCCGTCTTCGGGGCGCTGGTGGGTTCTCAGTTTCCACAGCTTGGCGTCGCCCCGGGCGCATTCGCGCTGGTGGGAATGGGCGCGGCCATGGCCGGCACCCTGTTTGCTCCGGTAACCGCGGTGATTATGATCTTCGAGGTGACGAACAACTACTACCTCATTCTGCCTTTGATGATCGCCAGCATAGCGAGCCTGACGGTCGCTCGCAGGTTCACACGCGATTCCATATACACGATCGGCCTCTCACGCAAAGGAATCAGGCTGCACGGCGGTCGGGACGAAAACCTCCTTCGGTCGATGAGCGCGGGCGACATTATGCGCAAGGATTTTCCCATCGTCTGCGAGGATTGGCCCCTCGCGAGGATATTCGACCAGCTCAGCAAATCTCCCTATTCCACTCTGCCGGTGGCGGACCGCGACGGTAAATTCGTCGGCATACTGCCGTTCGAGACCCTCAGGCATCTCATCAATGAAAACGCCTTGTCGTGGCTGGTGATCGGAAAAGACCTCTTCCGGGCCGAGGTGGCGACGTTGAGACCCGATGAAGACCTGCGTGACGCGCTCGCAAAATTCGCTGCGCAGAATGTGGATGACCTTCCCGTGCTCAGCGACGGTGAGAACTCGAAAATCCTGGGTATGTTGTCAAGAGACGACCTGCTGAGGGCCTACAACCACGAGTTGTTGCGGCGCGAGGCCGGCCGCACGATCTTCGAGACCGAGCCGATAGAGTTCTTTCCCTACGTGCGCAATTGGCTGAAGGCCGCTGGCAACGTGGTTCCACGGCTTCTCTCCCCGTTGGCCTCTTCCGAAAAGCCGACTCAAGCCGATTCCCTCGAGCCTCTTCCCCCCCGCGAGTCCTAACAGTACTCCGGAGGGAAAAGCCGGGAGAACCCCGACCTCGCATAGCTTTTTCCCAACTGCCTCACTCGAGACCACCCTGCCGCGACGTCTGTCGAGTTGGACTGCGCAGTCTCGTCTCCCCCTTTCCAACCCACCCATGCACAACGTGACCGCAGAGTACATGCGATTCGACCTGAGCCCGGTTGAATAAGTTCATGATATTTGCTAGAATGTGCGGCGCAAAAAAAGGATCACACGGAAGAACCGAGTTTGATGAACCGAACGGGAGAAGAAGCATGAGAGAAACAGTAATCGTCGAAGCCCTGAGGTCTCCCATCGGCCGCTCGGGCGAGCGCGGCGTGTTGCGCGAGCTGACCGGCCTCGAGATCGCCGCCCAGGTGGTCAATGCCCTCCTGAAGAAAACGCAGCTCGACCCCAAAGAGCTGGACGACATCTATTGCGGGACCATCGCCGGCCCCATTGATTCCGCTCGCTCGCTGGTGTTTTACTGCGGGCTGCCCATTGAGCTGTCGGGATTGACGATGAACCGCCAGTGCGGCTCGAGCCTTTCGGCGCTCGGCGCTGCCTCGGATGCGATCAAGGCCGGAAACGGCGATTGCATACTCGTCGTCGGCCTCGAAACGATGGGCCGCCTCGGCCCCTGGAGCCCCGATGACCAGAAGATGGCGCGCGAGTACCGCACATACTTTTATGCCACACCCACCGTTCCCAGTCCCGACGGCAAGCTGCACAAACCGCTGAGGCTCCCCGACCTGATCGATCCCTCCTCGTTTTCGATGGGGCTCACCGCCGAGAATCTCATGGAGAAATATGGGATCACGAGGAAGGAGGCCGACGAGTTCGCCTACTGGAGCCAGATGAAGGCGAAGAAGGCGATCGAAGAGAAGAAATTCGACAGGGAGATGATTCCCATCGCGATCGAATACGAAGACGGCTCCAAGACGGTCGTGGACAAGGACCAGTGCCCTAGGCCGAACACGACGGTGGAGAGACTGGCCGAGCTGAAGCCTGCCTTCAGGGAGGGCGGAGAGGTGACCGCCGGCAACTCGTGCCCGACCAACGACGGAGCCGCGGCGGTGCTGTTGATGTCGCGCGAAAAGGCCCACGCGCTGGGATACAAGCCCCTGGCCGCCGTGCGCCACCACGGCGAGGCGGGCGTTCCTCCCGAGATCATGGGAATCGGCCCTATTCCTTCAACAAGAAAATTGCTGAAGCGGCAGGGAATGGCCATTGACGATTTCGACCTGATTGAACTCAACGAGGCCTTCGCCTGTCAGGCGCTCCACTGCGCGCGCGCGCTCAAGATTAATTCCGACAAGCTGAATGTCAACGGCGGAGCGGTCGCCCTCGGGCATCCCACGGGCGCAACGGGCGCGCGCTTCACCGCCACGCTCGTCCACGAGATGAACCGGCGGGACGCCCAGTGGGGACTGGCCACGATGTGCTGCGGAATCGGGCAGGGTGTGGCGTGCGCCTTTGAGAAGATATGATTGTTGAACGGTCGGCGCGTCGGTCCGACATGAGTTTGCTTGAAAAAGCTTTTGCGGGTGTGATATATTGATGAATAGGGATGGAGGTGTTACAGCGATCAAGGCTATGACCCGAATGGCGGAACTTGATGGCGAACCTCCATGAGACGACGAATAGGCATCACAAGTACGATTCCGATTGAGGTCGTCCTCGCTGGCGGTGATACGGCCGTTGACCTGAACAATCTCTTCATCGGGGACCCCGAGCCGTCGCGCTTCATCCGATACGCGGAAGAGGCGGGGTACCCGCGCAACATCTGCGGCTGGATTAAAGGATTGTTCGGACTCGTGATGAAGACGCGATGCGTCGATGTGGTCATCGCTTTGACGCAGGGCGACTGCAGCAACACGTTGGCGCTGGTCGAGACGCTGATGGTTAACGACGTGCCTGTGATTCCGTTCGAGTATCCGTTTGGGCGCGACGTTGACCTGCTGCGGCTTCAAATCGAGAAGCTTGCCGAGGCTCTCGGCACAAGCATCTCGGCTGCGCAGGAGTGGGTCGAAAGGCTTCGACCTCTGCGGAGCAAGTTGGCCGAAGTCGATTCGCTCACGTGGCGCCGGGGCATCGTGACCGGATACGAGAATCACAAGTTCCTGGTTTCGGCCAGTGACTTTTGTGGAGACGTGGAGCTCTTTGAGCAGAGGATAGACGAGTTCTTGGAACAGGCCCGCAAGAGGGAACCTCTTTCGGGCAATGTCAGGCTCGGCTACATCGGCGTGCCGCCCATTTGGGGCGACCTGTATCAGTTCTTGGAGTCGCAGGGTGCGCACGTGGTTTTCAACGAAATTCAGCGCCAGTTCTCGATGCCTTTTGATTGCCAGGACATCGTCGAGCGATATGTGACCTACACCTACCCATACGGTGTCTTCATGAGATTGAATGACATAGGCTCGGCCATTTCCGAACGCGCCCTCGACGGAATAGTCCATTACACTCAGAGCTTCTGTTTTCGTCAAATTGAGGATGTAATCTTCAGAAAGAAACTCCCCATTCCCATTCTGACCCTTGAGGGTGACCAACCCGCTGTTCTCGATGGTCGAACCAAACTCCGTATTGCTGCCTTCATCGAAATGCTCCGAAAAAATCGGAGCAGTTCCCCCAGGAGTGTCGGCGTCGAGGGAAGATGGTCGGCGATTAGCGCCGGAAAGGATTCATAACCGTGTTATTGCGCAGAGTGATTATCGTCGTGGCCCTGATCCTGGGATTATCCGCCTACGGGTGCGGCAGCCACCTCGACCGCTTGCAGCTGAAGCAGGCCAAGCAAGCCCTGAAGGCCGGCAACACGAAGGTGGCGATAAAGAACACCAAGGATGTGCTTCGGAGAAGCCCCCGCAACATCTTTGCCATACGTCTCATGAGCAAGATAAAGGCTCGGCTTCTTGCAGATGCGGAAGAAAATCTTCAGGCGAAGAAGTACAAGGAGGCTGCCGATAAACTAGAGGAATTGCTGGAGCTCGACCCTCAGAATGAAAAAGCCAAGGCCATGCTTGCCGATGCCAAGAAGCACATGCAATTCGCCAAGGCAAAGGAGGCGTTCGATAGCGATAATCCGATAGCCGCCATCAGGTTGCTGAAGGAAGCTCTTCGGCTCGACCCGCAGTTTCAAGAGGCCAAGGACCTGCTTGCCGAGGCCAATAAGAAAGCCGAAGAGAAAATTGCCAACTTGATGAATATCGCCAAAACTCTGATCGAGCAAAAGAAATTCGATGAGCTGAGAAACCTCGCTCAAGACATCCTCGCGATAGACCCTCAGAACCGCGATGCCGCCGATTTGCTCAGGGAGGCACAGGCCCAAATTCTCTCTATCGACAAGGAAAAGAATCTCGCAATGGCCAAGACATTCTACCAAGAGGGCATCTACGAGTCGGCGCTGTCGAAAGCCGAAGAGGTATTGAAGGTGGACCCCAACAGCAATGAGGCCAAAGAACTGATCCAAAAATCGAAGGCCGAGCTTGCCAAACCTGCACTCCGACTCACGGGAATATCCAAGATAAAGGGGATGCTTATCGCCCACATAGAAGTGCCTTCAACCCGTGAAAAGTTCTTGGTCAAAGAGGGAGAGACCTTTTTGGGCGAAGGCGATTTCAAAGTCTCGGCCATTGACATCGACCTGAAGACCGTCGTGGTGACATACCTGAAGACGGGCAGCCAGCAGTCCATCACCACCACCGCTGAGTGAGCCTGTGTTGTTATCCTACTGTGTTGATGCGCCTCTGTCTTGAGAGTCGGCTCGTCGGCCTGCGTGCAGCCGCCGGCCTCGCGGCTCGCCCATTTTCCCTTATCTTGATTCTGGCGGCCTTCTTCGTCGGCTGCTCTCGCCCTTATGAAACCATCGCGAATCTGGATTCGACGGGAACAACCATAGTCTGTTTTGGAGACAGCATCACGGCTGGTTACGGCATTGCGCCCGAACGTGCGTTTCCCACGCTGCTTGCAAGACGATTGGACATGCCTGTGATTAATGAGGGCGTCGAGGGCGACACCACCGCCGACGCGCTCTTGAGGATCGACCGCGACGTGTACAAGCACAACCCGCGAGTGGTCTTGGTCGAGTTCGGAGGAAACGATTTCTTGAGAAAGATACCCAAGGAAGAGACATTCAGGAATCTCGACCTGATTGTCAGACGCATCTCCGAGCACGGGCCGATGGTGGTCCTGATGGAGATTCGCACGGGAGTGTTCCGCGACGAGTACCTGGAAGGCTACAATCGCATCGCTCGGGCCCGCGGCCCGCTCCTGATTCCCAACTTCATGGCGGGCATCCTCGGCAACCCGAAACTCACGGTGGATGGGATACACCCCAACGAGGAAGGGCACAAACTCATTTCCGAACGGGTCCTCGAACGCCTCGGTCCGCTCCTCGAAGCATCGGCAAAACGCAGGGCCGCAAAACAATAATCGCCTTGACTTTATGGCCTGATTGCTATACTATTTCATAGTAAATGAGGAACGATTCGACCATTCCTGCGAGAGCAATGATGCGTGCTCCGACCCAATTCGACCGCTATCGCAAGCTTGTGGAAATCAGCAACATCATCAACTCCACCCTCGAAATCGATAATCTCCTCGACCTTGTCATTGAGACCGTCTCCGTCGCCCTGGACGCCGAAGGGTGCTCGCTGGTCTTGCGACAGCCCGGCACGGAGGAGCTCTACTTCCGCAGCGCCGCCGGCGCCGCGAGGGACGAGATAAAGAAGTTCCGGCTGAAACTGGGCGAGGGAGTGGCGGGACTGGTGGCGCTCGACGGGCGGCCGCTCCTCATCTCCGACGCTCAATCCGACAAGCGCGTGCGCCACGACATCTCGAACCGCGTCGGTATGCCGACGCGGAGCATCGTGTGCGCCCCCCTTTCCGTCGAGGGGAAAATCGTCGGCTCCATCGAGGTAATCAACCCGCGGCGCAAGCAGTGCTTCGACGAGGAGGACATGGAGTTTTTGTGCGCGGTGAGCGATTCGATTGCTGTCGCGGTCCGCAATGCGAGGCTCTTCACCGCGGTCAGCTCGGAAAAGGAGACCCTCAGCCGGGTGCTCGGGCTGCAGCCCACCATCATCGGCAACAGCGAAACCATGAGGAACATCTTCGCGATGGTAAACAAGGTGGTGGGAACCGATGTCACCGTGCTCATCACCGGGGAAACCGGAACGGGCAAGGGCCTGGTCGCCCGCTTCATACACGAGAACAGCCAGCGGCGCCACCAGCTTTTTGTCGAAGTCAACTGCGCCGCCATACCCGATACGCTCATAGAGTCGGAACTGTTCGGACACGAGAAAGGCGCGTTCACCGGCGCGACCTACCAGCGCAAGGGCAAATTTGAGCTCGCCGACAACGGCACCCTCTGTCTCGATGAAATAGCCGAACTTTCGCCCCGCGCGCAGGCGAAGCTCCTTCGGGCCATCGAAGAGCAGCGGTTCGAGAGGATCGGCAGCAATGCGACCATCTCCACCGATGTCAGACTGCTCGCCACAACCAATCGCGACCTCTCGCAATCGGTAAAACAGGGCCTGTTCCGCGACGACCTCTACTACCGGCTTGACCAGATTCAGGTTCATCTGCCGCCCATCAAGGAGCGGCGCGAAGACACAATGCTGCTTGTCGAGCACTACCTGGACGAGTTCAACCGGCAATTCGACAAGAATGTCAGATCCATGTCGCTGCCCGCAAAAAATTTCCTGCTCGACTACGATTGGCCCGGCAACGTGAGAGAACTGAAAAACATGATCAAGCGCGCCGTGTTGTTGTGTGAGGGCGAAGAGATCAAATGCGAGCATTTCCCGCTGCTTGCGCAGCCGGGAAAGGAAAAGGAGGCAATCGCCGGCCCGAGGGCGTTTCCCAGCCTGAACGAGCTTGAAAGGGTACACATCATCTCGGCGCTGCAGCGCGCGGAGGGAGTGAAGAAAAAGGCGGCGGAACTGTTGGGCATTTCTCGCTCCACATTGGACAGGAAGATAGAGACTCACAAAATCGCCTTATGAACCAAGCCCTCAGTCTGAAAACGTCTGAGCGCTCCCCGAGGCCGTGGCGCGGCCTCTGCGGGAGCGTCTTCTTTTCTTTCCGGCTTTCTGATTCCGTCGAAACCCGCAAACGACCGAGGGAAAGGAGTTCGTGTATCAGAACAAGCCACAGAACGGGTCGGAATACATCATGTCATAAGAACCTTGTCATCAGTTGCTTACATATAAAACGACAAAGGCGCTGGTCAAAATGCTACTCGCAGGATGTCAAGGGGCCGGCCCACCGAGCGCGCGATGATTGCAGCCCTGTTTTCCTACGAATGTAAGCTGTTGTTTTTGATATACTTGCAGATGTCTATAAACCGTTGCTCTCGCGGTCGTAATCGTGGCACATTAATTGCTCGGATTAAGAAGGTGGGTAGGTGGGACTTGCATCATGCCCACAACTTGTGCACTCGACCTTGAGAGAAGGGGCTGGTGACGCAACTGTTTTGACCAGAGACAGATGTGACTGTTCCACACAGAGATTGGCTCAGTACGTGGGGTATCTCACTCATTGCGGTGCTTCGGAGGTCGGAGTTCCCTAAATGGGCTTTTATATGTTAAATAACCCCAGATGGGGTTTCACAATCGGGCCGATTCTCGAGAAAAGGGCCACGAAAGGAGAATGAAAATGCCTCGTGCGCACGGGGACAGCCGCGGATTCACCCTCACCGAACTCCTGGTGGTTGTCGCAATCATTGTTCTTCTCATCTCAATAGTCGTTCCCAACTTAGCCGGCCGGCTCACGAGAGCGCGCATGAATGCGGCCGAGGACCAGATAGCCGAAATAGAGGCGGCGCTGGCAGCCTACCATGCCGACTTCGGAACCTATCCCGGCGATGTGTTCCCGACGGAGGACATAAACAACAACGGGAAACTCGACCCCGGCGAGGACATAGGCGTTGACATAAACGGTGACGGTGAACCCGACTACGCTTGTCAGAACAATGGTGACCCCCTTTCCCCTCCGAATGGTCGGCTCGACCACGGCGACGGAGTCATAAACATCCTCGACCTCGAGTGGGCCCTTAAGACCACGGCGAAGAGCGGCCCATACCTGAAGGAAATCCCTCTCGACCCGTGGGGTAGCCGGTACGTCTATTATGCGCCCATGCGCAGGCCGGAGGGCACGAGCGCAGCATCGGATTTCCTGTGGATCAACCCGGGCGATACCGGTGACCTCATCACTTCCGAGGACGCAAACGAAAACGGTCGGCTCGACCCGGGAGAGGATATCGGAATCGCCGACTTTGATACTTCTAATACAACGCAGGTTCGTACGACGGCCGTCGCGCCGCTCGTGAGTTTCCTCGACATGAAAGCGGGCGCCGGGAACGGAATACTGGACCACGGAGACGATGATAACAAGGACGGAGTGATTCAAAGATACCAAATAACCTCCGGCTCGCCGGTTGTGCTTGAATACGGAAACAAGGACATCTCTCCGGACGGACTCGCGCGAAATGTCGGCTACTACATCTACTGCATCGGCCGAAACAAGAAGGACGAGACGGCGACGGGCTATGAGGATATAAACCTCAACTACATCGTCAACGACGGAAGCGATGCGCAGCATCCTCTTCTCAACGTCGATGATGCTCCGGGCACCTTCGACGAAGACCTTGACTCGGATACATCCCTGGACACGGGCTATGAGGATACCGGACTAGACGGCATTCCGGGCACGAAGGACACCGGGGAAGACGACGGAGAACTCACCTCCGGTACTGGCGCTGATATACGTACCGAAGATTTCGGGTATTTCCCCGGCGTCGCTACTAAGTATCACTATAACACTAAGGATCAGCTCGACATCGGCGGCGACGACATAAACAGTTGGAACAACAAGCGTCCGTGGCGTGACCATGCCAGCTACGGCGGATGATCTCGATTGCGGATTACGGATTTTGCCGCAACTGCGCGAAGCACGCGAGGCAAGCGGAGACGGGAAAGAGGCGATAAATACACGACGGAGGTTAATCCAAAATCCAAAATCCAAAATGTTTTCATAAAGAGCCCTTTCCCCGGGTAACACCGGGTCCGGGTGAATCGAGCATCTCTACGGCGGTGCTCACGCGCCGGACCCGGTGTATTATTGAAATGAATCCGCATGATGTGCAGATTTTCGCGGGTGAAATAAAAACTATGAAAGACAGCAGAGGCTACACATTCGCCGAGCTGTTGGTCGTGGTGGCCATCATCACGCTCATGATGGCCATCGTTGTCCCTCGATTCGTTTTTCAGCAGCAGGGCGCCGGACTCAAAGCCGCGGCGAGTGACATAACGTCCGCGCTTCGCGCCGCGCGGCGTGAGGCGATAACAAAGGGAGAACTGAGAGCACTGGCTCTCGACATATATTCGATACCCGCGGAGTTCGTGGAGATGAGATGGACAGGTACGACATGGGCTCAGGTAGGTCAGGCGCACAAGCTCGCCGATCACATCGCCGTCGTGGCTGTGACCACTCCCGGATGGACCTACCTGGATATCACCAGGACCGACGACGTCAACCTGAACGGATCAGAAGACGTGTGGACGGTGCCACCGTTGGAAACCGATACCCTCTTCAATCCCCAGGTAGATTCCGCAGGCGTTCCGTCCGCAACCAACGGCATTGTCAATCTCGTTTATCACCTCGTCAAATTTCAGCCCACGGGAACGGCTGACTCGGCCGAAATCTACCTGTGGAACGTCCAGGATGACAGAAGGGAGATTCCCGGCGGAACCGCCGCCCAGGCCCTCTCCAACATCAATGCGCTCGGCGTGCCGCCCGGGCTCGTTATCAATAACGCCAGCAATCAGCAGGTGTTCTTCTCGCTTCCCAGCTCCGACTCACCCACCGATATCTATTACTACACGCTTGTGGTCAACCCGATCACCGGCGGCGTGAAGGTGTATGATTATGCGTGGGACGACGGAAGCGGCAGCGGCTGGGACCGGAAGAAGGACGGCGAATCATAAATGGGTGCTACCGCCTACGGCTTGCGCTTTACGGTTGCAAAGATTTGTTCACGAAGCTCACGAAGTGTTTCCTTCGTGGTCCTTCGCGCCCTTAGTGGATGCTCTGAAGAAATCCGTGCGAATCCGTGGTTGAGAAAATGAAATCGCCGGCTTCAAGAGGCTTCACACTCATCGAGGTGCTCATCTCGATGGCCATCATCGGGGTCGGCCTGATTGCGCTCGTGACGCTCTTTCCCGTCGGGCTGCGGTCCTCACGCCTGGCGGGCGACTTCACGACCGCCTCGTTCATCGGCCAGCAGGCACTCGACGACATCCGCGCCGCAACGCAGTTGTACGACCCGAGCGACAGGGGCTTCGGAGAGGTCAACGGCAACGGCCTCGGCTACTTCGAGCTCCCCGTCTCGGCCGTGAAGGGCTACCTCTCGCCCCTCCGCTTCCCGACCGAGCCGGCGCAGGAGCAGTGGTGGCGGATAGATTTCACGAGCGCCACAGACTTCACGGTGACGAACTCTATCAGGGGACCCCTCACGCCCGCCGGACAGGTGGATGCGATATACACTTCAACCGATAACTCCATCGCGTTCATCCTGTACAACAACGAGGACGGCCCCGACCTGGCCAGCGTTTACAGTCCCGTTTACGACAAGGATTACGACGAATTCGCCGCCGGCGACAAGATACTTATCAACCTCGAGATGCGCGGGGGCGTTCCTTATTACTGGTACGCAATGCGCGCGCCCATGACAGAAGACCAGAATCTGAACGGCATCCTTGAGGGACGATTGCCCGATGGAACGGTTCGAGACCTCTCAGCTTATGGAATTCAGGAACGCGTACAAGAGGATACCGGCTTGGACCTCGTGCCGGATTTCTGGGATTCAGACATGAGCTCGATCGGCACGGGAACGGCCGGATACCAGGCGGGCCCCGACCGAATCGGCGAAACCGGCTTCAACGGATCGACCGACCCGCACGGCGACAACAAATATGCGTATAGGTCATATGCCGGTCCGCCATCGTACTATTGGTATACCAACGGGACTGATTCACTCATCGAGGTCGACCCGAACGGCAGCGAGGGCAACGGGCAGATAGACGCATGGCCGGACGATTTCATACAGAAGGTAACGGTCACCGTCGGCTGGCGCGAGGGCGGCCAGGACCGCGCCGCCAGCTTCAGCGCCTCCATCCCCAACCAGTTTAGATAAGAGATGAGGGAATCCGCAGATTACGCAGATTGGCGCAGACAAAAATGAACCACAAAGGCACCAAGACACGAAGTAGAAGAAAAGGAGAGTTTTTCTTTGTGCCTTTGTGCCTTGGTGGTTCCGTGAGCGTCTGATTGATGACTCTTGCTGAGGGGACATTTGTGAAAATCTGTGAGATCTGCGGATGAGAGTCTTTCGTGGAATCCAAAGTTGGGAAAGGACCTCGGTCCGTGAGTAGTCGCGGTCAAAAGGGCGTCACTCTCGTTGAGCTGCTCGTCGCGGTGGCGATAGCGAGCATACTCATACTCGGCGTCATTGCCGCGTTCCAGACCACCCAGCGCAGCGCCGCCATCGGCGAGGCCCGCGAGCAGATTTACCAGAATGCGCGCGTCGCGCTCGACATCATGGCCGGGGAGATTAAGAACGCATACATCGACAACCGCAACCGCGATTTCATATTCATAAGCGCCGACGGCCTGGCCGGCCGGGGAAGCAGCATCCTGGAATATTACGAAAACCCGCCCGGAACTTACAACATCACATACCGCGGCCTCGGCAACGCCCAGACTCCTCACGGCGTCGACCCAACAGGCATCGAGGTGTTCAGGCTGTATGCCGACAGCGGTTTCGGCGCTCCCATATACACCACGCTGTCGATCAAAGCCATCAGCGATATCTACACACTGTCACCCGGCCCGCCCGACAGGCTCGACTTCACCTGCTTCACGCGCCTTTTCCCCGGCAACACCAGTAATCAATCGCGGCTGGCAGAGGTGCGCTACATCGTCACCACCGAGACGTTCATCGACGACGTGGATAACGACTATGACAGTTTGGTCGACGCATCTGACTACACCCCGCCGGGCGCGGGCGGCCTCACCGGTCTTGGCGACCTGATACCGATGGGCCACAAGGACGACTTCAATCCCGTGACCAGGAAGATAAAAGGCCTCTCTCTGTTCCAACTGAGCCGCGGGCTCGATATCACACCCGATAAGAATCCGTTTTCCGTCAACAATAGGCAAACCGCCAACGAGTTGCCGACCGGCACGACACAGGGCCGCTACCCCGCCCGAGACTTTAATGATTTTCTGTCGTCGAACGACGGCGAGAGCATCGGCTCATACATCTACGACCTCCAGCTTGAGTTCTACGGAAAGATCGCAATCGCGTTGAAATCCGATGGCTCGCCCGAGGTCTGGGGCGTCGGCTGGGGATACCAGGATGTTCGGGGAGAGGACATGGGGACGGATTGTGAAGGGGAATTGAGTGACTCGAACGATTTGGGCCCGCTTGCGATAAAGAGCGGTAAAGTACAAGTGACCAAGGGCAGCGATCAAGTAGCTCCAGACACCATCGATGTTCCCGTCTGGCCCGCGACGCTCACCAAACTCGTTGGAGGAACATTCATGGTCTGGCCTTCCTCGCCTCCCACGGGTTATACATTCGACACCGCCGATCCCAATAATGATGTTTATGCAATCACTGACATCGTGTCAGGTAATCTGCAGTTGAATCGTCCTTACACGGGAACAAGTGGCACGGTAAATTATCGTATCATCGAGCCGACACAGGCGAACGGAATCCTCGACAACACGGGTACCGTGTCGAACCCTGTGTTCCCCGAGGACCTCGGCGCCGACGGGATCGTCAACGATCCGCTCGACGATGGCGGCTCTGATATCCCGAACAACGTGAGCGACAACGACGGCACCACCTCCGAGACGAGCATCGGCGAGGGCAACAAGCGGCTCGACAGCCGCGTGATGGGCATTTGGGACAGCCGCTCACCCGACCCGCGCAATCCGAGAAGGGCGAGTGAGCTGAACGGATGGGACGATGATTACGATTACGGAGATGGGAGCGCGGGCTCCGGCATCGCATACAACAGCACCGATGATGATCAGGATGGTCAAAACGACGACAGACTCAACACCCATTATGATGGAACCGGAACGCTCATCACCCTGTCGGACGGACAGCTTATCGATTATGCCACGCCCGAGTCCGACAACACGGGAACGGTCGTTGACGAAACAAACGACTTATTGGACGACGACTCCGACAACATGGTCGATGACCGGTTCTACGAGCCGGCGGGCAAGCCCGAGGGAATCGACGAGCCCGACGAGGCCGACCCCGACGACGACACGCTGCCGAAGGCCGTGCGCATCACCATCGCGGTCCAAGACCCGCAGCAAACGCTCGAGCCGGTCATTCTCAGCACCACCGTCTGGCTCTCAACGGCAAGATGAACGGGATGATAATCCGCAGATTACGCAGATTTGCACAGATTGAATATGGACAAGTACCCATTTGCAGAAATCACTTATGAGGTTATAGGCGCTGCAATGGAAGTGCACAAGGAGCTTGGACCGGGCTTCCTTGAGCCAGTATATCACGAAGCTCTTGGGATTGAGATGACACGAAAAGGCGTTTCATATTCCGATGAGCCGCAGATCGAAATCCGATATAAGGATATCTTCTTGAAGAAAAAGTACAGTCCCGATTTTTTGGCTTCCGATTCTGTCGTAGTTGAAATCAAGGCACTTTCAAGATTGACTCCAAACGAAGAATCTCAGGTCATCAATTATTTGAAAGCGGCAAAGAAGGAAGTCGGTCTATTGCTTAACTTCGGCGCCGCCTCATTGGAGTTTAGAAGATTCATCCATGGAAATGGAAAAGTGGCGGAATTGAAACGGAGAAATCTGTGAGAATCTGCGCAATCTGCGGATAAGAAAAAAATGCATTTCTGGAAAAGTCTCTTGAGCTTAGTGAAGTATGTGGCTATTAAAGGTTCTCTTCTTGTGAAAATTCGCCGTTCTAACAGCGGCGCGGTGTTGATCGTCGTGCTGGGCATACTCGCGCTCTTGACGGTCATGGCCGTCTCGTTCGTGTTCTCGACACGCCTGAGTCTGCGCGCATCCGAGGCGTACATGCGCACCGTCACCGCCACCGACATCGCCGAGGCGGGAGCGGCCAACGCCATCTACGTGCTCGAGGCCGACAAGATAAAACGCACCGGCGACCTGCGCGACCCGACTGTGCCCGTGACCGAGACCTACGACTCGCTCCGCGACGACTGGCGGCGGATGTTCTCCGCCCCGGTGGTCATCAGTTACGACGACACGATAACCGATGGCAACGAGTTGGGGCTCGCGGCGGGCGACACGGTAACGAACGTCGAGCCCGCCGACGCCGATCCGCCCCGCGAAGGGGTCACGGCGAAGGTCATTGCCATCGACACCAACAATAACCTCCTGTACCTCAACTCGCTTTCGACCGCACTCTGGGAGGTTGGCGACAGACTGGTCGGAAAACGCGACCAGGCCAGCAATCTATTTAATGTCGCGGTCGTCACCGTCTCCAAGCCCGACGAGGTTGACCTCGACGGCGACTATGACTCCAGCGATCCCAGCACACTCGACGCCATCTGGCACAACTACTACGACCAGAGCGGCAACCTCATCGGCCGCTACGCCGTGCTCATCCTAGACGAGCAGAGCAAGATCAACATCAACGTCGCGGGCAATCTCGCCAACCTCGTCGGAACGTGGAAGGACTATTCCAACGGCTGGGGACACGGAGCGAACGAGGGATGGAGCCCATTTGAGATCAGCCTCACCGACGGCCTCAATGCAACCTCCACTGAGGCGAGGAATATCACCATGTATCGGCGGGGGTTCCCGCCGACCGCGTCGCCCGGGCCGGGCTGGACGTTTACTCCCGGCGACGGCACGGATAAAAACCGGATTTATGTTCCCGGCCAGAACGACATGTGGTCCGACACGACCACGTACGACCCGGCCAGCTTCAACGACGACGACGACAACTACAACCGGCTGTTCTATGCCAACGACGGCGTTGACAACGACGGCGACGGCACCGTCGATGAGGCGACAGAGGGGATTAACGAGCCGGAGGAATTCCGCCCGCTGAGGCCGTATCGGGGAACCCCGCTTGACTATAATGGCTCCGACGATAACAGTAATGGAATTACCGATGAAACCAACGAAGCCGACGACCAGCCCATACTCACGCTCGAGCAGCTCGAGGACTCGGCGGCCGTCGGCCTGAGCGGCTTCTTGACCGGCACGATCAGCACCAACTTCGACGGCTCGACCAATACGGCGCGCGACCGTCGCCACTTCATGTCCACCCTCTCCCACGACCGTAACCTGAACAGAGACGAGGAGCTTCGGATTAACCCCAACTTCTCCATACCCGAGCAGAACCTGGCCGCCGTGCATGCCGCCTTCCCGTCCATTAATGCGTTCGACACCGATGCGTTTGAACGGCCCGACCTCCGCAACATGCAGGCCGCCGCGAACATCTACGATTATCGCGACCGAAGCAATTCGCGCGCCGAACTCCGCGACACCGCCGGAGACGTCTTCGCCGGCGTCGAGGCCATCCGCATAAATGAGGTCCTCGTCCGCGCCGCCACAAACCTGTACGAAGGGGAATGGCTTTATACCGGGATTGCGAATGATTGGGAGACGGCGATCTTTTATGGGTTGAATCCTGTAGCGCAAGGCGCAGGCTCGCCTCGCGGAACTGAAGATTATCTGACGAATCCCGACGCGTGGCCAAACAACTCAGCGAGTGAAACATCTGCCGTGGTTACGGTCACTTTGCCTGACCCTCCTTTCGACTCCGCAACCGGATACGCGTTCAAACTTAGGATGAGAGTACGGAGCTCGGGAACCCAAACTCTCTCCAATACTGCCGACACCGGCTTCAGAGTATATGTTAATGGAAACCCGGTCATTTATTCCGGGCTCGGTTCCGATCCCGGTGATCCAGGCACCGGTTACTTGAACGGCCAGAATTGCAGGTGGGCGACCAAGCCTTCGCCGCAATCCACCCCCAATAATGTGTGGTACGTGGAGGAAGCCATTCTGTCTGACAACGCCACATTCGGGGATGCGCGCCTTCATGGCGGCGACAACTCAGTCTATTTCGAGAAGCCACGGCCTACGTCAGGAAGTGCGTCAGACTACGTTGATGACGTTGACGTCGACTGGTTCTATTTCACGCTTGAGCCCGACTGCGAGTGGATTGAGCTGGTGAACATCGGCGACCAGACCGTCAACGTCAATAACTGGACCATCGTCTCGGAGTACACGAAGGATGTGGATGAGACCGCGCTGGCCAAGTATGTTTCGGAAAGCTTTCAGTTGTCGCTGCCCGACGTGGGCATACTGCCCGTTGACGACCCGACCGTGTGGGCGCCCGGGCCGCCCCACTACATCGTGTTCGTTATCGACAGAACCGACAACGCGGGGGCGTCTGCCACCATCAGCAACGGCATCTCGTTCGACACCGTATGGTCCACACTGGCGACAAGCGCAAACGTCTATCAACTCGCATCCATCTCGAACATCTATTCCGGCGGGATAGATTTCTTCGGCAATGAGCCGCTGGACAATCCGAATAACAATACCTCCGCCGTGGATGTGCGGGGCACCGCCGACGGCACTGACGATGTCGTCTTCAATGTTGAGGCCGGAAAGGTGTCGCTCTACGATGCGAACGGCAACCTGGTTGACCAGGTGACCTACGATGCAGGCAACGTGGCCGAGGCGTTCGCCAGCCTGCAGCGCGACCATCCCGCCAATCCCGGAGAACGGCTCAACGCCGACCAGAACTTCAAGATGCGTTCTTATATTGCAACGCTTTCTTATCCTTGGAACTACCCCGGCTACTACAACGTCGTCGCCGACGGCGCCTACGACGACTGGAAGTTCTGGAACGACCCGTGGCTGACCGATCCGAACGTCGATCCCACGCTCTCGACGACGGAGTTCGTCAACTATTCGCCCAACTCACGGGGTAGCGCCGGGTTCATGACACCCGCCGAGGCGAACAATCGGAGCGTCAGCTACGACCGGCGCGTCGCCACGGCCGAGTGTAAGGTGAAGGACCGCAACCTCGCCGGCCCCGGCGAACTGGTGAGGGCGCCGCTTTTCCATGAGTACATCGCCGTCGTGGGCTACGACGAGACCGTCGCAGGCACCACCGACGACCTCAAGCTCAGCGTCGGCGATGTCATCATCAACGAGGATGAGAACAACCAGACGGCCGTCATCCTCGCCATCAACACCACCGACTACGGCTCGACCGTCAACCAGTTGGGGCCCAGCGGCTGGATGGTCTTGCGGGGCGATTTCCAGAATCCCGTGTCCACGTGGAAGTTCGGCGACTGGATGACAGACGACGGCTCCGACCCGACCGTCGACTTCGGCGCGACCATCAGCTCGGTGAAGATGATGGACACCTACCTCGGCGACGAGATGGACTTCTACGTGGAGATAGGCTACGCAAACGAGACGGCCGACCCCTCGGCCAGCGACACGATCACCAACACATCGAAAGACCCCAACCAGAGCGGCATTGCAACAGTTGTGGATACAACGGATCCGGATAACAAGGTCATCCAGTTGACAATGAATCAGGCCTCGGGCGACCCTGTCACCGAGTGGAAGGTGGGCGAGACGATAAGCTACGCGGCGGGCGCGGCCACCATAACTTCTGTACGTGAAAAATCCGCCGACGTGCGCGGCCTTGCCGACTACTTCACCACGGCGTGCATCGACCTCGAGGCCGCAGCGGCAAATGTCGCGATCCAGTACAGTGCCTTAGCCGATGACAGCGAACTCTCGGTCGGCAGCGCTATAACCAATTCCACTAGAACCGAATCTGATAGCCTCGTCGGTGTCGATACGACGAACAATTGGATTTTCTTCAAACCCTCTTCGGTCGCCAAATACTGGGCGGTCGGCGAAAGCATGACGAACGGGTCACTCTTTAGTTCTCTCATAACGGCTGCCGCAGCGTCCTGGCCCGACACGGACGATCCGGAAGTGTACACTGTCCCGCCGGGAGCGAGTACCAACTTTACGCTCACATGGGATGAAGATGCCGGCGTGCAGGAGGGCACCTATGACCTCTACAGCGTCGTAAACTACGGCTCGACCCAGGCAACCGAGATTCCGATCTACGTCGGTCCCGTGACGATCGCAAAGACCTCGCCGGGTCAGCAGGCCATGCTGAACTTGACCATCCGGAACGCCGCCGCCGCTGCCGTGCAGTATCACTTCATCCGCGCGGTGCTCGCGCCGCCGCCGCAAACGTTCGGCCGCATCAACGTCAACACGGCGAGCCACCAAGTGCTGCAGGGGCTGCGGCTCGAACTGCCCAACCTGGACGATTCCTCGGCCGCGTGGTCGGAGACGCCGACGAAGAGCGATTACGCCGACGCCATAATTCAGGCACGGAATATCCGGGCATTCGAGTCGATCGGCGACGTTTACCGGGCGAGTGAAATACAGATGCAGGATGCCTCAGCCAATCCCGGTTATTTCTTCACGCCGGACGTGTTCAGAAACATCTCCGGGCTGATAACCGCGAGGTCAGACGTCTACAAGATAATCGTCCTGGGCCAGGCCGCCACCGACGCGAACAACAACGGAATCATCGAGGAAGAGGAAGTGACATCCTCGAAGAAGATGGAAGTGATCTATCAGAGATGACCGATTTCATCCACAGATTACGCAGATGGGCGCAGATTGAACCCAACGACTGCATCAGGATGAACGTTCCTGATTATAGGTTTCTGTTTAAGTAAAGCAGGGAATGTCATGCCCGCGAAACATGTCCTCGACCCGATCGGGGAGCGGGCATCCAGTAAGCTCACAACCATTTTGACGTTCTGGATTCCCGCGTAAGCGGGAATGACGAAACAAAGGCTTTTGCAATGCTTATACATATGTCAATAATCAGCAAAAATCTGCGTAATCTGCGGACGGAAGAAAAAAGGAGATGGTTTTGTGAGTACGCGAGAGCGTAATCGCTATGTGACGGCCGCCGCGGCCTTCCTGATAGCGTTCGGAATTCTGGGGCTGCTGCTTCTTCGTTCGATCTGGGTGACGGCGCAAATTTTGGACTTCACCTGGCGGCCTCAGGCGGCCACAACGCACACGTATGTGGGAGGAAACCTGACCGACTGCGGGTCCGACGTCACCATCTCCTCGACACAGCGGCTGGGCTTCGCGTTCGACAAGAACCTTGTTACTGCGGCCACGACATACACCGACGCCGACATTTTCGGCGACGGCCTCCAGACGCCCGATACGGGATTCACGGAGAGCGGCAAGTGGTCGAGCTTTCAGCAGACCACCACCTTCATCACCGACGCCGACCTGCTCGTACGGATCGCGGGAATCAACAATCTGGCAAACCAGTGGAAGATCGAGTACACTGTCGAAGGCCCCACCGCCGCCGACTCAGCCTGGAATGAGATGGTCCGGTTCACCATCGGGTATGTCGACGACCCCGACGACACCGGCCTGGTGGCGGGCGACGAAATCCTGCTGTTCATCGGAGGCGACACGACTCAGCCATATGACGACGTGGGCTATGTCGTGTCAAAGGACACAACTGCCAACACGCTTGTCCTTGAGCGGTACTACCCAGGACAGTTCACATCATGGAGCGTGAGCGACGCCATAGAAAACCTCGGGGTCGGCGGTAGTCCGCCCACGTTCAGCACGACCATAAGCAGCGCCTCGTTGATAAATGACAATCCACCGACTGGCACGGTCCTCGGCCAGGTGTTGGCGAGCGACGCAAACCGCGCGTTTCTGACCGACGACTCCAGCGACCCGAACTATATATTGGACTCTCTCAGCACCGACCTGGCCGTGAGAATCCTCACGCGCCAGCAGGGATGTTCCACTGACGGCGTTGACACGTGCCCCCTGTGCGGGAGCGATCCTGCGGGCCTCGCAAAGCTCAACATCTATGACATACAGGTCGAGGCCGACTGGAACACCATGACCGGGGGCGAGGCTCCGCTCACAATCGCCACCGAGAGCCTGCCCGACGCCAACAAGTATTCGTCGTACGATGAGTCCTTGGTGGCTTACGGGGGAAATATCGGGACTGGGGGATATGTGTGGGAGATTACATCCGGAAGCCTCCCGCCTGAGTTCAGCTCGGCGAATACCGGAAGCCCGAACTATGACCTGCGAATCACCTATTCCGGCAGTACACCATACACGGTACCCGGCACGTATAATTTCACCGTCAAGGTCTCCGACGAGTCCGTCCCGGTTCAAACGGCTCAGAAGCCGCTCAGCATCCATATCGCAGGCTTGGCGATAGACCCGCCGGGGCCCGACCTGGCGCCCGCGGTGAAGGGAACTGCGTACTCCCAGGCATTCACGGCCCAGGGTGGGTCATCTCCATACACGTGGTGTATCGTCTCGGGCACAATTCCGCCCGGGCTATCGCTTGCGGACGCTTGCCCATCGGCCTCCACAACGGGTAGCTCAATATCCTTCTCGGGCACCCCGACCAATGCCGGCAGCTATGGATTTACGCTCAGGCTCACCGATTCGTCGGGAAATGAGGAGCCGGCAGAGCAGTATTACAGGGTTGATGTCAGCACGACCGGCGTGGAGATTATCAAGAAGCTGCTGAAGCCGATGGTGAAGAAAATAAAGTACAGTAATGATCCGGCCACGGGGGCCACTTACCAGCGCATGGAGGCGCAGAGCCTGGCAGCGGTGCGCGCGATTTACAGCACCAATGTTTCCCAGGTCACCTGGAGTTCAACTGGTCTGCCTTCGGGGCTTTCACTCGCTGACAAGACCCTTGATACAGTGGACAAGATAAGCCGTGTGTATATAGTCGGCACGATTCCCATAGATGAGACGGCGGCCGACTATCCGTTCACCGCGACCGTGGACGACAACGGAGCCGATTCGGATAGCGAGGCCGACCTCGTGCTCAGGGTACTGGAGCGCAAGACGCTGCTGCTCAAGGCGCCGCCCTCGTCGGTCCAACTGCCGAGTGACCACAAGTTGAAATTTGTCGTGTTTGCCGAAGGCGGCGCGCCGAGCAACGGCGTCGCCGACACAGCACTGGACGGGAGTTCGCTACCCTATTATGACTACGCGTGGCAAGTAACGCCTGTCCCGAACACCGACTCGCCGGCACTTGCAACTTCCAGCGGCACGGGTGTTCCGGCGACTCCTTCCGCGCAGCCTTACACGCTGAGTATTACGTTCAACGACGCGGCGGGTAATCCTGTCACCGGCACATACGACGTGACGTTCTGGGCGCAGGACTACTTGCGGCGCACTAACGCCTCTAACCCAGATTACGAGTTCGTTCCCGCGACTGTCCGCCTCAAGGTCAACGTGCCTGAGGCAGTCGAGAAAAGACCCATCAAGCTCAGACAGGAACAGTTCAGATAGCAAGGGGCGAAGGACGAAGTGCGACGGTGCGAAGAAGGGAAGCGCGGTCTCGCGGTTGGACACGCCTGCCGAGGCTCGACGAGAAGCATTTTTTTGTTGACATGGCGTGAGTGTTCATATATAATTTAGCTGTAACCATTTTGGTTTCAACATTTTGGTCACTTTGTTCTTCCGCAGTTTCGAAGCGGGGGACAAGTGTGGGCATGTGACTTTTTGTATGTCCGGGGGTAGCTGTCATCGCGCTTCGGATGATCACATCTACTAAGAAGATCGGTGTCGACGCCGGCTCCGCGTTAGTGAAGGTGGTCGAAGTAACCAAAACGGCTGACGGCATGGCGCTGGCGAGCTGGTCGGTTATGCCGTTTCGCGTTCCCCCGAACGCGCCCCCCGAGGCGACCCGCCAGGTTCAGGCCAAGGCCATAGACGCCGCGATAAAGAAGAGCGACTGTAAGTGCCGCGACGTGGTTGTAGGAGTGCCGGGCAACAGCGCGTTTATCCGCAACATCAAGCTTCCTCCCATTCCAACCAGCAAGATAGACCAGATAGTACGCTACGAGATACAGCAGACCATTCCCTTCCCCATCGAAAATATTGCGCTGGATTACCAGATGCTCGAGCCGGATGAATCGAGCGAGGTCGAGGTGATAATGGTCGCCATGAAGGGGGAGGTGGCCGAGGCGTTCATACACGACATCGAGCAGGCCAAGGTCAAAGTGGGAATAATGGACTCGATCCCGCTCGCCCTTTACAACTGCTACCTCTACAACGGCTATTCCAAAAAAGAAGACTGCACCGCAATCATAGAAATGGGCGCGAGCACCTCCGACATTCTCATCGAGCTCGGGGGCGAGCTCAGATACTGCCGCAGCGTGAGCATCGGGGGCAACGACATCACAAACGCCCTGTCCCGCGAGTTCAACATCCCGTTCGAACAGGCCGAACGCATCAAGATTCAGCACGGACTCATCTTCCCCGAGACGCAAGAGGCCAATTTCACCGAGGATCAGGTTCGCGTGTCCAAGACGATTGCAGGGGTTTTGGACAGGCTTCTGGGGGAGATAAAGCTGACCATAGGCTATTTCCGCTCTCTGACGGGCGCGACCGCGATATCCAGGGCAGTCCTGGCCGGGGGAAGTTCCATGCTTAGGAACATGAGGCCCTTCCTTGCCGACCGGCTGGGCGTGCAGGTGGAGATACTGAATCCCTTGAGAAAAATCGCCGTCCCGAAGAATCTCATCGGCGCCAGAAAGGTTGCACCCATGTTCGGCACCGCCGTCGGGCTGGCGCTCAGGAGCGCGCAGGAATGCTGCCAGCTGAAGATTAGCCTGATACCCCCGAAGATCAAGGCGGCGCAATCGCGGCGGACGAAGATGCTCTGCAACGTGGCGAGCTTTGTCGTTCTGTTGGGAATTGCAGGAGTGATACTCTGGCGCGCGGTGCCCGGAGTGAAAATCAGGGCGGAAAAGATCGACGCGCTCGACAAGGAAATCGCCAAGTATGAGAAATTCGAAGGCCAGCTCAAGGAACTGAACGAACAGAAAGCCGTCCTTTTGAGCGAATACCAAATCTACTCCAAATATCCGTCGGTGGGCGCAGATCCCGTTACGCCGCTGGTCCTCCTGACGAATTCTCTGGACGATAATGCATGGGTCAAGTCGATACAGATTAAGGAAGGCGGCGTGCTCGTAAGCGGCGCCATCAGCAGCGACACGAAGGTCGAGGAGCTGAAGCAGCTTTCGAAGATTCGGCTCGACCTCGAGAAATACTGCAAGGAAGTCAAGACCATCTATCAGGGCGAGACCAGCGAGGGCCTCGGCTTTACCCTTGAGCTGAAAGATGTGTCCGACCTGCAGAAATACTTGAGCGCGCGACAGGCGGAACAGAAAAAGAAGCAGGAGAAACCAGAGGCAGAAGAAAAGGAAGAGGCATAACGCCGCGCAGAAGACGTGGGAAGATGATATATGGCAGTTAAGTTTTCACGAAAAATTGTGGTCAGTGTGACGGGCGTGGTTCTCGCGATCGGGTTGGTGGTCGTTGGTTACATGCGCTACCTGAAGCCGCGTGTAACAGAGTGGAGGGAAGCCAGGACCGAGATAGCAAAGCGCGAAAAAAAGCTGGATAATCTTCGGGACGCCTTTGCAAACCAGAAGAATCCTCAGGATGAGCTCAAAGTGCTGGAGCAGGAAATCGTCAACCTGAAGGAGGCAAACAAGGCGCTGGAGAAGGTGAAAACGGTCGGGGTCGAAACGTCGGACCTTCCAAAGGAACTTCAAGACCCTGACAGAGAAATCAGGCGTGAGCTGTATCGAGACTACATGAAACAAGTGATGGATGTGGCGGAGGACAGAATAAAAGGGAAGCTCCGGAGCGCCAACATTCCTCCCCCGGAAATCCGCCTTTACACCGAACTCGAAAACGCCGACGAAGCCGCATACTACTTGAACAGGGCAGGCGGGCTGCAGGGGCTCGTCGACGCAATGACAAAAGTGCCGGCAGACGGGGGCTCTATCATTTTTGACAAACTCTTTCTCGAGGATTACAAAGAAGGGATCAAACACCGCTCTGGGGCCGTCAACATACTTCGCTACGCGGTAAAAATGACGGTGGATACACAGAGCCTTCTGTCGTTTCTGTACCATTTGCAGGAGGAGGACAGCTACTACTTCATCGAAGATATGACCATTCAGCCCCGCACCAGCATCCGCGGCGCGGGTCCTCAGCAGCTCAACGTTGAGGCGACGATAAACACGACCATGGTCTTCAAGAGTCAGGTCGAGGCCCAGGTGAAAGCCGCAGCGGCCGCGGCGGGTGTGAAGGTCGGCCAGAGTCGTCAGGGCGGCGGAGGTTGGCTTGGGCTTGCGCTGGGGATGCAGAAGCAACTGGAAAAGGAAGCTGAACAGGACAAACAGAAGAAATGGTATCAATTCTGGAAATGGTTTAGGTAATGAGCGAGCGAGCCTGTCGGCACGGAACTGAGGAATGAGCAATATTGGGTGCGATTCTTGCATTCTTAAAAGTCATATATGAGCAGAAGGAAAAAGTAATACTGGGCATTTTGGTTCTTGCATTTGCGGGCGTTGCATATTTTCAGTTGAAAGCAGAGAAAAACAGTGCGTCGGACAACAATGGCGGCAAGAACCCGGACCAGCTCACATACGGCGATTGGAAACCGGCGCCGTCTCGCACGCCGCAGAAATATGAAGTTACGCCGCTCAGGAATGAGTACCCGTTGGCGACCTATTTCAAGTTGCTCGGGAGTAGGAATATCTTCGGCAAACCCCGCAGGGAAAGGGGCGTGGATAAAGGAAAGGCGGAGCCGGAATGGCCGAAAATCAGGGTGAAGAGCGTATTCGATCCCACCCAGTCCGGCAGCTATATAGCCATTATAGAAGTGGATAAACGTTCGAGAATTGTCAAGGAGGGACAGCAGTTTGAAGGATTTGAGGTGCGGCGAATTGATGGAGTAAGAAGCTGTCTGACCATAAGCAAACGCCAGTTGGACGAAGAGAAGGAATTTTGTAAAGAAGAGTGAGAAGAGCGTAAACGATTGGCTATCGGGAGTGGAGGAGGCTGTTCGGATATGGAAAACATCTTGCCTGGGCGGATTCCAAAAGCTGCACAGTTGGTTCTCTTGGCATTTCTCGCCACGCTCATCTTTGTTATACCGGTTGGTGCGCAGGAACAAACGCCACTTCCCGCAGAGAAGGCCGCCGAGTACAAAAGCCATATCGACAGAGCAACACAACGCCTTGACCAGGGCAAATATCGGGAAGCCATTGCCGAATTCAATCGGGCCCTCCTGCTCAATCCCGCTTCGGAAGAGGCAAAAAGAGGCATCATCAAAGCCAACCAGGAAATTGCAGCCCGCTCAGCCGTGCCCGACGCCTCAGCCATCGAGAGGGACCGCCTGAACTTCCATCTTACCAAGGGTACTGAATACTATGACGCCGAAAAGTACGACCAGGCGATGGTTGAATGGGAACAGGCGCTCCAGATAGACCCCGAGAACAAGCTCGCTCGCTCGCTGATTGACGCGGCAAAACATGCCAAAGTGGACCTGCTGATAGAAAAAGGACACGATGAATTTTTCGCAGGCAATTTCGATAGCGCGATTTCGATATGGAAGGAAGCCCAGCAGATTGTGCCCAGCAGCAAGGTGCTTGCCGACCTGCTGGCCGAGGCTAATAATGCCCGGCACGCCTGGGAAATGTCTCAAGCCGAAGCTGACATCGAGGTCCAGAGGCAGGAGATGACTGAGACCCTCAGCAAGATGGCCCTATGGCCGGAGGGAGCAGGCGCCGATGGCCTCAAACGGAAAGACATATCCCTCAAACCCCCTCCATCTAAGATCAAAGAGTTCGGCTCGAGAGAAGCGATCCTGAAGGAGCTGTCGCAGCCGGTTGCTTTCGAATTTGAGTGCGAACCACTCAGGGGAGTACTCAAGTTTCTGACGGAGATAACCGGCATCAACATATTGGTGGATGAGGAAATCTTCGAGGAATTCGGGAAAGAAGAAGACTGCTATGGAACCAAGGTGGACCGGAAGGAGATATTTGTAACAATTCATGTGAGTGAGCTTCCTCTCGAATCAGCGCTCAACGGCATGCTCAGGCAACACGGCCTCGGTTTCTCCATCGAGCGGGATTTCATATATGTTTCCACTCCCGACGTTCTGCGCGGTTCATCCTTCGAACAGCTTGAGACACGCTTCTACCATCTGAAAGATACGAGCCGGCTTTCTCTTCCGAAACTCGATACCTCTGGAACTGCAGGCGGAGTTTCCCTTGGCGGCCGAGCGTTGAACCTGGCTTCCGGACAGTCGTTGGTCGGCCGCGTGAGGGAAATAGATGGAAGCAAGTTGCTCGAAGTCGACCCCGACTATCTCTCCATGTCTGTGCCTAAGCTGGTGAACATTCTGAGAACCTTTGTTCCCATTGTGTTGGACCCGACAAAGCAGACCAGGAAAAGGACGGCTGTGATCGGTGCGGACAGGGAGGTTGGGGGCTTTGAGACTCAGTCGGACCAGATAAGGCTCTTCGATCTTCCCAGAAAATTGTGGGCCGACGCGAGCGGCAGGGAAATCCTTTCGATGATCGATTTCGACCCTCACACCAACACACTCATCGTGCGCAACACACCCACCAACCTCGATATATTGGAAGTGTTCTTGGATCACCTCGACCAGGAACCTCGGCAGATATCGGTCGAGGCGAAGTTCATAAGTTACAGCCTGTTCGAGGCCGAGAGGGTCGGAGTCGGGTTTCAGTTCGCCGGCCCAGCCGCAGGAGACGACGTGGGAGGAACAGCCCAATTTTCGGCCGACTCGATCTCTAAGGGCTCTTTCACCAATTTCCACCTGATCACCGACATAACCCAGGCCCTGCTCGGCAACCGGGGCGGAAACATTCTGTTTCGATACACGAAGGCCGACGGCGATTTTCTGGAGGCCACCATCAATCTTCTGTCAGAGCTGCAGAGCGGACATCTGGTCTCCGCGCCGCGAATTGTGACGCTCAACAACAAAGCCGCCGTGATACAGGATGTGCTCACACGGTCTTTCAGGAGCGACCTCACGATCACGACCGACATAGTGCAGACACCCGGTTCCGATACGCCAGTCTTTGTTCAGTCAGTCGACCAGGAATTTACCGACGTAACCGAGGGCATCACCCTCTCTATCACACCCCAGATTCAGTCGGACGGAACCATTCGCCTCTTCATACTGCCCGACATCGCCAAGATCGGGCCCGTCCTGGATACGTTTAATATAACAACCACCGACGGCACCGGAGGAACCATAGTAAACACCATTCAGAGGCCCGAAGTCGAACGGCAGTCGATCTTTACCAACGTTGTTGTCAACGACGGCGATACGATAGTCATCGGCGGACTGATCGAGGACACTACCAACTATGAGAAAACCGGCGTTCCGTTCTTCAGAGACATTCCGCTCATCGGCAGGCTCTTCGAGAACGAAGTCAAGAGCAGCGACAGGACAAACTTGTTGATTTTCATAACCGTTAACATCATGGACTCCCGCGGAGTTGTCTACACCAGGTTGAAGTAACGAACGATGTGGAATCCAACACCCCCTGCGCCCTCGCGGTCAGGGGGTGTTTTGCATGAGTATCCGGAAAGGCCGTAAGAGTGGCGACAAGACCTCCAGAACCCCTTTTTACATCGGCCGCGTTCTTGGCATATGAAGTGACTCTTGCCGCAGGATTCATCGTCTTGTTCACTCCGTATGCGCTCCTCAAGATGACCCGCAACCCCCGCTTTCGGGCGGGCGTCGGGCAAAGGCTGTCGTTGCGGGCTGGGAACCACGAAACCGAGATCGGTGCCGATCCAATCTGGATTCAGGCGGTCTCGCTGGGAGAAGTCAAATCCGTCGCTCCACTCGTCCGTAAAATCAACGCAGGCGGCGTCCGTCCGGTTTTCCTCACCACAACGACCGAAACCGGCTATCGCGTCGCCAATGAGCTCCTCGGTATCGGGAACGCGATAGCCTATTTCCCGCTCGATTTCAGCCCGATCGTGAGAAGGGTGCTCGCGCGCGTGAAGCCGAAGACGATCGTCCTGTTCGAGACGGAAATCTGGCCCAACCTGATCCGAGCAGCGAGCTCGCTGCACATTCCCATATCCATCGTGAACGGACGGATTTCGCAAAGGTCCTTCCGGTTTTATCGGCTGATCCCCGGGATATTTCGGAACGTCTTTTCAAGGATCAGTTTCGCCGGCATGCAATCGCCCCGGGACGCCGACAGGGCTGTCGCCCTCGGGGCAAGGCCCGACGCGGTGAAGGTATGCGGTAACATGAAGTTCGACGCCGCGCCCGAACCCCCATCGACCGAGGAGATCGAGAGGCTGCGCTGCGAGCTGATGCTCGAAAAGGATTCCCCGCTTATAGTCGCGGGCAGCACACACGAGGGAGAAGAACGGGCGCTCCTCGAGGCCTACCCCAAGGTGCTGGCGAAGCAGCCGCACGCGCGTCTGTTGCTCGCCCCCCGACACCCGCAAAGATTCGACGCTGTGGACGAGCTGATTCGAGAGATGGGCCTCGAAGTGCGGAGGAGAACACGTGCCCGCGACGGGGTGGGAACGAACTCCCGGGCGGTCCTGCTACTTGACACAGTCGGCGAGCTTGCCCGTGTCTACGCGTTGGCCACGGTCACCTTTGTCGGCGGAAGCCTCGCAAGAGTCGGGGGCCATAACATTATCGAGCCGGCCTCCATGGGAAAACCCGTTCTGTTCGGCCCGCACATGCACCATTTGGATGATGTCAAAGAAGCCTTCCTGTCGGAGAATGGGGCCGTGCGTGTGAATGACGCACGGGAGCTCCTTTCTGTCACACTGAGCTTACTCGAGAACCCGTCGCGCGCGAGGGCGCTCGGCGAGGCCGCGAGAAGTGTGGTCGACGCGCATCGTGGCGCCACGGACAGGTATTTGCAGGCTCTGGAGAAATACTTTTGAAGGTAGAGCGAGGAACCACAGGGTGACCAGGCCGTCTGAGAAGCTGCCCAGACCTCCGAACAAACGCCCCGCTCCACGCGTGCAGCAATGGGTGCTCGCGACGCTTCTCGCAATTCTGGTCTTCATCGTTTTCGAAAATACCCTCTCCAACGGCTTCGTGTTCGACGACGTCTCCATGATTCAGCACAACCCCGCGATACGCAGCCTGAGTCACGCGAGACTGTACTTCACCCGACCCTTCTTCTCCGTGGGTCAGGCGATGACCGGGCCGGTCCAGTACGACTACTATCGCCCGATGGTGTTCATGTCATATCTCGCCGACTATCTCGCATGGGGGTTGGTGCCGTGGGGGTATCACCTCTCCAACATATTCCTCCACGCCGCCGCCACGGTGCTCGTCTTCCTCCTGCTCGTCAGGCTCAGGCTGAAGGCGACCGTATCGTTCATCGCGGCCGCGCTGTTCGGCGTGCATCCCGCGCTCGCCGACTCGGTTGCCGGCGTCTCCGGCCGGTCCGACCCGCTGTGCGCCGTCTTCTTCCTGACAAGCGTTTACTGCTACGTGGGTGCGCGTCAAAGAGCCCCGCGCGGGGCGAAGCCGATGCTCCTGTGTGCCTGCGCCGCCTTTGTCCTGGCGCTGTTGTCGAAAGAAAACGCGATTGCGATTCCAATCGTTCTCACCGCCTACGAGATCATCCGGCCGGACGGGTCCGCGGGAGAAACAGCGCGCCTGAGAGTGAAGCCGCTTGTGCCGATTTATTCCATCGCGCTCGTCTATTTTCTGTGGCGTTCACACGTTGTGCCAAGCCCCACTCCGCTTCCGGTGGAGGGTGTCGAGCTCGCCCGCAGGCTCATGACCGCGGCGCAGGCGGCAGCCTCTTACCTGGGGTTGATGTTTCTTCCGTCTAACCTCGGATTTGAGACTTTTATCCCCATGCTGGATACGGTCGCCACTCCCCAGGTCGTTGTTGCGGAAGGGGCTCTTCTCTTATTGCTTGGTGGGGCGCTGCTGTCTTTCAGGAGTTCCCCGCGAGTCAGCTTCTTCCTTCTCTGGTTTTTTGCCTGTCTGCTTCCGTTCTCCTATTTCTTCCTGTTCCATCCGGGCCCGAGCTTTTTCACGCCGCCCCACTTTCTGTACTTCCCCTCGATCGGCCTGGCCGCGCTCTGGGCGCTCGCCATCGTGAACCTCGCACAATCCAACGTTTGGAGGTCGGGCGGCTGGCAGTGGAGAGCGCTGCTCGCTTGGCCGGCGATTACTATCATGTTCTTCTCCGTCCAAACAATCCGACGAAACACCGAATGGCGAGACGACCTCACCTTCTTCTCCGCAATGGTTCGGTATGCTCCGAAAAGCATCCGCGTTCACATCGGTCTGGCGAATACCCTGCTGAACGCCGGCCAGACGGCCGGAGCCCTGGCCGAGTATGCAACGGCCTACGAACTTACCAGGTCGCGGCCGGACGAGAGCGCCGCGCCCGAACCCAATGCTCCGCAAGGAGCCGAAGGCGAAGTCAAGGGCCGGCTCGTGATAGCCAACTACTATGCCGCAGCGGCGCTTTCGGGCATGGGAGACGCCCACCAGATGATGGGAGAAACGGGCGAAGCCGTCCGCAGTTATAAGATGGCGCTGAGAGAGAACGCGTTCGATTCCACGATCTATCTCAAACTGGCCCACGCCTACGAACGAGCGGGACGTTTCGACGATGCGATTGTAAGTTATGAGCGGGCGGTGAAGCTCGATAAAAACCAGGCAGAAGCGGCCTTCTCCCTTCAGGTGGCGCTGACGAAAAAAGAGGTGTACGACCAGGCGAAGCGTGTGTATCTCACTGCTCACTTATCCCGCCAACAAGGCTCGGCCGACGGGCTGTATGGCGAGGCGGTGATGTTGCGTCTGAGCGGCAAGCAGGAAGCCGCGGCCGCGCTGCTCAGAGAAGCGCTCAAAAAGAAGCCCTCACATTTCGGAGCGAACATGGCGCTCGGGCAGATTCTTTCCGAGCAGGGAGAGCACGAGGAGGCCTTCGCCAGCTTCAGCGCAGCCTTCGCATCCCGGCCGACCTCGGCGCTTGCCGCATATGAGCTGGCGCTCACGAGCGTTGCGCTCGGCGACACTCTGGCGGCCGAGCTGTGGGCCTCAAAGGCATACGAGCTTGAACCGGACAGGTTCTACGAAAATTTCCTCGATGATATCAAGAAGCGTTCGGAAGAAGGTCAAGCCGAGAAGTGAGGCTCAGGTGACCGCACGCGAGCGTCTGAGCTGAAACCACTCGACGGTGCGTCTCAAGCCCTCGGCAAACCTCACGGCGGTGTCATATCCGAGGTCGCGTCTGGCAAGGGAGATGTCCGCCAGCGAATCCCTGACGTCTCCGCTTCGGGGCGCGGTGTGGACGGACTCGATCTGTTTTCCCATGATCTCATTCAGGTTCTTCAACAGCTCGTTTATGGTGTGACGTTCACCGCACGCGATGTTGAAGACCCCTCCCGCCACTCGTTCGGCCGGCACGGAGCAGGCGAGAAGATTTGCGGCGACGGTGTTGTCAACGTAACAGAAGTCCCGCGACTGCTCACCGTCGCCGTGCACGGTGGGCTGCCTTCCTTCGGCCATCGCGGAGATGAATATGGGGACCACGGCCGCGTAGGGCGAGTCTGGATTCTGTCCGGGCCCGAAGACGTTAAAGTATCTCAGGCACACCGTCGGCACTCCGTAGAGGGAGTGAAACACACGCGCGTACAGCTCGCCGGCCAGCTTGTTTATCGCGTAGGGCGAAAGCGGGCGCGCGGGCATATCCTCCCGCTTGGGCAGGACCGGCGAATCTCCGTACACCGACGACGACGAGGCATAAACGAATCGTTCGACCCCCGCGTCTCTTGCTGCGAGAAGGAGGTTCAGCGTTCCGTTAACGTTTATGTCGTTACTGAGCGCCGGGTCTTCGACCGAACGCGGCACCGAGGGCAGCGCGGCCTGGTGAAGGCAGTAGTCTGCCCCCGTTATTACCTTACGCATCAGCTCGGCGTCGCGAATGTCGCCCTCGATCAGCTCGATGCCGTCCATCACATCGCTCAGGTTGTCCCGCGAGCCGGTAAGGAAGTTGTCGACCACCCTCACTTCTTCGCCTCGTTCGACGAGGTGCTTTACCAGGTGCGATCCGATGAATCCGGCTCCTCCGGTGACCAAGTATATCGCCATATTGATTGTCTCTCGCTTTCGGCTATTCCACCGTTACACTCTTCGCCAGGTTCCTGGGCTGGTCAACGTCAAGGCCCTTCACGATGGTCGTATAGTAGGCCAACAACTGCAAGGGGATAACGGTCAGAAGCGGACTCAACGATTCATGAGCCCTGGGAACATGAATCACATGGTCGCACTGCGCCGCTATCTCTTCGTCTCCTTCCGTCGCGACTGCAATCAGGATGCCTCTACGGGCGCGTATCTCCTGAATGTTGCTCAGCATCTTCTCGTACACTCTGCCTGCCGGCGCGAGGCAGACGACGGGGAACGTGTCGTCAACGAGCGCTATGGGGCCGTGTTTCATCTCGCCTGCGCCGCATCCTTCGGCATGGATGTATGAGAGCTCCTTCAGCTTCAGCGCACCCTCGAGGGCGGTTGGATAATTGTAGCTTCGACCGAGGTACAGGAAGCTGGGGGCGTTGCTGAACTTTCTCGAACACATCTTCACCGTTTCATGATTATCGAGAATCCATTTCATCTTTTCGGGAACCAGCCGCAGCTCTTCGATGAGCTGCGCGTACGCTTCCTCGTCCACGGTTCCCCTCTTTCTTCCCAGATACAGCGAGAACAGCAAGAGCGCCAGCACCTGCGCGGTGTACGCTTTGGTCGAGGCCACCGCTATCTCGGGGCCGGCGTAAACGTACAGCGTCGCGTCCGACTCGCGGTCGATGCTGCTGCCCTCGACATTGATGACGGAGAGCACCTTCGCTCCCCTCTTCCGCGCCTCCCTCAGCCCTGCCAGGGTGTCGGCCGTCTCGCCCGACTGCGAGATGGTTATCACCAGTGTCCTGTCGTTGATAACGGGGTTCCTGTAGCGGAATTCGCTGGCAACATCGACTTCGACGGGCAGATGGGTAAGGTTTTCGAGGTAATGCTTTCCGACCATGCTCGCGTGGTACGCGGTGCCGCAGGATACCATCATTATCCGTTCGACGCTTTCGAGTTTGAGATCCTCCAGCCGGGCCTCTCGAAAATCTATCTCTCCCGTCGTGGGCGAGATTCGACGCATCAGGACGTCGGCCACCAACGAGGGCTGCTCGGATATCTCCTTAATCATGAAGTGCGGATGTCCGCCCTTTTCTATGTCGGAGAGGTTCAGGGTCAACTCCTTTATTTTCGGGTCGAGCCTGTCGCCGCCAATGTCGTAGACATGAATACTGTCCCGCCCCAGCCGAGCCGCGTGGTGGTCGTCGAGGTACACGACCCGGCGCGTATGGCCCAGCACCGCCGAGGCATCGGACGCCACCAGGTTGCAGCCGTCTCCGAATCCGACGACGAGCGGACTTCCACATCGGGCTGCGACGATGGTGTCGGGCTCATGTGCCGCGACGACCGCGAGCGCATAGGCTCCCCTCAGCCTTCGCATCGAGCTCAACATTGCCTGCAGGAGGTCGCCCGAATAGTTCGCCTCGATGAGGTGCACGATCACCTCGGTATCCGTCTCGGACACGAACGTGTGCCCGTTGCCGAGCAGCTCCTGCCTCAGCTCGGAGTAATTCTCGATAATCCCGTTGTGCACGAGCATGAACGAATGCGTGCAGTCGTGATGGGGATGGGCGTTGGCCTGAGACGGCACCCCATGCGTGGCCCAACGCGTGTGGCCTATTCCGGTTGTTCCAGCGAGCGAGTCCTTATCGAGCCGGGACTGGAGCACCCTGAGCTTTCCGACTTCTTTGATGACATTTATCCCGGACTTATTGACGACGGCGATACCTGCCGAATCGTATCCACGATATTCAAGCCGCCTAAGCCCCTCGAGAATTATGGGAGTGGCCTGTTCTTTCCCGACGTACCCGACTATTCCGCACATTGACAACCTCGTCTGACGTTTGCACGCGTGGCGCCGGCGTCTGGAGACGCGAACACGCCCTCACGCGGTGAAGCACTGCCACATTTTAACCTATTGACTATAAATTGTCAAGTAATTTCTCCACTCCGCCCTGTGGCTATAGGAGCGGAGCGGCTTGACGGTTTCGGGCATGACCCCCGCCCCCCGCATCCGTTCAGCGTGCCTCCTCGGAGTTCGCTTACTCCAGCACCAGGCTTGTCGAGGTGCTGGCAATACCCTTGATTTGACGCAGCTTCTCGACGATCGTCTTCAGCAGCGCCTCGTAACTCCCCGCCTCGATTACAGCGACGATGTCCTGGTCGCCGGTCGTCAGGTCGGCCGACTTGATCTCCGACAACTTCTTAAGACTGCTGCATACTTCCCTTTCCATTCCAGCGTCCACCGAAATCTTCAGGTATGCCTTGGCCATTTTGTCACCTCCTCTCTCTCCATTTGCTCGGGCAACTGGTCGGTTTCAAAGGAACAGCCCTCAGGGTCGGCATCGAGGCCTTCGCTCGTTCAAGCGTCTACCGGAGGTGAGACGTGTCGTTGAGCCGGAGCACGACCGGATGAGGCCAGCGTCCCCCGAATTCCACAACATTTATTCCACCCACGTCCTGGTGCATGCGCCGGAAATCGGAGAGGTCCAGATTCATTATCCGGCAAAGCAGCGTCATGTTGCACAGGTTGTGGCCGACGACGACCACGTCGCCGTCGGAATGCGTCTTGACAATTTCCTCCAGTGCAGACCAGGCGCGGTTCTGCACGTCGCGAAGCGATTCTCCTCCGGGCACCCTGATGTCGGCCGGTTCGCGGAACCAGCGTTCAAGGAAATCGGCATGATTCGCAACGAGCTCGGTCAGCGCAAGTCCCTCGAATTCGCCCTGGTTCAGTTCGCGCAGGGCGTCGGTCGCCTGGACAGAGGCGTCGTGGTATCGGGCGATTATCCGGGCCGTCTCATATGCCCTCTTGAGCGTGCTGGAATATATCGCCGTGACGTTCGTGTGGCTGAGATGCCTCGCCGCCGCCTCGGCCTGACGACGGCCGGTCGCATTGAGCTCGATGTCGCTGAAACCCTGGCATCTGCGTTCGACGTTCCAGTCGGTCTCGCCGTGCCTTATCAGATGAAGGAGCATGCAATTTCCCCCGAACCCTGTGTCTGTTGCCCGGCGCGGGCCGGAGCAGCCTCCTCCCTACCTCACGCGGCCCATTCTGCTGATAGGGTTGTAGATGAATGAAACCTTCGCCTCGATTTGGCTTTCAGGCACCGGCCCGAACCAGCGGCTGTCGAAGCTGTCGGTCCTGTTGTCGCCCATGAGGAACACGCGGCCCTTGGCAATCGTCACGGGGCCGAAGTTCTCATCTCCGCGATTCTGCACGTACGGTTCGTCGAGCTTGTTGCCGTTTATGTAAACGAAGCCGTTGAAGATTATGACCATCTCCCCCGGCAGTCCCACGACCCGCTTGACGTAATAGTCTCCCTTCTTTCCCCTGTTAAATACCACGATGTCGCCCCGTTGCAGCTCGGAAGGCTTTATTCTGAAGCCCGCGATGTAGTCGGACCTCTTCAGCGTCGGGTCCATCGAATCGGAGGGAACCAGGTAGAACTTAATCCCTTTCACATTGAACAGGAAGATGGCGCCAATGAGAAAGAGCAAGACCAGCCACAGCGAAAGGCTGTTTTTCTTCATCTCTCGTCGCGGTAATCCTTCGCCCTCTAACGGTCGCGTGCGGTTCCCAATGGTTCGGCGATTTCTTTCTATTTCAATCCGAGTCTCTTCATTTTCTTGTGGAGCGTGTTACGGTTTATCCCGAGCATCTCCGCGGCCCGCAGCTGATTTCCGCCGCAGCGTTCGAGCGCCTTCTTTACGAGAGGTCTCTCAAGTTTTTCCAACAGCCGGTCGTACAGGTCCGGCCCATCGGACATCGAGGCGAGTTCCTGTTCGACGAGTCCGTCCCACGACGCCGAATGTGTCGGGGAATGCTCCGCGGCGCGCGTTGGCAGGGCGAGACCGATATGTTCGGGCGTGACAGCCTGGTCGGTCTGCATGACCATTATTCTCTTGATGAGGTTTTCCAGCTCGCGGACGTTGCCCGGCCAGTCATAGGCCCGGAGCAGTTCGAACGCGGCGGGCTCGATGGCGCGCGGCTCGATGTTCATCTCATCGGCAAACCTTTGAACGAAGAAGGTGGCGAGTTCGGCGATGTCCTCCTTGCGTCCTCTGAGCGGCGGCAGCTCGATGGGAACGACGTTGAGTCGGTAGTAAAGGTCCTCGCGGAATCGTCCATCACGCAACTCCGTGGCCAGGTCGCGGTTGGTCGCGGCGATGACGCGGACGTCGACCTTTATGACGGCTTCCCCGCCGACCGGCTCTATTTCGTGTTCCTGAAGCACTCGCAGGAGTTTTCCCTGAAGGTCGAGCCCGATGTCGGCCACCTCGTCAAGAAACAGGGTGCCACCGTCGGCCTGTTGGAATTTTCCCGTGCGGCTTGCGGTGGCTCCCGTGAACGCGCCCTTGACGTGGCCGAACATTTCGCTTTCGAGGAGATTCTCCGGGATGGCCACGCAGTTTACGGGCACGAACGGCCTGTCCGTCCGCCGGCTGTTGTAGTGGATGGCGCGGGCGACCATCTCCTTTCCCGTCCCGCTTTCGCCCTGGATCAGCACGGTCGCGTCTTTGTCGGCGACCCGCCCGATGGCTTTGTACACCTGCTGCATCTTTTCCGAACTGCCGACGAGGTTGTTGATTTCATATTTCCGCCGAAGATTGGCCCGAAGCTCCAGGTTCTCACGCGCCAACGCCTGGGTCTTGAGCGCCTTCTGGACGATGATCTCGAGTTCCTCTACGTCGAACGGCTTGGTCACATAGTCATAGGCGCCCCACTTCATTGCCTCTATCGCGGTCATCATCGTGCCGTACGCAGTGATGATTATCACGGACAGGTCGGGTTGAACCAGCTTCGCCTGCCCAAGCGCCTCGAGGCCGCTCATACCCGGCATCCGTATATCCATGAGGAGCACGTCGTAGCTCGACTCGTGCAGCCTTTGCAGGGCGTCGTCGGCACTGGCGACGGCATCCGAGTGGTATTTCGGGGGGCCGAACGTCTTGCCCAGCACCCATCGCATGCTCTCATCGTCGTCGGCGATGAGAATTCTCGATTGCATCTCTATTGGCCTTCCTTCGGAACGGCCCGGCTCTGGGGCGCAGGGAACGACACGATGAAGGTCGTGCCCTTGCCCTCCTCGCTCACGACATCTATCGCGCCCTCGTGTTCCTCGACTATCCTGTGCGAAATCGCCAGCCCGAGCCCCGTCCCGCTCTCGCGTGTGGTGAAGAACGGCGTGAACATCTGCTCGAGCGTCTGCGCAGGCATGCCGCATCCGGTGTCGTTGATTTCGACGACCACGAAGGAGGCGTCGGCGTCGATGAAAGCCGCTTCCTCGCGGATGGTGACGGTGAGCGTTCCGCCGGCGGGCATTGCCTGCAGGGAGTTGAGAAACAAGTTCAGGAACAGTTGCGTCAATTGGGCCGCGTCGGCATTTATCTTTCTCGTTTCCGAAAGGGTTTTCTTGGCGACCCTCACGCCGCTCTTCTCGATTTCCGGTTTCAAGAGCGCGAGCGCTCGTTCGACCGCTTCGCCGACGCTGGTCGGGGCCATGTCGGTCTTCGCCGGACGCGCGAAATCCAGGAGCTGTTCCACCGTCCGGTCGAGCCGGTCCACCTCTCGCACTATAATGTCGAGGAAATCCTTGAGCCCTTCATCTTTGCTCATGTTGCGGGCCAACAGTTGCGAGGCGCCCCGGATGCCCCCGAGCGGGTTCCGTATCTCGTGCGCGACGCCGGCCGCCATCGTGCCCAGCGCGGCCAGCCTCTGGTTGCGGCGCAGTTGCCGCTCGAACCGCTTGACCTCGGTGAGGTCCTGCACGTTCACGACAATCGACTGTGTGCCGGCGGGCTCTTCGCCCAGGACCGACCACGTTATGGCCACGGGCATGGGCTCGGGAGCGGAGCCGAAGATGTGGGCCTCGAAGCTTGCCGAGGCATCGGGGTCGTCGTATATCCGCTCGACTATGTTCAGCACGCTCCGATGGTCGGCGAACGCGTCGATGTAACGCCTTCCGTTCGCGCTTCCCCGGCCGAAGCCGAACATGCGTTCCGCCGCCGGATTCATCGCGAGCACCAGGCCCGTCGGGCCGAGGACCAACACCCCGTTGGGCATTCCCGCCAGTATGCGGTCCGTCCGCTCCTTGAGCGCTACGATTTCGCCTATCGCCCCGTGCACCCTGACCGCCTGCGCGACGATGGAGGCGATTATGGTGAGCAGCCTCATGTCGCCTTCGAGCGTGTCGTCGCCCGAGCGCACCTTATCGACGCTCAGCACGCCAACGACCTCGTTTTCGAGTTTGAGCGGCACACATATGAACGCGATCCTCTCGCGGTCGATATTCCTGCGGGCGCCCGTTCTGTCGAGGAACAGTGGCTCGCGCCCGATGCTGGGCACGATGACCGGCCCGCCCGTTTCGACGACCTTCCCCGTTATTCCCTCGCCTATCTTGTATTTTCCCCGCTTCATCTCGTCTTCGGAGAGGCCGTGGGCCACGCGGATGATGAGCTGCTTCGTCTCGGGGTCGAGCAGGGTGAGGGTGCCGCGCTCCATCCCGAACCTCGATGCGAGAATCTCCATTATCTGCCCGAACGTTTCGGAAAGGTCGCGCGACGCGCCCAGCTTCTCGGATATTGCGAGAAGTGCTTCTGTCTCGGGCGTGTTCAGGTGTACAGATTGTGCGGAAGGATTGCTCTGGGAATCACTCATTGCGCGAAATCGGGAGCACCTCGTTCATGCTTCCGGTGCGGTAGCCCTCCAGATCGAGGGTGACGTATTTATAGCCGATTCGCTTCAACTCGGCCACCACTTCGGCGATGAGAGCCTCGTCAAAAAAACGCGGGAGCTCGGCGCGTGCGACCTCTATTCGAGCCGTGTGGTCATGATGTCGGACGCGGACCTGGCGAAACCCTTTGCCGCGGAGGAACTGCTCGGCGGCATCGACCTGCCTGAGCTTCTCGTGAGAAATCGCTGTCCCGTAGGGGAACCGCGAGGAGAGACATGCGAACGCGGGCTTGTCCCACGTAGGAAGCCCCAGCGAGCGCGAGAGCTCGCGTATGTCGGCCTTCGTGAGGCCGGCTTCGAGGAGCGGGCTGCGTATGCCGAGCTCGTCGGCCGCCCGCTTGCCCGGCCTGTGGTCGGACTGGTCGTCGAGGTTCGAGCCGTCGGCGACCGCCGCCAGGCCATGCTCTCGTGCGATCACCACGAGCTTGCCAAAAAGCTCGCGCTTGCAGTAGTAGCACCGGTTCGGCGGATTCGTGGCGAATTCGTGGATCTCGGTCTCCTCCGATTCGATCACCATGTGCCGCGCCCCGAGGCGCTCGGCGATGCGGCAGGCGTCCTCCAGCTCCGATCTGGGGTAGGTGAGCGAAGTTGCCGTGACTGCCAGCACTTTTTCGCGGCCGAGAGCGTCCAGCGCGGCCTTGAGCAGAAATGTGCTGTCAACCCCGCCGGAGAATGCTATGAGCACGCTCCTCAGGTCTCTTAAAATCTTCTCCAGCTTGTCTTTTTTCGCATCCGCCATGGGAGTTGCCTAAATTTTGAGCACCTGCGTGGCTTCTCAATAACTATAACAGAGCAAAGGGATTATGTCAACTCCCGAGACCGGACATTCGCGTGAGCTTGCTTGGGGCACCTGTTCAAATTGATCGCCGGGGGCGGGGCGGGAAATGGAGCTCGCAATTCTTGCGAAGTTGTCGTCGTATGCGGTATAATTCCCTGCGGCGTTCCGCTATTGGGACGCCAAGGCGAGTGGTTTTCGAAGTCTACGCAGCGAGGAATGTGAATGAAAAAACTCTCGGTTGTTCCGAATCTCTGCATCGGCTGCAGGGAATGCGAGCTCATGTGCTCGCTCAGGCATCAGGGTGCGTTCAACCCGGCTTCGGCGCGGATACGAATCCAATATGATGCCGAGATGAACTGTTACAGCCCCGTAGTTTGCAGGCATTGCGACGAACCCGCCTGCGTGGAGGCCTGTCCCTCCGAGGCGCTGTTGCGCGACGAGCAGACGGGGGCGGTCGTGGTCGACGGGGAAAAGTGCGTCCTCTGCCTCGAGTGCGTAAAAGCGTGTCCGTACGGCGCCATCAACGTTGCGCCCGACGGCACGATCCTCAAGTGCGACCTGTGTGGTGGCGAGCCGGTCTGCGTTCGGTTCTGCTCGAAGCGGCCGGAGACGAGCAGCCCGTTGATGGCGAATTCCGAAGCGGCGACGGCCCTGGTTTTTGTGGAGACGGAGGAATGACAATGGCGCGTGGTTATGGCGACATTGTGAGAGTCGATCTGACGAACGGCTCGGTGAAGCGGCAATCCCTGCCTTTGAAACTCGCGCGGAGATTCATCGGGGGGATGGGTGTGAACGATTGGCTTTTGTGGGAGCACTTTCTGAACGTGAACCCCCGCATCGACCCTTTGAGCGAGGACAATGTGCTCATCGCCGGCCTCGGCCCGCTGGGAGCGACGGGCTTCGGGTTGGGCAGCAAAATGAAATTCACCTACAAATCCCCGGTCACCGGCTTTTTTGGAGACAGCACTTGCGGGGGGAATTTCTTTTCGCAGATGAGGTGGGCGGGTGTTGACCATTTGATAGTCACGGGAAGGGCGAAGCAGCCCGTCTATCTCTACGTGGAGGACGACAACGTCGAGATTCGAGACGCGCGCCATCTTTGGGGATTGGGAACGCATGAAACTGTGAGCAAGCTGCGCTCCGGAGAGGTCTCCCCGAGGGCCGGCATCGCGTGCATCGGGCCTGCGGGAGAGAATGGCGTGCGCTATGCCTCCATCATATCGACCGAAGAACGGGCGGCCGGGCGCACGGGCTCGGGCTGTGTGGCCGGAAGCAAGAACCTCAAAGCGATAGTCGCTCTCGGGTCGAAGGGCATTTCGGTGCACGACCCCGAGGCCGCGTTCAGAGCCGCAGAGAGAATCTTTGAGGCGATAGACACCGACCCGCTCGTGTACGTTTTCAAGAAGAACGGCACGCTGAACATGGTGGACTTCTACGACGCCATCGGCGGCAACGCGTATCGCAACAATCAGTTCTCCAAGGTGCCCGATGAAAAGATACGGCTGATGTCGCCCGACTGGTATTCGGCCCACATGAAGCTTCGCGACCTCGCATGCTCGCCCGGATGCACGTTCGGCTGCGATTCCTCCTGCCGGATAAAGGGCGGCGAGACCGAGCTGGCGAGCCGGCTCGCCGGTCCCGTAGGCGGCAGCGTCGAGTACTTCAGCATAGCCGCTTTCGGGATGGGCTGCGATATTCCCGACTTCGCAGCCATCACCCATCTGCATCGCATGTGCAACGACTACGGTATGGACCTCGCCGAGATAGGAGGAATCGTCCCGTTCCTCATGGAGCTGTGGGAACGCGGCATCGTCACGGAAGAGCACACGCGGGAGTGGTTCGGCGAACCCGTGTCGTTCGAGTGGGGCAACTTCGACGCCGTCGAGAAAATCATCCGGGCAGTCGCCCTGCAGGAAAACGAGCTTGGGCGGGTCTGTTCGCATAACATCGAAAAAGCGGCGGAGGCTCTCGAGAAGATAACCGACAGGCCGACCACCCCATACGTCGTCTCTGGAAAGGGAGGAACCTCGTTCCACGAGGAGATACGCTCGTTCCCTATATGGGCCGTGAATTTCGCGGTCGCATCCCGTGGGTGCGACCACCTGAAGGGGCTCAACATCATCGACAAAGCCTCCCGACAGGATATCTCGATGGAATGGCTCGGGAAGCCCGACGCGGGCATCGCATACACGCCCGACCTGAAAGGCGCGGCCTCCGCGCTTGCGGAAAACTATGCTGCGGCGATCAACTGCCTGGGTGTCTGCATCTTCAGGCCGGCCACCGACCCTCTGCATATGCCGCCCAAGCTGCTCACCGAGGCCTATTCGGCGCTGACCGGCATCGCGCTCACGCCCGAGGAACTGCTGCTCGCGGGCGAGCGCGCATGCAACCTCGAGAAGGCGTTCAACTCGCGCCTCGGCCTGCGTCGCAAGGACGACCGGCTGTGCGCGAGATGGATGGATGAGCCGGTCACGTTCGAATACGGCCGGGGAATGAAAGCGCGAGATTATCTGAGCGACCTGCTGGACGAATACTACGAGCGGCACGGATGGGATAAGCACACGTCGCTCCAGACTCGCGAGAGGCTCGCGTCGCTCGGACTCTCGGATGTCGCAGACGTGCTCGAGAAAGAAGGGGCGGTCGTATAGGTTCGAGCGTATGAAAACCGGCGCAAGAATAAGAGTCAGGTACCTGGGCGCTTTCGCGGATGTGGCGCGTTCGAAGGAGGAGACGTGTGAGCCGGCTGTTCCCTCGGTGGGCGGATTGATTGACTACCTGCTCGAACGCAACGGCGAGAAATTTCGCGCCCTGATGATAGATCCCTCCACCGGAACGCTCCGGGGCGGCACAACCCTGCTTGTCAACGGCCACAGGCGCGACCTCGAGCATGGGCTTTCCGATGGGGACGAAGTCACGCTGCTCACCCCCGTCGCCGGCGGCAGAACTACTCCGCAGGCGGGCGATGCTGGCGCATGATTTCGATGAAATCCTGCAGCTTGAGCATCCTGGCTTCGTCGAGATGATGAAACTTCAGGCCCGCCGGATATTTCCCGGTCGAGACGGGTGAGCTCGAGGCCCAGCGCACCTCGGCCTCGAAATCCAAGCGCGGAATATTCTTTCCGGATATCTGCAGTTTGACCTGAGTGCCTTTTTCGAGACGCATCGGCATCAGCACGCCCGCTCCCGCCCTGCTCAAGTTGATCACCTCGGCCCGGGGCGCGCCTCCCGGCGCCTGCGTGGGCAATAGCAGTTGCGCTTCGTCTATCAACTTATCAATTATCGTCCTCGGCCAGCCCCTGCGCTGGACAAAGAACTTTTCGACATCTTCCATCGAATTCGTTTCCTCCGGCCGCCTCAGGCCTGAGACCCTCGGGTCCGAGACCCTAGCGGAATATGGTGGCGTAAATCACCGTCAGCCCGCCTAGAACGACGCCGACAACCGTGCCACTGATGAAACCGAGGAAGCCAAGACGAATGGCGTTCATCAGCATGTCGAAGGGTGTCTTGCCGAGCGTGTCGTAGATTCCCCATCCGGCGCCACATAGCACGCCGAGTATCGCGAAGGTTTCGACCATGTGAACGAACGTGGCTTTCCGGGTTCCCCTGTTGATCGCCATTTCTGTTCCCCCTCCTGAGACAGCGCCCAATGTCGTAGCGCAATCTTATCACAAAGTTTCCGGAATAATCAACAGCGGGTGAGGGGACTCGTGCAGAAAGGGGGCGTTCGCCCCGTGCCGTTTCAGAACTCCTTGGCGAGCTTCTGAAGGATCTCTATGCCTCGGTGGATGGTCTCGTCTGGAGCGGCGAACGAGATTCTGAAGTGGGAATTCTGTTCGGAGAAAACGTTGCCGGGAATTATCAGCAGATTGTTTGCGATTGCTCTCTCGACAAACTTCACGCCGTCGCCGCCGGGCGCCTTGGGAAAGATATAGAATGCGCCGCCGGGCTTTTCGACATCGAAATATCCCTTCAGGCCCTCGTAGATAAAGTCGCGCTTGGTTCGGTAGTCGGCAATGTGCCGGCTGATGTCGAAGCTGAGCGCCTCCAGGCCTGCCTTCTGCGCGAACGAAGGCGCGCACACGAAGCTGTACTGCTGGAGCGTCTTCATCGACTCGATTATCTCCTGCGGCCCGGCCGCGTAACCGAGCCGCCAGCCGGTCATCGCGGAGGATTTCGAGAAGCCGTTCAACAGGAGGGTTTTCTCGTAATATTTCGCGAACGTTTCGGACGGCTGGTCATAGATGAAATGGTCGTATATCTCGTCCGTTACCACGAGGAGGTCGTGGCGGCGCGCGAAATCGGCGATGCCCCGGAGTTCATCCGACGTGTACACCCTTCCCGTGGGATTCCCCGGGCTGTTGATGACGAGCATCTTCGTGCGGCGCGTGACTTTTTCCTCGAGCCTTTCGGGGCGAAGGGTAAAATCGGGGTACGTGTCGACGAACACCGGCTTTCCGCCGAAGAGGTTCGCCAGGTGTTTGTACATCACAAAATATGGGTCGGTCAGGAGCACCTCGTCGCCCTGGTCGATGAGGGCAATGAACGCGAGCATCAGCCCGCCCGAGACGCCCGAGGTTATCAGCACGTCCTCGAATTCGACGCCGTGATGGCTGCGGTAGTGGCTGCGGATGGCGTCGCGGAGTTCTGGAATCCCCTGCGTGACCGTGTATCGGTTGAATCC